>NZ_JABBWX010000014.1:0-246309 GCF_014161375.1 Microbispora sp. H10830
GACATCAATTTCGGCTACCCGCGAGGCAAGCTTTCGGACTGCGGCACGCAGGACCTCGCACCATATGGCTGGAGAGACCGCATATCCTCGGCCGACAACAGCACGACCAACTCGGTCGAATACTGGGCAGATGCAGGCGGCGGGTGGACGCAGTACCTCTTCACCAACTTCAACCCTGGGGCGATCTCTTACGTCGGGGACGACTACAACGACAGGGCGGATATCGTGCACCGCAACTGCTGAACCCACTGCGCACGTACCAAACGTCCAGCTATTCGTACTGGCCACAGAGGTTAGGTACGGGGCGACACGTACGGATGATCTTGTAAAGGGGTGAGGGCCTTCGGTTGGTGCGGATTGCGACATCTACACGCCAACCTGAAAGGCCCTCATGCCTCACCGTGACGCGCCGCTGACCGAACTCGGGGCCGCTACGCCGCCTACTGGCCGCCCTCACCCTCACCTGATCCGACACCGCCGGACCGAACAGATCCTGCACTGGCCACACTGGCGACGCCGCCATCAAGCCACCGCCCGCCGATGCCACTACCAGCGCAGATCCCACCCATGATCTCAAAGTGTCACTGAAGTGTCAGCCGGTGCCTCACAGCGGCGGGTAGGCGTTGGCGAGGAGCTGCTGGAACTGCGCCCCGAACCACTCCCCGGCCGGCGGGGCGTACGGCAGTGCTCCGCTGGGCACGGTCGCCTGGGTGTATGTGGGATCGCACATCGGGTCGGGCCTGATGCCGTCGGGACTCGTGACGTTCACGCTCGAGCCGTCGGAGACGCCCGGCGGCTTGATCCACGCGTACGCGTCGATACCTGCGGCGGGGATGGCCGTGGGCCGCGCGCCGAGCCCGGCGCCGGCCTGGTTGCACCAGTCGCCGACGCTGTAACGGCGGTCCGTCCGGGACTCGTCGACGAACCGGTTCACGTCGCCGGAGGTGCTTCCGCGAACCGGGCGATACGGGCCGCCCCAGCCGCTGCGCGAGGTGTCGATCACCATGCCGATGCCGGACCCGAAGCCGGCCGCGATGAGGCGCTGCCGGAACGCCTGGGCGAACGACAGCTCGTCCACGTAGTCGTTTCCGGCCACCCACCGCGAGCTCTTCACCGGCAGGCCCATGTGGGTGTTGTAGTACGGCTCGACCAGGGCGCCGTAGCCCGCGACGTTCACCGTGAAGCCGTGCACGGGCGTCGGTGCTCCCCCGCTCGCGCCCGCGATGCTCGCGAGCAGGTCGGCGGCCCGGCCGAAGTTGTCCGGATGGCCGGCGACGCCGTGTTCGGAGGCGTCGAGGTAGACGTACACGTTGGGGATGGCGTGCAGCCGGGTCATCGCGTACCGCACCGCCGCGGGGTAGGCGCCGCTCGCCTGTACGGCGGCGCAGCGGGAGGTGGCGGCGGGCAGGAGCAGCCCGGGAAGGAAGTCGGGTTCGACGATCGCCACGATGCGCAACCGCTGGTAGGCCGGGTCGGCCAGGATCTCGGCGATCGGATCGACGTACTCGGTCCGGTAGCGGTTCAGGCCGTCGGACGTCACGCTGAAGTCTCCGTTGGAGACCAGGTGGGTGCAGTTCCGGTCGGGCAGGTCGTCCAGCACGATCTGGATCGTGAGCGGGGCCGGGCCGAAGGCGTCCTGCAGGACGGCCTCGTTCAGATGCGCGCGCAGCCCGGGGGAGGAGGCGGTGCCCTCGATGAGGGAGAGGCGGTCGAGCCAGACGCCGGTCGGCTGGTCGGCCACCGCCGCGCCGCCGGGCTCGGTCGCGGCCGACGCCGACCACCAGGGATCGACGTAGCGTTCGGCGGCCACGTAGGGATTGTCGACGCGGGTGTCCGCGGCGGCGGGGGTGCCCGTGAGGACCGCCGTGACCGGCACGAGGATCATCGCCGCGACCATCGCCATGAGACGCGCTCCCAGCCGCACCGCCATGCCGTGCCTCCCCACCGCGCGAGATCTTCGTCACCACGCACGATTCACCGGCCGGTCGGGTGCGTACAGCGCGCGACCGCACCGCCCGCCGTACGCGCGGGCGAGCCGGGGGAGATCGCCCGCTCTCATCTCGGCGAACGCCGCACCGCCCGATGCCGCCGCGCGCCGCGCCGCCTGAAAGCTTCAGCGTCCGGAAGCTTCAGGCGGGACGCTTGGAAGTCGTCACCGCGCTGTCGTCATCGAATCGGCCGCGGGCTCCGTGACGCGGGTGCCGGTCACGACGAGGCCCAGGCAGACCAGGGCCGCGGCCGCCACCGCCGCCAGCATGACGGGATAGGAGAGCCACGACGACAAGCCGGCCAGCACGGTGGGGAGCAGGAAGCCCGCGTAGGCGAGCGTGTAGTAGACGCCGGTCAGGCCGGCCAGGTCGTCGGGGCCGGCCATGCGCTGGATCTCCAGCAGCCCGGAGACCACCGCGATGCCGTAACCGGCGCCCAGGGCGGCCGCGGCGACGGCCGCGAGCCACGGCGACAGCAGCACCGCGTTCGCCGCGCACAGCGCCGCGCCGAGGAGCATCACGGCCATCGCCGCCACCGGGGCCCGTCCCATACGGGTTCCCGCCTGGCCGTTTCCCGCCTGGCCGTTTCCCGCCTCGCCGCTTCCCACGTCACCGTGAAGCCATCTGGCCACGGGCTGCACGGCCACGCCCGTGCCCAGGGTCAGCACGGTCAACCCGGTCGCGTACGCCAGCCCCCAGTCCCCGACGCGGAAGCCGACCAGCTGGGGCATGACCGCGTACGCCAGGCCGGCCGCGCCGAACACCCACGGCGCCATCGGCAGGACCACGAGCCGGAACCTCCTGCGGGCCGGCGGGGGGACACGCAGGTCGTTCACCAGTGCCGTGAGGAGCTGCCGGACCGAAACCGTCGCGTGCGCGAGCGGCGGCCGCGTCTCCGGCACCCGCAGGAGCAGCACGGGCATCGCCACGGTGAGGAGGAGGTGAACGGCGTACGGGGTCACCATGGGCCATGGTCCCCACTGGGCCAGCACGCCCGCGACACCCGCGCCGAGGCCGAATCCCGCCGTCTGGCACAGTGCGGCGCGGCGTGCGGCGAGCCCGCCGCCGGCCCCGCTCGACAGCTCCTTCACCCAGCTGCTGCCCACCGACATGGCGATGCCGACCGCGAAACCGATGATCAGCCGTCCCGCGTAGATTGGCCAGGCGCTCTGGCCGCCGAAGCAGAGCACCAGGCTCGCGACGGCCGAGGCGACGGTGCCGGCCACCAGCACGGGACGTCGCCCCCGCCGGTCGGATACGGGCCCGGCGAGCAGGAGCCCCGGCACGAGTCCGACGACGTACGCGCCGAGGAAGGCGTCGACGCTGAGCGTGGAGTAGCCGCCCAACCGGCGGTACATCAGCAGCAGCGGGGTGAACTGGTTGCCGCCCCAGCCGCAGGCGAACATCGCCGCGGCCACGGTCCGCCAGGAGCCCGGCCAGGATGTGATTGCAGGTGTGGTGGCGGGGGAGGGGGCGGCCTGCCGGGGTTCCGGCATCCGCTGGGTTTCGGGCATGGAAAAGTCAGACCTTCGCGGATGAGCGTGCGTGCGGAGACGCGGGTCAGCGGTCGTCGCGGCCGGCGGTGTACGGCGAGCCGTGCGTCGCGGTGAGATGACCGAGCAGGGCCGAGGCGAAGGCCGCGCTGTCGCCGCCGAGGAGATGGTCGAGGAGGGCCTCGTGCTCGTCGGCCAGCAGGGACAGCCGCTCCGGCCGCGGACGCAGCGCGGAGATGCTCATGCGCCGCTGCCGGTCGCCCAGCGTGGCGTAGAACCGGCTGGCCAGCCGGTTTCCCGACGCTTCGACGATGCACCGGTGAAACGCCTCGTCCGCGTCGGCGAACCGGCCGACGTCCGCGGCCTCGGCGAGGGCCCGCTGACGTCGCAGCAGTTCCCGCATCTTCTCGTGGTGATCGCCGCGCAGACCGGTTCGCGCGATGCGCTCCGCCGCGGACCGTTCGAGGGCCAGCCGCAGCTCCAGGACGTCCGCGGCCTCTCCCGGCGGCACCGGCACCACCACCGCACCGCGCTTGGGGTGGAGCGCCAGCAGTTCCTCCGACTCCAGCCGCAGGAACGCCTCCCGGACGGGCGTCCTGCTCACGCGTACCCGTTCGGCGATCTCACCCTCGCTGATGAGGCTCCCACCCGGCAGCTCGCCGGAAAGGATCAGCTCCTTGGTCACGGCGTACGCGGTATGGGCGGCGGACGGGCGCTTCGCGGGATCGGCCATGCGAGGAGCGTAGCAGCCATAGATGCAAGTTGTATCTATGGGGCGGGGCCACGGCCGTCCAGGGCGGTGTCCGCCCTGACCTCCGGTGGAGTCGGCAAGCCTCCCGCTCACCCTCGGTCCGCACGGCTGCGCCAGGACCCTCTGGGCGGCTGTGCACCACCGTCAGAGAGCCTCGGCGCGGATGGTGACCGGCTATGACGGGACAGCGTCTGGGTGAACCGGCCGTACTGCGAAGGCGGCGGCGACAACGAGGGCTGCGGCGAGGAGCAGGTGCCAGCGGATCAGCATGATCGCCTCGAACTGGAACTCCTGCCTCAGCTTCTCGGTATCCATCAGAATCACGGCCGGGATGTACCCCTCCAATGCCGCGAGGACGAGAAGCATCGCGGTCGCCAGCGTGAGACGGCGCCGCGGCCGGTCCGCCAGGACGGTGCTCGCCGTCGCCACCAGGGCGACGAGGACGACCAGCAGGCCGTCGACGTCGGCCTTGCACGACCAGAGCACGGGGAAGTTCCACAGCGAACGGGGTTGGCCGGAGGCGACCCATCCGAACAGGCTGTCGGCCTCTCCTCGCAGCAGGACAGGGAGCCGGGCCGACATCCACGCCGCCGCCCCCGCGGCCGCCGTCCACACGACGACCTCCTTTCCCGCCCGCGGTCTGGGTGGCGGCGCCACCGCGAGCAGCATGAGGAACGCCGCCCCGTAGCAGACGATCGACGGCCAGGGCCACTGTTCGCTGAGCCGACCGGCGAAGACGCCGCGGAGCGTCACCAGCAGCCGGAACGCGAGGACGGCCAGCACCGCGACGGCGCCCAAGGGCACGGTCCAGCGAGAGGACAGCAGAAACAGCCCGGCGAGGATCACCGGAAGCAGAAGCTCCGCGAGAGACAGCAGTCCCCACGTCGTCGTCCTGGACAGGAAGAGCGGCACGGTGGCCGGCAGCCGCCAGCAGATCGTGCCGTCCATGTCCGCCGGGCCGAGCGTGAAGGCTCTCAGCACGACGGGCCCCGAGGCGGCCAGGACGATCCCGACACGCAGCGCTCCCGCGCGGCTTACCGGCGTGTCCGGCGCCCGCTCCACGGCCACTCCATCAGCTCGACGTAGATCGACTCGGCCGACGGTAGCGGACGTCCGCGGTGGCCGGCCGGCCGGATCGATGATCTTCTCGGCTGATGGTCGCGCGCTCAAGGAGTGCGCCACCCTCGACGGCCGCCTACGCGACCGGCTCCTCGGCGGGCAACCGATCGCTCATCCCGGTCACGCTGCTGACAACGCCACCCCTGCAGCCCAGTCCGTACGGCTGCGCGGGGGCCCTTTGAGCTACGCGGGCCTGGGCGGTCGCGCCTGGCCGGTCGGATTTCTGGTGCGGTTGAGGCTTCTCTCGCGCAGCGGAACGTGATACGGATCACAGAGGAAGCCGGAATTTATGGCCGGTTGAGGAGGCTTTGTCGCGTTATGAGGTTCTTCCCGGTGATCGTGTGGCTCGTGGAGCGACTGCACGTCGACCTGTGCCGCCTGAACAGTCGCCTCTGTCCCTGAGCGCAGTCACCACTCCTTTCCCCTCACCTCGCATGCCGCCTCGGCGTCAGCATGCCCTTCTGCCGGAGTCTCGTTCGTGAAGAAACTCTCCTTTTCCCTGCAGTTGCTGCTCGGTCTGGTGATAGGCGCCGCCCTCGGGTTCGTCGCCCGCGCCGGTGACATCACCTGGCTCACCGCCACCCTCACCGAAGTCGGCAAGATCTTCGTCCAGCTCCTCAAACTCGCGGTCGCGCCGCTGGTCTTCACAGCGGTCGTCGTCAGCGTGGCCAACCTGCGCAACGTCAGCGGCGCCGCCAGGCTCGCGGGAAAGACGCTGCTGTGGTTCCTGATCACCTCGCTGATCGCGGTGGTCTTCGGCCTCGGCCTCGGCCTGATTCTCAATCCCGGCCAGGGCGTCACCATCTCCACCGCGGGGGCGAAGGCCGTCGACCTGGAGGGCGCGGGAACCTGGCTGGACTTCCTGACCGGCATCATCCCGACCAACATCGTCACCGCCTTCACCGAGCTCAACGTCCTCCAGATCGTCTTTCTGGGGGTCGTCCTCGGCGCCGCCGCCCTGGCGGTCGGCGAGAAGGCCGAGCCGTTCCTCGGCTTCAGCCGGTCCGTCCTCGATCTGGTTCAGAAGGCTCTGTGGTGGGTCATCAGGCTGGCCCCGATCGGCACCGCCGGTCTGATCGGCAAGTCGGTGGCCAGCTACGGCTGGGACCTGCTCGCCCCGCTCGCAAAGCTCAGCGCGGGCGTGTACATCGGCTGCCTGCTGGTGCTCCTGGTGAGCTACCCGCTGCTGCTCGCCTTCGTCGGCAAGGTCAGCCCGCTCACCTTCTATCGCAAGGCCTGGCCCGCGATCGAGCTGGCCTTCGTCTCCCGCTCCTCAGTCGGGACCATGCCGCTCACCCAGCGGGTCACCACCGAGCGCCTGGGTGTGGACCGCGACTACGCCGCCTTCGCGGTGCCTTTCGGAGCGACCACCAAGATGGACGGCTGCGCCGCCATCTATCCCGCGCTCGCGGCGATCTTCGTGGCCCAGGTGTTCGGCGTCCATCTCGGCGTGGGGCACTACCTGCTGATCGCGTTCGTCTCCGTGGTCGGCTCGGCCGCGACCGCCGGTCTGACCGGTGCGATCGTGATGCTCACCCTGACGCTGAGCACGCTGGGCCTGCCCCTGGAGGGCGTCGGGCTGCTCCTGGCGATCGACCCGATCCTCGACATGATCCGTACCGCGACCAACGTCACGGGGCAGATGGTGGTGCCCGTCCTGGTCGCCCGTTCCGAGGGCCGTCTCGACGAGGTGGTGTTCAACGCTCCACCGCAGCCTCTGGACGAAGCCCCCGCCGTGGTTGGTCCCGCGTCGGGTCCCGAACCCGCTCTCACCTGAGCTCCCGTCCCGTCCGCCCGACGTCGGCGGGAGCGGCCGCGTCTCACTGCTCGCAGGCCTGCAGCCAGCGCGCCTACCGCGCTGCCAGTCGATCCGTCAGTCAGTCCGGGGCCGACCTTTGCCGACGCGGTAAGGCGTGGGGCCGACGCCAGCACCTCGGCTCCGACCCCGGTCGGATCTCGCCTTGCCCGGGCCGCGCCCGCGAACTGGCCACCCTTCAGGTCACACCTCAAACCATGCCCGAGGGCGGTCCCACGGCCTCCGCATTTGAGGCCGGCCCGGCAGGTGATGAAGGACCCGGTGTTCCGCTCGATCGTCGCCAAGCCCATGGTCACGATCCCCGCCTCAAGACCGGTTCCACCATGCCGGCCGGCGGTGCCCTGATGTGGGCGGCCAAGGCCGCAGCCGCCGGCCGTACGTGGCTGATCCTCGGCGTCGTCCTGCATCAGAGCGCCGGCTCGCCCCCCGCGACCGGCCTGCAGGTCGCCCTGGACCGCAGCCGGAGACTGATCGACGCGGTCCGTGAGTCGCTCGATTCGGTGGTCGCGGCACAGGGCGTGAGCGAGCAGGGCAGGCGTACGGCGACAGCGTCTGGCACACGTCCGTGTGAAGCCGGGTCGGCTCACCACGTCTGTTGAGCCGTATGCCCGTCGCCCGAGTCCTGACTAGAGTTGCACCTGATCTTGCGGCAAGAGGCGGAGGGCTCGCGATTGGTCGGCCGGAATCGGGGACGCCCCGGGTGGACGCACGTGGGGCCCCTGGAGGAGCGGCTGACACGAGGCTGGAGTCCGGACACCTTCCCCGACGCCGAGTTGCTCCTCGCCGTGATGACGCTGGCCGCGGTGCCTCACAGCCTTGCGGTCCGCTTGGCGGCCCACCTCACCGGGGGCATCTGTTTGGGCTACGGCTCGGTGCCGGACCTGCCTGGGTTCGCGTCCTTACGAAGCCTGCGACTGCCCGTCCAGGACGCCTCATGGGATCTGACCCCGGGAGTCTACGATCCCAACACCCGCCGTATCGGGATCGGCACTGCCCCGTCGACGAGTGTCAGCGTGTGCGGCCACGAGTTGGGGCATGCCTGCGATCACATGGACGGATACCCGTCACGCGAGGAGTTCTGGCTGCGGCTGCAGGACAGCTGCCGGGACCGCATGGTGCCGCCCTACCGGGAGGATGCCGGCGAGTTGTTCGCCGAGGCCTTCGCGTGCACGCTCATCCGGAAGGTCACGCGCCTGATCCGCCTGTTCGGAGGGGACGAGGCGCTGGCCGAACGCGCCTATCACTGGCTGTCGGGTCGCTACGGCATCCGATGACGCGCCCCGGAGAGGGGCGTGTGATGGTAACCGGGCAAACGTTGCGGTTATGCTGGCTGAGCGGCCATGGTCTCGGCTGTTCGATCGGAGAGGCGCGGCGATGAGCGTGATAATGCTGCCCGGCGGTGTCCTCCGCGTGCCGGCCGCGACCACCCTGCCTGACGGGACCAAAGTCGACGGCACCCGAGAGGTCCGCCCGGACGACCCGGAATACCCGCAGTGGCTGCCCTACGCGCAGCGGGAAGCTGAGCTGTGGCAGGGAGACGAGGCCGAGCGGGACCAGCGCATCCTGGCCCGCTGGCGGCGCAGGGAAAGCGCCTGAACCAGCGGGGGTCGGTGGTGCGACCGCAGGCCACGTGAGCTGCTGACGTCGCACGCGCCCCCTGCCCTTGCCCGTCTGCCCTCCGCGCTGCTCTGCTCATCACCACCCCGATCGTCGCGGCCCCGCTGAGGGCTGCTTTCCGCCGCAGGGTCTCCGGCTGAGTTCACCGCTCGCTCTCATCCCGAAGCGCCTGATCGGCTTGAGGCCGCCGCGCGCACTGCGCCGGGGAGGGCGGCTGCTGGTCGTCGGCCACGGCTCGGCCGCGCCGTGGTCGTGGTCGTGGTCGTGGAACCAGGATCCCGGCGTCCTGTGCCCGAGCCCGCAGGAGGTCGCCGCCGGCATCGAACTGAACCCGGCCGACATGGACGGTCGAGCGGGCCGACGCACCGCGCCGGGTCGCGACCGGACCGGGCGGGCGCACCGCCGAGGTCACCGCCGAGGTCACCGCCACATCCCGCTCATCCGACACCTCCGTTGGATGCGGGGCAGAGGCGACGGACGTCTTTGTCGGACCCACCCGGCACGATGGCCGCATGACTGAAGCGCCCGCAATCGACGCGATCCCCGACGAGACCGCCTACGCCGAGGCGGTCCAGCTGGCGGCCGACGCGGCCGCGGCCTATTACGGTGACGGCACCTCCTCCCTGGACGATGACGCCTACGACAGGCTCGTCCGTGGCATCGCGGCCTACGAGAAGGCCCACCCCGATCAAGTGCTGGAGGCCTCGCCGACGGGCAAGGTCGCCGGAGTCGTGGGTGATGTCCCGCACACGGTGCCCATGCTCAGCTTGGACAACGTGTTCGGGCCTGAGGAGCTGGCCGGCTGGACCGCCTCGCTGGAACGCCGCCTCGGCCGTCCGGTAACCGCATGGTCCGTGGAGCCGAAGCTGGACGGGCTGGCGATCGCCGCCCGCTACCGTGACGGCCGCCTCGTCCAGTTGGTCACCCGCGGCGACGGGAGCGCAGGCGAGGACGTCTCACACGCGATCGGCACGATCGTCGGTCTCCCCGGGCGGCTGGCCGATTGGGTCACCGTGGAGCTGCGTGGCGAGGTGATGATGACCGCCCGGCAGTTCGAGGAGGCGTGTGCGAAACGGCAAGCGCATGACGGGACCACGTTCGCGAACCCGCGCAGTGCCGCCGCGGGCACGCTGAGGGCGCAGGACCGGCCGTACGTGTGCGAGCTGACGTTCTTCGGCTACGGCGCCTTGCCGCTGCCCGGTGACACGTCCGACCTCGCGACGCGGCTCCGGGAGTTGCCGCACAGCCAGGTGATGGACTGGGTTGCCGGCCAGGGTGTGCAGACCACGGCCGGGACCCCGGTTGCCGGGATCGTCGCGACTACTTTGGAGCAGGTGCAGCAGCGGATCGAGGAGATCGCGGCCGCACGGCCGGAGCTGCCGTTCGGGATCGACGGCATCGTGATCAAGGCGGACGATGCGTCGGATCAGGCGCAGGCCGGGTTCAGCTCGCGGGCGCCGCGGTGGGCGATCGCGTACAAGCTGCCCGCCGTGCAGAAGATCACGAAGCTGCTCAAGGTGGAGTGGAACACCGGCCGGACCGGTGTGATCGCCCCGCGAGCGGTTCTGGAGCCGGTGGAGCTGGACGGCTCCGTCGTGACGTACGCGACGCTGCACAACCCCTCCGACATCAAGCGCCGCGGGCTGATGCTGATGGACAGTGTCGTCGTCTATAAGGCCGGCGACGTGATCCCGCGGGTGGAGTCCCCGGTGGTGCACCTGCGCACCGGCGACGAGCAGCCCATCGTGTTCCCGGAGGTGTGCCCGACCTGCGGCGGTGAGATCGACACGTCGCAGGAGCGGTGGAGGTGCGTGCGAGGCCGAGACTGCCGCGCGATCGCCTCGATCCGGTACGCGGTCGGCCGCGACCAACTGGACGTGGAAGGGCTGGCCGACAACCGCGTCCAGCAGATGCTGGACGCGGGGTTGATCGCCGACTTCGGCGATCTGTTCTTCCTCACACGCGAGCAGCTACTGGGCCTGGAGCGGATGGGGGAGGTGTCCACCGACAACCTCCTGACCGCCATCGACAGGGCCAAGACCAGACCGCTGAGCCGGGTGTTCTGCGCGCTCGGGGTCAGGGGGACGGGGCGCTCGATGAGCCGCCGCATCGCCCGGCACTTCGGCACCATGGAGGCCGTCCGTGCGGCCGACGCCGAGGGGTTCCAGAAGGTGGACGGCATCGGCCCGGAGAAGGCGCCCGTGATTGTCGCTGAGCTGGCCGAGTTGAGCGACCTCATCGACAAGCTCGTCCGCGCCGGGGTGAACATGGTCGAGCCCGGTGTGGCGGCGGTGGCCGGTGACGAGGGCGGCACGACCACACCGACGTCGGGCGGCGACGAGCCGGCTGCTCTGCCACTGGCCAGGATGACGGTCGTGGTCACGGGCGCGATGAGCGGGCAGCTGGCGGCATTGTCCCGCAACCAGATGAACGAGCTCATCGAAAAGGCCGGAGGCCGGGCGTCCTCCAGCGTTTCGGCGAAGACCTCGTTGGTCGTCGCGGGAGACAACGCGGGGTCGAAGCGGGCGAAGGCCGAATCCCTCGGCGTGCGGATCGTTTCCCCGGAGGAGTTCGCCGAGATGGTCGCGCACCTGTCGTAGGCGACCCTGTCACCCGAGTGGAGCCACATCCGACGGGCGAGACGAGCACGCTCAGGCGAGAGGTCACGAAGAAGATCAACAGCTGCTGCAGAGAATTCGCCGGGGTGCGGTCAGGTGGCCTCGCCCAACTGTTCGGCAAGCCGCTCCAGGCCGCCCCTGATGAGCTGTCCATACTCGTCGTCGCCAAGCGCGCCGATCTCGGCCCGCGCCTGCTGGAGGTGCTCACGGGCGCGGCCGAAATCACCCAGCTTGCGATAGCACTCACTCACGTTCAGGTGCAATGACGGATACAAGCCGGCCACTGAAAGTGGCACCCCAGCTTGGGCGACCCGCTCATCGGTGACGAGGTCGGCGGCGGCAAGCGCTCGCAGATCCCACATCAGCTCCTGGTGCACGTCGTCTTGCACGTCGGCCATCGAGTGGGCAAGGACACAGACATGCAGCGGGTCGCCTTGCTCACCGCCGATGTCGTCCCAGATCTGCGCGAACAAGTCGCGAGCGGCTTCACGCTGACCTTGGTGGTGATGCAACTCCACCCCCTGGCCGATCCGGGTCATCGTTGGGTCGGTGGTCATGAGCAGTCCTTCACCGTCGCGGGCGATCGCGGTCAGCCTACTTGCCCGAGGTGCCTCGACGACCTTCAAGCTGCTGACCGGCTCCCGCGGGCTCATGCGGCCCACCTCGTCATGACCTGGGTCTTCCTGCGGGCATGGTGCGGCTCCTCTGGGAGTTACTTTTTGTCACCGATGTACTCTTCGACAACCGCTAACAGGAACATGACTTGGTCACCATGAGGTGACGGAGGAGGCGGGAGCCCATGTCGCACCAGGCCGAGGCGGACAGGATGCTGCGTTCGTTGGGCAGGGCCTGTCTCGAGCACGACCCGGATGTTCTCCGATCCGTGCTGGACCGGGTCGGTGACAAGTGGAGCCTGATCCTCATCGGGCTGCTCGACAAGGGGCCGATGCGCTTCACCGAGTTGCTGCGGACGGCCCCCGGTATCTCCCGCCGCATGCTGACGCTGACGTTGCGCAGCCTGGAGCGTGACGGGCTCGTCAAGCGCGTGATCTATCCGGAGATCCCGCCCCGGGTCGAGTACGAGGTCACCCCGTTCGGACGCACCCTGTCCGAGCCCGTCCTGGCGCTCACCCGGTGGGCGGCCGACAACCAGGACACGATCCGCGCCAACCGCCACGCCTTCGACAAGGCGGCCGGATTCGACACCGACGATCTCGACTGAGACCTGGTCGGTTCACCCCATGTGACCACGGTTCAATTGAAGTGACCGGTTACCGGCGTGTACTCAGTACTCGGTAGTTATCGAGGCCGACGGTGAGCCCTGCTCCACCGCCGGCGCACGTACGGGAGATGATCGGTATGTCTGGCGTGCCGGAACGGCCGCCCGCTGCCGGCCCGGGCGAGGTAGGGGACGGGGATCCCACCCGCCGTCATGGCCGACGGCCCACTGGTTTCACCCACCCCTGACTCGACCGACGGCCAAGCGATGACCCGCCGGCCGGGCAGGTGACAAGAGTCCCGACCAGCCGGCTCCCCAGGCCGTCTGACCCGTGCCGACCAGCCGACTCCGCCAGGTCCCTGACCCCTCCCGGCGGGGCTGTTCCGCGCGCCCCGGCCGGCACGGCGATCCCCGCATACCTCACCCACGATGCAAGTAGGAGGAACCGTGACCAACGGCAGGATCCAACCCCCGCACTTCGAGCTGGGGCTCAACTCGTTCGGGGAGGTGGCGACCGACGGCGAGCGCGTGCTCGACGACGCCGAGACCGTGCGCCTGCTCGTGGAGGAGGCCCGGCTGGCCGAGGCGGTGGGGCTGGACGTCTTCAGCCTGGGGGAACACTACCGGGACGGGCACAACGACTCCGCGACCCCGGTGCTCCTCGCCGCGATCGCCACCGCCACGCGACGCATCGGGCTCGGCACGTCCGTGACGGTGCTGAGCACGAACGACCCGGTCCGGCTGTACCAGGAGTTCTCCACCCTCGACGCGGTGTCCGGCGGCCGTGCCCGGATCGTGCTGGGCCGTGCCTCCGCGACCGAGTCGTTCCCGCTGTTCGGCTACGACCTGGCCGACTACGAGCGGCTGTTCGAAGAGAAGCTCGATCTCTTCCTGCGGCTCGAACGCGAGGAGCATGTGACCTGGTCGGGCACGGTGCGGCCGCCGCTCACCGGGCAGCGGCTGCACCCCCGGATGCGGCCGGGAGGCATCCCCACCTGGATCGGCGTGGGCGGCAGCCCCGACTCCGTGGTGCGCGCCGCCCGTCACGGCCTGCCCCTCATGATGGCCATTATCGGCGGACGGCCACAGCGGTTCGCGAGGAACGTCGAACTGTACCTCAAGGCGCTCGATCGCTTCGGCCGTCCCGAACTGCCGATCGGCCAGCACTCGCTCGGCCTCGTCGCGGACACCGACGAGGAGGCCGTCGAGACCTGGTGGCGATACTGGCAGCCCGTCGTCGAGGATCTCGCGGCCGAGCGCGGCTTCTACGCGCCGAATCGGGAGCGGTACGAGGCCGAGGTCGAGCACGGCGCGCTCTTCGTCGGATCGCCTGAGACGGTCGCCCGCAAGATCGTCAGGATGGCCCGCGATCTCCACCTGAGTCGTTTCGATCTCAAGTACGACATCATGCACCTTCCTCGCGACGCCCGCGCTCGCACGATCGAACTGCTCGGCCGCGAGGTCGCCCCGCGCGTACGCGAGCTGCTCGCAGCGGACACGGTCCACGCGTGACCCGTCAACGACTTGGAGCGACCATGAAACCCGGCGACGTTCGTACCGTCGGCATCCTCGGTGCCGGCAAGGTCGGCACCGTCCTGGCCCGCCTCGCCGTCGCGGCCGGCTACCGCGTCCTGATAGCGGGCTCCGGGGAGGCCGCACGGATCTCCCTCATCGTCGAGGTCGTCACGCCCGGGGCGGTCGCGGTGACCGCGGTGGAGGCCGCGTCCGAGGCGGATGTCGTGGTACTGGCCCTGCCACTTGGCAAGCATCGCAGCGTCCCCGCCGAGGCGCTGCGGGGCAAGCTGGTGCTCGACGCGATGAACTACTGGTGGGAGGTGGACGGGGTGCGGGACGACCTCACCGACCCGCGTACGTCCTCCAGCGAGATCGTCCAGGCGTTCCTGCCTCACGCCCGGGTCGTCAAGGCCTTCAACCACATGGGCTACCACGACCTGGAAGAAAGCGCCCGTCCCACCGGCGCTCCCGGCCGCAGCGCGATCGCCATCGCCGGCGACGATCCGGACGACGTCGAGGTCGTCGCCTCGATCGTGGACGCGCTCGGCTTCGACCCGGTCGTCGCCGGCCCGCTCGCCGAGGGCGTCCGCATGGAGCCGGGGACGGAGCCGTTCGGCGCGAACGTCGACGCGGCCGAATTGCGCGCCCTGCTTGACCGTTTCCCAGAGTCACAGCGCGGCGGCGAGGTGCTCCGCGCGCGCGGCGGGGTGACGTCATCGCCCCATCCGACGCCCTGATCGGCGCGGGTGGGCGCGGAGGAGGCCGACCTGCCCGTCGAGACCAGCCGCGCGGCGGTGCTGGAAATCACCCACCTGCCTACTACTCGTGCCGCCTCCGGCAGCCCTGCCGGAGGCGGCGAGGTCCCATCACGCGACGGCGGTCCCCTCAAGCTCGACCATCAGGTCGGGGATCGCCAGCCGTGTCACCCCGAGCATCGTGGTGGACGGTGCCACCCCGGCGGCGCCCAACCGCGACGCCAGCACGCCGTAGTGCTCGAAGAGCCGATCGACGTCGGTGGTGTAGACGTTGAGCCGGACGAGGTTCGCAAGGGACATGCCGGCCTCGCCGAGCACGGCCTCCAGGTTGTCGAGGCTCAGCGCCAACTGCGCCGCCATGTCACCGGCATGCAGGGGCTTGCCGTCGCCGCCCATCGCGGTCTGCCCGGCGCAGTACAGAGTCCGGGTGTGCCCGGAGACGATCTCACCCTGGTTGTACCCCAGCTCCACCGACCACGCCCACGGGTTGACCGCCGTTCGCTCCATGCCACATCAGCTCCATTCGATTCGTCGACATCACGTACGTCGATCGGCTCGGTAGCCGCCATCTTTTGGCCGCGTTCATGAGCCTCCCAACGAATCACGACATCCTGTGTCGTGTATTTCGGTAAAGTCCTCGTATGCGCGCCGACCGGTTGGTCTCGCTGGTGCTGCTGCTGCGGCAGCACGGTCGGCTGTCCGCGGCCGCGCTGGCCCGCGAGCTGGAGGTATCCACCCGTACCGTGCTGCGCGACATCGAGGCGCTGTCCGCAGCCGGCGTCCCGGTCTACGCCGAACGCGGGCGGCACGGCGGTTTCGCGTTGTTGCCCGGTTTCCGGACCGAGCTCACCGGACTGAACCACGACGAGGCCCTTGCCCTGCTGGTCGCCGGATCGCGGCGCGGCGCGCAGGCGTTCGGCCTCGGCTCGGCGCTCGCATCGGCGATGCTCAAGGTGGTTGACGCGCTACCCGAAAGCTATCGGGACACCGCGGCAGGCGCGGCCGAGCGATTGCTCATCGATCCGGAGACCGACCTCCTATCGCGTCGGCTGGTCGCTGAGGAGGTCCCCGACGCCATAGTGGCCGAGGTCCTGCGCGCCGTGTTCGCCGGACACAGGCTGCAGATCCACTACGCGGCTGTGGACCAGACCCCGGAGTGGCGCACGGTGGACCCGATCGGCCTGGTCACCGTACGCGACCGGGGCTACTTGCTGGCCACGAAGTCCGGCGCGGACCGCACCTACCGGCTGTCCCGGATCTTGGCCGCCAAGCAACTCGCCGAACCCGCCCAGCGACCGGACCGGGTCGATCTCGGCCGGGTCTGGCAGGAACGCAGCACGCGGTTTCGGACCGGCGGCGACCAAGTCGCCGTGCTGGTACGGGTGGACCCGGCGCGGCGGGAGGACCTGGTGAGCACCGCGCTGGCCGTCCGCGCCGAGGAATCCGACCCAGACGGCTGGCTGCGGCTTGAGGTGACCTTCCAAGATCCGAGGCACGCCGAGTGGGCGCTGTGGCAGCTCACCACGAACGCGGAAGCCCTGGCCCCGCAGTGGTTGCGCAACTCCCTGCGCAACCGCGCCGCCGCGATCGCCACCCGCTACGCAGCCTCATCCTGAGAGTTGTCGCCTTCTACGGCCGCCGCCGACGCGCTTCCTCAGAACGAGGTTAGGCTTACCTAAGCATTCTGATGAAGGGAACCATTTATGGCGACGACCGAACCGGCACGGCGCGCACCCCGGGCGACCACCGGCGTGGTGGAGCGCACCGAGCGGCTGACCCCGCACATGATCCGGGTGGTGCTCGGCGGTGAGGGGCTCGCCGGTTTCGAGGCGGGCGAGTTCACCGACCACTACGTGAAGCTGCTGTTCCCGCTGCCGGGAGCGGCCTATCCGGAGCCGTTCGACATGGCGGTGATCCGGGCCGAGTTGCCCCGCGACCAGTGGCCGAAGACCCGGACCTACACCGTCCGGGCCTGGGACCCGGAGGCGCGGGAGCTGACCATCGACTTCGTCTACCACGGGGACGAGGGACTGGCCGGGCCCTGGGCGCTGCGCGCCCGGCCGGGCGACGTGATCCACTTCCTGGGCCCCGGCGGGGCGTACGCGCCGAGCGCGGAGGCGGACTGGCACCTGCTGGCCGGGGACGAGAGTGCGCTCCCGGCGATCGGCGCCGCACTGGAGCGGCTCCCCGCAGGGACGCCCGCCCGGGTGTTCGTGGAGGTGGAGGGCCCGGAGGAGGAGCAGAAGCTGCAGACAGGGGGCGATGCGGAGATCGTGTGGCTGCACCGCCGCGGCGCGCAGGTGGGCGAGGCGCTGGTGCGAGCGGTGCGGGAGCTGGAGTTCCCCGAGGGCGTCGTGCACGCCTTCGTCCACGGCGAGGCGAACTTCGTCAAGGAACTGCGGCGATACCTGCGGGTGGAGCGCGGCCTGCCGCTGGAGTCGTTGTCGATTTCCGGCTACTGGCGGCGGGGACGTGACGAGGACGGCTGGCAGTCCTCCAAGCGGGAGTGGAACCGCAGCATGGAGGAAGAGGAGTCCGCCGCCCTCGGCGGCTGACAACGGCCACGCGGCCCGGTCTTCGCGCAAGCACCCGAAGGGCAAACAGAGGACAACCGGCGTCAGCGGGAAACCGATGCCCGGAAGATCGGCCCTCTCATGAAGAGCCGGCGTCGCGCAGGATCGGTGCGTAGGCGACCGCGTACAGAGTCGCGAGCATCCAGGGCGCCTCGGACCCGGCGCGTTCGAGCGCGCGGACGTCGGGGTGGCGGCCGATGGCCTGTGCCGCCGCACCGGCGTCCGGAGGCGGACACTACCGGCCACATGGCGGGCGCGGCGAACGGGGACACATCAGGCGGGTGCACGCGGTGCCGGGCTGTTTTAGATCCGCGTTACGCGCTCGCGGCTATGGTGACGCCCGACGATGTCTCGGGGAGCGGTCTCGGGAGTGCCCATGTCACAGCGAAAGGTGAAGCGCATGCGCGCCGCCATGCGGCGCGAGGAAGCCATGCGGCGCGAGGAGCGCAGACGGCTGACGCGCAGGGTGACGTACGCCACCGCCGCGGTCGTGGCGGTGGTGGCCGTCGCGACCGGGGTGCTGGTCTTCATCTCCGCCGGAGCGCCGGACACGGCGACGCCCGTCGCGAACGCCTCGCCGCAGCCGTCCGCCTCGGCCACGAAAGCAGCCACGGGATCGGCCACGGGGTCGGCCACGGGGTCGGCGGCGAACTCGGCCACGCCGTCGGCGCCCGTGTCGCCCGTGTCGCCCGTGTCGCCGTCAGCCGGCACCTCACGTGAGGCGACGGCATCCGGCCGATGACGCGGCCCGGAGCACCGAGCCCGGCACGGTGACCGGGCGGGGGTTCACCGCGCCCGGGCAGGGATGCACCGCGTCGGCCTCCTCCTGCCCGCCCGTGGACGTGCGCCGCGCCGGCCTTCCCCCCTCCGCGCGTGGACGGGCGACCCGGCCTACCCGACGACGCCGGAGACGCTGGGCGGCCAGATGCCGACGTTCAGGAGCCGGTGCGCGTAGAAGTAGGCCACGAGCTGACTGCGGTTGCTGCACGCGAACTGGACGAGCAGCTTGCTGATGCGCTCCGCCACGGTGTACCGGCTGAGGTGCATCTCGCGGGCGATCCTCGTCGTCGTATAGCCCCTGGCCAGCATGACGATCAGCCACCTGTCGCGATCATTTATCAGGCCGTCGGAAACAAGGTCCATGTGCAGTCCCGGGTCGGATCGCCGTTCGACTGAAGGGAGCCTGGTAGGGGTCCCTTTTGCGCGACCCTAGAAAGGGGCGCTTAACGATCGGTATGGCTTGACCATGGCCCCGGTTATGGTCCTCTCGGCCACGCCGGTAGCCCACGTTTGTGGGGTTGTGTTACCTGCTCGTCCCCGGCTCATACTCGACCTGCGACGCGTTCCGGTCAGGCCGGGGACGAGCGGAGAGCCGCTCACATCGCTCGGGAGCAGACCGACAGCGGGAGGGCGAAGTGAAGGGCAGGCTGTGTTGAGAGATGTCGTGACGGCCGTGGGGCTCACCAAACGCTATCGAGGCAGCGAGAGACCGGCCGTGGACGACGTCTCCTTCGAGATCGCCGAGGGGGAGACCGTCGGACTCCTGGGCCCCAACGGCGCCGGCAAGACGACACTGATCAAAATGATCTGCGGAGTCACCACCCCCACCTCCGGTGAGATCCGGGTCTTCGACGCCGATCCGGTGCGCCAGCCCGTCCTCGCGAAGAGCGGCATCGGGGCGATGCACCAGACCGGTCCGTTCGACATGATGCTGCCGGCGCTCGACAACCTGCGGATCGCCGCCCGGTTCCGCGGGCTGCGGTGGCGCGACGTGCGGCCGTGGGCGTTGGAGGTGGCGGACTTCCTCGGCCTCACCGGTGCGATGCAGCGCCTGGTCTTCCAGATGTCGGGCGGCCAGCGGCAGCGGTTGCAACTGGTGCGGGCGCTGCTCACCATCCCGCAGCTGCTCATCCTCGACGAGCCCTCCGCCGGCCTGGACGTCGCGGGGCGGCGCCAGGTCGAGCGCTTCGTGACGTGGCTGCGCGAGGAGCACGGCGTGACCGTGCTGTGGACCAGCCACCACATCGACGAACTGGAGCGCAACAGCCAACGCGTCCTCGTCATCGACCGCGGGAAGGTGCTGCGCTTCGCCAAGCCGCGCGAACTCGTGGAGGAGTTCGGCAGCACCCACCTGCTGGTGACCGTCGAGGACCCCGCCTCTGGCGGTCTCGTGGCCGCCTGGGCGGAGTCCACGGGGCTGCGGGCCAAGGCCGAGGACGACGAGGTGCGCATCGACGACGCGAACGCGCGCGACGTGCTGCCGGAGCTGTCCCGATACTGCCAGGACCACGCGATCGCGATCACCGGAGTGTCGACCGCCGTGGACTCGCTTGAGGAGGTCTTCCTCCGGATGACCGGGAACGAGGGCTGACGATGGCCGCCGGGCTGCACTTCCACACCGCGCCCCCCGCCCGGACCGCGAGGGCGGCGGACCTGTCCGCGGTGCTCTACCGGGAGTACGCGCTACTGGCTCGCAACCGGGTCTACCTCATCCTCGGCCTGACGCCGATGCTGGTGTACCTGCTGCTGGTGAACACCTCGCTGAGCAACCTCGTCAGGGTCGTCGACTACAAGGGCGTCAGCGTGGGGTTCGCGGTCTTCCTGCTCCCCATGACGCTGGCGATGTCGGTCGTCAGCGCGGCGGGCACGTCCGCGATGGCCGTGTTCCAGGAGGAGATGAGCGGGGTGGCCACGCAGTTGTGGTCGTACCCCATGCGCAGGTCGCGCTTCCTGCTCGGCAAGATGATCGCCGGAGTGTCGCTCGTGCTGGGGCAGACCCTGCTGGGCCTCGCCGTCGCGGCGATCATGTTCAACCTTCCGTTCGGCCCGGAGAACTGGTTCGGGCTGCTGACGGCGCTCACGCTGTCGGCTCTGGCCCTCAACGGGCTGTACCTGGCGGCCGCGATCACGATCACGGACTACCAGGCCTTCATGGTGCTGTCGAACGTGTCGATGCCCGTTCTCGTCTTCAGCGCCCCGTCGATGTACACCACCGAGAGCATGCCCACCGTGCTGCAGTGGATCTCCGTGGTCAACCCGCTGACGTACGCGATCAACGGCATGCGGGACGCCGCGGTCTTCGGTTTCGGCGAGGCATGGGTGGACCTGCTCGTGCTGGCGGTCATGGCGGTCGTCGGCTACGCCGTGGGTGGCCGGGCCCTGCTCAACCGCGCCGGCAACATCTGAGCCAGGAACATCCGAGCCGGCAACATCTGAGCGCACCATCCGACCCCGCCGGCTCGATCCCGGCACCTCACCTCGACCAGGGCAAGGGGACGATGCGGACAGACACCTCCTCCCACTCATGGATCCTCTCCCTTTCCGACCAGTCGAAGGTCCGGTTGCCGGGGACGGACCGGGCCCGGGACCCTGCCGCCTCGCTGGAGATGGCCGGCCGTGCCGCGCGCAGGGCCGGGGTCACCCGGGTCGCGGACATCACGATGCTCGACACCCTGGGCATCCCGACGTTCCAGGCGATAAGGCCAACCGCCCGGACCCTCGCCGTCTCCCAGGGCAAGGGCGTCACCCCCGACCTGGCGAAGCTGTCGGCGATGATGGAGGCCATCGAGCTCTGGCACGCGGAGCAGCCCATGCGGCCGGTCACGACGGCCTCCCCCCGCGAGGTGGCCGGGAAGCTGGGCTACGACGTCCACGCTCTGCCGCTGTGCACGCCGACCCTGCTGCACGACGGCCTGCCGGTGGTCTGGGTCGCCGCCAAGTCGCTGGTCGACGGGTCGCAGGCCCTCGTGCCGAGGGACGTGGTGGAGTTCACCCTCGTGCGCAGGACGGGCTGGAACCCGCCGGCGTTCTTCTCCTCGACCAATGGCCTGGCCAGCGGGAACACGCAGGCGGAGGCCGTCCTGCACGCGTTGTACGAGGTGATCGAGCGGGACGCGGTGACGGGCTTCGTGACCGGCGGCGACCGGGGTGTCCGGGTCGACCCGCGCTCGCTCGGGTCGCCGGTCGTCGACGACCTGTGCGTGACCATGGAGCGGGCCGGGGTCCGCCTGGAAGCGAGGTCCCTGACCTCGCCCACCGGGCTGCCGTGCTTCGTCGCCCGGATCACCTGCGACGACTATCCTCCGCCGTTCCTGGGTTTCGGCTGCCATCTGAGCTCGGAGATCGCGCTCAGCCGCGCCCTCACCGAGGCCGCGCAGGCCAGGCTGGGCTACGTCTCGGGCGCGCGTGACGACCTGCGGCCCGACATCCAGGACGACCTGGCCGCCAAGCGCCGGCCGGAGCCGGCGCAGGAGGCCGGAGCGCCGATATCGCCCATGCACGCGCACGAGAGCCTGGTCGACGACCTGGAGGACGTGGTGAAACGCGCCGCGGTCGCCTTCTCGCACGCGCCCCTCGTCGTCGACCTGACGAGGGAGGACATCGGAGTCCCGGTCGTCAGGGTGCTGGCGCCGGGGAGCCGCGTATGCCCAGAGGTCTTTTGATGAGCGAGGGTGTTCTGATGAGCTCGCCGAACGTGGTCGTCTACACCGGCCCGACGATCTCCCGTGACGAGGTCCTGAGCGTCATGCCACAGGCGCGGGTACGGCCGCCCGTGGCCCGGGGCGACCTCCTCGCCGAGACCTGGAGCCCGGACGACACCGCCGTCATCATCGACGGCTACTACCGCGAGCGGCTGTCGGTGGGCCACAAGGAGATCCTCTGGCTGCTCGACGAGGGCGTCCACGTCATCGGGGCGGCCAGCATGGGAGCGTTGCGCGCGGCGGAGCTGAGCCCGTACGGCATGAGCGGCGCAGGGACCGTGTTCGACATGTACGCGACCGGCGAGGTCGACGGGGACGACGAGGTCGCCGTGGTGCACGGACCGGCCGAGCGGGGATACCCGGCCGGGACGGTGGCGCTGGTCAACATCCGGTACGGCTGTCGCGAGGGCGCGCGGACGGGCCTGATCCCGGCGGTGGCAGGGGAGCGGATCGTGCGGGCCGCGAAGGCGCTGCCCTTCATGCGGCGGACCTGGCGCGAGCTGGACGCGGCGGCCGACTCCGGCGACCGCGGCCATCTCGGCACGCTGGAGCGGCGGATCGGCACGGGCGAGTGGGACGTCAAGCGGCTGGACGCGATGGCGGCGCTGCGGGCGGTCGGCGAGCGCCGCGGCGAGAGGTCCGCGGACTGGGCGGCCGACACGGCGCTGACGGGGATCACCCACTACGAGGCGCTCAAATGGCGGTCGAGGCGTGAGTACGCGCCCGGCAGGTGGATGACCGATCTCGACGTCGTGAACGCGGGGCGGCTGTTCGGCGACGACTACCCCCGCCTGCACGAGGAGGCGCTGATCGGCCTGCTGACGGACTTCGCCGCGGCTCAAGGCCTCGGCCTGGAGGCGTACGCCCGTGCCGGGCTCGGGGTCGCCGAGCCCGCCGCCCTGCCGCCCGCCCTCGCGTCGTGGCTCACGGAAACGGAGCTCGCCGCCCTGCCGGTCGCCGAGCAGCTGCGGCTGGTCATGGTGCGGGTCTGGCCGATCTGGCAGTCGGAGGACTGGAGGCCGGTCGTCCTGGAACGGGTCAGGGAGTCGGTCCACTGGCACGAGTGGGCCGATATCGTCGCCCGCGCCGACGAGGCGGCGGAGCGGACCCGCGGCAGGCTCGCCGTCCCGCCGCCGGAGATCTGCGCGAAGATCTTCCTGCGCCACTGGCACCGCAAGGGGACCTCGGCGGAGGTGGAGTTGGCCCGGCGGGGCTTCACCGGCATGCAGGAGCTGGGACACACCGTCAGGAGGTTCTTCGCCCTCTACGTCCAGAACGCGCGTGCCGCCGAGCGGTGAGCCGACGAGTGAGCGGAGCGGTGGGCCGAGGGACGAGGCCGCCTGCGTGGCGAATGAGGAGGGGAGCGCGACCATGAGCACGGGAGCCGCTGACGCCGGCCGGGTGCGCCCCGGCGCACGGCCGTGTCCAGAACCGTCGGCGCGCCCCGCGAGGAGAGGGCCATGACCGCGACCACGCTCGAGCAGCCGTTCGACCCGGCCGCCGCGCGGCATCGTCCGAACCCCCACCCGCTGTTCCACCGCATGCGCGAGCACGCGCCGGTCTACCGGTACGTGAGCCCGGCGAGCGGCCGGGTGCTGTGGTACCTGACGCGGTACGCCGACGTGCAGCGCGCGCTGCTCGACCCGGACGTCGGGCGTCAGCTCGACCGGCTGCCCCCCGATCTCGCCGCGCCGCACCGCCGGGCGGAGAGCCGCGACCCGCTGGCCATGCTGCGGCGCAACGTGTTCCATCTCGACCCGCCCGACCACACCCGTATACGCCGGCTGATGGCGCCGGCCTTCGGCACCCGTACGGTGGCCGTGCTGGAGCGGCACGTCCACCGGGTCGCCGGCGAACTGGTGGACGGCATGGCGGCCGCCGGAGGCGGGGCCGACCTGATCCGGGACCTGGCGCTGCCGCTGCCGATCCTGGTCGTCGCCGAGCTGCTCGGCCTGCCCTTCGAGGACCGCGCCCGGCTGCGCGGGTGGAGCGACGAGATCGTGGGCAGCGGGGATCCGCTCCGGGTGCGCCGCGCCGGCATGGAGTTCATGGCGTACGCCAACGAGAGGATCGACGAGCGGCGGGCGCACCGGGGGGAGGACCTGCTGTCCCGGCTCGCCGAGGCGGAGCGGGCGGGTGGGATCAGCCGCGTCGAACTGATCTCCAGCGTGTTCCAGCTGCTGCTCGCCGGGGACGAGACGACGGTCAACCTGATCGGGAACGGCGTGCTGGAGCTGCTGCGGCACCCACGCGAGCTTGAGCGGCTGCGCGTGCGCCCGGAGCTGATTGGGTCGATGGTCGAGGAGGCGCTGCGGTACAACGGCCCGGTCGGGCACTCCCGGCCGCTGTACGCCCTCGCCGACGTCGAGATCGGCGGGACCGTGATCCCCCGCGGGGACATCGTGGTGCCGGTGCTGCTGGCGGCCAACCGCGACCCGGCGGTCTTTCCCCGGCCGGACGTCTTCGACATCGGCCGCAGCCCGAACCGCCACCTGGGCTTCGGCCACGGCGTCCACTTCTGCCTCGGCGCGGCGCTGGCGCGGCTGCAGGCCGCGGCCGCGATCGGCGCGCTGGTGCGCCGCTTCCCCGAGATCGCCCTGGCGGTCGATCCCGCCGACCTCGAGTGGACGCCCGACCTGTTCCTGCACGGGGTGCGCCGCCTCCCCCTGCGTTTGCGCGCTCGCCAGACACCTGTCAGACGCCGAAAGGAGCCGGCCCATGAGTGACCGAGCGCGAGGCCTCGCGGGGTACGCGAACCTGTCCCGGATGGCCTTCGGCTACGCGTCCTCGCAGATCCTCTACGCGGCCGTCCGGCTCGGCGTGCCGGATCTGCTGGCGCAGGGGGACGTACCGGTGACGCGGCTCGCCGAGGCGACCGAATCGGACCCGCGCGCGCTGGGCCGGCTGCTGCGCGCGCTGGTGGTGCTGGGCGTGGCGGAGGAGGGGGAGCCCGGGTGGTTCGGGCTGACGGAGCAGGGGCAGCCGCTGCGCGCCGACCACCCGTGGTCGATGCGCTCCAGCCTCCTGCTGCTCGGCGACCCCGACACCTGGCGGGCGTGGGGGGCGCTGACCCACAGCGTCCGGACCGGTGAGGCGGCGTGGGACCACGTGCACGGCAGGCCGCTGTTCGACCACCTCGCCCGCCACCCGGAGCTGTCGGCGGTGTTCAACAGGGCGATGCGCGAGGGCACAGAACAGATCGCGCCCGCGCTCCCCAGGGCGTACGACTTCACCGGCGCCCACACCGTGGTCGACGTCGGCGGCGGGAACGGATCGCTGCTGGTCGCGGTGCTGGCCGCGACCCCGGGCATCAAGGGAATCCTGTTCGACACCGCCGAGGGGGTCGCGGGCGCCGCAGAGGAGCTCCGGCGGGCGGGGCTGTCCGACCGGTGCTCCATCGAGGCCGGCGACTTCTTCGAGGCGGTGCCCGAGGGCGACGTCATGCTGGTGAAGGGCGTCCTGCACGACTGGGACGACCGGCGCTGCATCGCTCTTCTGCGCAGTTGCCGCAGGTCTATAGCGGCGGACGGCCGCCTGCTCGTGCTGGAGCCGGTCATGCCGTCCGGCCTGGGCACGCCGGAGGCGGCGGGGGCCGTCATGAGCGACATCGCCATGCTCGTCTACACCGGCGGCCGGGAACGCGGCATGACCGAGTTCCGGGACCTGTTCGCCGCGGCCGGCTTCGAGCCGGCCGAGGTCACGCCCCCGCTGGGGGGCTCGGCGATCCGGGCCCTCGTCGCGAAGCCGGCCTGAGCTCCGCCCCCGGACCGCGCTGTGAACCCGTGAGGCGGGCACGGCTTTCAGCGGGCGCGGGCTTTCAGCGGGTGCGGGCTTTCAGCGACGGAGTTCAGCGGGTGCGGACTCAGCTGGGTCGCGGCGGCGAACCGCGAGCGCCGCCACGCGGCCAGGGCCGGGTACTGCCCGATCGCCTCCTCACCGGTGAGAAGGGGCTCCGGCCGCCCGGTCAGCACCCGGGCGATCTCCGACCTGTCCGTCGCGGTGTCGCCGGAGATCAACGTCTGGACGCCGAAGAAGTCGGCGGCGAGCCGCGGGCTGCTCAGCTTCGCCTGGGCCAGGCGGGCGCGGATCTCGCGTTCGAACGCGTTGGGCTCCCGTCGCGGCGCACCGTCGAGGCCGGCCCGCTCTGTGACCCCCTCCCCGGCCCGCTCCGTGACCCCCTCCCCGGCCCGCTCCGTGACCCCCTCCCCGGCCCGCTCTGTGACCCGCTCTCCGTCCTGCTCGATCGCCATCCGCCAGGACCGCTCGGCCTCGGCCGCGAGGGCGGCCTGGAGCCCGGCGAACAGGGACGGGCCGAGCCCGTGCCGTGCCAGCTCCTCGCGCAGCCGGAGCGCGCCGAGCGCGGCGACCGACATCCCGTGCGAGTGGACGGGATTCACCGCGACGGCCGCGTCGCCGACGACGGCGAAACCGGCGGGCAGGCGAGCCCGCTCGAAGAACCGCCTCCTGTTGACGGTGTCGCGGTACGGCCGGACGACGCCGAGGGGGGTGGCCTCCGCCATGAGGTCCGCCACGATCGGGTGGCGCAGCGAGCGCGCGAAGGCCGTGAAGCCCTGCTCGTCCGTCGGCGGCTCGCCGCCCCGGGTGCCGGTCAGCGTCACGATCCACCGGCCGTCCTCGACGGGGAACAACGTCGCCCCCCGCGCCGGCTGCCCCTTCGCCGTCCCCGGGTGCAGCATGATCGCCGGGATCGCGGCGGCCAGGTCGCCGGGCGCCTGGTAGAGGCGCGTCGCGTAGGCCAGCCCGGTGGCGACCGACACCTCCTCGACGTCCCCGGCACCGATCTGGGCGAGCCACCGGGGCGACTGCGAGCGGCGTCCCGTCGCGTCGACGACGAGGTCCGCGCGTACGGTCTCGGGCGGGGCGCCCCGCCGGCTGACCGAGACGCCGGTGATCCGGGCCTCGTCTCCGGTGAGCCCGAGCGCCCGCGTGTCCTCCCAGACCTCGACGTCGCCGCCGCCGAGCGCCCGCCGCCGCACCACCTGGTCCAGCAGTCCACGGGTGCAGGAGATCAGGTGGGCGTCGGTGTGGAGACGGCGAAACCAGCCGTCGGCGGAGTAGATGAGGGCGTCGCCGGGCAGGCCCCGCAGGTGGGCGCCGTTCGCGAGCAGGGCGTCGACCGTTCCGGGCAGCAACGCGTCCAGCGCCCGCGCGCCGCCGGCCACGAGCACGTGACTGTGGTGCGACTGGGGCAGCCCCCGCCGCGGGCGCGGACCGGACGGGTAGCGGTCGCCTTCGATCAGCACCACCTCGTCCGCGTGCCCGGCGAGCACAGTCGCGGCGAGCACGCCCGCGAGGCCACCGCCGAGGACGACCGCCCTGCTCATCGGGCGAGGCCAGGCGGACGTGCGACCGGCGGACACGCGACCGGTGGACGCGGGGCCCGCGAACGCGTCACGACAGCGACTCTTCCTTGACCGCGGGCTCCTCGGCCGGGGTCTCCTCGATGAGGCCCTGCTCGATCATCGCGCCGATGAACTCCTCGACGTCGTCCACGATGCGCCTGCTCATCGCGGAGTTGCTGCCTGCGAACTCGCGGGACAGCTTGAACATGACCGGCTCCCGTTCGCCGTCGCTCGCCACCAGCCTCCATATCCGGGAGCCGGTGTCGTTCAGGCTGTGGAAGTCGCCCGTTTCGGTGTTGTAGAGCGAGACGCCCTCCCCGGTCTCCTGCCAGATCACGGCCTCACTGATCCGCAGTGACACATCGACCTCCTCTATACCGGCGTGATGGGAAGCAACTCGCCGACCCTGACGGTGCCGCGCGAGGGGGGAACATAGGTCTTCCAGTCGTCGAAGACGGGATGGACGTCGCCGTCGACGACCAGGCGGGGTGTCGTCATCTCGCGCTCGTCGGCGGCGAGCTCCGCCGGGCTGACACCGGCCTCGAGCCACAGCTGCGTGGCGATGCCGTGCCGCAGGATCCGGCACTGGTGGCGGCTGTTGCGCCGCAGGTCCCCGGACTCCGCCATGTGCGCGGCCCGGCATCCGCCGCCGCAGGACGCCTTGATGTAGCACTTCGCGCAGTCGGCATGGTAGTCGCCGCCGAGCACGGTGCTGGTGCGCATCCCACGCAGGAGCGGCCCGGCGAAGATCTCCGACAGCGGCTGCCGCCGTACGTTGCCCGCGTGGTGCGACCGTCCGGTGACGAGCTTGCACGGATACACGTCGCCCAGCGAGTTGATGTAGATCTCGTTGCCGCCCATCCCGCAGTTGGCCTTCACCGAGCACGGCGTGATCGGCCGCGGGCCGTCCGGCAACAGCTTTCCTG
The DNA here is from genome assembly GCF_014161375.1 of Microbispora sp. H10830. Classification (NCBI taxonomy): domain Bacteria; kingdom Bacillati; phylum Actinomycetota; class Actinomycetes; order Streptosporangiales; family Streptosporangiaceae; genus Microbispora; species Microbispora sp. H10830. The sequence goes on from NZ_JABBWX010000014.1 coordinate 28,235, forward strand.
CGGCCGGAGACGTCCAGGTGATCTGCTGGATCCGCATGTGGTCTTCCCAGCCGAAGTCGTACTCGTCGGTCTCGCCCCGGCCCAGGTCGTTGTGGTACATCAGCCGGATGCTGTGGACCTCGAGCCCCTCGGCGAACCTCGCGAAGTCCTCCAGCTCGTCCACGTTGTCGGAGGTGACGATGTGGTTGATCCGCGGCACCACACCGGCGTCGTTGAGCAGCCGCAGCGCGCGGTAGGTCCGGGCGAAGGAGCCGGCGCCGCGGGTGCGGTCGTGGGTCTCGGCCGTTCCGCCGTCGACGCTCACCGTGACCATGCCGAACAGCTCGGCGAAGCGCTTGGCCTGCGCGGGCGTCCTGATCATCGTGGCGTTGGTGACGATGTTCGACGTCAGTCCGCTGTCGTTGGCGTACTCCACGATCCGGAACAGGTCCTTGCGGAGCATGGGCTCGCCGCCGGTGAAGATCATGGTCTTCGCCCCGATGGCGGCGACCTGGGAGACCAGGCCGAGCGACTCGTCGGTGGTGAGCTCCCCGGGCAGGCACTTCTCCGAGGAGGCGTAGCAGTACGGGCAGCGGAGGTTGCAGCCGTCGGTGATCGCGTAATACACCTGGCGGAGCGCCGGCTCCTTGATGCTGAGTTTCGGGCGGTTCCCGTTGTAGTAGACGATGCAGTTCAGGATGAGCTTGGCGAGGGTCCGCTCGGTCTCGCCGGTCTCGTCGGTCTCGCCGAGGGGGGCCGGCTCCCCGCTCGCCCGGGGACGGGCCAGGGCCGCCAGGACGGCGAACTCACGCGCGTCGAGGACGATCCGGCCGCCCACCTGCGGGTTGAGGACCAGGTACGTCCCATCGTGCACGAAGTAGGTCAGGTCTGCCGGTACGTCGATCAACGAGCGGTTCCGGGCGAGTTTCCCAGGCATCATTCCCCTTTACGCTCAGCCGCAGGTGCGGCCCCAGACTCTGTGGGTGACGCGCGGCCGGAGCCGCACCCGCGAAACCGTCCTGACTAGTCCGCCCCGGACCCGGAGCCCGACCAGGCTCCGCACAGGCACTTGCCCTCGACCGGCACGGTGTGGGCCTCCACCTCGGGCCGGGACCACTCGCCGCCGGCGCCGGCGTGCGCCAGCACACCGGGCAGCGCGGCGGGGAGCTTGTCCTTGAGCGAGATGAGCAGGGCGACTTCCTCCCGGGTCAAGGTGGCGAACGCCTCCTCGACTTCGGCGGCCAGCGGGCTGTTCAGGATGCCGGCTTCACGCAGAGCTTCCCTCGGATCGAAGGCCATGCCTTCACCTCTCTGTCTGACGGGAATGCGGTGTATGTCGAGTATGTGCTGGTGAGAAGTGGGTGAGACAACCCCACAAACGTGGGCTAGCCGCGATCGGCGGCGAGGTCGTCAGGCCTCAGGGACGCCGTCCCCGAGCATCCGGGCCAGCACGGTGTCCGGATCCTCGGCGCGGAAAGCCGGGCACGAACGGCGGCTGGTCCAGCGTGGCGTGGTCGGTGGGCGTGCCCAGGCGTACCACCGGTCTGCCCTCAGCAGACATAGCGACAGGTCGCGGGGCTGCGGCGGATACAACTGCGCCATGAGTGTTTCACCGAGCACGAGTTACCGGGATCGGCTGAACGAGAAGCTGTTCCAGCAACGGACCCTGTTGCTGACCGGAGAGGTCGACGACGAGATGGCCGAGCGGGTGTGCGCCGAGATGGTGCTGCTGGCGTCGGCGGATCCCGAACGCGACATCATCCTGTACATCAATTCGCCGGGAGGGTCGGTGCTGGCCGGGCTGGCGATCTACGACACGATGAAGCTGGTGCCGAACGACGTGGTCACCGTCGCGCTGGGGATGGCGGCGAGCATGGGTCAGGTGCTGCTGGCGTCCGGCACCCACGGCAAGCGGATCAGCCTCGCGCACAGCCGGATCATGATGCACCAGCCGTCGGCGGGCATCGGCGGCACGGCGATCGACATCTCGATCCAGGCCGAGAACCTCAAGTACATGAAGCGGCAGTCCGAGGAGATCCTCGCCGCGGAGACGGGACGCACGATCGAGGAGATCTCCGCCGACAGCGACCGGGACCGCTGGTTCACCCCGGAGCAGGCCCGCGACTACGGGATGATCGACACGATCGTCGACTCCTTCCACAGCATCGCGCCGTACGCCGTTCCCAACCGGATGGGGTTCTCGTCATGAGCCAGTACACGATCCCGTACGTGGTCGAGAAGACCCCGGTGGGGGAGCGGTCGTTCGACATCTTCAGCCGGCTGCTCAACGAGCGCATCATCTTCCTCGGAACGGAGATCGACGACGGCGTCGCCAACGTCGTGATGGCACAGTTGCTGCACCTGGAGGCGGAGAGCCCGGACCAGGAGATCAACCTGTACATCAACTCCCCGGGCGGCTCGTCGACCGCGATGCTCGCGATCTACGACACCATGCAGTTCATCCGCGCGAAGGTCGCGACGTACTGCATGGGCCAGGCGGCCTCCGCCGCCGCGGTGCTGTTCGCCGCCGGCGCCCCCGGACGGCGGTTCATGCTCGGCCACTCCCGCGTGCTGCTGCACCAGCCGTCCACGCAGGGGCAGGGCACGATCTCCGACCTGACCCTGCAGGCGGCCGAGGTGATGCGCGTGCGCGCGCAGACCGAGGAGATCCTCAGCCGTCACACCGGGGTCGACGTCGCAAGGCTGCGCGAGGACACCGACAGGGACCGCGTCTTCAGCGCTCGCGAGGCCGTCGAGTACGGCCTCGCCGACGAGCTGATCATGACCCGCGAGTAGCGCTCACGCCGCAAGCAACTGCACCCGTGGCGTACCGGCCGACCCAGGCGTCGCGATCCGCCGCGACGCCGTGATCCGCCGGACGGCACGGGTGAGCAGGTGCTCGATCGGCAACCCGAGGGCGTCGCACACCGAACGCAGCATCTCCGACGACGGCTCTTTGCGGCCGCGCTCGACCTCCGACAGATACTGCTTCGACATGCCCACCGCACGTGCCACGTCGTCGAGCGTGCGGTCCTGGTCCAGCCGCTCGTCGCGGAGGATCTCCCCGTACACCCTGCGTAGCAACGGGTCCGGGCCGTCGGGAATCGCCGGGCCGCGCTCCTTGCCGGCCCGGCGCGTCCGGATGTCGATGACCACTGATCGGCCCGAGGCTGCCATGCCTGGCAGTCTGGCACGTCCGGACCCCGAGCGGACCGTCTGTTCGCGGACAGGTGAGCGGGCCGGCCGGGCGGGGTGGAGAGGGCGCAGGGGGATCAGGAGGGGCTGGGGTCGCCGTGCGGCGGCCGGCTGTCCCTGACCCGGTGCGCGGGCGCCCCGGGCCGTTCATGGGCGGGCGTGCTCTCTCGTCGGACTCATCGGAAGTCTCCGCGCTCGTCTGGCCTGCCGGCACTGTACCCCCGGCGTCAGGGGGTGAGCCGGTGACCGCCCAGTGAGATCGGCGACTCGGGCATGGGGGCGAAGAAGTCGAAGTTGGGCGGCGGGCCGACCCTCCGCTCCAGCGTCTTCACGATGTGCCTGGCGTCGTCGTTCGGGCCCGCGAGGTAGAAGGGCCTGCCGTCCTTGCCGAAGGTGACGGCCGCCTTCTCCTCCCACGTGCCGAGGTGTCCGGCCGCCGTGGCGAAGTCCGCCGCCGGCTCGAAGCCGAGGTCACGGGCGTAGTCGACCGCGCCGAAGACGAGGTGCCGCACCAAATCGAGCGGCGCCTCCCGCCAGCCGTACGGGTAGATCCTGAACCACTTGGGGAGGAAGCGGTGCAGCTCCACCTCGCTCATCACGTCGGGGCCGAGGGCGTGCTTGACGCCAAGGCAGTAGACGTCGACGAGGTAGGCGCAGACCGACAGCTTGTCCCAGCCGTGCTTGCGCGCCACCACCACGCTCACCGTGCCCGCGGTCTCCTGACCGTCCGGGACGTCGTCCGCCCAGCCGCTCGTGTCCGGGACGCCCAGTCCCTCGCCCCAGCCGGCGTTGATCCAGCACCCCGCGAGTTCGGGCTCGGCGGCCTGCCCGCCCGTCTGCTCGGCCACCGCCCTGACGTACGGTGCGACCGCCGCCGGCGCCATGCCCAGGGCGCGGGCGATCTGCTTGGGAGAGCGGCCCTGTCCGCGGAGCTCGCGGACCTTCTCCAAGATCGAGCTGTCCATAGGGTCCGAAGCCTACCGGTCATCCCTGGCGTGCCGGGGGTGCCGTCTGACCGGCACCATAGGGTGCGAGGCAGCGTGGACTGGAGGAAAATGGACGACCGGCGGTTGGTGCGGGTCTCGAAGTACCTGGCCAAGCATCTGCGGCACCAGCCCGAGCGCATCGGCATCGAACTCGACGCGCACGGCTGGGTGGACATCGATGCCCTGCTGACGGCGGCGGCCTCGCACGGGTTTCCGATCTCGCGTGCCGAACTGGAGCAGGTGGTCGCCGACAACGACAAGCGGCGATACGTGATCGAGGGCGATCGGATCCGGGCCAGCCAGGGGCACTCGGTGCCCGTCGACCTCGACCTGCCGGTGGTCGAGCCGCCCCCGATCCTCTATCACGGCACGGTCGCCCGGAACGTTGAGGCGATTCGCGCAGAGGGGCTGCGGTCGATGGCACGCCATCACGTCCACCTGTCGCCCGACCGGGAGACCGCGACCCGCGTCGGCGCGCGCAGGGGGAAGCCGGTCGTGCTCGTGGTGGACGCGGCGGCGATGCACGCCGCTGGGCGTCACTTCCGGGTGAGCGCCAACGGCGTCTGGCTGGTGGACCACGTCCCGCCGCACTTCATCCAGTGGTGAGGACGACGCTCGTCGGGGTGGTCACCCGTGTTCGGCGTGCCGGCCGTGGTCGGAGACCTGGGCGTCGAACCAGGCGTGCAGCGCCTTGACCAGGGAGGGCTCGCCGGTGATGTAGGTGATCTGGGCGCCGGCGGGCATCTGGGCGTAGCGGATGTCCACGCGGGTGTGCCCTTCCTGCAGTTCGTGCAGGCCGGGCATGTGGCCGCCGTGGATGGCTGCCGGGTCGCCGAAGTCCCCCTCGCGAAAGGCGGTCACCTCCTCGGCGAGGTGCTGCCGGATGAGGGTGATCTGGCGTACGTCGGAGGGGTCGTCGGCCGTGACGGTCTGCACCCCGCCGGTGGCCGTCTTGCTGAAGCGGTGTGTGGTGCGGTCCAGGTCGAACGGCATCACCGTGCGGCCTTTGGCGGCGACCTCCGCTTGGCGCTCGGCCGAGGCCTGGTGCTGCCCGTGGTCATGGCCGGAAGTCGCGCAGCCGGCCACCGCCAGTGTCAGTGCGGCCAGCGGGGCCAGGAGCAGCCCGGCGCGGCGGTGCTCACGTTTCATCTATCGCCTCCGTGAGGATGCCGAGGGCGCGCAGCACCGCCGCGCGTTCGTGTGCGGGAATGCGGTCGATGACGGCGGAGAAGCGTTCCGCTCTGGCCCGGGCGAGTCGCGCGGCGGCGTCGGCTCCTGTGGGGGTGAGCCGGACCAGGACGCCGCGGCCGTCGTCGGGGGTCGGTGTGCGCTCGGCCCAGCCGCGCTTGATGAGCTGGGTGACCAGGCGGCTGGTGGTGCTTTTCTCCAGGCGGAGCCGGTGGGCGAGCTCGTTCTGCCGCAGGGCGCCGTCCCTGGCCAGCTCGCCCAGGGCATGCGCCTCCGAAACCGGGATGGGCTGCCCGCAGGGGGTCTGAGCAGGCTGGTGCAGGCCGAAGGCGCGAACGAACCGGGCCACGGCCTCCTGCAAGTGCAACTCTTCCGACATGGTTCGACCATACAACCAGTCTCGTTGTGCGATGCAACCATTTCTTACCGGTTGGTCGAGGCGCTCGGTATTAGGGTGGCGAGACGCGCATATCCGCCCTATATCGTGCGTGCGTGGAGGATCTGATCATTTCCCGGCGCCTGCGTGTTCCCGTCGACGATGCGGGGGACGACACGCCCGGTTGGGGTGGCGTGGCTGCGCGGCAGCTCGACGGGGCGCTGCTCAGCGTCGGCTTCACATGCTCGCCGGCGCTGCTCGACCGCCTGGCCCGGCTGCCCGGCGAGCAGGTGATCGACCTTGGCGTGCGCGTCCTGGCCGCGGTCCGCCACCTGGTCGGCGACCACGTCGAGCACAACGCCTACTTCATCGACTTCCCGAGGAACGTCCCGGACACGCTGGAGTTCTGGGCGGGGCTGCTGCGCGAGGCCATGCTCGACCCGGTCGCCGCCGCCCGGCTCCAGCCGGGCATCCTCAACCTGCTCGACCTGCCGCGATACGGCAGCTACCCGCACACCTACGCCGACCTGCTGGCCGCGCACGCCGAGCTGATCCCCCTGGCCAAGGACCGGGTGACCGTGCTGGAGCTGGGCGGAAGCGTGCGGGACGAAGCACGAGAGCTCTACCTCTCGCTGGCCGGATCCGAGGTCCCGCTCGCCGCCGAGGACCTGACCGCGCTGCGCGCGCTGGCCGCGTTCTGCGCCGACTTCTGCGCCGACGACCAGCCCGAGCACGTCCCGGTACGCGAGAACCGGGCCGTCGTCAACGAAGCGCGGCTGGCCGCCGGGCGGCCCCTGCTCGTCGACACCGTGACAGACGTGCTCCGGCTGGCCGCGCTCTGCTCCGGCGGCGACGTCACTCTGGCCACCCCCACCCGCCTGCGCTCCTTCCGCCGCGCCGAACGCCGCATACTGCTGGCCGCCCTGGACGCCGTCCCGCCCGCCAAACACGGGGACGTGCTACGCCACAGAGAGCAGTGGAAGCGGCTCGGCGAGCGGCTGCACCCCCACGAGCATCCGCGGTTTCCCCGGGCGGCCCAGGTCTTCGACGTGGCCAGGGGTGTGCGCAAGGCGGCGAGCTTCGACAGCCGGGTCGAGGCCGCGCTGGCCGCGGGCCGTATCGAAGAGGCCGTCCCGCTGCTGGAGCACACGCCCGGCGCACTGCTGCGCCGCCTCGACCACCTGCTGCGTGCGGGTGGCGGCTCCGCTGTGCTGGAGGCGGCGGAGAGGGCCGCCGCCCGCGCCTCCGGCCGCGTGCTGCTGTCCCTGCGCGAGCACCTGCAGAACCGGCTCACTCCCGCAAACCGGGTTTTCACCAATCGGTTCGGCAGGGCGTGGGCGACACCCGACACCCGTGCCCCGCTCGACGAGGACGCCCTCAACCGGGTGCTCACCATCCTGGACGAGGAGATCAGCCGCCGCCTGCCCGACCTCGGCGAGTTGATCGTCGACCCCGCCGTACTCGACGTGGCGCTGCCCCTGTCGGGCAAGGCGGTCGCGCCCGGGCTCGGGATGCTGCCCCGCGGCTCGCTGTCGCCTGTGGAGGGTGAGCTGCTCCGGTTCTTCGTGCACTGGCGCCAGGCCGAGCGGCGCACCGACTACGACCTGTCCGCGCTCATGCTCGACCCCACCTATGACAACCCGACCAACATCTCGTGGACGTCCTACGCCAACGAGTTCGCGACCTACTCGGGCGACCTCACCGAGGCCCCCGAGGGCGCCTCGGAGTTCATCGACGTGAGTCTGTCCCGCGCCACCAAGCCGATCATCATTCCTCAGGTCAACGTCTACGCCGGGGAGCGGTTCGACGAGGCCGCCGAGGCATTCTTCGGCTATATGACGAGGGACGCCGCCCAGGAGGGCAGGCCGTTCGAACCGCGCACCGTGCGGATGAAGTCCGACCTGCGCGGATCCGGCCGCATCGCGCTCCCACTCGTCTTTCTGCGCGGGGACGACGATGCCTGGCGGGTGAAGTGGTTGCACCTTTACCTGTCGGGCTATCCGGCGTTCAACCAGGTGGAGGGCAACCGGGTCACCGCGTCGCTACTCGTGCGCTCGATCGTGGAGCGGGACTACCTCCGGGTCGGTTATCTGGCCGACCTGCTGCGGGCCAAGTCCTCCACGGGCGGGCAGGTCACGTACATCGGGCTTGAGGCACCCGCGGACCTCTCGGAAGGGGCGCGTATCTACACGCCGCCCACGCTGCACGAGCTGATCCCGGCCTGATATCTTGCTGACCGCAAGGCCATGGGAGAGCTTCCTTCTCACCTCTTTTGGGACCGGTCTGCCCGTACGGGCGCCGGTCTGGATCTAGTTTTCCCGCTTTCCTTGCGCTCCGGCGGGTGAGGCCATTCGGAGGCTTCCTTCTAAAATCCTGGTTCGATTCCAGGTGGGTCCGTAATGGGCCTGCTGGTATATCCAGCTTCCGAGCCCTCCTCACCCGTCCGGCCGGCGGGCCGCGCCACAGCAGGTCTTCGCCCCCCGTTTCCTGATCGTGCTTCAGCAGACAACCGAGCGACCCGCTGCAGAACCAGAGTAACGAGACAATCACGATAAGTAACATGGTGGCTACTGTCCGTATCGGCGCAGATATGGTCACGCAGTGCCACTAGCCGAACACGAAGCCCTCGTCCGCCTGTTCTGCGAACGACCCGACCTCGCCGCCGACCTGCTCACGCGCTCCCTCAGAGTCCAGCTGCCCGACTACGACTACGCAGGCCTCGAGTCGGCTGATCTCACCGAGGTCACACCCACCGAACGTCGCGCCAACTCGGTCATAGCCTTCCGTCGGAAGAGCCCCGACGACGAGCCTGAACCCGTCCTGGCTGTGATCGTGGAAGTCCAGCGTGACCGTGATTCGGACAAGCTCTGGTCTTGGCCGCTGTACCTCAGCAGTCTGCGCAGCCGGTTGAGATGTCCTGTCATGCTCCTGGTCGTCGCGCCCGATGCGGCGGTCGCCCGTTGGTGCGCCCGCCCCATCGGGCTGGGTCACCCCGGTATGGTGCTGACCCCGCTCGTCGTCGGACCGGCCGAGGTTCCGGTGATCACCGACCCCGGCCAGGTGGCGGAGGATCTCGAACTCGCCGTACTGTCGGTGATCCATCATGCCGACACGCCGCAGGGGCCGGAGATCCTCGAAGCCCTGCTCACCGCGTTGCACAATCTCGACCGCGATCAGGCGGGTATGTACGCTGACATGGTGCGTGCGGCGCTGCCTGGGGAGATCTGGGATCACTTGGAGAAGCACTTGAAGACCGAGACCTACGAGTACCTGAGTGACTGGGCCCGCGACAACATCGCCAAAGGCAAGGCCGAAGGCAAGGCGGAGGGCAAGGCGGAGGGGCAGGCCGAGGCAATCCTGACGGTTCTGTCGGCCCGAGGCATCGAGGTGCCTGAGGACATTTCCGAGAAGATCCGGAAATGTCATGACCTCGACCGGCTGGCTGCCTGGCTGCGAGCAGCCGCCACGGTCGACTCTTCTGACGCGCTGCTCGACGACATCTCCTGACGCCGTCCCGCGGTGACGTAGCCCCCGCTGTGCCGGGAAGGTCGCCGTCGATGCGAATCGCCGCCCGGGACGACCTCCACCCCGAAGCCCTCTGTCCGAGGGGCTCCGGCAGCGCGACCAGACCGACACGAGCCGTCGCCCAGCGCGAACGGTGGCGGTCAGGCGACCGGTGACTCGGCCTACGCGTGTCAGCGGGGGACGATCGGCAGCGTGATGTACGAGTCGGGGAAGACCTTCTGATGATGGATGACCAGGTCCGCCTCGGTCGCCCCGACCCGCCCGGTGCCGGGGTTGCGGTCGAAACGGGGGAAGTTGGAGCTGGAGATCTCCACCCGGATGCGGTGACCGGCCTTGAAGACCTGGCTGGTGGCGACCAGGTCGATGGCGAACGTCCCGGAGGGCTCGAGAACGCGGACGATGCCGTCGATCACGCTCATCACCCGGCCGTCGGGATACACGTTCACGAGCTTGGCCGTCCAGTCCGTCGAGGCGGCCGAGGTCTCCGCGTGCAGGGTCACCGACACCGGGCCCGTCACCTCGACATCGCTGGTGAGCACGTCGGTCGAGTAGCAGAGCACGTCGGGGCGCCGCTCCACGTCGCGCTGGTCCTGCGGCCCGACGTTGGTGGGGTCGGGCAGCAGGGTCGGGCCGCCGACGGTCGGGACCGGGTCGTGCGGGTCGAAGGTGAAGGTCGCCGGCTCGGACGCCGAGGAAGGCTCGGGAGACAGCAGGCCGTCCGAATAAAAGTAGTAGGGGGTCTCGACGGCGCGCTCCAGCGGCCAGGCCTCCTCGTCCCGCCAGACGTCGTCGCCCATCACGAAAATCTTCACCGCGGGGCCGGTGTCCTCGCCCTTCAGGAACGCGAGCTCCCGCTGCTCGAGCTGGATCGCCTGCGCGGAGGCGGCGCTCCCGAAGAACAGCCGCCCGGTGCCCGTGGCGCCCGGTGCGAGGTGGGACCAGGGCCCGATGACCAGAGGGCCGCCCAGCCGGCGGTGATTCTCCAGCGTCCCGCCGAGGAACAGGTCGAACCAGCCCGCCACGTGCATGACCGGCACCTCGACGCGGTCGTGGCGCAGGGTCTCGGCCAGTTCCTCCCAGTAGGCGTCGCGTTCGACGTGCGAGGTCCAGTCGCGCCACCAGGGGATGCCGGGGATGTCGCCGACCGGCAGGGTGCGTGCCGCGGCGTCCTGGTCGCCCAGAACGGGCAGGACCCCGGCGAGGCCCGCGCCGACGTCCTCGCCCGCCTCACCGGCGTGCATGAGCCCGAGCAGCGCCTGAAAGGCGCCCCAGTTGAGGGCCGACCCCAGCGCGAACGCGCCGCCGTGATACTTCAGGCCGTCGTGGAAGTCGTGCGGCGTCATCGAGGCGACCACGGCCTTGAGCCCGGGCGGGCGCGTCACCGCCGCCTGCAGCGCGCACCCGGCGAGGTAGGACATGCCGCTCATCACGACCTCGCCGTTCGACCAGGGCTGAGAGGTGATCCAGGTGATCGTGTCGTGGCCGTCTGCGCCCTCGTCCACCCACGGCCGGAACTCGCCGTCGCTGCTCCCGCGCCCCCGGCAGTGCTGCAGCACCACGGCGAAGCCGGCCCGCAGCGCGGGCGTCACCGGCGCCATCCGGAACGAGTCCTCGCCGTACGGCGTGCGCATGAGCAGCACTGGGAACGGACCGCCGTCGGCCGGCCGGTGAACGGTGCCCCGCAGGACGGTGCCATCCCGCATCGGCATCGGGACGTCGTGCTCGACGGCGACCGGAAGCGGGGGGCGGTCGAGCTTCGGCATGAGGACTCCTCAGGTCAGGGCGTAGGCGTCGTAGCGGACGGCGGTGGCCACGCGGGCCGCCGAGGCCACGGCGAGGGTGCGGTTGAGCCACAGATATCGATCGTCGCCGGTCTCGAAGCGGCAGAACAGCCGGAAGTAGTACTCCGACGGGTCCACGTCCTCGCCCCGCGCGAGGCGGCCGAGCACCTCGGGGGAGCCGTGCCGGACTCCGCTGGTGGTGATGTAGACGTGGGCGCCGTCGTGGGTGCGCAGCGTGTAGCGCGTGTCGATACTGATCATGCCGTCGGCGTGCACGACCTGCCAGTCGGCACCGCCGGGCAGCACGGTGCCCGACAGGCGGGGACCGTCGAACGTGCCGCCCACGATGTTGACCACACGGCGGTGGCCCCACTGCGAGTCGCCGAGGTCGAGCACGGGGTCGAGATCCACGCGGAACGTCGCGAGCGGTTCCAGGTTCACGACGCAGCACTCCGATCGACGCTCCAGGAGGGACGTTCGCTGAGCGAGGCGGGGTCGAACCCGGCCGTGCGCTTGTAGGAGGCGGCGATCTCCGCCCGCTCCGCGTGGGGGACGACCTGCTCGATGTCGTCGAACCCGCCGGGCGCGCGTTCGTGGGCGAGCTTCATGACGATCTCCGGGCCCATCTCGCGGTTGGACAGTTGCAGCGCCGTCGTGGCCGGGCGGCGCATCTCCTCGTACGACGCCAGGTCGCCCCGGGCGAGGGCGTACGCCAGCACCCGGGCGTCGATGATCGCTTGGGAGGCGCCGTTGGAGCCGATCGGATACATGGCGTGCGCCGCGTCGCCGAGCAGCGTGACGTCGCCGAAGGTCCAGCGGGGGAGCGGGTCGCGGTCCACCATCGGGTACTCGTACGCGGTCTCGGCTCCGGCGATGATCCCCGGCACGTCGAGCCAGTCGAAGCGCCAGCCGGCGAAGTGCCCGCCGATCTCGGCCAGGTCGGCGGGGCGGTTCCAGTTACCCCGGTCGGGGGCCTCGCCGTCCAGGGGCCGCTCCGCGATCCAGTTGATCAGCGTGCGCTCGCCGGTCTCGATCGGATAGGCCACGAACTTCTGTGTGCCGTCGCCCGCCATGATCATGGATCGACCGGTAAGGAACGGCTCGCCGTAGGTGACGCCGCGCCACAGGACCAGGCCGTTCCACGGCGGCGGGCCCTCGCCGGGGTACAGGTGGGCGCGCACGGCCGAGTGGATCCCGTCCGCGCCGACCAGCAGGTCCTCAGTGCCGGGGCCGGTGATCCGGCTGCCGGTCCGCACGGCGTCCGGGCCCAGCCGCTCCACCACCGCCTTGAGCAGGAGCATCTGCAGCCTCCCGCGGTGGACGGAGTACTGCGGCCAGGCGTAGCCCGCGGCCAGTCCCCGGGGCTCGGACCAGATCGGCGTGCCGTAGCGGTTGAAGTAGGCCAGTTCGGCCGTGGCCACGCCGATCTCCGCCAGCCGGTCGGCCAGTCCCAGTTCGGTCAGCTCCCGTACGGCATGCGGGAGGAGGTTGATCCCGACGCCCAGCGGCCCGATCTCGGGGGCGGCCTCGTGCACGGTCACGTCCTCGAACCCGGCCGCGTGCAGGCTGAGCGCGGCGGTGAGACCGCCGATGCCCGCTCCGGCGATGACGATGCGCACAGGCGCCTCCGGAAGAACGAAGTTGTTATGGCCGTAACAATATTCAGGACACCCCTGCGGCTACGCAAGACTTGAGCGGTGAACAGCGAGCCCGACACCCGGCCGGACCTCGGCGTGGACGTGCCGCCGGACCTGCGCTACGCGGCCTACGCGCGCGAGCGTCTGGCGGCCATGTCGCCTCCGGCCGACGCCGAGGCGTTCGCGCTGGCCTACCACCTGCTCCAGCTCGCCTACCTGCTGGTCACCGACCTGGAGACCCGCATCCACCGCCCGCGCGGCCTGACGCTGCCTGGTTTCCGGTTGATGTTCAAGCTCTGGCTGCTCGGCCCCACCCAGCCCGTACGGCTCGCCGAGATCTCCGCCATGTCGCGGTCCGCGGTGACCAACGCCGTCAACACCCTCGAACGCGGCGGCCTGGTCGAACGCCGGCCCGTGCCGGAGGACGGCCGCGCGGTGGTCGTCGCGCTGACCGCGGCGGGCGAGGCGGCCGTGCGTGAGGCCTTCGCCGAGCAGACCCGCAGGGAACGGGAGTGGTTCGCCTGCCTCGGCCCCGCCGAGCGCGAGCAGATGACCGCCCTGCTGGCCCGGATCCTCCACAGCCGGCCGGCGGATCTTCCATAGGACGAACCGGGGCAGTCGCCCAGAAGCTACGCGTACAGTTCTCGCAGGCGTCCCCGGGGGCGGGACGCGCCCGCTTCACCGTGAGGACCGCACCAGTGGCCGTTTCCGAGCAGTTCCCGCCGTTCGCGGCCCCGGACGCCGACGCCGCAGCCGAGGACGAGCCCGGCGGCGCCGAGCCGGACCCGTTCCCCGGCGACACTCACTGGTATGACCTGCCGGACGACGACGCCGCGCCGGAGGAGGGTGCGCCCCTCCCTTGGGGAAGGCGCCTGTGGCGCGCGCTGAGGCGACGCTGAAGCGCCTCCCGCTTCGGCGGCTACGCCACCGACGAGGTTGCCCACGCGCCCGAGCCGTTCGGCGCCCGCCACCACTGGTCAGGATCTTCGCGATCGATCTGGTCCACGAGCTTGTCCGCACTGGGCGCGCTTGAGGAGGTGGAGCGCGGTCGCCGTGAAGCTGTCGTGCTGTCGGATCGCTGACGACCGGCTTCCCGGGAAATTCTTCAAAGAAGTCCGGGAGGCGGTGTCGGATCGGGGTGGTGGTGTTCGTAGCAGGGGTGAGACCGCCCGCAAGGGGGCGGCGCCCAGGCAAAGGAACCGCGATCATGAAGCTGACGACCATGACTCAGGTCACCATCGACGGAGTGATGCAGGGAAACGGCGGTGCATCGGATGAGGACCGCAGGAACGGATTCGAGCGTGGCGGATGGGCCCGGGGGAAGGGTGACGACGAGACCAGGACGTTCATCACGCAGACCTACCAGCGCGCCGAGGCGTTCCTGTTCGGCCGGCGCACCTACGAACTGTTCGCCGGCTCCTGGGGATCGATCGACCAGACACATCCCATCGGCGTGGCCTTGAACGAGGCCCCCAAGTACGTTGCCTCGACCACGCTCACCGCGCCGCGTTGGAAGGACACGACCGTTCTCCGGGGTGACCTCGCGGCGGCCGTCAGTGAGCTGAAGGCCAGGCCCGGGGGTGAGTTGCAGGTGCACGGCAGCGGCGCCCTGACCCGGTGGCTGCTGGAGAACGACCTGGTCGACGAGATGACTCTGATCGTGATCCCGGTGATCCTCGGCCAGGGCGCGAGACTGTTCCCGGAGACCGGCCCGGATCTCGCGCTCGACCTGGTCGAGTCGCGCGTCGACTCGAAGGGCGTGACGATCCAGGTCTACCGGCCGGCCGGGCGTCCGCGGTATGCGACGGCCTGAAGTCCCTGACCACCGAACCACACTGTCTGACACCACAGGAGATGATCTCCAGATGCGGTACCTGGTTTCCGTGATCGATGACAAGAGCGATCCCGGCGGCACGGACAGGCGGCCTGCCATCAGCGCGTTCAACGAACGACTGATCGCCGAGGGTTACTGGGTTTTCGCGGGCGGACTCGCGGACACCGACGCGGCCACGGTCATCGACAACCGGGGCGAGCAGGCGGTGTTCAGCGACGGGCCCTTCGTGGAGTCGAAGGAGTACCTCGCCGGCGTCTGGGTGTGGGAGGCCCCCGATCTGGATGTGGCGCTCAAGCTGGCAGCCGAGGCGTCGAAGGTCTGCGATCGGAAGATCGAGGTGCGGCCGTTCCTGTGAGCAGGATCGACGTCCGCGAGGCGATCACTTAGGCCCACCATGAGGAGTCCGCCGCACGGTTTCCCGGCCTGGCCCATGTCACGGGCGCCGGACGAGGGTGATGCCGATGAGCCCGAGGTCGTGCAGCACGTCCTCGGCGCCCATCGTGCTGTGCCTGGCGGGACGACGACGTTGCTGATCACCACGTCGCAGGTCTCGCGGACCGGCGCGGCCGACAGATGCAGGCCGTCGAGCGCCCGCCCTGACCGTCCACAGCGACCGGGGCGTCACCGCCTGCCTAAGCCATCGTCAGCTGGGCTGCCATAGCTCGATTCGATTACCCTCAGGATCGGTGACCCAGCCGAACCGGCCCACACCCTCCATGTCCTGAGTCTCCCCGGCCACGTCCGCTCCCTTGGCGCGCAATTGCGCGAGCATCGCATCGAGGTCGCGGACACGGAAATTGAGCATCGTCTGCTGGGCGCGGGCGCCGAAATACTCGGTCTCCGACTCGAAAGTCGCGAACACCGTCACCCCGGCTTCCTGGCGCCACATGCCGTTCTCGTCGGCGTCCAGGCCAAGGCAATCGCGATACCAGGCACCCAGGGCCACCGGATCGGCGGCCCGCATGAAGTATCCGCCGATTCCAAGCACACGCTCCATGCCGCCATCCTGCCAGGACCATGATCGCCCGCTGCACACCTCGTCTCAATAGCGGGGAAGTCGTTATCTTTGCGGCTCGCCGAGCCTCCCCGCGCCGTAACCGGCCTGCTCGGCGTCCTTCAGGCGGTGACCTGGTCGAGGAGTTCGAGCAGGTGGTGGTAGGTCTTCCCGGTGGCGCGGGCCATGCCGATCTCGCACGTGCGGTTGACTGACGCGTGGGCGGCGAAGCCGCCCTCGGCCACCGAGGCGGCCTCGGCACGGGTGGCGGAGGCGGTCAGTTCCGGGTGCAGCAGCCCCCGGTCGCCGGCGAAGGCGCAGCACTGCCAGCCGTCCGGAACGACGACCTCCTTCGCCACCGCCTCGGCCACCTTGGCGATGGCGGCGTCGAGGCCGAGCCGGACGGACGAGCAGGTCGGATGGAGGGCGAGCGAGGTCAGCCTGCGGTCCTCCGGCGGCTGCGGCAGGCGCGGCAGGACGTGCTCGGCCACGAAGGTCACGGCGTCGAGCACCCGGACGGCGGGGGAGCCCGCCGTGGGCCGCTCGGATCCCGCGGTGGTCAGCCGTTCGAACCCTTCCGTGCAGGAGGCGGCGTCGCTGACGACCGGAAGCCGGCCGCCGTCGGTCGCCGTCAGGAGCGTCTCCCGCACCCGGCGGCGCATCACCTCGTAGCCCTCGCCGAAGCCCTTGGAGGACCACGGCGTGCCGCAGCACAGGCCCCCGACGCCCTCCGGCACGTGCAGCCGCAGGCCGGCCCGCTCGGCGAGCCGCCGTACCGCGGCCATGACGCCGGGCCCGCCGTCGGCGGGGGCGAACATGGTGTTGAGGCACGACGGCACGTACACCGCGTCGGCCTCGTGACGCGGCACGGGGCGGCGGGGCGTGCCGCCGCGCGGCAGGTCACGGCTCCACTGGGGGACGGTGTCGGGGTCGCCGACGGCGCGGGCGGCCCGGCTCGCTCCCTCGGCGAGCCCGGCCGGGGCAGCGGCGGCCGCGTCCATCGCGAGGTCCATGGCCCGGGTCACCGCGCTCCAGTGCTTCGCGGCGGTTTTCCAGCCCGCCCGCGCCGTGCGCCCGTGACGACCGGCGCGCAGGCGCTTGGTGAGGTCACCGGTGTTGATCAGCACGGGGCAGGCGGTGGCGCACATGCCGTCCACGGCGCAGGTGTCGACGGCGTCGTAGTCGTACTCCTCGGCGAGCTGCCGGGCGAGCGCGTGGTCGCCGGCCGCCTCGGCCGCGGCGATCTCGCGGCGCAGCACGATGCGCTGGCGCGGGGTGGTGGTGAGGTCGCGGCTGGGGCAGACCGGCTCGCAGTAGCCGCATTCCACGCACCGATCGACCTCGGGCTCGACGCTGACGACGGTCTTGAGGTCGCGCAGGTGCGCCTTCGGGTCGTCGGTGAGCACGACGCCGGGATTGAGAGTGCCGGCCGGGTCGCACAGCCGTTTGATCTCCCGCATCACCTCATAGAGCTCGTCGCCGTACTGGCGGCGCACGAAGGGGGCCATGACCCGTCCGGTGCCGTGCTCGGCCTTGAGTGTGCCGCCGCGGTCGAGCACGGCGGTGACCATCTCCTCGGTGAAGTCGGCGTAGCGGTCGAGGTCGGTGCCGAAGCGCTCGTTCAGCATGAAGTGCAGGTTGCCGTCCTTGGCGTGCCCGAAGATCACGCTGCGCTCGTACCTGTGCTTCGCGAACAGCTCGGCCAGGTCGTCGCAGAGATCCGCCAGGGCGGGCACGGGGACGGCCACGTCCTCCAGCAACGCCGTCGTGCCACTGGGCCGAGCCCCGGCGACCGCGGCGTACAGGTTCTTGCGGATGCGCCACAGGGCCGCCCGGCCGGCGCTGTCACCGCTGAGCCGGGCGGGGGCGGCGAGGTTCAGCCGGGCGAACACCCGCCCGGCCTCACGCTCGCGTGCGCTGAGCGGTTCGGGGTCGGGCTCCTGCCACTCCACCAGCAGCGCCGCGTGATCGCGCACCTCCAGCGTCCGCAGGACGTCGTCGGCGTGCGGGTCGAGCCGGGCCACCCGCAGTGACTCGGCGTCGAGCAGCTCGACGGCGGCGGGGCCGGCCGCGACCAGCTCGGGCGTGGCGGCCATCGCCTCCCGTAGCGAGGAGAAGACCAGCAGGCCGGTCGCGGCGAGGCGGTGCGCCGGCACGGTGCGCAGCACCGCCTCGGCGACGAAACCGAGGGTGCCCTCGCTGCCGATCACCAGGTGGGCGAGGATCTGCGCCGGGCTGTCGTGGTCGAGGAAGCTGTTGAGGCCGTAGCCCATGGTGTTCTTGATGGCGAACTGCGCTGTGATCCGGCGTACCGATTCGGGGTTGCCGCGGATGCGGTCGCGCAGCCGTTCCAGGCCCTCGGCCAGGGCGGGTTCGAGGGCGCGCAGCCGGGCGTCGGCGTCGGGCGCGCCGGTGTCGATCACGGTGCCGCTGGGCAGCACCAGGACCATCGACTCCAGCGTCCGGTAGGTGTTGGCGTGGGTGCCGCAGGTCATCCCGCTGGAGTTGTTGGCCACCACCCCGCCGATCGTGCACGCCGACTCACTGGCCGGGTCGGGGCCCAGCCTGCGGCCGTAGGCCGCGAGGCGGGCGTTGACCTGCCGCAGCACGGCCCCGGGCTGCACCCGCACCCGCTCGCCGTTGTCGAGGACCTCGATGCCCCTGAAGTGCCTGCGGGTGTCGACCAGCAGGTGGCCGGTGACGCCCTGCCCGGACAGGCTGGTGCCGCCGGAGCGGAAGGTCAGCGGCAGCCCGGTCCGCATCAGCGCCGCCACCTGCGCGGCGCTTTCCGGCACCACGACGGCCTGCGGGGTCAGCAGGTAGTGCGAGGCGTCGTGCGCCATGCCGAGCCGGTCACTCGCCCGCGCACGGGTGATCCCCGGGACGGCGGCCTCCACCGCCGCCAGTACTGCGGGGTCGGACGGCGCCCGCCGTCGCGGTTCTGCATGGGTTCCGGCATCGGTAAGGCTCATGATCTCAACGCTTCCGTCCGGAGGCGCGATGCGCCCCCTCTATCGCCGAGGGTCGATGTGGATCTTCGGGCCCGGACCCGCGCCGGCCGGGCGGCGCCCCGCCAGCACGCCGGCGGCGTCGTCCAGGCCGACGGTGGCGGCCACGAGCGGGCGGGCGTCGACCGACCCGTCCGCGTACGCCTCGATGGTCCCGGCCAGACCGGCCGATCCGCTGAGCACGCCGACGGCGGTGACGTCCCTGAACACGAGGTCGCGGGTGTCGATCCGGCTGGGGGACCCGGCGAGACCGATATAGACTACCCGGCCCGCGGGCCTGACCAGGTCGAGCGCGAGCGCCGGCAGGTCCGCCCCGTTGGACGCGTCGACCACGGCGTCCCACGGCAGGGACGGCAGTGACGCCCGGGTCCACGCGCCCGCGAAGCCGAGGTCGCGGGCCAGGAGGAGCGTGGGCTCGTCGCGGCCCATCAGATGCACCTGCGCGCCCCGCGCCCGCGCGAGCAGCGCGACGAGCAGGCCGATCGTGCCCGTGCCCAGCACCAGCAGCCGATCACCGGATTGCAGGGCGGCGCCGCGCACCGCGCGCAGGGCGTTGCCGCCGGGTTCGACCAGCGCGCCCATCGTCGCGTCGATCGTCTCGGGCAGCGCGTGCAGCGCCCCCGCCGGTACGGCGAGCCGCTCGGCGAGCGCCCCGGGGAAGCCCTTGCGAATGCCGATCTCGGCCCGGTCGGGACAGACGTGGTGCAGTCCGTCGCCGCAGAGGCGGCAGCGCCCGCAGCCGAGCTGGGTGTCGCCGGTGACGCGGCGGCCCAGCCAGCGGGGGTCGACGCCCTCCCCGAGCGCCGTGACGACGCCACACCATTCGTGGCCGGGGCGCAGCGGATACCAGGCGTGGCCGGAGTGCAGATAGCTCATCTTGCCGGTGAACAGCTCCACGTCGGTGCCGCAGACGCCGACCCGCTCGACGTCGACGACCACCTGCCCGGGCGCCGCGACCGGCGGCTCGAGGTCCGCCACCTCGGCCCTGCCGGGGCCGGTGACGACCAGTGCCCGCACTACCGGGAGAAGGGGAGGGGCGCGAGGGCGCCGATGCGGGTGAGGGGCAAGGTCCTGTCTCCTTGACGGGGATCGGGGCTCATGACCGAGGAGGCACCCAGTAGGGCGTCGCCAGGCCGCGTACGCCCACTTGGGCGGTGAACAGGTGCCCGGACCCCGGGTGTTCGGCCGGATCGACGCCACTGGCGGACGTGGTGATGACGAGGACGTCGAGATCCGGTCCGGCGAAGGCGGGACAGGTGACGTTGGGGGCGCCGACCTCGACCGTGGCGAGCAGGCGCCCGCCGGGATCGCGGCACTCCACCCGGCCGCCGCCGAACACCGCGATCCACAGGTTGCCCTCGGCGTCGGCGCACATCCCGTCGGGCATGCCGTCGGTGAGCCTGAACAGCTCCCGCCGCGGCCCGGTCCGTCCTGCGGCGGGGTCGTAGTCGCGCTCCCACACCACGTGCGGCGTGCTGTCGATGCTGTACATGCGGTCGCCCGCGGGGCTCCAGGCCAGGCCGTTCGACAGGGTCAGGTCGTCGTCGAGGCGGACGCAGGTCCTGCCGTCGAGGCGGACCAGCACCTCCTGGCCCTCCCGGTCGTCCAGCGCCATGCTGCCGATCAGGAAGCGCCCGGCCGGGTCCACGGCGCCGTCGTTGAGCCTGCTCGGCGCGCCGGAAGGCAGCACCCGGGCGAGCTCGGTGCGGCGGCCTGCGGTGTCGACCCGGGTGAGGACCTCGCGCTCGGCGACGACGAGCTCTCCGCCGGCGGAGACGGCGACCGCGCCCACGGTGTTGCCCGCCGTGCCCCCCGCCGTGCCCCCCGCCGTGCCCCCCGCCGTGCCGCCGAAGGTGTGCGCCGTGGTGGCGGCGATGGCGCCGGTCGCGGGGTCGAGCCGTCCCTCGTGCACCGCCCCCGCGTCGATGTCCACCCACAGCAGGCGCTGCCTGGCGGGATCCCACACAGGGCCCTCGCCGAGGGCGTACACCTCGCCGGATGCCTGGGTGGCGGTGAACTGCCTGGTCATGGCATCTCCTGTCCGGCGGGGATCGCACGGATGGACGGCAGGCCCTCGGGAACCGCCCGCGGCGGAGCGAGCGGAAGTGTGGTCATGTTCCGGATACTAGAGCCGATTTCGGGCGGGAGAAAAGGTCTTCACCGGGAGTTCGGCGTCCTCACCGGCTCCAGCGGCCACCGGGTGTCCCGCGATTCGCATCAGCGGTGCGCCACCGCGTCATCTTCAGAGGTCGCGGGCGTGGAGGTAGGCGTCCAGGTCGGCGGCGCCCTTGAGCATGGCGCGGCCCCGCGCGGACAGGCGGGCCTGCCAGTCGCGCAGGGTCGACTCCAGCGGGGCGACGCCTCCGGCGGAGCGGACCTGAGCGATCAGCGGGGCGATCTGCTCCAGCAGGTAGCCGCCCCGCCTGAGCTGGTGGGCCAGCCGGACGTCGCGGACGTCGGCCGCACTGTAGATCCGATAGCCCGTCAGCGGATCGCGGCGCGGCCGGACCAGCCCGGCGTTCTCCCATTTGCGCAGGGTGGCGGGGCGCAGGCCGAGCCGCCTGGCCAGGGGGCCGATGAACGTGTCGCCGCGTTCCTGCGGCACGGGCGCCAGATCGCGGAGCGCGGCCTCGACGGCCTGGAGGGTGCGGCGGTCGTCGAGGAGCCGGGCGTGGCTCTCGTCGACGAGCCGCAGCGCGTCCTCGACGGCGCCCCGGTTGACCGCCTGCATGATCGACGTGGCCGTCTGGTGACCGTGCCCGGGCACGAGGGCGAGGAACGCGCGCAGGGCCTGCGCGTGCAGCGGGGTGTAGGTGCGGTAGCCGTGGTCGGTGCGTCCGGCGGCGGGCAGGATGCCGGCCTCCTCGTAGTTCCTGATCGCCTGGGTGGACAGGCCGTGCTCACGCGCCAGGTCCACTGGCCTCATGGATGCATCACCGATTGAAGGTCCATCGCGGTGAAAGGGGGGTTTTCGGGGAAAAGTTTACATCGAATGTTCAACGATACCGTCAAAGGTATGGATATCAAGGACACGGCCCGGCCGCTCGACGGCGCGGGAGTCTCGGCGTTCCTCGGGTCGCTTCCCGCCCGGCCCCTGCTGCTCGGCCTGGGCGAGGCCAGGCACTTCGTGGGGGAGCTGGGCGAGGTGCGCAACGAGATCTTCCGGCATCTGGTCGAGCACGAGGGTTACCGGTCGTTCGCCATCGAGAGCGACTGTCTCAAGGGCCTCGTGGTGGACGACTACATCACGACGGGCGCGGGCACGCTCGACGACGTCATGGAACGCGGCTTCAGCCACGGCTTCGGCGCGTCACCGGCCAACCGCGAGCTCGTGCGCTGGATGCGGGCGTACAACGAGGAGCATGACGAGAAGATCCGGTTCTTCGGGTTCGACGGTCCGCTGGAGTACTGGGCGGCGAGCCCGCGCCAGGCGCTCACCGCCCTCTACGCCCTCCTCGACGGCCCGCTCCCCGGCACCGTGGTGACCGAGGAAGCCCTCGACGCTCTGCTGGGCCAGGACGAGCGGTGGTCGAACGAGGCCGCGGCCATGGATCCGTCCCAGTCGATCGGCCGGTCCGCCGACGCCCAGCGGCTGCGGCTGATCGCCGACGACCTGGTGGCGCTGCTCGAGACGCAGGCGCCGCAGCTGAGCACGGAGGACGGGGAGCGGGCGGCACTGTACGCACGCACCGCCGTCGGCCTGCTCCGCTACCACTACTGGATGGCCGACGCGTCGCCGGCACGGTGGACCCGGCTGTCGGCCCTGCGGGACGCGATGATGGCCGCCAACCTGCGTGCCGTCGCCGGGCACGGGCCGGCCCTGGTCTTCGCGAGCAACCTCCACCTGCAGCGGAACAAGAGCGTGATGCCGTTCGGCGACCAGCAGCTGGAGTGGTGGAGCGCGGGGGCGATCACCGCGACGCGCCTGGGCGACCGGTACGCCTTCCTGGCCTCGGCCTTCGGCACGGCCGGCGACGACACCCCGCCCCCGGACACCGTGGAGGGCATCCTGTCCACGCTCCCGTGGGAGCACTCTCTCGTCGACGCCCGCCGCTTGGCCGAGGCGGTCACGGAGCCCGCCCCGCGCGTCTCCCGCGATTTCGCCTATTTCCCGCTGGACCCGGCTCAGCTCGGCATGATCGACGGTGTCGTCTTCCTCAGGCAGGTTGTCACGCCGGGTTGACGGAAGTGCGTGCGTGTCAGGCCTGGCCGGCGCGTACGCTCATCGACCACCCCATCCGTGCCCGCCCCCTCACCGGGGTGGGCACGTCACTTGCCCGCCATCACGGCCTTCAGCTCGTCGAACGACTCCCGAACGAGCTGCGACATGTCCGGCTCGCCGGGATCACTGATCCACTGCTCGAACGCGATCTTGAAGACGGCGATCCCCGCTTCGGCGGCCAGGCTCGCGGCCGGGTTCGCGACGCCGCGCCGCCGCAGCGTGTCGGCGAGCGCCGCGGACAGCGACGCGAGCTTGATCAGCTCCCGTTCCCGGAGTTCGGCGTTGGCGGCGATGACGGTCTGCCGCTGCCGGGCGCTCTCGCGGCGCTCCTGGAACATGGCGCCGACGCTCTCGACGGCTCCGGCTATCGCGTCGATCGGCGCGGCGGAGTCCGGCGCGGCGGCGACGGCGTTCACGAGGTGATCCCGCAGTGCGCCCGAGCCCCAGAACAGCACCTCGCGCTTGTCGGCGAAGTGCCGGAAGAACGTGCGCTCCGTCAGCCCCGCTCGCTTGGCGATCTCCGCCACCGTGGTCTGCTCGTATCCGCGTTCGATGTAGAGCTCGATCGCCGCCTGCTCCAGACGGCCGCGCGCGTTCGGCTCCCAGCGACCCATGCCTCGGATCCTACCCTGATGACAGCGGCTGACATCAGTGCTACGTTGATGACAGTCACTGACATCGCCGTCCGTTCGGGGTGACCCGGCGCGGAGGGCAATCGACCGTTTGGAGTACGTCATGCGCGTGTTCGTCACCGGCGCGTCCGGCTGGATCGGCTCCGCCGTCGTCCCCGAGCTCCTCGGCGCGGGGCACGAGGTCGTCGGCCTGGCGCGCTCCGACGCGTCGGCCGCCGCACTCACGAGGGCCGGGGCGCAGGTGTGCCGTGGCACAATCGACGATCTCGACACTCTGCGGCGCGCGGCCGCGGAGTCGGACGGCGTGATCCACCTCGCGTTCAAGCACGACATCGCCTTCACCGGCGACTTCCAGGGCGCCGCCGACGCGGATCGCCGCGCCGTCGAGACGTTCGGTGAGGTGCTGGCGGGCTCTGACCGGCCGTTCGTCCTCGCCTCCGGCATCCTCGGGCTGACCCAGGGGCGGGTGGCGACCGAAAGGGACGGGCGTGATTCCGGCTCCGCCGGGGCGCACGACGACGGCCCGCGGGCCCGGCAGGCCACCGCGCTGAGGACGCTCGACCTCGCCTCCCACGGCGTCCGCTCATCGGTGCTGCGCCTGCCCCCGACCGTGTACGGCGAGGGAGACCACGGCTTCATGGCGGCATTGGTCGGCATCGCCCGCGACAGGGGCGTGTCCGGTCAAGTCGGCGACGGGTCCAACCGCTGGCCCGGGGTGCACCGGCTCGACGCCGCGCACCTGTTCCGCCTCGCGCTGGAGAAGGCCCCGGCGGGATCGGTGCTGCACGCGGTCACCGACGAGGGCGTGCCGATCCGCGCCGTCGCCGAGGTGATCGGCCGCCACCTCGGTCTGCCGGTGGTCTCGATCCCCCGCGAGGAGGCGAGCGAGCACTTCTCCTGGCTGGGTGGCATGATCGGGATCGACGCCCCGGCGTCGAGCGCGCTGACCCGTGAACTGCTGGGCTGGCAGCCGGTGCAGCCGGGGCTGATCGACGACCTCGACAAGGGCCACTACTTTCGAGCTGGGTGACCGGCGACCGGCGACCGGTGACCGGCGACCGGCGGGCGCGCCGGTGCGGGATCGTCAGGGCCGGGGCAGGGCGATGGAGGTCGCGATGTGCCCGTCGCTCACCACCCACCGCCCCGGCAGGGTGTTCGTCGCGATGGCCGGGTCGGCGACCAGGAGCCGGGCGCGGAACGTGCCCGAGGGCTCGATGTCCACGACCGCCCCGGTGAAGTCGAGCCAGCGGCCGGTCAGCGGGAACCACACCTTGTAGACCGACTCCTTGGCGCTGAACAGGATCCTGTCCCAGCAGACCTCGCCGTCCACGTCGCCCATCGCCCGGAGGGCGGCGATCTCCTCGCGTGAGGCGATCGTGGAAAGGACCTCCTCCGGAAGGGGTTCGTGCGGTTCCGCGTCGATCCCGACCGCGCGCGCGACGTCCACGGAGGCGACGGCCGCCGCGCGATAGCCCGAGCAGTGCGTGATGCTGCCGACCGTGCCGGCGGGCCAGACGGGCGCGCCCCGCTCGCCGCGCGGGATCGGCACCGGCGTGACGCCGATCCGGGCCAGCGCGAGCCGGGCGCAGTGGCGTCCGGTGACGAACTCGCGCCGCCGCCGGTCGACGGCCCGCGCGATGAGCGGCCTCTCCTCCGGGAACAGCGTCTCCTCCGGCACGTCGCCGAACTTCTCGGCCGACGCCACCCACGGGGGAAGGATCTCGTCGATCATGCGGCCGTCCCCGGCGCCGCGAACATCCCCTCCACCGACGCGGCCATGTGTGGAGAGTACAGATCTCCGCGCGGCAGCGGAAGATCGATTCCGGCGGCCGTGCGAGCGTGCGGACCGATCGAGAGGGCGGGCCCCCGCTATCGGCGATCCCGGGCGGTCAGGTTCTTCCCTGAGGGCTCCTCGCGGCGGTTCCTGTATTCGCTCGCGCCCACGGAGACCACGAGGCAGGCGCAGATGACCGCGAGCGACAGCCATACGGGGATCTTGTACACGTCCGCCAGGAGCATCTTCGCGCCGACGAACACGAGGATCGCCGCCAGGCCGTACCGCAGATAGCCGAACCGGTGCATGGCCCCGGCCAGCAGGAAGTACATCGCGCGCAGCCCCAGGATCGCGAACGCGTTGGAGGTGAAGACGAGGAACGGCTCGGAGGTGACGGCGAAGATCGCCGGAATCGAGTCTACCGCGAAGACGATGTCGCTGGTCTCCACCGCGACCAGGACGGCCAGCAGCGGCGTCGCGGCCCACCGGCGGCCCGGCCGCCCGTCCCGCCCGTCCGCGTCCTGCCGTACGAGGAACCGCTGGCCCTGGTAGGAGTCGGTGACGGGGATGAGCCGGCGCATCGCGCGCAGCACCGGGTTGCGGTCGGGGTGCACCTCGATCGCCGAATGCCTGGCCATCTTCACGCCGGTGTAGAGCAGGAACGCCCCGAAGACGTACAGGATCCAGTGGAAGCGGTCGAGCAGGACGGCGCCCGCGCCGATGAAGGCCGCACGGAAGACCAGCGCGCCGAGCACGCCGAAGAACAGCACGCGGTGCTGCAGTTCGCGGGGGACCGCGAAGAACGAGAACAGCAGCGCGATCACGAAGACGTTGTCGACGGCCAGGGACTTCTCGATGAGATAGCCGGCCAGGTACTCCCCACCGGCCTCCGGCCCCCAGGCGAGCCAGACCACGGCCCCGAAGCCGAGGCCCAGCGCGATCCACACCCCCGACCAGGCCAGCGCCTCGCGGACGCCCACCACGTGGGCCCGGCGATGGGCGAACAGGTCCACGGCGAGCATGGCGAGGATGACCGCCAGAACCGCGGCCCAGACCCACAGGGGCACAGACATCGTCAACCTCCTCACCGCCGCATGGGCGGGCTCGGCAGGCCGACGGTCTCCCCGTGCCACCGCCAGCGGTGACCCTCGCGCCGGGACGCCCTACGACGGCGGCCGTGATGACGACGCTGAGGAAGCCGGGTACTCCCCCTCGAACTGTGTTCAAGTATTCACGAAATCAGCTTCGTGCGTCAACCGCGGCCCCGAACAGTTCGAGGAGCTCGCCGATGTGCCGGTGCCGCTCGACCGGGTGGCGGAACGGGGCCAGCGGGTTGATCGTGTAGTGGTTGCGCCGCCCCACGCGCTCACGGCGCAGGTAGCCCGCCGCCTCCAGGTCGGAGACGATCGTCTGGGCCGCCCGCTCGGTGATCCCGACCGACTCGGCGACGTCCCGCAGCCGCGCGTCGGGATCGCGGCACAGCGCGAGCAGCACGTGCGCGTGGTTGGTGAGGAACGTCCAGCCGCCCGCGGGGGAGGAGGTGCTCATACCTCATTATGCGATGACGGATTCGCGAAACCCAGGTCGGCCCACCCCGCCGCCGTACCCGCCCAGGTCGCGGGGACAGGAGCGCGGCCGGCGAACCGGCGCCGAGCGCGGCCGTACGGGTGCTGCCCGGCCCGGCGAGGAGCACGTGCACACGAAGGAGTGAATCACTGATTGGGCAGAATGGGGCTTTCGGGATCTTCTGGGAGGCTTCACGTGACCATCGACGTCGGACGGGTGCGGGCGGACACGCCGGGATGCGAGCACGTCGTCCACCTCAACAACGCCGGTTCGTCCCTGCCGCCGCGGCAGGTGACCGACGCCGTGGTGGACCACCTGCGCCTGGAGGAGCGCGTCGGCGGCTACGAGGCGGCCGGCGCCGCCCTCGACCGGTCGGAGCGGACCTACGACGCGCTGGCCGAGCTCGTCGGCGCGGACCGCGACGAGATCGCCCTCGTCGAGAACGCCACCCGCGCCTGGGACATGGCCTTCTACTCCCTGCCGTGGAAGCCGGGCGACCGCATCCTCACCTCGCGCGCCGAGTACGCCAGCAACGCGATCGCCTTCCTGCAGACCGCCAGGCGGCACGATGTGCGGGTCGAGGTGGTGCCCGACGACGAGACCGGCGCCCTGTCCGTCGAGGCGCTGCGGGACATGATCGACGAGCGGGTCAAGCTGATCGCCGTCACCCACGTGCCGACCCAGGGCGGCCTGGTCAACCCGGCGGCGGAGATCGGCGCCGTGGCACGGGAGGCGGGGGTGACGTTCCTGCTGGACGCCTGCCAGTCGATCGGGCAGTTGCCGGTCGACGTCCGGGAGATCGGCTGCGACCTGTTGTCGGCGACCGGCCGCAAGTTCCTGCGCGGGCCCCGTGGCACCGGGTTCCTGTACTGCTCACGGCGGATGCTCGACCGCCTGGAGCCGCCGTTCCTCGACCTGCACGCCGCCACCTGGACCTCCGCGGACTCCTATGAGGTGCGCGGCGACGCCCGGCGGTTCGAGAACTGGGAGGGCTACGTGGCCGGCAAGATCGGTCTCGGCGTGGCGGCCGACTACGCGCTGAGCCTCGGGCTCGACGCCATCGAGGAGCGGGTGACCGGCCTCGCCGAGGCGCTGCGCGGGCGCCTGACCGCGATTCCCGGGGTGGCCGTGCACGACCGGGGCGCGCGGCGGTGCGGCATCGTGACGTTCACCGTGGACGGGCACGACAGCCGGGACGTGGCCGCCCGGCTGTCGGCCGCGAAGGTCAACGTCTCGGTGTCCGCGGCGTACTCCGCCCGATGGGACTTCGAGGCCCGGGCGCTGCCCTCGCTCGTGCGGTCCTCGGTGCACTACTACAACACCGAGGACGAGCTGGACCGGCTGTGCGAGGCCCTGCCCTCCGCGTGAGCTACAGACCCCAGTCGATGACCGGCCCCGCGGGCACGATGCGCAGCGGGTTGATCTTCGGGTGGGTGCCGTAGTAGTGCCGCTTGATGTGGGCGAAGTTCGTCGTGCCGCCGAAGGCCGGGTTCGCGTAGAGGTCGCGGGCGTAGCGCCAGAGGTTGGGGTAGTCGGCCAGGCGGCGGATGTTCGCCTTGAAGTGGGTCACGTAGACCGTGTCGAAGCGGGCCAGCGTGACCCACAGGCGGACGTCCGCCTCGGTGAGCCGGTCGCCGAACAGGTAGCGGCCGCCGCCCAGGCGCTCCTCGAGCTCGTCGAGCGCCGCGAACAACGTCGTCACGGCCGCGTCGTACGCCTCCTGGCTCTCGGCGAAGCCGCACTTGTACACGCCGTTGTTGACGTCGGCGTACACGCGCTCGTTGAGCGCGTCGATGTCGCCCCGCAGGTCCTCCGGGTAGAGGTCGATCCCCGGCCTGGCCCACCGCGCGAACGCCTGGCCGAGGTCGAGGCTGATGTCGGGGAAGTTGTTGCTGACGATCCGGCGGGTGCGCCGGTCCCACAGGACGGGCACCGACACGTGGCCGTCGTAGCCGGGCTCGGTCGCCTCGTACGCCTCCCGCAACAGCGTGAAGCCGTTCAGCTCGTCGGGGCCGTGGCCGGGGCCCTCGCGGAACGCCCACCCGCGCCCGTCGCGCACGGGATCGACGACGGACATCGACACCACGTCCTCCAGGCCGAGGAGCGCCCGGACGATGACCGAGCGGTGGGCCCACGGGCAGGCCAGGGACACGTACAGGTGATACCGGCCGGGCTCGGCGGGATATGCGCCGCTCCCGTCGGCCGTCACGCGGTCGCGGAAGCGGTACAGGGGCCGCTCGAACGACCCGTCCGGCCGGGTGGCCGCCTTGATCGCGTAGTCGCCGTAGGCCGCGAAGTCCACCGGACTCGCGACGGGGGCCGTTGTCGTCACACTGCCACCGTCCTCTCGTCTCCGACGAGACGAGGGTAACGGGAGCCGGTGACACGGCCGCCATGGCGTGGCGTCGACCGCCGGCGTCGACCGCCTCGGGACGTCAGTCCCGGGCCCGGGACGGCGGTGCCGCGCCTGCGCGCCGCGTGGCCGGCGCGGGGCGGGGCGCCGCCAGCCGGAGGCCGGAGTCCGGTCAGTGGGCCGGTCCCATGTGCGCCGGTCCCGTCGTGCGGAAGCCGCCGGGCTGCCCGCGCTCCATCATCCCGAACCGCATGGTCGCCAGGCCGAAGAGCAGGATGAGCGCGCCGACGACCACGTTGCTGATGATCGTCGCGGTGGTCGCCATGCCCCCGCGGATCACCCAGGGGGCGATGATGGTCCAGATACCGAGCAGCGGGGCGACCCAGGAGATTCCGTAGGTGCGCCCGAACGCCGAGCTGTACCCCATCGCCAGGAGCGCCACGGCGAGGCCCGTGATCAGGTTGTTCACGGCAAGCGGAGTTCGCGTGCCGCTGAATCCGACGATCCACGGCGAGAGCGCTAGATACAGGCCGCTCAGGAGCGTGAGACCGTCGGCGAGCTGCGCGGCGGGATTCGCCGCGGCGGCCTCGTAGCGAGCGCGCATCTGCATGATGTCGGGATGCGTCCCGATGTCGGCGCCGTGTGTCATACGTCACACCACCCTTCAGAGGTGTGTGCTGTAGTCCTTATTCCTAGCGTACGCCCGGTTCGTCACTTTTTCCCGTTTTGGTGGGATTGTGTTTGCGGGGTGTGAGCGGCGACACGTCGAGCGGCGTTTAGCCCCTTCACCAGCGGAAAGAGGGAGTTCGTCACCTTCTGGAACCGAGAGGAGCGTCCGGATGAGCACGGAGGACAAGTTCCGCAACAAGTCGGAAGAGGTCGCCGGCAAGGCCAAGGAGGGGCTCGGCAAGGTCACCGACGACGAGAGCCTGGAGGCCGAGGGTCGGGCCGACCAGTCCAAGAGTCACATGAAGCAGGCCGGCGAGAAGGTCAAGGACGCCGCCGGCAAGGTGAAGGACGCCTTCAAGGACTGACCCGCGCGGGGACGACGATCCCGCGGGAGGCGACAGGCCGCAAAGGGGCCCGGACGGACGGGCCGGTGGCCGTCGCCGGGGGACTCGCCGGGAGACTCGCCGGGGGACGAGGGGCCGCCGAGCCGGGCACGATCGCCCGGCGCTCCCGTCCCCCTTGATGGTGTGGAGAGCGGCCGGCTCCGCAAGGAGCCGGCTTCCGTGTTCACCGGGCCGTTCACCGACTGTTCACCTGGAGCAACGGTCGTCTCGGGGAGAGCCGTTGGTTCCGGGCCGGCGGCACCGGCCCGCGATGACGAAAGACGCCTGCCGTGTCAGGCCGCGTGCGGCAGCCGGACGCGGAAGGTCGACGTCACAAGAGTCTGGACGAGACGCACGAGCAGCGCCTCCAGGACCATGATGGCCGCCCGGGAGAGTACGGCGGCGAGGAACTCAGACACTTCACACCTCATTAGGACAAATCGGCTTCTAGGGAAGAGTGACGCATCAACCTCCCAAAACGGCGTAGTTAAGGTTACCGTTCGGTGAACGGTCGATGACCGTTGCGGATACGCGCCCTGATCATGCGTCCCCTGCCATGTCCCCGATCATGATTCGCCCCCCGTGTGGCCGTGGGGTTGCCCCGAGCCGCGCGACTCACGCGCCGGCCCCGCACCGCTCCCGTGCCCGTGGTCGCCTGCCCCGGTGGTCACCTGCCCTCTGGTCGCCGCATATCGCCCTCGCCCGCCGGGATGCCGCCCGCCGGGATGCCGCCGGCCGCGGATGCCGCCGGGCGCGCGCCTATCGCGCGGTGCCGCCGTTCGCGGACCCGCGCGAGGCGCCCCGCGTTACTTGGCGCCGGCCCTGGTGCGCCGGGCGGTGGTGGGGCCGGTGGTGGCGGGGGTCTTCGCCTCGCCCTTGGCCGTGCTGGTTCTCCTCCCGGCCGCCCGCCCTGTCGTCGGCGTCGCCGGCTCCTGCATGGCTCCGGCTCCGGTGGCGGCCGTCCCCGGTGTGGGAGCCCCGCGGGTCTCCCTCTGCGCGCCGCCGAGGGGCGACCAGCGCTGCTCGCGGCCCCTGGCGCGCTGGGCGATCATCGTTCCCGCGCCGATCGCCGCCGCCACCGGCCACTCCAGGATGCCGAGCGCGGCCAGCGCGCCGAGACCGCCGTAGTACATGATCCGCTCGGGCGGCGGAAGGAACGTGCGGGCGACGTCCATGGCGTGCCCGACGTCACGTCCGCTGATGTGCGGCATGCCCACGTGCGGCAGGTGCATCTCGGGCGCCCGTAGCTGGAGCCGCAGGAACGGCAGGTTCAGATCCAGCTGGGGCCGGTGCTCCTCCTTCATCTCCATGCCCGCGCCGGGGGGCGGAGCCGGAGTGGGCGTGGGTGTGGGCGGCGTGGTCGTCCGGGCGCGGGTCGTCCGGCCCCGGGCGGTCGTCGTGCCGGTCGTGGCCGTGCCGGCAGTCGTGCCTGCCGTGGTCGTGCCCGGCGTCGCCTCGGTCGTGGTCATGGATCCTCCCCGATGACGTGTCCCCGACGCGGATCTCTGCCCGACCCGCGAGAGCTTCGGGAAAATGACCTTTCTATCCTCTATCGAGCCCCCTGTGGTTGCTGGTGCTGATAGCGACTATTTGCCCACTTTTGCCGGTGCTTTCGTCTCCGTACGCCCCTGCGCGAGGATGGCGGGCATGACACGGATAGGGATCTTGCTGTTCGACCAGGTGGAGGAACTGGACGCCGTGGGCCCATGGGAGGTCTTCGGCGTGTGGGCGAAACTGTTCCCGGACGAGGCGGAGGTCGTCGCGTTCGCGCCGCGGGCGGGAGCCGTACGGGCGTCCAAGGGGCTGACGCTCCATGCCGACAGGTCGGCGGCCGACGTCGGTCACCTGGACGTCTTCCTGCATCCGGGCGGCGCCGGGACCCGTCCCCAGCTCAAGGACTCGGACCACCTCGCCTGGGTGCGGGACCTGCGCGGACGCGTGCCCCTGATGACCAGCGTCTGCACCGGGTCGCTCGTCCTCGCGGCGGCCGGGCTGCTGGCGGGCCGCCCGGCGACCACGCATTGGGGCGCCCTCGACCTGCTCGCCGAGCTGGACCCGACCATCGACGTCCGGCGGGAGGAGCGCTTCGTCGACGACGGCGACGTCGTCACCTCGTCCGGGGTGTCGGCGGGCATCGATATGGCGCTCCACCTGGTGGCACGGCTCGCGGGGGTCGAGCGGGCCCGCGAGGTGCGCCGGCACATGCAGTACGACCCCGAGCCCCCTGTGTGATCACCCGGCCGGACGAGCGCCCCCCGGCAGTGCCAGGGCATACGGCGTGCGGCGCGCGGCCTGTCACCAGGTCTGCTCGCCGGCGCGCACGAGGATCTCGTTGACGGCGACTCGACGGTCCCGGGTGACGATGTAGGAGACGGCGTCGGCGATGTCCTCCGGACGCAGCAACTCCATGTTCTCGATCTGACGCTCTACGGCCTGGCGCACGCCGTCGCGGAGGTGGGAGCTCAGTTCGGTGTCCACCGTGCCGGGCTCGACCACGCTCACCCGGAGGCCCTTCCGCACGACCTCCTGCCGCAGGGCTTCGGTGAACCCGTTGACGCCGAACTTCGTCAGGTTGTAGACGGCAGTCCCGGGCCGGGCGACCCGGCCTGCCGTGGAACTGATGTTGACCAGGTCCGCCACCTTCCGCGGGGAGTCCTCCGCGGCGCGGAGGAGGTGCGGCAGGGCGGCATGGGTGGTGTACAGCAGGCCCTGGACATTGACCGCGAGCATGTGATCCCACTCCTCGAGCGGGGATTCCGCGGCCTGCCCCACACCCATGAATCCGGCGTTGTTGACGAGGATGTCCAGGCGGCCGAGCGTGGTCACCACGCTTTCCACTGCCGCCGCGGCCTGCCGCCGGTCGGTGATGTCGGCCTCCACGACGAGGGCGGTGCCGCCGTCGGCCCGGACCTTGTCCGCGAGCTCCTCCAGCCTGCCGCGTCGCCGCCCGAGGACGGCGACGGCCGCGCCCTCCGCGGCGAGGCCGCGGGCGGTCGCCTCGCCGATTCCGCTGCCGGCGCCGGTCACCAGCGCCACCGTCTTCCGCAGTCGTCCGGTCATGTCGTCTTCCTCCAGATGTCGTGGTCGTGGCCTTCGCGGGCCCCGAGGTGTGGCCGTCTGCGGCTGCGGACCTCGAGAGAGCCCCGGCGGGTGCGTCGCCGCCGTGCCGCCGACGGCCGCTCGCGGAGAAGCCCGAAGCCGCGATAGCCTCGTATCCGGAACCGGTTCCGCTTGAACCATAACCGGAACTGGTTCCGGTTTCAAGCGTGAGAGAAAGGGCTGGGATTGGCCGACAACGGCGAGGACGGCTCCGCACGGCGGCACAGGCCGCTGCGAGCCGACGCGAAGCGCAACGAAGACCGTCTGCTCAAGGCCGCGGCAGCCGTCATCGCCCGCGACGGAGCCGACGCCTCGGTCAAGGACGTCGCCCGCGAGGCCGGCGTGGGTGTCGGCACGCTCTACCGCCGGTTCCCGTCCAAGGAACTGCTGATCGAGGCGGTGTACCGGCACGAAGTGCGGCTCCTGTGCGAGGCGGCGCCCGAGCTCGCGGCCTTGCTGCCCCCGGTGGACGCGCTACGGACGTGGATGGAGCGCTTCATCGACTTCATGGCCACCAAGCACGGCATGGCCGGCGCCCTCCGCGTGGTGCTGACCGACGACAGCGAGCGGCTGCAGACCCGCGCCGGCCTCGTCGAAGCAGTGGAACGCCTTCTCGCTGCCGGGAGGAGCCAAGGGGCCATGCAGGAACAGGCGAAGTCCCAGGACGTCCTGATGGCGCTCGGCGGCATCAGCTACATGGCCGGCACCGAGCAAGAGCCCGGCCTTGCCACGAGGCTCATCGACCTGCTCCTGCACGGCATCGTGACGAGCTGAACGGCACCTGGCCCGCGCCGCCCGGCGTCGCCACCGTGGTCGAGACCCTGGCCGGTGTCGATTCGAAAGAACGAAGCACTAACGGTCGAGGACGTGCAGCGCGCGGGAGCCGGTGCTGAGCAGCTCCGGCCCCTCCTCGCCGCACACGACCACGTCGGCCACCCGGGCGCCGAAGAGGTCGGGCAGGTAGATGGCGGGCTCCAGGCAGACGGCCATCCCGGCCTCGAATCTCTCCCCGGCCGCCAGCCAGGGCCCCTCCACCGGGCTCAGCCCGATGCCCCGGCCGGCCCGGGCGGCGGCGTAGTCGCCGTAGCCGCTGCCGTCGATGACCTCGCCGGCGATCGTCGCGGCCTCGGCGCACGCCACTCCGGGGCGTACGAGGTCGACGGCGGCCCGCTGCGCGGCGAGGACGACCGAGTACATGGCGTCGAAGTCCTCCGGCGGCTCGGCGACCGCGAAGACCCGGGCGACCTCGGCGCAGTAGCCGTTCCAGCGCCCGCCGACCGAGACGAGCAGCGCGTCACCGGGGTTGATCACCCGCTCGCACGGCTGGTGACGCGCGTCGGCGGAATGCTCGCCCGCCGCGACGAGCACGGAGGGCGCCCCCTCACAGCCCGTCTCGGCGAGCATCGCCCGCAGCCTGCGGGCCATCGCCAGCTCGGTGGCGCCGAACCACGCCAGCTCGCGGGCCGCGAGCAGCACGGCGTCGGCCGCCGCGGCGGCGTGCCGCATCGCGGTCACCTCGTCGGCCCGCTTGCGCAGGCGCAGCGGCGCGAGCACAGCCGAGGCCAGCACGAGCTCCGCGTCCAGGCGCAGCGCGAAAAGCTCGGCGGCGTGCATCTGCGGGTCCACCGCCACGCGGCGTGCCGTCGGGGGCACGAGGGCCGCCGCCTGCGCGGGGTCGCCGGCCGGGGTGGGCGGCCCGTCGAGCGACACCACGAGATAGCTCTCGTCGCCCGCGCCCGACAGCGGGGCCGCTCGCAGGTACCGGAAGTCCGGGGAGGGCCGCAGCACGAGGGCGTCGATGCCCGCTCCGGCCATTCCGGCGCGTACGTCCTCCAGCATGAGGGGGTCGATCATGACGGGGAGGACGGCTCCGGCTCGTGGAGCCAGCAGGCCACCGGCCCGAACTGCGCCGATCCACCCAAGGGCTCCCGCTCCCGGCACACGTCCATGACGAACGGGCAGCGGGGGTGGAACCGGCAGCCCGCCGGGGGATCGGCGGGGTCGGGCACGTCCCCGGGCAACTCGGCGGGCAGCACTCCGGCGCCGTCGGGAGAGGGGATCGCGGCGAGCAGCGCCCGTGTGTACGGGTGCTTCGGGTCGGCCCACACCTCCGCGGTCGGCCCGGTCTCCACGACCTTGCCGAGGTACATGACCGCGATCCGGTCGGCGATCAGCCGCACGACGGACAGGTCGTGGCTGATGAACAGCAGGCCCGCGCCCGACTCCACGGCGAGGTCGCGCATCAGCCGGGCCACCTGCGCCTGGGCGGAGGCGTCCAGGGCGGAGATGGGCTCGTCCCCGATCAGCAGCGACGGCCGGGCGGCGAGCGCCCGCGCGATGGCGACGCGCTGCCGCTGCCCCCCGGAGAACTCGTGCGGGTATCGGCCGGCGAACGCGCGCGGCAGCCCGACCCGTTCGAGCAGGTCGGCGGGGCTGGTCGCGGTGTCGCCCGCCGTCCGCAGCCCGTCGGCGATCTGCGCGCCCACGCGGCGGCGGGGGTTCAGCGAGGAGTACGGATCCTGGAACACCATCTGCACGCCGGTCAGCGCGGGGTCCCTGCGGCGCAGCCCGAGGGGCGTCACGGGGTGCCCGCCGACGAGGATCCGTCCGGAGGCCGCGCCGTGCAGCCCGCACACCGCCCGGGCCAGGGTGGACTTGCCGCATCCCGACTCGCCGACCAAACCGACGACCTCGCCGGCGGCGACGTGCAGGCCGGCCCCGGCCACGGCCCTCACGACCGGGCGGCCCGGCGTGCGGTGCTCCACGACCAGGTCCTCCACGGACAACAGGGGCCCTGTCAGAGGCATGGTCATGGCGAGTTCTCCCCAGGAGGCACGGGCAGGGCGTCGAGCAGCGATCGGGTGTAGGGGTGGCGCGGCTCGCGCAGCACCTGGCCGCGAGGGCCGGTCTCCACGACCAGCCCGTCCTTCATCACGCTCACCTCGTCGGCGACCGCCGACATCACACCGAGGTCGTGGGTGACGAGGAGGACGGCGAGGCCGAGGTCGTCGCACAGGCCGCGCAGCAGGCGGAGGATCCCGGCCTGCACGGTCACGTCGAGCGCGGTCGTCGGCTCGTCGGCGATGAGCACCTCGGGCTCGCAGGCCAGCGCGACGGCGATGGCGATCCGCTGCCGCATGCCGCCGGAGAACTGGTGCGGGTAGCGCTTCAGCGCCTCCTCGGGGCCCGGGATGCGCACCTTGGCGAGCAGGCCCGCGGCCCGCTCGCGCGCTTCCTTCCTGCCGATGCCGAGGTGGTGGCGCATGTGCTCGGTGAGCTGCCGCTCGACCGTCAGCATCGGGTGCAGGCTGGTCGCCGGGTCCTGGAAGACCATGGCGATCTTCGCGCCGCGCACCTCGTTGAGCTCGCGGACCGGCATCTCCAGCAGGTCACGGCCGCCGAAGGCGATTCGTCCCGACGCGCGGGAGCCGTGGGGGAGCAGGCCGAGCACCGCGAGACCCGTCATGGTCTTTCCCGAGCCGCTCTCGCCGGCGAGGCCGTGCACGCGTCCCGCCTCAAGGGCCAGGTCGACGCCGTGCAGGACGTCGTGGCCGCCGATCGAGACCCGCAGCCCCTCGATCGTCAACGCCGCCGTCTTCTGTGCGGCCGTCACAGCGCACGCTCCTTGATCGCCCCGGCGGTACGCGGGTCGAGCGCGTCGCGCAGCGTGTCGCCGAGGAAGTTGAACGCGAGGACGACCGTCAGGATGGCGAGCCCGGGGAACGTCGCGACCCACCAACTGTCGAAGACGTCCACTCCGGCGGCGACCATCGCGCCCCACTCGGGCGACGGCGGCTTCGCGCCGAGCCCGAGGAACGACAGGCCCGACAGCAGCAGCAGCGCGGTGCCGATGTCGAGGGTGGCGAGCACCAGGACGGGCCCGGTGACGTTCGGCAGCACGTCCACCCGCAGCGACCGCCAGGCGGAAAAGCCCAGCAGCCGGCCGCTCAGCACGAACTCCCGCTCCCGTACGCCGAGCACGAGGCCGCGGGTCACCCGGGCGTACGCCGGCCAGGCGACGACGAGCACGGCGAGCACCGCGTTGCCGAGGCTCGCGCCGAGGGCGGCGGCGACGACCATCGCGAGGATGACGGTGGGGAAGGCGAACACGAGGTCGGCCAGGCGCATGATCGTCTCGTCCACCCACCGGCCGAAATACCCGGCGCAGGCGCCGAGCAGGCCGCCGACCGCCACCGACAGCGCCACGAGCAGCAGCGTGAGCGGGATGGACACCCGCGCGCCGTACATGATCCGGCTGAGGATGTCGCGGCCGAGCTGGTCGGTGCCGAGCCAGTGGCCCGGGCCGGGCGGCGCGAGCCGGGGCAGCTCCTGCGCCAGCGGGTCGTGCGGCGCGAGCACCGGCGCGGCCAGCGCGACCACGATCCAGGCCAGCGCGACGACGGTGCCGACGACCGCCAGCGGCCGCCGCCACGCCTGCGGGAGCCGGCTCACGCGGCTGCGCGCGAACAGGCCGGCGCGCTTCATGAGACCCTCACCCTCGGGTCGATGACGCCGTACAGCACGTCGACGACCAGGTTGATGACGAGGTAGACCACGCCCACCACGAGACCGACGCCCATGACGGCGGGCAGGTCGAGGGTGGTGGCGCTCCTGTAGGCGTACTGACCGACCCCCGGCCAGGCGAAGACGGCCTCCACCAGCACGGTGCCGGACAGCAGGCTGCCGAACGCCAGGCCGGCGACGGTGATGACGGGCACCAGCGCCGGGCGCAGGACATACCGGAACAGCACCACGCGGCCGGGCAGGCCCTTGGCGCGAGCGGCGCGTACGTAGTCCTGCCCGAGCACCTCCAGCACCGCCGAGCGGGTGAACCGCGTCAGCAGGCCGATCGTGTAGAGGGCCAGCACGAGCGCCGGCGCGGCCAGGTGGCCGACGGCGGAGGAGAGCACGTCCCAGCGTCCCGACAGCAGGGCGTCGACCGTGTAGAGGCCGGTGACCTGCGGCGGCGGGGTCATCCCGGGATCGATGCGGCCGCTGCCCGGGGTGATCTGCAACCGGAAGAAGAACACGTAGAACGCCACCAGCGCGAGCCAGAACGTCGGCACCGAGATGCCGACCAGGCTCAGCACCCGCAGCACGTGGTCGGAGAGCCGGTCCCGGCGCAGCGCCGCGACCACCCCGAACCCGACGCCGAGGACCAGCGAGACGAGGATGGCGGCCCCGGCCAGCTCCAGCGTGGCCGGCACGGACTCGGCGAGGTCGTCCAGCACCGGGCGGTGGCTCTGCTGGCTCGTCCCGAGGTCGCCGTGCAGGAGCCCTTCGAGGTGCATCAGGTATTGCTGCGGCAGCGGCCGGTCGAGGCCGTGGTCGGTGCGCCACTGGGCCACGATCGCCGGGTCGCCGAGCGCCCGCTGGCCGAGGTTGGCCGCCACCGGGTCACCCGGCACCAGGTTGGTCAGCACGAAGGTGACCAGCGTGATCCCCACCGCCAGCAGCAGCGCCGTGACGATCCGCCGCACCAGGAACCGGGCGAGCGGGCTGCGCACCGCCCGGTTCCCCGTACGGCGTCTACTTGGCGCCGAGGTCGGCGACATTGATCGTCCACACGGGGTGGTACTCCACGCCGGTGACGGACGCCGCCGTCACGATGTTCTGGCCCGGCTGGATCAGCGGCATGAACGGACCGGTCGCGTTGAGCTTCTGCTGGAAGTCGGTGTACGCCTGCTTGCGGTCGTCGTCGGTCACCGCGGCGCCGGCCTTGTCGGCCGCGGCCTCGACGTCCTTGTCCGCGCCCGCCTTCCATCCGGCCCGCAGGCCGACCAGCTTGCCCGGGGCGAACGACAGGTAGTTGCTGGGGTCGGGGAAGTCGGGGCCCCAGTACCACAGGCCCAGCTCCTCCTTGCCGTTGCGGTAGTTGTCCAGCGCGGTGGTGACCGGAGCGGGGGTCAGCTCGACCGTGATGCCGACGTCCTTGAGGTTGGCCTGGATGCGCTCGGCCAGCGGCTGGAACGACAGGCCGTTCACGGTCAGCTCGCTGGGGTACTCCAGCTTGACCGTGGGGGCGGTCACGCCGCTCTCCGCCAGCGCCGCCTTGGCGCCCTCGACGTCGCGCTTGGCCGCCTGGTCGGCCGGCAGCGCGCCGAGGAACATCGACGGGATGATGCCCGACGCCTGCGTCGAGCCCTCGCCGGCCAGCTCCAGCAGGCCCTGGTAGTCGATGCCCTTGCGCACGGCTTCGACGAACTTGGGGTTGGAGGTGACCTTGCTGACGCCCGAGTCCTGGTTGGCGAGCAGGAAGAACACGTACGCCGAGGCGGTCCGCTTGACCTGCAGGCCGCCGGAGATGCCGGCCACCTGGTCGCCGGACAGGTTCAGCGCCACCTGGCTGTCGCCGCGCTGCACGTTGAGCTTCTGCGTGGCCGACTCGACGTTGCGGATGACGACCTTGTCGTAGTAGGGCTTCTTCGCGCCCCAGTACTGCGCGTTCGCCTTCAGCACGACCTGGCTGCTCACGTTGAAGGACTCGATCGTGTACGGCCCGGAGCCCGCCGAGGCGGAGTTCAGGTACTGCTCGGCCTTGTCGTTCGGGTCGTTCGTCGCGCCGTGCTCCTTGGCCGCCTTCGAGTTGAGGATGCCGAGGGCCGGGTTCGGCAGGATGTACGGAAGCGCCGGGTTCGGGGTCTTCGACGTCAGCGTGATGGTCGTGTCGTCGGTCTTGGCGATCTCCACGTCGTCGAGCAGGAACGACGGCGTGCCCTTCATGTCGCGCACGCGGGTGAGGGAGAACACCACGTCGTCGGCCGTCACCGGGGAGCCGTCGGCGAACTTGGCGCCCTGCCGGAGCTTGAGCGTGAGCTCCTTGCCGTCGGACGACAGTTCGTACGACTCGGCGAGCGACGGCACCGGCTTGGTGACGTCGGAGCCGTCGAACGTGAGAAGCGTGTCGTAGGTCGCCTTGTCGACGATCAGGCCGGTCGGCTCGTAGGTCCGCCCCGGGTCCGCCGTCTTGAGGTCGAACGAGGTGTCGATCACGAGCGTCTTGCCCGCGGCGCCGCTTGGGGTGCTGCTGGACGAGCCGCCGCCGGAGCAGGCCGCGAGGGCGAGGGCGCCGGTGAGCGCAACCGGGAGCAGGCCGGCCCTCACCTGCCACGAACGGGTCGTCATTATGTGTCCTCCGAAAACAGGCCAACTCTTGGCCGTATGGACGTTTGGTCGCCGATCGTCCAGGATTGTCCGGCAGAAAGTCCAGCTCGTGCGGCCAAGCCGAGACGAATCTCCCGTGGAGGAACAACCAGTGACCGAAATGTCAAGCAACTCGGGGTCCGGGGGCGGCGCCACTGGACGGATCGG
Organism: Microbispora sp. H10830; assembly: GCF_014161375.1. Lineage (NCBI taxonomy): Bacteria > Bacillati > Actinomycetota > Actinomycetes > Streptosporangiales > Streptosporangiaceae > Microbispora > Microbispora sp. H10830. The sequence goes on from NZ_JABBWX010000014.1 coordinate 68,747, forward strand.
CATCGGCCTGGAGCTGGACGCCACCCATCTGAAGATCCTCGAGGTGCTCAGGGACAACGGGCGCGTCTCGGTGTCCGCCCTCGCAGAGCGGGTGGGGATCTCCCGGGCCAACGCCTACACGCGTTTCGAGGCGCTGCGCGCCGACGGCGTGATCAGGCGCTTCACGGCCGAGATCGACCACCAGCGGGCCGGCCTCGGCATCGTCGCGCTGATCTTCGTGACCGTGCGCCAGCAGATGTGGCCGCAGTTCCGCGCCCAGCTCGCGCAGATGCCGGAGGTGGAGTACTGCGCCATCACCACCGGGCAGCACGACGCCATGATCCAGGTGAGGATGGCCGACGTGGCCGAGGTGCACGCGATGGTCACAGAACGCCTGGCCAACATCCCGGCCGTCAAGGCCACCGAGACCGTCTTCATCCTCGACGAGGTGCTCAGGCGGCCGTACGTGCTGCCGAGCGACAGGGAGCGGGACCGGGGCCGCGGCGTCCCGCGGCGGCCCGCCCCCTCGGCCTCGTCGGAGCCCGAACAGGGACAGGGACAGGGGCTGCCGCTCGGCAAGATGCGCTTCGTCGGCGCGGCCGAGGGCCGCGCCGCGCTGCGCGATGCGACGTAGGAGGGACGAATCAGGAGACCACTTCGGCGCAGACGCTGACGTGGGTGGCGTCGTCGCCCTCGAACTGGAACTCCTCCACCAGGCGCAGCCGGCCGTCCTCGGCCGTCTCGACGCGGCTGGTGCTCCGGCCGCTCGCGCGTTCGCCGGTCTTCAGCAGATGGACGTAGGACAGCTCGATGCGGTCGGCGTCCCGGGTGCCGACGAACCGCCCGTGGATGACGGTGTCGCCCGTGTAGTGCCCCCAGATGACGCCGCCCGACTCCTCGTACGCGAACTCGGTGGGCGCGTCGGCGTCCACCGTGCCGGCCGTGGAGCTGATCATGACGAAGCGGCGGCCGTTGAGCAGGTCTGTGTCGTTCACGAGTCCGCATCGTGCCGAACCGAACGAGATTCGCAACCCGCTCTGGACGTTCCGCTCACCGGACCCCGGCCGGGCGGGTGATCCGTCCAGATCACTCGCCGTGGCCGGGCCCGATCGTGAACAGGTGTCAGCGGCCGACGATCTCGGCGAGGGCGGCGAGCGCCGCGCCCCGGGCGCCGGCCATGTCGAGGTCCTCGACCAGCGTCACCGTGGCCACCCGCCGCTGCTCCTCGCGCAGCAGGGTGTGCTCGCGGACCTTCTCCAGGAACCACTCGCGGAAGTGCGGGGCCGCCTCGACCACCCCGCCGCCCAGGAAGTACGCGTCCGGGTCGGTGAAGTTGGCCGCGACGGTGAACAGCCTGCCGATGGCCATGGCCTGCTGCTCGAAGACCTTGAGCGCGAGCGGGTCGCCGTTCTCGCCGTAACCGCGCAGCAGCTTGGCGGCCTTCCCGGCGGGCTCGACCCCGTGGAGCTCGTGGCCGGGGAAGCGGGTCAGCCAGTAGGGCAGCAGGTTCTTCTCGATGCCGGTCAGCGAGGCGACGCTCTCGGCGTCCCCGACGAAGCCGCAGTTGCACTCGGGCAGCGGCTGGCCGTCCTCCAGCAGGCCCTGCAGGGGGATGTGGACGTGCCCGAGCTCGCCGGCCATTCCGGCGGCGCCCTTCACCACGTGTCCCGACTGGATGACGCCGCCGCCGAGGCCGGTGCCGACGATCGCCGAGACCGACGAGTGCTGCCAGGCGTCCGGCCCGAAGCGTACGTGGTGGGAGTAGAGGGCCGCGGCGTTGCCGTCGTTGTTGTAGACGACCGGCAGCCCCAGCCGGGACTCCAGGGCTCCGCGGAAGTCGAAGCCGAACCAGCCCGGGTCGACGAAGTTGGTCGCGCCCTTCGAGGAGATCACGCCGTCGGCGCTGGCCGGGCCAGGGGTGTCCAGGCCCACCGCGCGCACGGTGGAGCGCGGTGTGCCGGTCAGTTCCAGCACGTTGTCGAGGGCGAGCAGAAGCTGCTCGACCGCGACCTCAGGACCCTCCCGTACGAGGCTGGGGGTCTCGACCATCCGGTCCACGAGGAACCGCCCTGAGGCGTCGAGAACGGTCGCGTTGTTGCTTGTGCCGCCGTTGTCGAGCCCGACGACGACCCAGGACCCTGCATCTGCCATTGGGGGTTGTCCTTTGCGTTCGCGCGTGTCAGTGCGAAGACTACGAGAGTCGGGCGCTCGGGGGCACCGGCCGGGGCCGGACAGGCGGGGCGCGTGCCGTGCGCGGGTGCGCAGGGGCCCGGGGGCGAGGGCGCGCCCGGGGTGCCCACGGTGAAAGATTCAGTTCGCGCCGCCGCCCGCGCCCGGCCGTCTCCGGCCCATGTCGTGCCCGTGAGCTGCGCGGGCGTCGTCGCCGCTCGGGCGCGACCGGCCCGGGAGCGGCGGCGTCCGTTGACCCGTTCCGCGACCCGGAGAAAACATCTGCGTCCGGGGGCCGCAGCGTCGCGACCCATCTGTCCCAGTGGCCGCGGCCCCGAGCGGGAGCGCCTGACCTCGCCTGTCCATGCTCGTTCCGGCAGGAGGGCGGGACGCCCGAGCCGGGTGGCGTGCCGTACGAGCAGATGCGCAGAAATCGAGGTACGCATGAAGCAGTTCCGTTCCGTCCGAGGGCATCGCCCCGCCGCCCGAGGCCTGCCGGGCTCTCCGGCGGCGCGCCTGGTCGCGGCCCTGGCCGCGCTGGTCGCCGGCCTCGTGGTCGTGCTGGTGCCCGGCCCCGCGACCGCGGCTCCCGTCTGCAAGGTGGACTACACGACCAACCAGTGGCCGGGCGGCTTCACCGCGTCGGTGCGGCTCACCAACCTCGGCTCGGCGGTCAGCGGATGGACGCTGCGCTGGACGGCGGGCGCCGGCCAGCAGATCACCAACGCCTGGAGCGCCCAGGTCAGCCAGTCGGGCACGACCGTGACCGCGACCAACGTCGGCTGGAACGGCTCGCTGGCCACGGGCGGCACCACCGACTTCGGGTTCCAGGGCACCTGGTCGGGCAGCCTCACGACGCCGTCCGACTGGTCGCTGAACGGCGTGCCGTGCGGCGGCACTTCCTCTCCCTCGCCGTCGCCGACCCCGTCGCCGACGGTGGACCACTCGCCGTCGCCGTCCCCTTCGCCCTCGGTGTCGCCTTCCTCATCACCGTCCCCTTCGCCTTCACCGTCCGCTTCGCCTTCGCCGTCCCCCTCGCCCAGTCCTTCGGTGACGCCGTCGCCGTCCGGCTGCTCGGGGACCGGACTGGTCGTCTGCTCCGGCTTCGAGGACCAGTCGGGCACGCCGTCGGGTGAGTGGCAGGTGACCACCCCGAACTGCTCGGGCACCGGCACCGCCACGATCGACACCGCCACCGTGCACAGCGGCGGCAGGTCGCTGCGGATCAACGGCGGCGGCAACTACTGCAACCACATCTTCGCCGCGACCACCAAGAACGTCTCCGCCGTCTCGCCCGTCGTGTACGGGCGCATGTGGGTGCGCCACACGACCGCGCTCCCGGCGGGCCACGTCGCGATGATCACGATGGCGGACTCCAGGGACGGCGGCAAGGACCTGCGCATCGGCGGCCAGAACGGCGCGCTGCAGTGGAACCGGGAGTCCGACGACGCCACGCTGCCCGAGCAGAGCCCCTCCGGCGTCGCGCTGAGCGCCCCGCTGCCCGTCAACCGCTGGGTCTGCCTGCGCTTCCAGATCGACACCACGCAGCAGGCGATGCGTACGTACCTGGACGACCAGGAGATCGCCGGCCTGCGGGTGGACGGCACGCCGACCACCGACGTGGACGCCCAGTGGCTGCGCCGCTCCACCGCGCCGCGGCCCACGACGTTCCGCCTCGGATGGGAGAGTTACGGCGGCGACTCGGACACCATCTGGTACGACGACGTGGCGCTGGGGTCGAGCCCGATCGGCTGCTGATCACCGAGCCCCAGGGGTAAGTAGCCGGGTGTCCGCCAAGTGCGGTCAGGCTCGACCGTGGTCCCGTTTCGTCCGGCGCCCGGCCTCCCGTGGGAGGCCGGGCGCCGTATCCGAGGGGAGAGGGACATGACCGACGTGCAGCACCCGGTGCCCGAACTGATGAAGGAAGGCGACGTCGTCGACCTGCTCGTCCACCAGCACGGGCTGATCAGGGACATGTTCGACGAGGTGGAGCACGCCGCGCCGGGCACGCGCCACGAGCCGTTCCGGCGGCTGGTGCGCATGCTGGCCGTCCACGAGACGGCGGAGGAGGAGATCGTCCACCCCTACACCCGACTGCGGGTGGACGGGGGAGCGGGCGTGGTGGCCGACCGGCTCAAGGAGGAGCGCGAGGCCAAGGAGATGCTCCGCAGGCTGGACGAGATGGGCCCGGAGCATCTCGGCTTCATGCCCGAGCTGAACACGCTGCGGATGGCCGTGCTCACGCACGCGCGGGCCGAGGAGCGCTACGAGTTCACCAGGCTCCGGGCCGAGACGACGGCGGCCGAGCGGCGGGCGATGGCGCTCGGCGTCCGGGCCGCCCTGGCGATGGCCCCGACCCGTCCGCACCCGGGGGTGGAGTCGATGACGAGGAACCTGCTGCTGGGCCCGCCCGCGGCGATCATGGATCGGGCGCGCGACCTGATCCGGCAGGCGCTGCGCAGGTAGGGACATGATCCCCGACCCGGGTCCGTACGCGTACGCGCGGGCCCGGGCCGGGGGCCGTCCTCAGTGGGTGCGCAGGCTGTAAAGGGGGTGGGTGCCCTCGGTCTCCAGGCGGTACTCGTCGCCCGACCTGGCGCGGTTCTCGTCGATGACGCGCTCGCTGGACGGTTCCTCCCCGCCCATGAGCTGCTCCTGCCAGCGCTGGAACCGCTCGTGGGCCTCCTGGACATACCCGGTGCCCAGGGTCGTGTAGTCGATCTGGGTGGCGATCAGCTCGCGCAGGTACTCCTTGTTCGGCTCGAATGTCACCGGCTTCGGCAACTCCCGGGCCACCAGCTGCTCCGGGTCGCGCCCGTCGTGCTGGCGGAACATGTCCGCGGCGATCCGCAGGTGCTCCAGCTCCATGTTCAGATGCAGCTCCCAGATCGCCCTGATCCTCGGGTCGGACTCGGTCTCCATGAACGAGTGGTACAGGTAGCACTCGTTGTACTCGTGGTTGAGCCACTGCTCCCACCACGACTCACCCGGATCGAGCAGCGACTCGTAGTGCGTGACGTGCTCTTCCTCGATGAGCCCGATCTCCTGGTAGAGCTGTCGCGCGATCGGCTCCATGTACATCGGGCCGACGTTCATGTAGAAGTTCATCGTCTGCTGCTCGGCGGACATGATGGTCAACGCGTGCAGTTTGGAGATCGCCTGCGTCGTCTCCCGGTTGTAGTGCTCGCGGACGTTGTCGGCCGGGTGGCGGTGGTGCATCTTCGTCGGCCGGCCCGGCATCACCTCGGTCAGCTGGTCGACGATCTTCTCGGCCTTGCGGTGCTCGATCATCTCGTACAGGTTGGCGTACCGGTACAGGTGGTCGAAGTCCTCCAGCACGCCGAACTGGTAGGCCTGCTTGAGATAGGGATCGGGCTCCATCCGGGCCACCCAGGCGGTCAGATCCACCGCCACCTGCTCGTAGGCGAGGGTCGTCTCCAACACCGAGGCCACTCCCGGCAGCAGCCAGTTGACCGCCTTCTGCTGCTGGGCCTCGATGTAGCGCACCTCCGCCAGGCGCTGCCGCACCTCCAGGTCGGGGCAGCGCCTGGCGAAATGATGGCTGAACATGATCGCTTCGATCTCGATGCCGTTCATCGTGATGATCCGGCACCGGGTGTAGGGATCGGCGCGGTCGGGATCGATCGGCGTGACATTCAGCTCGCGCCAGTTGCGCAGCTGCCGATCCAGAGGTATCCCCCGCTCCTGCAGCGGATTGAACGTCATCTCGGTGCTCCTCCCCACGATTGGCGCTGGGCGTACCCAAAGCGTGGAATGCGACAAACGTGGACATTCGGAGGCTTTGACCGGGATTGTCATCCGGTGGCGTGGGGTCCCTCAGCCGCTGGACGCCGTCTCGGAGTGCGGGTCGCCGACCTTCTTCGACTGCGGTGAGCCCCGCTCGCGCAGGAAGATCGCCAACAGGACCATGGAGGCGACCGCCAGGAACTCCGACTGCCAGTTCTGCAGGGTGCGGTTCCAGAAGTCGGGGGAGGTCACGTAGCCGCCCCAGCTGGCCGGGTCCTCCAACTGGGCGAGCTGCTCGTTGTTGTACGCCGCGAGGCCGGCGACCGACTGGGCCAGCCAGGACAGCAGGAAGAGCAGGCCCATCGCGATGCCCAGGGAGTGACTGAAGACCGTCCGCCGCCAGCCGTCCGCCGCCGCCCAGGCGGGGGAGCCGGGGGCGGCGTGCGGGCCGACCTTCTGCTCGGCATCGGACTCCAGGCCCTCCTCGCCTCTCTTCTTCGACTCCGGCGAGCCGCGCTGGATCAGCCAGACCGTGATGAGGATGTAGAGGAAGAACTGCAGGTACTCCGACTGCCAGTTCTCGGCGACGTCGACCGCGAAGCTCGACGAGGTGACGTACTCGGCCCACGTGACGGAGGAGCCGCCGTTGGCCGCCTGCTCCTCGTTGAAGGCCGCCGCGCCCGCGACCGACTGCCCGGCCAGGGTGGCCAGGAACAGCAGCAGGAAGCACAGCGCGAGCGCGTTGTCCCTGACCAGACGCTTCAACGCCGCTACCTCCCCGCCAGGCCGACGACGATCACGTACGCGAGGACCAGCGCGATCGTGACCAGCAGCACCGCGTAGAGCGTGCGCGCACCGTTCACGTGTTCACCTCGCATTCGTACGGCTGCTCCGGACGGGGCTCGCAGCCCGCGGCCCGCACCCGCCAGCCGTCGGGGAACCGGTGCAGGAAGAGCGTGTCGCCGTCCACCCGTACGCGCGCCTCGTCGCCCCAGACGTCGACACCGCGTACCGCGCCCGCCCGCAGCCCGACCGACACGATCTGTTTCTCGCAGTCGTCCAGCGATCGCGCGGCCTCGGGGGCCAGGAGAAGGCACGCCTGTCCTCCCCGGCCTTCCCCTGCCGCGGACAGGAACCGCTCCGCCGTCGAGGTGACCGAGGTGCCCTCCGCCGAGGCGCACCCTGTGGTGATCAGTGCGGTGGCGACCAGCGCGAGGCAGACGACCGCCGTTGCTCGTATGCCCATGGACCGCGACTACCCGGGGGGCGGAAGTGAAACCTGAGCAGAGTTTTCGTCGGCGATATGGGATTAATCACCCGTCGCGCGTAAAATGGGCGAGGCCGGAAGCGGTCCGGATAGGCTCGTCTCACCAGCGGAGGTGGGACCCTTGCACGACTTCCAGGTGTCGGTGGCGCAGTCGCCTCCCTTCACTCTAGTCACCCTCAGCGGCGAACTCGATGTGATCACGGTCCCCCGGCTGCGTGAGAAGGTGGCCCCCCTCCTGGCCTGTCCCGCGACGCGCATCCTGTTCGACGTGGAGAAACTGCGGTTCATCGACAGCGCCGGCATGAGGGTGCTCATCGACGCCTGTGTCCGCACGCCGCCGAAGGACGGCGACGGCGCCGTCTGCGGGATGAGCCCGCAGATGCGCCACCTGTTCTCGCTGCTCGGCCTGATCTCGCGGCTCACCGTGTATCCGACCCGCGCCGACGCGTTGAGCCATCCGGCGGCCATGCCCTCTGACGCGGCCCACACTGACACGGCCCACACCGACACGGCCCGGATGAACTGACCGGCCGGCGCGAATCCGGCTCCTCACATGATCGTCTGCCACCAGCCGTCCACCGGCGGCGGGTCGTCGAGCGTGACGCGCTCGCCCGGCCGCGGCACCACGAGGCGCACGTCGCGTGCCTTGGCCTCCCGCCACAGCTGGTCGATCGGGTCGTTCCAGGCGTGCGGGGCGAGTGAGAACGTGCCCCAGTGCACCGGCAGCAGCACCCGGGCGCGTACGTCGAGGTGGGTGAGGATCGCCTCCTCGGGCGTCATGTGGATGTCCGGCCAGCCCTTGCTGTAGGCGCCGATCTGGATCACCGACAGGTCGAACGGCCCGTAGGTCTCGCCGATCGCGGCGTACCCGTCGAAGTAGCCGGAGTCGCCGGTGTAGAAGACCCGCCGGCGCTCGCCCGCGACCACCCACGAGGCCCAGAGCGTCTGGTCCCGGCGGAACCCGCGGCCGGAGAAGTGACGGCCGGGGGTCGCCACGAACCGGAGGCCGGACACCGTGGCCTCCTCGTTCCAGTCGAGCTCGATGATCCGGGACGCGGGCACCCGCCACCGTTCGAGATGGGCGCCGACCCCGAGCGGCACCAGGAACGGCGCGGACTGCGTGCGGGCCAGCAGGCGCACCGTGTCCATGTCGAGGTGGTCGTAGTGGTCGTGCGAGATGACGATCGCGTCGAGCTCGGGCAACTGGTACAGGGGCACCGGCGGGGGGTGCAGACGGCGCGGCCCGGTGAACGACGCCGGGGAGCAACGCTCGCTCCACACCGGGTCGAGCAGCACCCGCCGCCCCTCGATCTCGATCAGCGCCGAGGAGTGGCCATACCAGACGGCGTCGAGGTCGCCGCCCTGGGACGGACCGGGAGTCATCAGGGGAACGGGCAGGCGGGGCTTGCGCTGCGTCCGGCGGAGGAACTCGCGGGCGACCTGCTGCCTGGTCCCCGGCGGGAGGATGGGACTGGGCGTCGTGTTGCGGAACGCGCCGTCACGGAACTGTTTCGAGCGCCGCACCCGACTCGCCCGCTCGCCTGACGGCCGCGCCCCTAAGGCGGCGGGGACGTTCCGCACCGCCCACACCGCCGCCGCCAGGGCGGCCGCGCCCGCGACGAGCCCCACGCGACGGCCCAGGTCACTACTTCTCAAACCACCGGTCTTCAACGGCAATCTCCTTGCTGGGTTCTGCCGATCAGACTAGGCAATCTCCGGGCCGGTCGCGCTGACGGCGCCTTGCCTGTGGACAACCCTCCCTGGAGACTGCGTGTTGAATGAAAGTATGCAGACCGAACGGCCCGGCACGGGCAGGCGAGGCGAGGCGAGGGGACGATGAACACCGGCCACAACGCGGACGACGGCCCGGCCGGCCACCGCGACGACCGCGATGACCGCGACCAGGGCGATGACCGCGACGTCCCCGATGACCTCGGCGGCCTTGACGGCCTTGACGGCGACGCCGCGTCCCGCCTGCTGCGGCTGTTCGAGGGGCAGCGACTGACGCCCGTGCAGCGCAGGATCGCCCACTGCCTCGCGCAGCACGCCGCCGAGGCGCCGTACCTGTCGAGCATCGAAGTGGCCGAGCTGGCCGGGGTCAGCCAGCCGTCGGTGACCCGCTTCGCGATGGCGCTGGGCTACAGCGGATACCCCGGCCTCCGGCGCAGGTTCCGCGAGCTGGGCGTACGGCCCGGCCGGGGACGGGACGGCACCGGCCGGAACGGGGAGGACGCCGGTCCGGATGCCGGCCCCTCCGCGCACGCGGCTGCCCTCCGGCTCCCCGACGGCGCTGCGGCCGTGCGGAGCGGGGGCCGGGAAGGGGCCGGGGAGACGCTTCCTACGACGGCGGAGGACTCTCATCGCCCGTCGTCGCGACCCGGCACGCCCGCGCGCCCTGTGCTTGAGGATCCCGCGCCTCAGGATCCCGTTGCCGAGGATCTCGCGCCCGCGCGCCCGGCGCCTCAGGTTCCCGTCGCCGCGGATCTCGCGTCCGCGGATCACGATCCCGGCCTGGATCGGGCAACGGGCCCCGGTGCCGAATACCGGCGGGCCGTGCTGGCGGAGATCGAGAACCTGCGCGCCCTCGCCCGGTCGCTCGACGACCCCGGACCCGTCGCCGCGGCCGCCCGCCTGCTCGCCGCCTCGCGGCCGCTGCCGGTGCTGGGCCTGCGGGCCGCCGCGGCCCAGGCCGCCGGGTTCGCCTACTTCGCGGCGAAGGTACACCCCGACGTACGGCCCCTGCACGAGGCGGGGTCGCTCCTGGCCGACCGTGTCGAGCAGGCGGCGGCGGCCGGGGCGACGGCTTTGCTGTGCTTCGCCCTGCCGCGCTACCCGGCCGAACTGGTGGACGCTCTTCGGGTCGCACACTCGGCCGGGCTGGCCGTCGTGACGGTCGCGGACCGGCGGGTGCCGTCCCTCGCCGCTCTGTCGCACGTTCTGCTCACCGCCGCGGTGGGCACGCACCTGGTGTTCGACACGGCGTGCGGGCCGATGATGCTCGGCCGGGTGCTGCTCGAGGCGATGTGCGACGAACTGCCCGGGGCGCAGGCCCGCCTGGAGGCGTTCGAGGCATCGGCAGCCGACCGTGGAGTGTTTCTCATTGACTGAATCTATTCATTCACCCAGGATGGATGGGGCTCACTGAATGGGACCATGCGCCGCGCGCGCGGGTGGAAGGAGGCCTCGTGGCCGACGACGGCGGCAGCGCCCTCGACGACGGCGCCCTCGACAACAGGGCTCCACACGACAGGGCGCTCGACAACCGGGCTTCCGGCGACCGGGCTCCCATCCGAGCTCCGCGCGGCGGCACCCTGAACACGCGGGGCTGGCAGCAGGAGGCCGCCCTGCGCATGCTCATGAACAACCTCGACCCCGAGGTCGCCGAGCATCCAGAGCGGCTCGTCGTCTACGGCGGCAGCGGCAAGGCGGCCCGCGACTGGCCGTCGTACGACGCCATCGTGCGCGAGCTCACCACCTTGCGGGCCGACGAGACGCTGCTGGTGCAGTCGGGCCGGCCTGTCGGCGTGATGACCACCCACGAGTGGGCTCCCCGGGTGCTCCTCGCCAACTCCAACCTCGTCGGCGACTGGGCGACGTGGCCGGAGTTCCGGCGGCTGGAGCGGCTCGGGCTCACGATGTACGGGCAGATGACGGCCGGTTCGTGGATCTACATCGGCACTCAGGGCATCCTGCAGGGGACGTACGAGACTTTCGCGGCGGTCGCGGCCAAGCGGTTCGGCGGCAGTCTCGCGGGGACGATCACGCTCACCGCCGGGCTCGGCGGCATGGGCGGCGCGCAGCCGCTCGCGGTCACGATGAACGGCGGCGTGGCGATCTGCGTCGACTGCGACCCGCGCAGCGTCGAGCGCCGGATCGGCCACCGCTACCTCGACGTCCGCGCCGAGAGCCTCGACGAGGCGTTGCGCCTGGCGTACGAGGCCAGGGACGCGCGCCGCCCGCTGTCGATCGGGGTCGTGGCCAACGCGGCCGAGGCCGTGCCCGCCCTGCTGGCGGGGGGTGCGGAGATCGACGTCGTGACCGACCAGACCAGCGCGCACGACCCGCTGGCCTACCTGCCGCTGGGCGTCGCGTTCGAGGACATGGCCGCGCTGGCGCGCAAGGACCCCGAGGGCTTCACCCGCCGGGCCCGCGAGTCGATGGCCCGGCACGTCGAGGCGATGGTCGGCTTCCAGGACGCGGGCGCGGAGGTGTTCGACTACGGCAACTCGATCAGAGGCGAGGCGAGCCTCGCCGGGTATGCCCGGGCGTTCGACTTCCCGGGATTCGTGCCGGCCTACATCCGGCCGCTGTTCTGCGAGGGGAAGGGCCCGTTCCGATGGGCGGCGCTGTCCGGCGACCCGGCCGACATCGCGACGACCGACCGAGCGATCCTCGATCTCTTCCCCGACAACGAGCCGCTGGCCCGGTGGATCCGGATGGCGGGGGAGCGGGTGCGGTTCCAGGGCCTGCCCGCGCGGATCTGCTGGCTGGGGTACGGCGAGCGCGACCGGGCCGGCGAGCGGTTCAACGACCTCGTCGCCTCAGGGGAGATCTCCGCGCCCATCGTGATCGGGCGCGACCACCTCGACTGCGGTTCGGTCGCCTCGCCCTACCGCGAGACGGAGGGCATGCTGGACGGCTCCGACGCGATCGCCGACTGGCCGCTGCTCAACGCCATGGTCAACGTCGCCTCCGGCGCGTCCTGGGTGTCGATCCACCACGGCGGCGGGGTCGGCATCGGCCGTTCCATCCACGCCGGACAGGTCACCGTCGCCGACGGCACGCCGCTGGCGGGGGAGAAGATCCGCCGGGTGCTGACCAACGACCCCGGCATGGGCGTGATCCGGCACGTGGACGCCGGATACGACCGGGCCGCCGAGGTCGCCCGGGAGCGCGGCGTACGCGTTCCGATGGCCGAGGCGGAGCCGGCCGGCCCCGACGCCGATGTCTGAGGCGGCGGCGCGGGTCCTGCCGGAGGAGGTGGCGGACGGCTTCCGCCGGATGTGGCGCGACCTGCTCCCCGTGGGCCGGTGCGACGCGACGGGCGGCTACCGCCGGCACGCCTGGACGGCGGCCGACGTGGAGTGCCGGGCCTGGTTCGCCGAACAGGCCCGGCAGCGTGCCCTGACGTACGAGACCGACGGCAACGGCAACCAGTGGGCCTGGCTGGGAGATCCCACGGCGGGTGACGCCGTGGTGACCGGCTCCCACCTGGACTCGGTGCCCGACGGCGGGGCGTACGACGGCCCGCTGGGCGTGGTGGGAGCCTTCGCCGCGCTCGACGCGCTGCGGGCGCGCGGCCTCCGGGCGGGGAGGCCGCTGGCGGTGGTGAACTTCACCGAGGAGGAGGGCGCGAGGTTCGGCCTCGCCTGCCTGGGATCGCGGCTGATGACCGGCGCCGTGCGCCCGGAGACGGCGGGGGCGCTGCGCGACGCGGACGGCGTCACCCTGACGGCGGCGATGGAGCGGGCGGGACGCGACCCGGCGTCCACCGGGCGTGACGGCGAGCGCCTCGCGCGGATCGGCGCGTTCGTGGAACTGCACGTGGAGCAGGGCCGCCACCTCGCCGCCACGCCGCACCCGGTCGGCGTCGCCTCCGCGATCTGGCCGCACGGCCGCTGGCGTTTCGACTTCCGCGGCGAGGCCAACCACGCCGGGACCACCCGGCTGGAGGACCGGCGCGATCCCATGCCGGTGTACGCGGCGGCGGTGCTGGCCGCCCGGGCGAACGCCGAGCGCCTGGGGGCTCTGGCCACCTTCGGCAGGATCAGGGTCGAGCCCAACGGCACCAACGCCATCGCGTCGCTGGTCAGCGCCTGGCTCGACTGCCGGGCGCCGGACGCCGCCCTGCTGGACAGGCTTGTCGAGGAGACGGCCCGGGCGGCCGAGGGGGCCGAGGTGATCCGGGAGTCCTACACGGCGGTCGTGAACTTCGACGTGCCCCTGCGTGACCGCGTCGCGCGCGTACTGGGCGGCGCGCCCGTGCTGCCCACGGGGGCGGGACACGACGCGGGCATCCTCGCCGGCGAGGTCCCGGCGGCCATGCTGTTCGTGCGCAATCCCACGGGCGTCTCGCACTCACCGTTCGAGCACGCCGAGGAGGCCGACTGCCTCGCCGGGGTCGCCGCCCTCGCCGCCGTCCTGGAGGACCTGCTCACGTCGGCCGCCGACGGCCCCGGCGTGGCTCGCTGAGCGCGCGGACGGCTTCGCCACGGGCGACGCGGAGGCGGTCGTGAGGACCTTCGAGGTCATGGAAGCGACAATCGGAATCCCAAATCGGGAGAATTCGCTCCGGGTCTTGGCAAGCCGTAATCGCCGACCTGTTCGAGTGAGGCAGACATCCCCGCGCGTTCGGGCCCATTTGCTTTTTGATGCCAAAAATGCTTATTTGCCCCCTGATGGGTGACTGGGGCGTTTGCTGCCTCTAGCGTGAGAATCAGGGTCCAGATCCAGGGTTCGATGGATCGATTCGAGCTCCGTGAAATTCGGATGTCGTCCGCTTTCTCGTCACGGAGCCGACGGAGGGATACCCATGTTCAAAGAAGCATTGGCTGCTGCCGTCATGACGGCTTCGGCCCTCGTCGTTCCTGTCGCGATGCAGACGCAGCCCGCCAACGCCGCCGGCACGACCGAGCAGGTCATCCGGCCGTCCACCACGGGGGACTGCCCGGGAGACAGATGCCGCGGCCGGCACCACCATCACCGTCACCACCGCCACCATCGGGAGAAGTTACCGCAGCAGCAACAGCAGCAACAGCAGCAACAGGGCCGCGGCGGTCAGCAACAGCAACAGCAGCAACAGCAACAGCACGGCCGTGGGGGCCAGCAGCAGCAACAGCAGCAGCAGTGACCCAATGACCGTCCATCGTGCCTGATCAACCCTGTGCCCCGCGTATCGCCTCGCGGGGCATTTTCCGTCGCCGGCGGACGCGGGCCCGGCGCACCGAAGGCGGCGCCGGGCGAGAGAGGCCGGATCGAGTGGGACCGTCAGCGGGAGCGGCGGTCACCGGAGCCGGGATCGGCCAGACCGGCCCGGCGCAGGGCCTCGGCCATGGCCCCGCCCAGCGGCGCGCCGCTCGAGCCCCGGCCGTTGCCGCGGCCCGACCCGCCCCTGCCGTCCTTGTTCTGGCCACCCTGGTTCTGGCCGTCCTGGCCTTGGCGGGACGGGTTCTGGCGCGGCTGGCCGCGGCGGCCGCCCTGCCGGTCGTCGCGGGCCTCGCCGTTCGGCCCGCCTCTGCGGCCGTTGCCCGCCGTCTCGTCGTCCAGACGTAGCGTGAGCGAGATGCGCTTGCGCTGGAGGTCCACGTCGAGCACCTTGACCCGGACGATGTCGCCGGGCTTGACCACCTCGCGGGGGTCCTTCACGAAGGAGTTGGACATGGCGGACACGTGGACCAGGCCGTCCTGGTGCACGCCGACGTCGACGAACGCCCCGAACGCGGCGACGTTGGTGACGACGCCCTCCAAGATCATGCCGGCCGACAGGTCGGACGGCTTCTCGACGCCCTCCTTGAAGGTGGCGGTCTTGAACGCCGGGCGGGGGTCGCGGCCCGGCTTCTCCAGTTCCTTGAGGATGTCGGTGACGGTCGGCAGGCCGAAGGTGTCGTCGACGAACTCCGACGGCTTCAGCGAGCGGAGCGCCGAGGTGTTACCGATCAGCGTGCGCAGGTCGCCCTTGGTGAAGTCGAGGATGCGGCGCACCACCGGGTAGGCCTCCGGGTGCACGCTGGAGGCGTCGAGCGGGTCGTCACCGCCGGGGATCCGCAGGAAGCCCGCGCACTGCTCGAACGCCTTCGGGCCGAGCCGCGGCACCTCCTTCAGCCCGGTCCGCGAGCGGAACGGCCCGTTGGCGTCACGGTGCGCGACGATGTTCTCCGCCAGCCCGGCGCCGATGCCGGAGACGCGGGTCAGCAGCGGGGGGGACGCGGTGTTGACGTCCACGCCCACCGCGTTCACGCAGTCCTCCACCACCGCGTCGAGCGAGCGCGACAGCTTCACCTCGGACACGTCGTGCTGGTACTGGCCGACGCCGATGGACTTGGGGTCGATCTTCACCAGCTCGGCCAGCGGGTCCTGCAGACGCCGCGCGATCGACACCGCGCCGCGCAGCGAGACGTCCAGGCCCGGAAGCTCCTGCGAGGCGTAGGCCGACGCGGAGTACACCGAGGCTCCGGCCTCCGAGACCACGATCTTGGTGACGTGCGGCATGTGCTTGACCAGCTCGCCGGCGAGCTTGTCGGTCTCCCGCGACGCGGTGCCGTTGCCGATGGCGATCAGCTCCACCTTGTGCTCGGCCGCCAGCCGGGCCAGCACCGCGAGCGACTGGTCCCACTGCCGCTTGGGCTCGTGCGGATAGATCGTCTCGGTGGCCACGACCTTGCCGGTGCCGTCCACGACCGCGACCTTCACACCGGTGCGCAGCCCCGGGTCGAGACCCATGGTCGGCCTCGCCCCGGCGGGGGCGGCGAGCAGCAGGTCGCGCAGGTTTGCCGCGAACACGCGCACGGCCTCCTCCTCTGCCGCCTGCCACAACCGGGTGCGCAGATCGATGCCCAGATGCACGAGAACGCGGGTCCGCCAGGCCCAGCGCACGGTGTCGAGCAGCCACTTGTCGGCCGGGCGGCCGAGGTCGGCGATGCCGAAGCGCCGGGCGATCCGCGCCTCGTAGTCGTTCGGCTCCTCGGCCTCCGGGTCGAGGGTGAGCGTGAGCACTTCCTCCTTCTCGCCCCGGAACATCGCGAGGATGCGGTGCGAGGGCAGGCGGGTGAAGGGCTCGGAGAAGTCGAAGTAGTCGGAGAACTTGGCCCCGGACTCCTGCTTGTCCTCCCGCACCTGGGAGATCAGCCGCCCGCGGGACCACATCCGCTCCCGCAGGTCGCCGATGAGGTCGGCGTCCTCGGCGAAACGCTCGACCAGGATGGCCCTGGCGCCCTCCAGTGCGGCGGCGGCGTCGGCCACGCCCTCGCGCACGTACCCCTCGGCGGTCGCCTGGGGGTCCATCGAGGGGTCGGCGAGCAGCGCGTCCGCCAGCGGCTCCAGCCCCAGCTCCCTGGCGATCTGCGCCTTGGTGCGGCGCTTGGGCTTGAAGGGCAGGTAGATGTCCTCCAGCCGGGCCTTCGAGTCGGCCTCCATGATCCGCGCTTCCAGGGCCTCGTCGAGCTTGCCCTGCGAGCGGATCGAGTCGAGGACGGCGGCCCGCCGCTCCTCCAGCTCGCGCAGGTAGCGCAGCCGCTCCTCCAGCGTGCGCAGCTGGGCGTCGTCGAGCGCGCCCGTGGCCTCCTTGCGGTAGCGGGCGATGAACGGCACCGTCGCCCCGCCGTCGAGCAGGTCGACGGCCGCGGTGACCTGACTCTCGCGCACGCCGAGCTCTTCGGCGATCCGCTGCTGAATGGACGTGGTCACGATCCTGATCCGCCTTCTTCCGAGTCCGCCCTCTCCGGGGGCCACCCTCTCCGGAGGCTCTCATTCTGCCGGATCCGCCGGGCCCCCTCGCTCCACCTGTGGACAACCCGTGCGGGCCGCGATGTCGGATGCCACCGCCATCGAATCCTCCACCCGGCCATTGGAGGGGAAAGGACGATGGGCTTATCGTCCCTGTCGTGCGTCTGGATCCCGGTATGTCGCTCGACGCGGACACGAGGCGATTCCGGCCCGCGATGCAGTGGGAATTGCGCGACGCGCCTTTCACGGCGGCACGACGTTGCGCCGCGCGGAGACGCACTCCCTGTTCGAGGGAGCCGTCACCCTGATCGAATACCGCGATCCGTTCGACGACGGTGTGCGCTTCGGGCTCGAAAGGATCCGTGAGTCGGGACCCGGGCGACCTCCGCCGACCTCCGCCGACCTCTGCCGGAGGACGCCGCGGCCCGGGCGCGTGCTCAGCGGACGTGGAGCCGCTCGTACAGACCGGCGCCGGTCAGCAGCAGGAGCGCGAGGGTGAGCAGCGCGTGCGACGCGAACGGCGCGCCCCGTGCGGGCGTCTCGCCGGCCGGGGCCTTCAACGCGGGCCGGCCCAGCGTGATCTCCGGATGGTGGGCCAGATAGCCGGTCGGGAACGTGGTCACGGTCCCGCAGCCGCATCCTGGGCAGGTCATCCCGGACCAGGGCGGTTGGACGGCCACGTCGTCCCGCGTCCACATCACGACGTCGACGCCCTGCTCGTCGCGCCCGCGGTGGACGACGTACTCCTCCTCCCAGACGCGCAGGCAGTGCAGGCACTCGAACGGCCACGTCTCCCTGGCGCTGATTGCCTCCCGCACCGGTACCACCCCCGAACTCACGACCTCCGCCTACGAGTCTCAACACAGGGTGAAACCACTGCAAGTGGTGCGAAGGACACGAACAGTAATGATTGCCCAGCCGGGCGGGTGCTTCTCGTGCTCCGTCAGACCACTTCGAGCAGCTCGTCGACCAGGCCGAGCGCCAGCGTCTTGTAGCCCACGGAGTCGAACAGCACGGTGATCCGGTCCTGCTCGCGGCTCATCACGATCCCGTGTCCCCACTCGGCGTGCCGTACGTTCGCGTGCATGGGGAACCGCCCGTCGCCGGTATCCGGCGGGGTCGCCGTCCCCGAGCGGCAGGTGTCGCAGTCGCCGCACGACCGCTCGTACGGCTCGCCGAAGTACTCCAGCAGGAAGCGACGCCGGCAGCCGGTCGTCTCCGCGTAGCCGCGCATCATCTCCAGCCGGGAGTCCTCCATCCGATGCCGGAGATCGTCGATCTCCACCGCGCGGGCGGCGGCCTCGTCCGGCGGCGGGCCGTCCGGCGCGTAGTGCAGGGCGCCACCGTGGCTGACCTCGACCGCGCCCGCCCGTTCCAGCAGGTTGACGTGCGAGGTCAGCCTGGCGGTCCCGATGTCGAGGAGCTCGCGCAGGTCGGCGGCGGCCACCTCCCCGCCGTGCTCGCGGACCAGCGTCGCGACGCGCCGCATCAGGGCCTCGTCCGCGCGGCCCGAGGCGAAGAACTTGCGCAGCCCCAGGTCCTCGGGCCGGTAGAACAGCACGGTCTCGGCCGGGTTGCCGTCCCGGCCCGCCCGGCCGATCTCCTGGTAGTACGCGTCGAGCGACTCGGGGGGCGCGGCGTGCAGCACGTAGCGCACGTCGTGCTTGTCGATGCCCATCCCGAAGGCCGAGGTCGCCACGACGGTGTCGAGGTCGTCGTCCTGGAACCGCTCGTGGATGCGGCGGCGTTCCTTCGCCTTCATCCCCGCGTGGTACGCCTCGGCCCGGCGGCCGCGCTCCTTCAGCAGGTCGGCGTACTCCTCGGCCTGGCGCCGCGTCGCCACGTAGACCAGCCCCACGCCGTCCAGCCCGGCGGCGTGGTCGGCCAGGGCCCTGCGCTTGTCGTCGTCGCTCGTGAACCGGTGGACCTCGAGATGCAGGTTGGGCCGGTCGAATCCCCGCACGATCTGCTGGGCCCCGATCAGGCC
Source organism: Microbispora sp. H10830 (assembly GCF_014161375.1). Classification (NCBI taxonomy): domain Bacteria; kingdom Bacillati; phylum Actinomycetota; class Actinomycetes; order Streptosporangiales; family Streptosporangiaceae; genus Microbispora; species Microbispora sp. H10830. Next base: position 87,337 of record NZ_JABBWX010000014.1, read on the forward strand.
GAGCGACTCGACGATCTCCTCGCGCACGGTCGGCGCGGCCGTGGCCGTCATCGCGATCACCGGGGGATGGCCCAGACGCTCGATGACCTTGCCGAGCCGCAGATACTCCGGCCGGAAGTCGTGGCCCCAGGTGGACACGCAGTGCGCCTCGTCCACGGCGATCAGGGAGGGCCGGGCCTGGGCCAGCCGCTCGACCACCTCGGGCTTGGCGAGCTGCTCCGGCGAAAGGAACACGTACTCGGCGTCGCCCGCGGTGACCTGGTCGAGCCCCGCCTCGACCGAGCCGGCCGAGTTGACCGCCACCGCGCCCGCGGCCCCCGCCTTGAGCAGGCTCATGACCTGGTCGCGCTGCAGGGCGATGAGCGGCGAGACGATGACCGTCGGGCCCTCCAGGAGCAAGCCGGGCACCTGGTAGACGGCCGACTTGCCGCCGCCGGTCGGCATCACCAGCAGCACGTCGCGCCCCGCGAGCAGGAGCTCCATCGCCTCCTGCTGGCCCGGGCGCAGTTGCTGCCAGCCGAAGGCCTCCCTGGCCGTGGCCCGCAGGCGCCTGCCCCTGCGTCCGTAATGCCGGCCGAAGCGGCCCCCCGCCCAGCCTCTGGCCCAGCTTCCCGACCAGTCCCTCGACCAGCCGCCTCCCGTGCCGCCGAGCCTGTCACCGGCCCTTCCACCGGACAGGCCCCCGTATCTCTGCCTGACGCTCATTCCACCGCACCCCCTCGCCCGATCGGCCTGCAACTACCCGAGCGGAAAGGGCCGAACCGGAATAGCGTCACGGACCCGGCGGCTTGGAGCCGGTATGAGAGCGATCGTGTATTCCGAGACCGGTGACAGTGGTGTCCTGCGCCTGACCGACCGGCCGGTGCCCGAGCCGGGGCCCGGAGAGGTACGCGTGCGAGTGGTGCGCTCGGGCGTCAATCCGACCGATTGGAAGGCGCGGCGCGGCGCGTTGGGCCACCCGGAGGCCGTGCCCAACCAGGACGGCGCCGGAATCGTCGACGCCGCCGGGCCGGGCGTGACAGGAGTGGCACCGGGAGACCGCGTGTGGCTGTGGGAGGCCGCCTGGGGGCGGCCGGACGGCACCGCGCAGGAGTACGTCGTCCTGCCCGAGCGGCAGGTCGTGCCGCTGCCGGACGGGGCCTCCCTCGACCTCGGCGCGAGCCTCGGCATCCCCGCGCTGACCGCGCATCGCTGCCTGACCGTGGCCGAGGGCGGGCCGGACCGGCTCGCCCCCGGGGCCCTCGACGGCAGGACCGTCCTGGTCGCGGGCGGCGCCGGGGCCGTGGGCAACGCGGCGATCCAGCTCGCCCGCTGGGCCGGGGCGGCCGTGGTGACGACGGTCAGCGGACCGGAGAAGGCGGCGCTGGCCCGGGCCGCGGGGGCGCACCACGTGGTCGACTACCGCACCGGGGATCCGGCGGCGGCGATCCGCGCCGTGGCCCCGCGGGGCGCCGACATCGTTGTGGAGGTCGCGCCGGCGCCGAACGCCGCCCTGGACAGGGCGGTCACCGCGCCGCAGGGGGTCGTCGCGGTGTACGCCAACAACGGGGGAGACGAGGTCGCGCTCTCGGTGCGCGAGCTGTTCAGCCGCAACATCCGTTATCAGTTCGTGCTCGTCTACACCGTGCCCGAGGCCGCCAAGGACGCCGCCGTGGCGGACGTATGCGCGGCGGTCGAGTCGGGCGCGCTGCGGGTGGGGGAGGAGGCCGGGCTGCCCCTCCACCACTTCCCGCTGGAGCGTACGGCGGACGCCCACGACGCGGTCGAGTCCGGTGCGGTCGGCAAGGTGCTCGTGGACGTCGCACCGGAGTGAGCCCCACGTGAGTCCGGGGGCCGGGAGGGGCGGTGGATCTTTCCCCGGCGGGCGGTACCGTCGGGGCATGCGACTCGGAGTCCTGGACGTCGGTTCCAACACGGTGCACCTGCTGGTGATGGACGCGCATCAGGGTGCCCGGCCTCTGCCCGCGTTCTCCCACAAGGAGGAGCTGCGGCTGGCCGAGCATCTCGTCGACGGCGACAGGCTCAGCGAGGAGGGCGCGGCGCGACTGGGGGCCTTCGTGCGCGAAGCGGCCCGCATCGCCGAGGACAAGGGAGTGGAGGACCTGGTCGCCTTCGCCACCTCGGCGGTCCGCGACGCGGTCAACGGCGAGGACGTGCTGGCCCAGATCAAGGCCGACACCCGGGTGGACATCCAGGTGCTGTCGGGGGACGACGAGGCCAGGCTGACGTTCCTGGCCGTCCGCCGCTGGTTCGGCTGGTCCTCGGGGCGGCTGCTGGTGACCGACATCGGGGGCGGGTCGCTGGAGATCGCCTCCGGCGTCGACGAGGAGCCCGACGTCGCCGTCTCCCTCCCGCTCGGCGCGGGACGGCTCACCCGCGACTGGTTCACCGCCGACCCGCCCGATCCCGAAGAGGTCCGCGCGCTGCGGAGGCACGTACGCACCGAGATCGCGCGGACGGTCGGGGCGGTCGCCAGGTACGGCAGGCCGGACCACGCGGTCGCCACGTCCAAGACCTTCCGCCAGCTCGCGCGCATCGCGGGGGCGGCGTCGTCCAGCGAGGGCCCGTACGTCAAGCGGACGCTGACGCACGAGGACCTGGTCGAGTGGACGGCCCGGCTGGCCACGATGCCGGCGGCCCGCCGGGCGGAGCTTCCCGGCGTGTCCGCGGGGCGGGCCGCCCAGCTTCTCGCCGGCGCGGTCGTCGCGGACGCCGCGATGGACCTGTTCGAGCTGCCGGTGCTGGAGATCTGCCCGTGGGCGCTGCGGGAGGGCGTGATCCTGCGCAGGCTCGACGGCCTGCCCATGGGTCGGCCCCCGCTAGCCGATCAGTAAGGTATGAGGGTCATCCAAACGGGGCAAGGCACCAATAACCGGCAATTTCCGTTCCTCTACGTGGCAGGTGATCTTCCGCCGGCCACCGGAGTGCCGTAATCGGGGTCGACCTCTGGAGGAATCTAAATGGTGGAGCTGCTGGGAGCCGTGGTCTCCCTGGCGGCGGTGGCGGTGCTGGTGCTCGGAGCCGTGGTGGTCATCGCGATCGCGACCCTCGTATGGCTGGGTGCGATGGCGGTGAGCACCGGGCGCGAGTCCTACGGGCGGGCGAAACCCGTCCCGGCGGGCACGGGTGCGGACGCGTCCGGGATAGCGCCCGTCAACGCGTCCGAGACGGCGCCCGTCAACGGACACGTGAAGGGACACGCGAACGGGCGCGCCGCGGGCCGGGGCGTGGACCGGCAGGTCCGGGCCGTCGCCGCCTCCGCGCGTCGCGCGTAGCGAGGCCCACGCCGGCGTCAGCGTCCCCGTCAGGTCCGTCCTGGCGGGGACGCCGTCGTTCTGGGGCGCCTCGCCGCCGGACGGGCCGTCGTCAGCGGCTCTCCCTGCTCTGGCCGGACAGCGTCTTGACCAGCTCGGTCAGGTGGGCGACCTGAGTCTCCAGCCCGCGTACGCGCGCCTCGAGCTCGGACAGGGTGGGGGCCTGGTAGCCGTCGGCGATCTGCCTGCTCATCGTTCCTCCCAAGCGGGACCGGCCGGGGGAGACCGGTGTAGGGGTGCAGGACATGAGGGTCGTGCGGGTCGTGGATCTCTATTCCCCGAATATGTGATTTGGCACCTCTTCTCCGCGGGGAAGATGGAACGGTGAAGGTCGTCGTGCTCGCGGACACCCATGCTCCCCGGCGCTGGAAGTCCTGCCCGCCCGCGGTCGCCGAGCACCTGCGGGGGGCGGACCTGATCCTGCACGCCGGCGACGTCTGCACCGCCGACGTCCTGGTGGAGCTGTCCGCGTACGCTCCGGTCCACGCGGTGCTCGGCAACAACGACGGCCAGGACGTCGCGGCCTGGGGCGCCCCCGAGACGCTCGAACTCGACCTCGGCGGGCTCCGGGTGGCGATGATCCACGACAGCGGACAGGCCGCCGGACGGACCGCGCGCATGCGGCGCCGCTTCCCCGAGGCCGGCCTGGTCGTCTTCGGCCACTCGCACATCCCCATGGATCTGACCGGCGACGGGGTGCGGGTGTTCAACCCCGGCTCGCCCACCGACCGCCGCCGACAGCCGCACGGCACCGTCGGAATACTCGACATCGAGAGCGGCGTGCTGCGGCGGGCCGAGATCGTCCCCGTCACCTGACCTGCCTAAGGGCCGCACGGCGGGGCATGGGGCCGGTATGAGAGAGAACAGACCACAGCCCGACCCGCGTTCGCGGTTCGAGGACGAAGGCATTCCGGACCTGCAGGAGGGCACGCCCGAGCAGCAGTGGGCCGAGGACCCGCAGGAGATGCCGCTGCCCGGCGACCGGCCCCTGGGTCTCGACGAGTACGGCACCACGCCCAACGAGATGCGCGAGGGCGAGTCCCTCCGCCGTCGCCTGTCCCGCGAGGTCCCCGATGTGGACGTCCGGTTCGGCACGGAGCCGGGCACTGCGGGTGGCCGTCGTGAGGAGAAGGCCGGCGAGGCCGACGACGAGCTGCTCGACTCCTCCGAGGACGAGCTGGCCTACTCCTCGGGAGCCGAGGCCGACGTCCTCGGCGAGAATGGCGAACAGCCGTACGAGAGGTACGGCGCCGGCACCGCGGAGCCCGGCCAGGCCGGCCGGCTCGTCGATCCGGACGGCGGCATGGGCGTGGACACCGAGAAGGACATGATCGCTGAGGACGTGGGGCCGGATTTCGGCGGCTACACGGCGGAGGAGCAGGCGATGCGCATAGAGGACGAGACGCCGTAGGACGAGACGACACAAGACGGGACGACACAGGGCGAGACGCCACAGGGGGAGACGGCGGCGGCCGTGCGGCAGGGCCGCCGCCGCACGGCGTGAGGGGCCGGGAAGCAGCCGCGAGAGGACCTCGCATTCGTTACGCTGCCTCGATGGCGGGAGTTGAGGAGTTGCGGCACGAATGGCGGGTGCCGCGCGGGATCGTTGCGCTGAAGGCCGTCGGCACGATGCTGTGCGGTGTGCTGGCGATCGCCGGCGACGGCGCGCAGCTCTTCCTCGCCGGCGTGGCCACCGTAGGCTTCGGCCTCCTGACCGGCCGCGACCTGGTCGCGCCGGTGCGGCTCGCGGCGGGGGAGGACGGGCTGGTCGTCACCGGGCTCTCCGGCCGGGAACGCATCTCCTGGAACGACGTGGACCGCATCCGGGTGGACTCCCACCGCCGTTACGGCCTGACGACCGAGCTGCTGGAGATCGACGCGGGCGAGCAGATCCACCTGTTCAGCCGTTTCGACCTCGGCGAGCCGGTCGTCGACGTGGCCGAGACGCTCATGCGTATGCGCCCCTGATCCGTACGCGCGTCGCGGTTTGGGAACGGTGCAAGCCGATCGCAAGCGTGGGGCCCTAAGGTCCGATCGTGTCACAAACCGCTCTCATCACACTGATCCTTTCGGGGCTCGGGCTTGTCTTCGGCCTCATCGGCGGCGGCATCACCATGAACGCCCGGGAGTTCCGCCGCCGGGCGCAGCGCAGCCGCGGCCTGGTCGTCGGGCTGCGGGCGAGCCGGTCCGACGACGGAACCACGTACTACCCGACCATTCGTTTCACCACCGTCTACGGCCAGCAGGTCGAGGCCGAGACCACCTATGGGAGCAACCCGCCGCCCGCGCGGCCGGGTGAGGAGGTCACGGTGCTGTACGACCCGGCCAGGCCGACGCGGATCCGCATCGACAGCGCGGCCGGGAGCGGCACGCTCCTCGGCGGCATCTTCCTCACGGTCGGCATCGTCCTGTTCACCGCGGGGGCGGGGGTGGCGCTGGCCCAGACGTTCTGAGCCCAGACGTTCCGTCCCCGCCCCCTCCGGCGTCATCCGGTCGTGCAGGCCGTCCCGTTCAGGGTGAACGCGGTGGGGGCGGGGTTGGCGCCGCTGTAGGACCCCTGGAAGCCGAAGCTCGCCGTGCCGCCGCCCGCGCCGATGGTTCCGTTCCAGGTGGCGTTGGACGCGGTGACCTGCCGGCCCGACTGGGTGATCGTCGAGTTCCAGTAGCCGGTGACCTTCTGGTCGCCGGCGTAGGTCCACTGGAGCCGCCAGCCGTTGACCGGGCTCGACGACCTGTTGGTGATCGTCACGTCGGCGGTGAACCCGCTGCCCCAGTCGTTCACCTTGTACGCCACCACACACCCGCCGGGCAAGGGCGACGGACTGGCGCTGGGCGAGGGGCTGGGGGACGGAGAAGGCGACGGAGACGGGGACGGGGACGGCGAAGCGGACGGTGAGGGCGATGGGGAGGGGGACGGTGAGGGGGACGGGCTGGAGCCCGTGTAGGACAGCCCGAAGCCGTACTCGAACAGCGCCTGCTTGCCGTCCCCGGCGTTGATCGGCTCCTGGTCGGCGCTGCGCGGCCACGTCATCGGCAGCTTCCCGGTCGGTGCGTAGTCGCCGAACAGCACGTCGGCCACGCCGCGCCCCTCGGTGCCCGGCAGCCAGGCCGCCACCAGCGCGTTCCACTGGTCGATCTGGCCGGCGATGTCGAGCGGCCTGCCGGAGACGAGCACCACGACCAGCGGCACGCCGGACGCCTTGAGCCGCTGCAGCGTCGCCAGGTCGGTCGAGTCGAGGCCCATCGACCCGGGCCGGTCGCCCTGCCCCTCCGCGTACGGCGTCTCGCCCACGACGGCGATCGCCGCGCGGTAGGAGGAGTCGATGCCGCTGCCGTCGCGGTTGTAGGTGACCTGGGTGCCGGAGCCGACGGCGTCGCGGATGCCCTGCAGGATCGTCGTGCCGGTGGTGATGTTGCCGGACGAGCCCTGCCAGCTGATCGTCCAGCCGCCGCTCTGGTTGCCGATGTCGTCGGCGCTCTTGCCGGCCACGAAGATCTTGCCGCCGCTCTTGCCGAGCGGGAGCACGTTGCCCGCGTTCTTCAGCAGCACCAGCGACTCGCGTACGGCCTCGCGGGCGAGGGTGCGGTGTGCGGCGCCGCCCACGGTGGAGGTGTAGGACCGGTCGGTCAGCGGCCTCTCGAACAGCCCCAGCTCGAACTTCTTGGTCAGGATGCGCCGGTTGGCGTCGTCGATCCGCGACGTCGCGATCCGGCCCGCCTGGACCTCCGACTTCAGCAGTGAGATGAACCTCTTGTAGTCGGTCGGCACCATCACCATGTCGACGCCCGCGTTGATCGCCGTGGTGATCTCGCTCGCCGTGAAGCCGGTCTGGCCGTCGAGCTGGTCGATGCCCGCCCAGTCGGTGACCACGAAGCCGGTGAAGCCCAGCTCGCCCTTCAGCACGTCGGTGATCAGGTACTTGTTGCCGTGCATCTTCACACCGTTCCAGGAGCTGTAGGACACCATGACGGAGCCCACGCCGCGCTGCACGGCGGCCCTGAACGGCGCGAGGTGGATGGCCCGCAGGTCGGACTCGCTGAGCTCGGTGTTGCCCTGGTCCTTGCCGCCCGTGGTGCCGCCGTCGCCCACGTAGTGCTTGGCGGTGGCGAGGATGGAGGCGTTCCCGGCCTTCTGGAAGCCGTCCACGATCGTCGTCATCTGGGTGACGAGCTGCGGGTCCTCGCTGAAGGACTCGTACGTGCGGCCCCAGCGGTCGTTGCGGGCCACGCACAGGCAGGGCGCGAAGGTCCAGTCGATCCCGGTGCCCGCCACCTCCTCGGCCGTCGCCCGCCCGACCCGCTCCACCAGATCGGGGTCGCGGGTCGCCCCGAGCCCGATGTTGTGCGGGAAGATCGTGGCGCCGACGACGTTGTTGTTCCCGTGCACCGCGTCGATTCCGTAGATCATCGGAATGCCGAGCGGGGCGGACAGCGCCTGCCGCTGGAAGTTGTCGTACATGTCGGCCCAGGACGACGGGGTGTTCGGGGAGGGCGCCGAGCCGCCGCCGGACAGGATCGAGCCCAGCCGGTACGTCGCCACGTCGGAGATCGTCGTCAGGGCCGACCGGTCGGCCTGGGTCATCTGCCCGACCTTGTCGTCAAGCGACATCCTGGACAGCAGGTCGTCCACCCGCGCCGCGACCGGAAGGCTCGGATCCTTGTAGGGGGCGTCAGCCGCCCGCGCGACCCCGCGGCCGGCGATGGAGACGGCGCCCAGCGCCACGGCGAGCAGCGCGACGAGCGCGGGTATCCAGACGGGTCTCAGCCGGGAAGTCATCACGTCCTCCTAGGTGGTCCCGCCGACCGTAGGAATCGCCGGGAATTCGGGTCAATCGATGTGACTCCCGGACACTCGCCACCAGCCCTGGGCGAGGAAAGTTTCACGCACGCGGCCCGGTTTTGCGCTCCTGGCGGATCCGCTACCGGCGAAGATCGCGCCGATGGCCGGCCGGGCGGCCCTAACGTCGCCACATGGACCTGGTCGAACTGCTTCCCAGCCTGTATTTCCTGCGGTTTCCCGTCGGGCACGTCTACCTGTGGCGCGATCCCGACGGGCTGACCCTGATCGACTCCGGGGTTCCCGGCTCCGCGCCCCTCATCGCGGACGCCGTCCGTTCGCTCGGGCACTCGCCGTCCGACGTACGGCGCCTGGTGCTGACGCACTTCCACGAGGACCACACCGGCTCGGCCGCCGACATCGCCTCCTGGGGCGACGTCACCGTGTACGCCCACCGCGACGACGCGCCCTTCGTCCGGGGCGAGGCTGACGGACCTCCGCCCGTCCTGTCCGGATGGGAGCGTGAGCTGTGGGACGCGGTCCACGCGGGCATGCCGCACGTGCCCGCGCCGCCCGTGCGCGTGGACCGCGAACTGGGTGACGGCGACACGCTGGACTTCGGCGGAGGGGCGCAGGTGCTTGCCGTGCCCGGTCACACTCCCGGCAGCCTCGCGGTGCACCTGCCCGGGCCGGGCGTGCTGTTCACCGGTGACACCGTCGCCCGCGCCCCCGACGGGCAGGTCATCCTCGGCGTGTTCAACGCCGACCCGGCCGGTGCGGTCGCCTCGCTCGCACGGCAGGCGACTCTCGACGCCGAGATCGCCTGCTTCGGCCACGGCGAGCCCGTCACCGAGGGCGCCTCCGGACTCATCAGGGACGTCGCGGCCCGCCTCACCGGGTGACGCGGTCAGGCGCTCACGGGACGGTGCTCAGGGGAGGGCGCTCACGGAACGGTGCCCACGGGTGCTCACGGCATTGAGGCGGCGGCGCCGGCGAAACCGCCCGCGGCCGCCGTGACCTGGCCGCTGGGTGCGACCGGCACGCGTGCGACGCCGTCCGCCCCGGTGACGGCGGTCCTGCCGCCCGCGGTCACCGTCGCGCCCCTGACCGGCCTGGGGGTGGGATCCTCCGGCACGGTCGCGGTGACCCGGACCTCGGAGGTCCCGCCGCCCGCCGGCCGTACGACGAGGGACAGGGGCGGCCTGCGCACCCCGGGGCAGTCGGCCTGGGTGGGCACCCCGGAGAGCAGGCGGCCGTCGACCTCGCTGCGCACGGTCCCGCTGAAGCGGGCGGGGGAGCGGACGTCGAGGTCGCCGCGCAGGTATCCGTGGTGCCGCCCGGTGACCGTGAGATCGGCGCGCCAGGTCGCGGACACGAGCGACGCCGGAGTGGTCAGCGACTCCGTGCCGCTGACGAAGCTCTCCCCGTCGTCGGAGTAGTGGTCGTAGCGGACCTCCCAGCGGCCGGAGAGGAAGGTGCCGGTGAACTCCATCCGCGCCGTGCCGCCCCCGGCCCCGTGCACCGTACGGCCGTGCACCTGGCGGGAGGCCACACCCCGGTAGCGGGTGTAGGGCACGGTGGACCTCGACAGGTCGATCGTGTCGAGGTCGACGACGGGTGTCGGCGTCACCGGGGTGCGGGCGGGGAACCGCAGGACCCGCACCCGCATCTCGGGGGCGTGGCCGGGGGTGCCGGTGGCGGCGGTCACGTGCTCCTCCGCGATCAGCGCCCGGGTGCCGTCGGGGAGCCACGACCAGGACCGGATGCCCCAGCCGTCCTCGGTGACCACGGGCTGGCCGCCGTAGGTGCCGCGCTGGCCCTCGCGGTCCATGAGCCAGCGCTCGTTCATGCACCGCCGGTTGTTCCACAGGCCGACGCGGCCGATCTGGGCGAAGGCCGCCATGTCGATGAACGGCGGGCGCCGGAGCTGGGTGAACACGTCCATGCGGTCGAGCCCCCGGGCGGAGGTGTAGGAGATCCAGCGGCTGTCGGGCGAGGGGTCGGTGCCCTCGTTGTAGTCGATGTCGGTGGTCAGCCGCCGGCGCTCGCCAGTGGCCAGGTCGAGGGTGAAGATGTCGTAGTTGAGCGCGCTGCCGGTGGCGCCGATCTTCAGGGTGCGGCCGCCGTCCATCCACTGCCCGGCCTCGTAGTAGCTCCCGGCGTCGGCCCAGCCCTTCGGGTCGTCACCGAGCGTGTAGGCGGGGTTCACGACCCGGGGTTCGGTCACCCGGTAGCCGTCGCCGCGGCGCACGAGTTTGCCGATCGTCATGCGCGGCCCTTCCAGGGTGCGCACCTCGGTCCAGCGGATGTGCTTCCCATCGGGGTGCAACTGGGTCGCCCTGTTCTGGGCGCCTTGCTTCAGGCCGGGGATCGGGAACGTCACCGGAAGGACCTTGCCTGTGCGGCAGTCGTACACGCTCGGCGCGCACTCGAGCACCGAGTAGCGCACGTCGGCGATCCCGCCGCTGGACCCGGCGGCCCCAGAGTCCTCCGGCACCCGCTCGACCCACAGGCGCCTGCCGTCGGGGAACACCTCGTTCCCGCGCGCCGTCGGCAGCTTCCCGCAGGTCACACAGCTGAAGCCGGTGCCGTCGAGGTTCATCGCGCCGACGTGCTCGTGACCCTGGTAGACCACACTCATGACGACGTGGCGCCCGTCCGGGGCCAGCCGTACGCCCTGGGACGACGTGAGCGCCACGCCGGAGGGGAGCGGGACGTCGCGCTCGACCTCGACCGGTTCGAAGGGCGGGACGGCGGCGGCCTTCGCAGGAGCCCGGTGGACCGCCTGGGCTTGCGGGAGCGCGGGGGCGTGGGGGAACGCGGCGGCCGCGAGCACGGCCACTCCCGCCATCGAGGATCGGATGAGTCTCATGGCCGTCCACCCCACCCCCGGGCGGTGGGAACTGCCTGTGCGGGAGAAGGGGGACAGATGAGAGCCTCTTCGGCAACCCCACAGCCGGTTCACAGCGAACTCACATCCGGGACTGGTGTGCTGTCCCCGACATGCCTGGAGAGAAGATCCTCGTCGTCGACGACGAGCCGAACATCCTCGACGTGCTGGCCACGGTGCTGGGGTTCCACGGGTTCGAGGTGACGACGGCCGCCACCGGGGCGCAGGCGATGGCCTGCGCCGAGGCCGCCGCGCCGGACCTCGTGGTCCTGGACGTGATGCTGCCCGACATGGGCGGCCTCGAGGTCTGCCGGACCCTGCGGGCCCGCGGCCACCGCTTCGGCATCGTCTTCCTCACCGCCAGGGACGCCCGCCAGGACAAGGTGTCCGGGCTCACCTACGGCGGCGACGACTACGTGACCAAGCCCTTCGCCCTGGACGAGCTGCTGGCCCGGGTCAGGGCCGTGCTCCGCCGGGTCGCGCAGCCTCCGCCGCCTCCCGGGGGCGAGCGCCTCAGGGTCGCCGACCTGGAGCTGGACGAGGACGCCTGCGAGGTGCGGCGCGGCGGAGTGCCCGTCCGCCTGTCGCCGACCGAGTTCAACCTCCTGCGCTACCTGATGAGCAACCGCGGCAGGGTCCTGTCGCGCGCCCAGATCCTCGACGCGGTGTGGGACTACGACTTCAGGGGGACCTCCAACGTGGTCGATCTGTACGTCGGCTACCTCCGCCGCAAGCTCGACCGGCTGGGGCCGCCGCTCATCCACACCCAGCGCGGGTTCGGGTACGTGCTCCGCGACAGCGGGACGGCGTCGTGACCCTCCGCGCCCGGCTTCTGCTCGTGCTCGTGGTCCTGGCCGCCGCCGCGCTGACGGCCACCGGCGCCGCCGTCGCCCTCGCCCTGCGGGCCTATCTCGTCGGCCGGGTGGACGAGCAGCTCCTCGCGGCGGCGGCGACCGCCCGCACCAACCCGCTGCTGCGGGAGAGCACGGACCGCACCGGCCTGCTGCGCGCCGCCGTGGCGCCGACCGACTACGCGGTGCGGATCTGGCGGCACGACGGGAGCGTCCTCGGCGCCTGGGGCGGGCGGGCCGGCGCCGCGCTGCTCGACCGTGCCCCGTCCCCGGCGGCGGGCGGCGTCTCCGGCCCCGTGACGCTCGGCAGCGGGACGGGGGCGTACCGCGTCGTGTCGTTCGTGGGGGCGGGCGGCCAGACCCGGGCGGCGGTGGGGCTGCCCCTGAGGCCGGTGGAGGAGACGGTCGGCCGGCTGCTGCTGATCGAGACGATGGCCGGCGCCGCCTCCCTGGGCGTGCTCGCCCTGGTCGCGCACCGCCTGGTCGCCCGCGGCCTGCGGCCCCTCGCCGCGATCGCGGCCACCGCCGGGGCGATCGCCGGCGGCGACCTGGACCGGCGCGCCCCGGTCGCCTCGCCCAGGACGGAGGCCGGCCGGCTCGCGCTGGCCGTGAACGGCATGCTCGCCCGGATCCAGGCGGCGATGGAGGCCAGGGCCCGGTCGGAGGACCGGCTGCGGCGTTTCGTCGCCGACGCCTCCCACGAGCTGCGCACCCCGCTGACGGCCGTGCGCGGCTACCTCCAGATGCTCAGGTATGGCGTGGTCAGCCAGGCCGACCGGCCCGACGCCGTACGGCGGGCCGACGACGAGGCGGCGCGCATGGCGAAGATCGTGGACGACCTGCTCTACCTGGCCCGGCTCGACCAGGAGCCGCGCCTGCGACGGCGGCCGGTGGACCTGGCCACCGTCGCCGCCGACGCGATCTGCGATGCGCGGGCCGTCGCGCCGGACCGGGTCGTCGCCCTGGAGGCCGGTGACGCCGTCGAGGTCGCGGCCGACGAGGACGCCGTCCGGCAGGTGCTGGCCAACCTGCTCGGCAACGTCCGCACGCACACCCCCCCGGGGACGAGCGCGACGGTGGCCGTACGCGCCGGGCCGGGTGGCGGCGGGGTGATCGAGGTGCGCGACGCCGGACCGGGCATGGCGCCGGAGGTGGCGGAGCGGGCCTTCTCCCGGTTCTACCGGGGGTCCTCCCGTCCCGGAGTCCCCGGCAGCGGCCTCGGGCTGTCGATCGTCGCCGCGATCGCCCGGGCCCACGGCGGCGAGGCGACTCTCGACAGCGGGCCCGGAGAGGGCACCGTCGTCCGGGTCAGTTTCCCGTCGCCCGCCCGATCGGGACGACGAGGGTAGAGGGCGCCGCGCGCGGGGGATGTTCTCGCCGTCACCTTGTCCCCCAGCGGCGGCCGCGCGGTGCCGGAGTAAGGGGTGCCGATGCGGATCACCTCCGTCGAGTCCACCGAGCTGTTCGTCCGCGTGGCCACCGGCGAGGGCCCGCGCCAGGTGGTCCGCGTCGTCCTCGACGAGGTGCCGGACGACGCGTCTCCGGTGGCCGAGGTCACCGGCCCCGGGGTGCGGGGCGAGCACACGGCGGACGGGCGGCCTCCCGGCACGGCGCCCGTGGTGGTGGAGGTGCCCGTCGTGGTGCCGGTGGAGGCGGCCGAGCCCGCCGCGGTCCCGGGCGCGCGCGTCCCGATCACCGTGCGGGCCGCCGCCGGCCGGGAGCGGTGCACGGCCGAGGGCGAACTGCTCGTGGCCGAGCCGGGGTGGACGGTCTGGATGATTCCCCACTTCCACTACGACCCGGTCTGGTGGAACACCCAGGCCGCCTACACCGCCACCTGGGACCACGCGGGCGGCCTGGCGCAGGCGAACCGGCAGGATTTCCAGCACGCGGGATTCGACCTCGTCCGGCTCCACCTCGACACCGCCAGGAGGGAGCCCGAATACAAGTTCGTGCTCGCCGAGGTCGACTACCTCAAGCCGTACTGGAACGCCCACCCCGAGGATCGGGCCTACCTGCGCCGCCTGCTCGCGGAGGGCCGGCTGGAGATCATGGGTGGCACGTACAACGAGCCGAACACCAACCTGACCGGCCCCGAGGCGACGATCCGCAACATCGTCCACGGGATCGGCTTCCAGCGCGACGTGCTCGGCGGCGATCCGGCGACCGCCTGGCAGCTCGACGCGTTCGGGCACGACCCCCAGTTCCCCGGGCTGATCGCCGAGGCGGGGCTGACCTCCAGCTCGTGGGCGCGCGGGCCCTACCACCAATGGGGCCCGATGCTCGCCGGCGGCGGCTGGGGCGACCCGTCGGTCATGCAGTTCCCCTCGGAGTTCGAGTGGCTGTCGCCGTCGGGGCGCGGGGTCACGACCCACTACATGCCGGCCCACTACAGCGCCGGGTGGTGGATGGACTCCGCGCCCGCACTGGAGCAGGCGGAGGCCGCCGTCTACGAACTGTTCACGCTGCTCAAGAAGGTCGCCGCGACCCGCAACGTGCTGCTGCCCGTCGGCACCGACTACACCCCGCCCAACAAGTGGGTCATGGAGATCCAGCGCGACTGGAACCGGCGCTACGTCTCGCCCCGGTTCGTCTGCGGGCTGCCGAGGGAGTTCTTCGCCGCCGTGCGGGACGAGGGCGTCCGCCTGACGCCGCAGACGCGGGACATGAACCCGATCTACACCGGCAAGGACGTGTCGTACATCGACACCAAGCAGGCGCAGCGGCACGCCGAGACGCGGCTCGCCGACGCCGAGAAGTTCGCAGCGGTCGCCGCGGCGACCCTCGGCGCGCCCTACCCGCACGCCGCCCTCGACAAGGCCTGGCGTCAGATCGCGTACGGCGCGCACCACGACGGCATCACCGGATCGGAGTCCGACCAGGTCTACCTCGACCTGATGACGAGCTGGCGGGAGGCGTACGACCTGGGCGGGCGGGTCCTCGACGCGTCGCTGCGCCGCCTCGGCGAGGGGCTGACCGGCGTCGCCGTCTGGAACCCCTCCTCCTGGGCCAGGACCGACCTCGTACGCGTGCGGCTGACGCTGCCCGAGCCGGGGGCGTACGGCGTCGCGCTCGACCCGCCCGTGCGCGGTCTGCTGCTTGAGCATCCCGAGCGGCATCCCGACGGCAGCCTCGCCGCCGTGGACGCGGTCTTCGTCGCCGGCGACGTGCCCGCGCTCGGGTATCGCACGTTCCGGCTGGTGCCCACCGCCGAGCCCGCGCCCATCGGCTGGGCCGTTCGTGAGGGGAGCAGGATCGAGAACGCCACGCACGTGGTGGAGGTCGACCCCGAGCGCGGGGGGACGGTGTCGAGCCTCACCGTCGAGGGCCGCGAGCTGCTGCAGCAGGACCGGGTGGGCAACGAACTGCTCGTCTACGAGGAGCACCCGGCGCACCCCCGCTTCGGCGAGGGCCCCTGGCACCTGGTGCCGAGCGGCGGGGTGAGCGGCTCGGCCGCCGCCCCCGCGGAGGTCGCCGTCGCCGAGTGCCCGGCGGGCCGGCGGATCACCGTCGGCGGCCGGGTCGGCCCGGTCGTCTACACGCAGGAGATCACGCTCTGGGACGGGCTGCCGCGGGTGGATCTCACCACCCACGTGGACGAGTTCCACGGCTCCGACGTGCTGCTCCGGCTGCGCTGGCCGGTGCGGGTGCCGGGGGCGCTGCCGGTCAGCGAGGTCGCCGGCGCCGTCGTCGGCCGCGGGTTCGGCCTGATCGACGTGGACTCCGCGGAGCATCCGTGGACGCTGGACAACCCCGCGCACAACTGGTTCGCGCTGTCGTCCACGGCCCGCGTCGCGCTGCGCTCGCCCGGCGGACGCCCCCTCGGCGCGCGGGCCGTCGGCGTAGCCGAGATCATCGCGCCGCCGGACGCGGCCGCCGGCGATCTGAGAGACCTCGCCGTGGCGCTCGTACGGCAGGGCGTGACCTCGACGTGCTCCACCGGGCCCGGCCCCCGGTACGGCAACCTCGCCGTCGACTCCAACCTGCCCGACGTGCGCATCGCGATCGGCACGCCCGAGGAGAACCCGTTCGTCGCGGCGCTGCTGGACGACGCGGAGGCCGCGGAGCTGCGCGCGCGTCTCGACGCCGAGGGCCGGGCCCGCCTGTGGGTGCCCGCGGACGAGCCGCTGGAGAAGGTCTGGGTGCCGGGCGCGGATCTCACCGGCCCCCGCGACCTTCCGGTGCTCGTGGTCTGCGGCGAGGGCGCGGTCGGGGAGCTGGTCGCGGACCTCGCCGACGCGGCCGTGGAGGTGGTGACGGACGCCGAGCCGGCGGACGCCGTCCTCGACGACTACACGATCGGGCTGGTGAACCGGGGCATCCCGGGCTTCGCGGTCGACCCGTCCGGGGCGCTGCACGTGTCGCTGATGCGGTCGTGCACCGGCTGGCCGTCCGGCGTGTGGATCGACCCGCCGCGCCGCACCGCGCCCGACGGCTCCGGCTTCCAGCTCCAGCATTGGACCCACTCGTTCGAGTGCTCGCTGGTGGCCGCCCCCGGCGACTGGCGCGCGGCCGATCTCGTACGGCTCGGCCACGACGTCAACCACCCGCTGGCGGCGACCGTGGGGCAGGACGGGCGGGACGGGCCGGCGGGCGAGTCGCGGTCGTTCCTGGAGACCGGGCCCGGCCTGGTCCTCACCGCGCTCAAGGCGGCCGGGAACCCGATCGCCTCGGGCCGGACGCCCGGTCCGGTGACCGCGCTGACCGCCCGCGTCCACGAGGCCGGCGGCCGGACCGTCCCGCTGTCGGTCGCCACGACGTTGCCCCTGGGACCGTGGCGGCGGGCCGACCTCCTGGAGAACGCCACCGGGGACGCCCCCGTCACGCTCGACGGCATGGAGATCGTCACGCTGGTCGCTCCGCTCCGTCCCGGGGCACCCGTGGACGCGGTGGGGGAGCGGGCGGCCGGTCCCTGGGCGGGCGTCGCAGCGGCGGGCGGCGCGGGGACGGGCGGCGCGGGGACGGGTGGCAGAGTGGCGGCCTGCGGGGCCGTGCCGGAGGTGCCGGAGTCCGAGCCGCACCAGCCGGTTCATACGCGCTACTGGCTCGGCAACACCGGGCCCGCGCCGATGGGAGACCTGCCGGTCGCCGTGCACCTGTCCCCACCGGACCTGGACGTCGCGGGGCCGGTGGAGTTGACCCTGACCATCGCCTCCAGCCTCACGGAGGACCGGGCGGAGGGTGTGGTCACGCTCACGGCCCCCGACGGCTGGTCGGTGGCGCCCGCCGTCCGGCCCTACGTGCTGCCTCCGGGAGGCCACGCCACCGTGCCGGTCCGGCTCACACCGCCCCCCGGCGCCGAGGGCGGCCTCTACCTGCTCACCGCGCGCACCGAGTTCGGCGGCCAGGCGTACGAGGACGTGACCCGGCTGCACGTGTTCCGGCCGGGGGAGGGCGGACGGCGGTGGCCGGGGCTGGAGGTGTCGCTGGAGGGTCTCGGCCACCCGCCGCACCTGCGGCTGACGCCCGGCGGCCGGGCGGAGGTCGTGGTCCGGCTGCGATCCGAGGCGCGGTCGCCGGTCGCCGCGCAGGCGCAGCTCGTCAGCCCGTGGCAGACGTTCGAGATGTTCCCCGAGTGGAACAGCGGGGCCGTCGTGCCGCCCGAGGGCGAGGCGGAGGTGCGCTTCCCGGTACGCGTGCCGCCGGGCGCTCGCCCGGGCCGCTGGTGGGCGCTCGTGAAGATCGCCTGCGCCGGGTGGCTGCACTACACCGACACGGTCGAGGTCGAGGTCGAGCTGTGAGCGGTCCGGACGCTCCCCTGACCGGCGGCGCCGCGCCGGCGGCACGCGGAGGGGGCGGCGGGTGGCGCTCGGACGGCCGCCCCCACCCGGGTCCGTCCGCCGTGCGGGCCGCGGCGACGGCGGGGGATCGGGTGATCACGGTCGCCGAGGTGGACCGGCGGCTACGCCTGCTGCGCAGCGGCCCGCTCGCGGCGCGGCTGCCGCGCGAGGAGACCGCCGAGGGCCGCAACCTGCGCCGCTGGCTGGTGCAGGTCATGGTGGCCGAGGCGCTGGCCGAGCAGGAGGCGGCCCGTCTCGGCCTGCCCGCCGGGCACTCGCCGCCGCCGGGAAACCCTGTGCCGCCGGGAAACCCTGTGCCGCCGGGAAACCCTGTGCCGCCGGGAAACCCTGTGCCGCCGGGAAACCCTGTGCCGCCGGGAAACCCTGTGCCGCCGAGAAACGCTGTGCCGCCGGGAAGTCCTTCGCCGGCCGGGCGCGCGGCTCCACCCGGACCCGAGGCGGTGCTCACCCTGGCGGGCGCGCTCCGGACGGGCGGCGTCGCGGCCGCCGTCCTGGTGACGACGCCGGCCGCCAGGGCGGTGTGCCGGGCGCTCGCCGCCGGCCGCGAGCCGTCCGAGGACGAGGTGCGCGACTACTACCGGCGCAACCTCGACCGGTTCACCACCCCGGAGACGCGCTGGGTCCGTCCGTTCGGGCCGGTGCGGCGCGGGCAGCTCACCGGGCCGATCGAGGACGCGGTCTTCGCGGCCCGGGAGGGCGAGACGGTCGGGCCCGTGAAGGGCCCCGGCGGTCCCTGGACCCTGGTGGTCGAGCGGATCGAGGCGGCGCGGCGGGAGCCGTACGCGGCCGTGCGGGAGCGGATCCGCGCGGAGCTGGCGAAGGAGAACGGGGAGCGGGCCTTCGCCCGGTGGCTCGACGCGCGGCACGCCGACTCGGTCGTGCTCACGCCGGGGCACGAGCATCCGGCCGACCCGGCCCAGCCCGACGCCGACCACCGGCACTGACCAGGGAAACACCCGGTTCCCGGGCGGTCCGACCCCGGAGTTTCGGGGCACGTGAGTAGGCATGGCAGAGCAAGTCAGCGCCTTCGACGCGCAGTTCCTCAACTTCGAGACGGGCACGAACCTCGCCCACATCGCGGCGCTCACGATTCTCGACCCCTCCGGCAGGCCCGGCGGCGCGCTGACCCGCGAGGACCTGATCGGGCTGCTCAAGCGGCGGCTCCATCTGGCGCCGCCGCTGCGCAGGCGGCTGGTCGAGGTGCCCTTCGGGCTCGACCACCCCTACTGGGCGGAGGACCGCGAGGTCGACTTCGACTACCACGTACGGGACCTGGCGCTGCCTCCCCCCGGCGACGACCACAAGCTCGCCGAGCAGGTCGCCCGGCTGCACGGGGCACGGCTCGACCGGGGACGGCCGTTGTGGGAGATCTACCTGATCCACGGCCTGGCCGGGGGCCGGGTGGCGATCTACACGAAGGTCCACCACGCCGCCGTCGACGGCGTCACCGGGGCCGAGGTGCTGGCCGCCCTGATGGACTTCGAGCCCGAGCCGGCCGCCGTTCCCGCCCCGGAGACCGCGGCAGAGCCGCAGCGGGCCCCCGACGCGGTGGAGATGGTGATCAGGGGCGTGGCCCGGGTGCTGGACAACCCGTTCGCCCTGCTGCGTTTCATCGCCGAGGCGGTGCCGCGGCTGGACGAGGTGCCGTTCGTGGCGCAGCTCCCGGGGGTGGGGGTGGTCTCGCGGTTCGTCCGCGGCATCGGCGGGGGGGACGCAGAGCCCCTGCCCGAGCTGCCCCGCATGGTGGTGCCGCGCACGCCGTTCTCCGGGCCGATCTCGCGGCACCGCCGGTTCGCCTTCGGCCAGCTGCCCCTGGACGAGGTCAAGCGGATCAAGAACGCCTTCGGCGTCACCGTGAACGACGTCGTCATGGCGATGTGCGCCACGGCGCTGCGGCGCTGGCTGGCCAAGCGCGACGAGCTGCCCCGTCAGCCGCTCGTCGCCGGGATCCCGGTCTCCACCCGGGGACAGGCCGCCAACGGCTCGGCCGCCAACGAGGTCATGCTGACCATGACCACCCTGCCGACGGACGTGCCCGACCCGCGTGACCGTCTGCTGTCGGTGAACCGCTCGATGGGCCTGCTCAAGGAACGGCTCGCCGCGGCGCCGGCGGCCTGGCTCCTGGAGTTCAGCCAGGCGATGCCGGCCGCGCTGAGCGCGCTGGCGGCCAGGTCCGCCTTCAGGATCGCCTCGCGCACGGGTTCCGCGATGAACCTCATGATCTCCAACGTGCCGGGGCCCCAGACGCCGCTCTACGTGTGCGGGGCGCGGGTCACCGCGCTCTACCCGATGTCGGTGATCACGGACGTCAGCGGGGGGATCAACATCACGGTGTTCTCCTACGACGGCAGGCTCGGTTTCGGAATCGTCACCGACCGCGACATGGTGCCCGACGTGTGGGACCTCATCGACTACCTGCGCGACTCGCTGGCCGAGTACGGCGCTCTGGCGGCCCCGCCCGCGCCGGGCACGGCGGAGCCGGAAGAGCGCGCGGAGCCGGGGAAGCGCGCGGAGCCGGGAAAGCCCGCGAGGCCGCGAAGGACGGCGAAGGCGGGCGCGGCAGCGGCGCGCGGCGCGCGGGCGGCCGACGGGCCGCCGCAGGAGCAGGGCACGGCACCGAAGCCGAGGCGGGCCCGCAAGCCTCCGGAGCCGCCGCCCGCCTGATGGGTGCTACCGGGTCGGTCTGCAGGCAACTCGCATACCTGGTAGCCGCCCGTGAGTGAGCACTCCGCCCGCCTGGGCCTCCTCGCCTGCAACCGGCCACCCGCAGGCGGTGGTCAGGAGGAGGCGCCCGTGGGGCCAGGTCCGGCGTGGTCAGCACCGAGGCCGGAGGTGGAGCCGGGGACCGCCGGCGGCCGTGTCCCCCGGTCGCCGTCTCCCAGCGTCAGCGCCGCGATCCCGGCCGTGAGCAGCAGGGCGAAGACGGCGGCGATCACGGCGAACACGATGGACTGCCGGGACATGCCGGTGCGCGGCGGGAGCGGAGGAGTGGACCCTTGCCGGGGGCTCTGCGGCCGGTGCCCGCGTGGTCGATGCCCGGGTGGCCGATGACCGGATGGCCAGTGCCCGCCTGGCCGGGGGTCCGGCACCGCGTTCGGCGCGGTCGCCGCGCGGCGCAGGTCCTGACCGCTCACGGGAACGCCTCCGGCCGGGCCGGTGGGCGAATGCCCCAGCGCGGCGGGAACGCGGGTCTCGACAGGCCGCCGCTCCCCGGGGTGCCGTCCGGTCACCGCGGCGGGCCAAGAGGAGGGTGGAACAGGCCCGGCGGGGGAGGGGGACGGGGCGCCCCACCCCGGGACGCCGCCTCGGTCCCCGGACGCGGCGGGATGCGGGTGATCCCCCGAGGCGGAGCCGTCCGGCGTCAGGGCGGCGAGCGCGTCCCGCAGCCCGGCGGCCGTCGGGATCCGCTGGGCCGGATCGGTCTCCATGCCGTGGCGCAGGACGCCGGTGAGGGCGGCGGGCACGCCGGGGATGTCGGAGATCGGCAGCCGGTGCAGCGCCATGATGGCCGCGATGTTCACCACGCCGCTGTCCGGGAATCGCGGCGGCCTGCCCTGGAGCAGGGCGTACAACGTGGCCGAGAGCGCGTACACGTCCCCGGCGGCCGTGGGCTCGGTGAGGTCGAACGCCTCCGGCGGCGCGTAGGCGGGCGTGAGCGACTCGCGCGTGACCGACATCTCGCCCCGCGCCGCGCCGCCCTGCCCCGGCATCGTGGCCAGCCCGAAGTCCGACAGGGCGACCATGCCGTACGAGTTGACCAGGATGTTGGCGGGCTTGACGTCGCGGTGGAGGACACCGACGGCGTGGGCGGCGGCCAGCGCGTCGGCGATCTTGATGCCGATGTCGCGCACCTCGCGGGGGCCGAGCGGGCCGGCGTCGCGCAGGCGGTCGGCCAGCGACCCGTTCGGGCACAGCTCCAGCACCATGTACGGCCGGCCGTCGGGCAGCACGCCCGCGTCGTAGACGTCGGCCACGTGCGGGTGGCCGGACAGGGCGCCGGCGGACGTCACCTCGCGCATGAACCTGCGCCGGTCGCGGTCGGAGACGAGCACGCGGTTGTCGACCTTGAGCGCGACCTCGCGGCCCACGGCGAGCTGCCTGGCCCGGTACACGACCCCGAAGCCTCCCTGGCCCAGGATCCCGAGCACCTCGTAGCCCGGCACCAGCGGTCCGCCCGCCTCGCCCACCCCGCACCTCCAGAGGACCCGGCGGAACCGTGACACCACAAAAATTCGGACCAGAAAACCCGCGTCCGGCACATTACCGGAGTGATCGCCCATAGGGCCCGGTCTTGATCCAGGAGACGCGGAATCGGCACCTATGCTGTGCTCATGACGGGGCTCACGACGGGTGGCACGGCGGGAGGCACGGCGGGAGGCACCACGACGGGCGGCCGGAGCCCGGAGCGGCGCAGGGACCTGCTCGACGCGGCCGACCGGGTGATCCGCAGAGAGGGCCCGCAGGCGTCGATGGCCGCGATCGCGGCGGAGGCGGGGATCACCAAGCCGATCCTCTACCGCCACTTCGGCGACAAGAGCGGCCTGTATCAGGCGCTCGCGGAACGCCACACGCGCGTTGTGATCGACCTGCTGCGCCCGGAGTTCGCCAGAGCCGTGGCCGACCCCCGGGTCCGCGCCCGGGGCGCCATCGAGGCCTACCTGGAGACCATCTCGGCCAACCCCAACCTCTACCGCTTCCTGTTCCATCGGGCCAGCGCCGAGGACAGCCGCACCCGCACGCAGATGGCCGCCATCGTGCGCAGCGTCGGCGAGGAACTGGGCGCGGCGCTCGCGGAGGAGGGCGTCGCCGACCCGGTGCGCGCCCGGGTGCTCGGCCACGCGTTCGTCGGCATGGTGCAGGCGATCGGCGACTGGTGGCTGGAGAACCCCGGGCTCGACCGCGACACGGTGGTGGACAGCCTCGCCGACGTGATCGCCGGGGCGCTCACGTCCTGACGTCGCCTTCTCCCGTCAGCCCAAATCAGGTCAGATAACGCCCATATCCGTTTAAGGGCCCCATCGTGGCCTTAGTTGCGCATGCCCGTGAAACATCGATGTCACCCGGTCGGGGTAATTTAGTTGCGCTAACTAACTGTCCGTCCGTCGCGCGCTGCGCGGAAACAGGCCGTGCGCTGTACGGACCAAGAGGAGGGGAACCACTCCGTGGCCGTAGCGAACCAGTCCCTGGCGGGGGCGTCGCCGCAGTCGGCGCCGTCCTCGCGGTACAAATGGATCGCGCTGTCCAACACCACCCTCGGCGTCCTGATGGTGACGATCAACCAGTCCATCGTGCTGATCGCCCTTCCTGACGTCTTCCGCGGCATCCACCTGAACCCGCTCGACCCCGGCAACACGGGCTACCTGCTGTGGATGATGATGGGCTTCATGGTCGTCACGGCCGTGCTGGTGGTGATGTTCGGCCGCCTGGGCGACATGTTCGGCCGGGTCCGCATGTACAACCTCGGGTTCGCGGTCTTCAGTCTGTGCTCGATCATGCTGTCGCTGACCTGGATGGACGGCGACGCCGGGGCGATGTGGCTGATCGGCTGGCGGATCGTGCAGGGCGTCGGCGGCGCGCTGCTGTTCGCCAACTCCACCGCGATCCTCACCGACGCCTTCCCCGTGCGCCAGCGCGGCACCGCGCTCGGCATCAACTCGATCGCCGCCATCGCGGGCTCCTTCCTCGGCCTGGTCATCGGCGGGGTCCTGGCCCCGGTCGACTGGAAGGCGATCTTCCTGGTCTCCGTGCCGTTCGGCGTCTTCGGCACCGTCTGGGCGTACGTCAAGCTCAAGGACAACGGCGTGCGGCGCCGGGCGCGGATGGACTGGTGGGGCAACGCGACCTTCGCCGTCGGCCTCATCGCGCTGCTGGTCGGCATCACCTACGGCATCCAGCCGTACGGGACCGGCGTGATGGGCTGGGGCAACCCCTGGGTGATCGCCGCGCTCGGCGGGGGCGTCCTGCTGCTCGCGCTGTTCGCCTGGATCGAGACCAGGGTGGACGAGCCGCTGTTCCGGCTCTCGCTGTTCCGCAACCGCGCGTTCCTCGCGGGCAACATCGCCAGCCTGCTGACCGCCCTCGGACGCGGCGGCCTGCAGTTCATGCTGATCATCTGGCTGCAGGGCATCTGGCTGCCGCTGCACGGCTACAGCTTCGAGGAGACGCCCCTGTGGGCGGGCATCTACATGATCCCGCTGACGGTGGGCTTCCTGCTGTCGGCGCCGGTCTCCGGCTGGCTGTCGGACCGGTTCGGGCCGCGGATGTTCACCGTCGGCGGCGCGCTGGTCACCGCGGCGAGCTTCTACGCCCTGATGACCCTGCCCACGGACTTCGGCTACGGCGTCTTCGCGCTGCTCATCCTGATCAACGGCCTCGGCTCCGGCCTGTTCTCCTCGCCCAACCGGGCGGAGATCATGAACTCGGTCCCGGCGGAGTCCCGCGGCGTCGGCGCGGGCATGACCGCCACCTTCCAGAACTCCTCGATGGTCCTGTCCATCGGCGTGTTCTTCAGCCTGATGATCGCGGGCCTGTCGCAGTCGCTGCCGCACACCATGCACGACGAGCTGGTGGCTCAGGGCGTGCCCGCCGCGCAGGCCGAGGGCCTCGCCCAGCTGCCGCCGATCGCCGTGCTGTTCGCGGCGTTCCTCGGATACAACCCGTTCCGGGAGCTCCTCGGCGGCGTCCTGGACCGGCTGCCCGACGGCGGCGCCCACCTGACGAGCAAGGAGTTCTTCCCGCACCTCATCGCGGGCCCCTTCCACCAGGGCCTGGTCATCGCCTTCTGGTTCGCCGTGGCCGCGTGCGTGGTGGCGGCCCTGTCGTCGCTGCTGACCGACCGCGTCGGCCGCGGGCACCGCGCCGCCGCCCACGAGTCGCTCGGCTCCGAGCTCGCCGCGGTCTCCGGCGAGGCCGGCCTGGCCGGCAACGAGCTGGTCATCCCGGACGAGGAGTTCGACGCCCAGCGGGCCGCACCGGACACGACGAAGCCCTGACGGCTCCGCCGTGTCTCCGCCGTGTCTCCGCCGTGTCCCCACTGAGTCCCCGGCTCGTCCCCTGCTCGTCCTCAGGGCGCCGGGGCGCGGCGGGTCGGGCCGGCCCTCAGCAGGCCGCCACCCTGGCGTACCGATAGTCGGGGTCACGCCGGAAGGGCGTCGAGAGGATCGAGCACCACGACCGGGATGCGGCGCGGCGTCATGCCCTTGTAGACCTCGTAGACGGGGTGCCGCCGGCTCATCGTCCGCCACAGGCGCTCGTACTCCTCGCCCGTGGCCTCGGCGGCACGCACCTTGAGCACGGTGAGCCCGCCGGCGCCGCCCACCTCGATCTCGGCGACGGGGTCGTCCCGCAGGTTGAGCCACCAGGCGGGCGTGGTGTCGTCGCCGCCGTTCGAGGCGATCACGACGAAGCGCCGGCCGTCCCTGCCGTACCCGACCGGCCGGGTCCGGGGCAGGCCGGTCCTGCGGCCCCGGGTCGTGAGGAGCAGGACGGGGATGCCGCGCATGGTGGCGGGCCTGCGCCCGCCGGTCCTGCGGTAGGTGCGAACCTGCCAGTCGCAGATGTACTTGATCGCCAGGTTGAACAGGCGGGAGCGTCGTGCCATGTCCGCTCAGCTCCCGAAGACGATCCGCCGGCGGCGACGGTGGCCGGGGCGCAGCAGTGTCAGCAGCAGGCTGAGGACCGGCCCCGCGAGCTTGCGGATGTGGGCCATCTCGTCCGGGCTCGCGTACCGGTCGACCCAGGCGAGCTCGAAACGCGGGTCGCCGCCTCTGAGCGTTTTCTCCATCTCCTTCCAGTCGGCCGCAGAGACGTACTTCTCGATGACCGGGAAGATCCTGCGCTCCTCCTCTTCGATGTGCTCGTCGATGAGCTCCGAGAGCGTGCGCAGCGCGGCCGCCAGGTCACAGACGCCCCGGCCGCCCGCGAAGGCCCGAGCCGTCACGCGGACCCGGTCGAGCAGGGGATCGAGCTCCGAATGGTCGTCGGAGAGATCGGTGAGGTCCACGGCGGCGCCCGCCGAACGCTCGATCACCGGCCAGACGACCTCGTCCTCCCTGGTGTGGTGGTGATGGATCGCCGCGCAGACGTCCTCCGCGTAGCGGGCGACGGCGGCGGCGCGGGCGGAGTCCGCCCGCGCGCGTCCCGCCTCGAGGTCCTCGGCGAGCGCGCGGAGCCGGTGCAGGTCGCCGCGCATGGCGCGGTGGATGATGCGGATCCCGGTGAGATCGGGAGTGTCCAACGTGAGCCTCCAAGATGTCCGGTTTGGTCTCGGAAACCACGCTGGCCCCACCCGCTAAACGCCTGTTTGGCGACCACTTGGCGGTGCTGTCCTCACGATTTCAGCGTGTCGAGCGCCCGCAGCGCCTCCCCACGCCAGTGCGGCGAATCGAGCTGCCCGGCGACGTCGGCGGCCGTGGCGTAGTGCTCCGCAGCCGCGGCGGGATCGTCCAGGAACTCCGCCAGCCGCCCGAGCACGAGGCCGGTGGGGCCGAGCGTGATCGCTCCCGTGTGCAGGCCGGCCATATCTCCCCGGAACGGGAGGAGAAGCCGGTAGCACTCCTCGGCCACCTCCCGGGCGCCGAGCGCCATCGCGGTGCCGGCGCGGAGCGCCACGTTGATCGTGTGATAGACCCACCGGGTCGGCCGGCGGTCCGGCCAGGCGGACCTGGCCTCCTCAAGACGCCCCGCGGCGACCAGCGCGCTGACGTAGAACTCGTCGATCTCGTGCGCGATGTGATCGCGGGCGGCGGCGAGTTCTGCCACCGACTCGTGCGCACGGCCGCACGCGAGGCGCACGGTGAACCGGGCCAGGCTTCCGAAGACGCCGGCGTTGGACCCTCCGGCCTCCTCCAGCCGGTCGGCCAGGGCCGTGTAGGCCGCCTCGGCCTGCTCGAACTCCCCCTTCACCAGGAGCCCGAGGGCGTCGAGGAACGCGATGATGGCCAGGACGAGGCCCAGCTGACCGCTGGTGGAGCATTCCACCGCCCGCGCGGCGTGCGCCTGGGCCGTGGCCCAGTCGTTGCGCCCGAGCGCGACCATCGCCAGCACGTGGTGGCCGAGCGTCTGGTAGCCGAGCAGCCCGGCGCGGACGGAGATCTCCAGCAGCTCGTGCCCGAGCGCCTCCAGTTCGCCGGCGCGGCCCGGCACGAACATCGCCCAGTAGCGCGCGTTGAGCGCCAGGCACAGCAGGCGGGGGTCGCCGAGGTCGCGGGCGATCACGAGGGCCTCGGCACTCGCGGCCTCGACGAGCTCTTCGTCGTGGCCGCCCATCTCGTGCGCCAGGGCGGCGAGCAGCCGGCAGCGCGGCTCGCCGGTCGTGCCCGGCAGGCAGCCGCGGATGGCTTCCACGACGTCGGCGTCGGCCTCGTGCTCGGTCTGCCAGACCATGGGCGCGTCGTTGGCGACCGCGGCACGGGCGATAGCGAGCGGATCGCCGAGCCGCCTGGCCACCGCGAGGGCGTGATTGCGCGTGACCATCGCCTGCCCCTCGTCGCCGGCGCTCGCCTGCGCGGAGACCAGGCGGCACAGCAGGTCCAGCCGGAGGTCGTCCGCGGGCTCGGTCGCGAGATCCAGGGCCTCGAGCGCGCCCTCGAGCAGGGTCGCCGCCTCCCTGTGGGCGTACACGCCGGACGCCTGCTCGGCCGCCCTCCGCGCGTACTCCGCGGCCGCGCGCGCCGTGGCCGGCGTGGCGGCGGCCAGCGCGTGGTAGCCGAGCGCGCCGACGTCGCCCGGGTGCACCCGCTCCAGCGCGGTGAGGACCTTCGCGTGCAGCCGCGTACGGCGCAGCCGGGGGATGTCCTCGTAGAGGGTCTCGCGGACCAGGACGTGCGTGAACCGGACCCTGCCGGGGGCCGGTTCAGTGAGCAGCCCGGCGAGCACTCCCGCCTCCAGCCCGTCGAGGACGGTCTCCTCGTCGGCGTCCTGAACGGCGACCAGCACATCGATGTCGGCGTCCCGGCCCATGACGGCGGCGTTGCGCAGGGTCGTCCGCGCCGTCGCGGGCAGGCGGGCGATCCGCCGGCGGATGAGGTCGCGGACCCCGGGCGGCAGCGAGTGCGCCGCCGCCGCTCCCTCGGTCGCCAGCAGCCGGGCGGTCTCGGCCACGAACAGCGGATTGCCTCCGGTGCGCTCGGCGACCGTCCGAGCGGTGCCGGCGTCCACCTCCATGCCGGACCGTTCCACCAGCAGGCGCCGGACGTCGTCCTCGCCGAGCCCCTGCAGCGTCACGTTCTCGGCCGTCTGCACGGCCAGGGCGGCCCCGGCCGCCGTCAGGTCGTCGCCCGCCTCCGAGGGCCGGTGGGTCAGGACCACCAGGACCGGCGTGTCCGCCAGCCTGGCCGCCAGATGACGCAGCAACTCGAGAGTCGCGTCGTCGGCGCGGTGCACGTCCTCCAGCACGAGCAGCCGGGGCCCCGGCACGCTCTCCAGGTAGTCGCCCACCGCCTGGGCCAGCCGGAACTGCCCGGCGCCGGGAGAGTCCTCCTGCACCAGGGGCGCGAGTCGCGCCTCCGTACCCGGGTCCGGGGGGTGAACGGCGAACAGGGTCCGCAGGACCTCGCTCCACGCCCACGCGGGAGGCACCCCGCCGAGCGTCTCCGGGCACCGGCCGACCGCGACCCGCCAGCCCTCGTCGCCGAGACGCCGCAGCAGGGCGTCGGCCAGCGTGCTCTTGCCCGCGCCGGGGTCCCCGCCGACCCAGGCCACGCGAAAACCGTGCCCCGCCTGCTCGGCGGCGGAGACCAGGCGGGCGAGCTCCGCCGTACGGCCGACCATCCCGGGCGACGCCGGGGCGGCCGGCGCTGGCACGCCCGGTGACGGGGCGGCCGGTGACGGGGCGGGAGGCGCGGGCGTCGTGACGGCCTTCGGCGCGTCGAGGGCCTCGCTGTGCGCGAGGACGCCGGCCTCGAGAGCCCGCAGGGCGGGGCCCGGGTCCATGCCCAGCTCTTCGGCGAGCCTGGCCCTGGTCCTGCGCAGCGCCGCGAGGGCGTCGGCCTGCCGACCCGAGCGGTAGTAGGCGAGGGACAGCAGCCGTACGGCGTCCTCGCGCAGCGGGTGGCCGGCGACGTGCCGCTCCAGCTCCGGCACGA
This sequence comes from Microbispora sp. H10830, assembly GCF_014161375.1. Taxonomy (NCBI): domain Bacteria; kingdom Bacillati; phylum Actinomycetota; class Actinomycetes; order Streptosporangiales; family Streptosporangiaceae; genus Microbispora; species Microbispora sp. H10830. Next base: position 116,054 of record NZ_JABBWX010000014.1, read on the forward strand.
CCTCGGCATGCCGGCCGAGCGCGAGCTTCGCCTCCGCGCGATACTCGATGGCCAGGACCCGCAGCGCCTCCAGCCGCGCCGCCTCCGGCACCGCCCAGTCCTCGTCGCCGAACTCGGCGAAGGCGGCCCCCCTCCACAGCGACAGGGCCTCGTCGACCACGCGCAGTGCCCCCGGCGGATCCCCCTCGGAGAGGAGGGCCGACGCCGTGCTCATGAGCGTGGGGAAGCGCCACGCGTCGACGGCGTCGGCGTCGAGGTGCAGCACGTATCCGGGTGGAGCGGTCACCAGGACCTTCGCCGGGGTGCGCGGCGCGCGGCCCGGTTCGAGGAGGCGGCGCAGGTTGGAGACGTAGACCTGCAGCGCGCCCAGCGCCTTCGGCGGGGGCTGGCCCTGCCACAGATCGTCGATGAACCGGTCGGTCGAGACGACATGGCCGCCGGCGCAGACCAGCCGCGCCAGCACCGCCCGCTGGAGCGGCGGTCCCAGGTCGGCCGGACGCCCGCCCACTTCGGCCCGGAACTGACCGAGAACCCACAAACGCACCATTTCCAGCAGAGCATAGGGATCGTTCCACGTCCCGGCATAGTCACGATTCGGCGGTGGCTGCCGCCGGCGGCCGCTCCGGCTGAGAAGCGGGCGCGGCGGATTCAGACGGTGACGACGAGCTTGTTCGCGGAGACGCCGCCGCGGAGCCGCCGCAGCGCGTCGGGGACGCGGGCGAGTCCGTGGCCCACGACGGTCGCATCCGGCGCGGCCCGATAGGCGCCGGTAGCGAGCGCGGCCGGGAGGAAGCCGACGTAGATTCCCGGCCCGACCTCGTTGTCCTTCAGAGTGCCGCCCCAGATCCCGCTCACCCGCACCCCCGGCCGGCGGGCTCTCGGGCCCCGGATGCGCGTGACCTACCCGGGCTGCGCCGACGCGACCCGCTTGCCGCCCGTGGTCCGGGACGCGATCGCGACCGCCGGCACGAGTGACCCGGATCCGATCGCGAGCGTGCCGGCGAGCGGACCGGCGCCGATCAGGTCCACGATCTCGCCGACGGCGGTGCGGCTGCGGCGGTCGACCACCTCGGCCGCGCCCAGCGATCGGAGGTAGTCGAAGTTGTGCGGTGACGCGGTCGCGACGACCCGGTAACCGGCGTTGCGGGCGAGCTGGATCGCGTTGCTCCCGACGCTCGTCGAACCGCCCCACACCAGCACCGTCTCCGACCGCTCGACGGGGTCGGCGGTCGGCATCGCAAGGCCGAGATGGTCCCGCTGGAACAGGCCGGTGGCCGCGGTCGAGAGCGACAGCGGCAGCACGGCCGCCTGCTCGAAGGACAGCGAGCCGGGGATGGGGGAGACCATGTGCTGTATGAGCACGACGTAGTGCTGGAAGGCGCTCTCCGCCGCGCGGTTCTGGGACTTGTCGACGCCGAACGCGTGCCCGAGGACGCGATCGCCCGGCCGCAGCCGCGTGACGCCCGTGCCGGCCTCGACGACCTCGCCGGCGACGTCCGAGCCCACGACGGCGGGTGGGGCGGTGTCCGATCGGCCTTTCCACCATGGCAATCTCCGTGCCGTGCTGCTCGACCAGGCGGAGACGGTGCTTCGCGAGCGGGGGATCGACGCGCTGTCCCTCCGGGAACTGGCGCGTGAGGCGGGCGTCAGTCATGGAGCCCCCCGGAGTCATTTCGTGGACCGCGGCGCGCTCCTCGACGCGCTGGCGGAACGGGGCTTCATCCGGCTCGCCGACGAGATGCGCGAGGCGGTTTCGCGCGTGCCCGGAGACTTCGCACACGTCATTCGCGCGGCGGCCTCGGCGTACGTGAGCTTCGCCGTGCGGGAGCCGGCACTGCTCGATCTCATGTTCGCGGCGAAGGTGGACGGCCCGTCGGAGGCGGTGCGAAACGCCGCGCAGCGCCTGTTCGACACCATGACCGACATCATGAGCGCCGGGGTCCAGGCAGGCGCGTATGAGGCGGGCGAGGTCGGCCGGCTGACGCTGCTGCTGGCCGCGACCGTTCAGGGCATCTCGGCGCTCGTCACGTCTCGGCGGATCACGACGCCTCAGAGCGAGGCGCTCATCGACGACGCCGTCACTCGCTTCCTCCGGTCGCCGGCCGGACCGTAGCCGTACGCGGATACCCGTCCGCCCGGCACCTCCCGTCGGGGGGACAGCCCTACCTCCGATCGGGGGGCCCTTCGGATTCCGCCCGCGTACGCGTCTCGGCGAGCGTGAGAAGAAGCGGCACAACGCGAAGGAGGACGTGACGCATGCGTGGCAGAACACGACTCGTGGCCGCCGGGCTCGCGACGGCGGCGATGACGGCCGGGCTCGTCCCGGGGCAGGCACGGGCCGCGGGGGACCGGCCGGCGATCGAGTGGACGGCCTGCGCCGGGGACGGGTTCCCGGCGGGAACGCGGTGCGGCACGCTCGACGTGCCGCTTGATTGGGCGCACCCCGAGGGAAGGACGACGACCCTGCGTCTCGCGCGGCTGCCGGCCACCGATCCCGCACGCCGGATCGGCAGCGTGCTGCACATCCCCGGCGGTCCCGGCAACAGCGGGATCGAGGACGTCAAACAGGCGGCGGGCGACCTCGCCGGGATCCGGGAGCGCTTCGACCTCATCGCCTACGATCCGCGCAACACCGGGCTCGCCGCCAAACTGCCCGGGTCCTGTGCGCAGCCGGCGGCACCGGCCCTGACCGAGCCCCGCGACCGGGCCGAGTACGACGCCCAGGCCGGGGCGATCGCCGCGGCCATCCGCGAATGCCGGGCCGAGGACCGCAGCGGGCTGTACGGCAGGCTCGACTCGTTGTCGGTGGCGCGCGACATGGAGGCGCTCCGCGCGGCTCTGAGCGAGCGGCGGCTCAGTTTCATGGCCAACTCAGCCGGAGGGGTGCCGGCTGAGGCCTACCTCCGGCTGTTCCCGGAACACGTCCGCGCCATGTACCTGGACGGCGTGATCAACCAGACCGCCGGCTGGGCGAACCAGAGCCTGCTCGGCTACCAGGGCCTGGAGCGCGAGTTCCAGCGCTTCACCACCTGGTGCGCGGCGACGCCCGCCTGCGCCCTGCACGGCGAGGACGCCGGGAAGGTCTGGCGCGACCTCACCGCGCGGGCCGACAGGTCGCCGATCCCGGTCACCTCCCAGCGGTTCGGCCGGGGGGAGCTGACCGGCTCCTCCCTGCGCTGGTTCGGGTTCGCCCCCGACCCCGGGCCGGGAAACTCCCGATGGCTGACCTTCGCCGAGGCGGTCGACAAGGCCCGGCACGGCGACGGCTCGGGCTTCGCCGACGCTGCCCTGGGCAACGCCCGCGTCTGGGCGATGCCCCTCATGCTCGGCATGACCTGCGCCGACGACCGGGGCTACCACGGGTACGAGGAGTACGCCAGGGTGCGCCGCGAGGCGCGGAGGATCTCGCCGAACTTCGGCGGCGCGGACCCCGACGCGCTTGGCTGCGCCGGGTGGCCGCTGCCGATCGCGAACCCGTCCCGCCCCCTCCCGGTCCGCGGCCTGCCGCCGCTGCTCGGCGCGGGCACCTGGGGCGACTTCGCGTGGACCGACAGTCTGGTCCGGCGGGTCCCCGGCTCGGCCACGATCCAGTACGAGGGACCCGGCCACGTTCTCTATCTGTCCGGCAACCGGTGCGCGATCGGGCACGCCACGCGGTATCTCACGGACCTGACGTTGCCCCCGCCCGGCACCGTCTGCCTTCCCGGCGACTGACCGGGCTCCCGGGCTCCCCGGGCTTGCCGGGCGCGGCCTCCGCACCGTCGTGGCGGAGGCCGCCCGCCGGGTCACCCGTATACCTGCGACACCCGGCGCTCGTAGGCCCGGCGCCAGGAGAGCCGGTAGAGGACCCGCATGATGGCCGGAGCGGAGCCGAAGATGTGATCGCGGTCGGCGGGGGTCGCCACGTCGAGCAGCCAGGCGGCGAGCATCGGCAGGTCGCGGCCGTGGGTCTTGGTGACCTTCTTGCCCGACTCCTCCCACCAGGCCGCGCTGACGTGCTCTCTGATGAGCGGGACGACCTCGGACTCCTCCAGGTCGAGGTGGGTGTTCAGCAGCCGGTCGAGCGTGCGCAGGTCGGCCGCGACCTCGCGGGCCGGCCCACCGCCGCCGGAGAGCCTGCCGATGACGGCGTCCATCTCCTGGTGGTCGGCCTCCAGCCGGTCCAGCACCGTCCGGGCCTCGGGGACGAGACCGCGCAGCAGCGGCCAGATCGCCTCGTCCTCCTCGGTGTGGTGGTGGTGCAGGGCGCGCAGCAGCAGCGCGAGGTGCTCGTCGACGACCGCGCGGCGCCGCTCGTCGCGGGGGTCGCAGCGGTCGAGGACCTCGGCCAGCCTGCCGAACTCGCGCCGCAGGCCGGTGTGGAAGACGAGGAACGTGACGAGGTCGGGAGCGGGGTCGCCCGGCCGGCGCCGGGTCTGCGTCGGTGTTGTCATGGCCTCACGATGGGCCCGCCCCCTTCACCGCCACTCAACGCCCACTTGCGGCCCGCTTCCCGGCCGGTTGTCATCCGCGTACGGCCTCGCGTTCGCGGGCGATCCGTCCGGCCCACCAGGTCAGCCCGGCCGCCGCGCAGCGCTCGGCGGCCGTGTCCAGATGCGCCCGCGCCGTCTCCGGCCCGGCCGCCCGGCTCAGGTAGGCCATCCGCCCCAGGTAGTAGCCGACCGGCCCGGCGCAGAACGTGCCCGCCCCGAAGGCGATCCTGTCCTCGTACGGCAGGAGCCTGCGATACGTCAGGGCGCACGCTTCGTGGTCGCCCGCGACGATCTGGGCCTCGCCCAGCAGGCACAGCCCGGGCAGCTCGCCGAAGTCACGCGGCAGCGGGTGCCAGCCCTGCTCGCGCGCCGCCTCGGCCGCCGTGCGGTCGCCCCGCGAATCGGCGATGAGCACGCCCATCACCTGCCGGTGGGCGGGGAAGGGGGAGTAGTGCGCCATCAGCTCCTCGGCGCCCTCGAAGTCGCGCATCGCGAAGTGGCGCGTGAGCAGCGCGGAGGAGAGCGTGCTGCTCGTGTGCCACAGGTTGAGCCGCTCACCGGCCTCGGCCGCCGCGGCGTACGCGTTGCCCGCGCCCTCGAAGTCCCCGTCGAGGAGGCGCCGGGTCCCGGTCCAGATCAGGTGCTGGAACCGGGGCCAGGGCAGGTCGAGCCGCTCGACCAGCACCCCCGCCCGCTCGGCGGCCCGGTCGGCGCCGGCCACGTCGAACAGGTCGATCCGGGTCCGCTCTCTGATCATGTGACCGAGCAGCTCGAACCCGGGCAGCCCGAGCCCGGTGAGCTCCTCGCCGATCGCGTCGAGCTCCGCCATGTGCTCGGCCAGCTGCACGCCCAGATACCGGGCGTTCAGGGTGATCGCCAGCAGTTCCCGGCCGGCCTCACCGGAGGCCACCAGACGGCGGGCCATCGCCAGCGCCTCGGCCGTGGCGGTGTCGCAGCGGGGGTCGGCCGAGCCGTCGTAACGTTCCATCCCCAGGCAGCCGAGCAGCCTGCAGCGCAGTTCGGAGTCCCCCACCGGCAGCGCGGTGAGGGCGTCCTCGATTCGCCGCACGGTGTGCAGCTCGATGTCGCCATAGGTGTAGAACTTCCACAACCCCGGGGCGTCCAGGCTGGTCAGCGCCCGCGCGGCGAGCAGCGGGTCGCCCGACCTGTCGGCCGCGAGCACCGCCTCCGCCCGGGTCTGCCGTGCCGAGAAGCCGTGACCGGCGGCGAGCTGCGCGCGGACCAGCTGGAGCAGGAGCTCGACGTGCTCGCGGGGGTCCGCGCCGGGCAGCGTCCCGTGCGCCTCCACCGCCCGGCGCCACCACTGCGCGGCGTCCTCGTACGCGTGCCGTCCGGCCGCCTGCCCCGCCGTGGCCGACGCCCAGCGCACCGCGTCCGCCGCGGCGGCGGGCCCGGCGGCCAGCGCGTGCCTGGCGAGGACCGCGAGGTCGGCCCCCGGCCGCAGTTCGAGCGCCCGGAGTGCGGCCAGATGCAGCCCGGCCCGGCGGCGCGGCGGGATGTCGGCGTAGACCGTCTCCCGGACCAGATCGTGGGTGAAGCGCAGGTCCTCGTCCAGAACGCGGAGGGCGGTCGCGGTGTCGAGCGCCTCGTCCACGTCCGCACCTGAGGCGTCCGCGACGACCTCGGCCAGCAGCCGCAGGTCCGCGCCGGTGCCGAGCACGGCCGCCGCGTCGATGGCGGGGCGGTGCCGGGCGGGCAGGTCGAGCAGGCGGCGGCGCAGGACGTCGGCCAGGCCCTCGGGCACCCCGGTGAGCGCCCTCTCGATGCCCCGGTCCTCGGCCAGACGGAGGGTCTCGCGGATGAACAGCGGATTGCCCCGGGTGCGCTCGGCGAGCGCCGCCACGCTCGCCGCGTCGCGCAGCCCCGACAGCTCGGCGACCGCGGCGCGGTCGAGCCCAGCCAGAGGCAGGCGGAGGGCGTCGTGCCGCCCGAGCAGGCCGAGCGTGTCGTGCACCGCGGCCGGGCCCTCGCCGGACCGCACGGTGATCACGATGGCGACCGCGCCGCGCAGCAGCAACGCGAGGTCGGACAGCAGGCCCAGCGACGCCGTGTCGGCCCACTGGAGATCGTCGATCGCCACGAGCAGCGGCCGGTCGGCCGAGGCCGTCCCCAGGTACGCCGCGGTCGCCTGGTGCAGCCGGAACCGGGCCTCGCTCGCCTCGGCGGGCCGTTCGGCCACCGGGGCGGGGTCGTCTCCCGGGGCGTCGTCGCCGAGCAGCACCCGCAGGGCGGCGGCCTGCGCGGGAGAAGGGGGGACCCGGGCGGCGAGATCCCGGACGATCTGCTGCCACGGCCACAGCGCGGGCACGCCGGAGGTCTCGTGACATCTGCCCCAGGCGACCAGCCAGCCCTCGGCGGCCCGCCGTGCCGCGAACGCCTCCGCCAGCCACGTCTTGCCGATCCCCGGCTCACCGGAGATCACCGCGATCCCCGGCCCGCGCTGGGCCACTCCCCGGGCCGCCTGGATGACGTCCCGCGCCAGCTCGTCGAGCCGGTCGAACTGCGTCCCCCGGCCGACGGCGCGCCGCTCCGGCCGGTCCGCCTCGGCCCGTGCCGCTTCGGCGCGTGCTGCTTGGACTGGCGCCGCCAGGCCCTGCCGTACGGGGACGGGGCCGTCGAGGGCCGGGTCCTGGGCGAGGATCGCCTCCTCCAGGCGCCGCAGCGCCGGGCCGGGGTCGAGGCCGAGCTCCTCGGCCAGGTGGACCCGGGCCGTGCGCAGCGCCTCCAGGGCGTCCGCCTGCCGGCCCAGGGCGTAGAGCGTGCGGGCGAGCAGCTCCCACAGCCCCTCGCGCAGGGGATGCGCGGCCACCAGGGCCTCCAGCTCGCCCACCACGTGCGGGTCGCCCACCCGCCCGGCCAGGAGCCGCTCTCGCGTCACCAGATGCGCCTCGGCGAGCCGCTCGATCTCCGGCCGGAGCCAGGGCACGTCGCCGAACTCCTCGTACGGCATGCCGCGCCACAGGGCCAGGGCGCGTTCCGGCTCACCCGCCTGGGCCAGGCGGACGAACTCGTCGGCGTCCACCTCGTGCGGCCCGAGCGCGTATCCCGGAGGGCGGCTGAGGAGCACGGACGAGGGCGTGCGCGGAGCACGGCCGGGTTCGAGCACCCGGCGCAGGTTGGAGATGTAGCTGTGCAGCGTGCTCTGGGCGCGCGGCGGCGGCGTGCCGTCGTACAGGTCGTCGAGGATCGCGTCCACCGACACGGTCGCGCCCCTGGCGATCAGCAGGCGGGCCACCAGCAACCGGGGCCGAGGCCCGCCGAGGTCGACGGGAACGCCGTCGACGTACGCCTCGACCGGGCCGAGCACCCGGAACATGACCGCCATGCCGGGATTGTGCCACGATCATCGGCCGAGACTGAGCCCTCAGGCGGAGAGCACTGCGCTTCAGGCGCGGAGCACCCTGTTCTCATGCGCGGAGCAGCCCGGGCACGGCTTCGCGGAGGTGGGCGAGGCTCGCCGCCGCGGCGTCCATGGCCCGCCCGACCGGCCCGGTGAGCGCGCCGTCCCGCTTCACGATCACGCCGTCGCAGACGACCGTGCGGACCAGCCCGGGGTGGCCGGCGAGGACGACGGCGGCGCGCGGGTCGAGCATCGGCGCCATGGAGGGGGTGCCGGCCTCGACCACGATCAGGTCGGCCCGCTTGCCGGGCGTGAGGCTGCCGGTGACGGCGGACAGCCCGGCCACCGCGGCGCCGTCGGCGGTGACCATCCGCAGCAGGCCGTCGGCGGTGAGCGGCGCCGGGTCCTGCGTGAACCGGTGGTGCGCCAGCGCGGCGCGCATCTGCGTGAACATGTCTCCCGAGGTGGCGACCTCGGTGTCGGTGCTGAGGCCGGTGACGAGGCCCGCCCGCAGGAGACGGCCGGTCGCGGGCGTGCCGAGCCCGGGCATGGTCATCTCGATGAACGGCGACACGCTCGCGGTCGCGCCGGCGCCCGCGGCGGCCTTCAGTTCGTCGTCGCCGGTCGCGCTCGCGTGCACCAGCGTGATCGTCTCGTCGAGCAGACCTTCGTCGTGCAGCCACCCGACGCTGCCCGCCTTGTCGGCTGAGCCGACGTGCATGGTGGCCCGCAGGCCGAGCTCCCGCGCGAGCAGCAGGTCGCGCCGGGCGGCGGTGGGGGCGGACATCTCGGGGCCGCGCGCCGCCAGGGCCATCGTCACGCGGGCGGTGTCGTCGCGGAGCACGTCCCTGATCCGGCGGACGTCGGCGGGAAGCTCCGCGTCGCTGTGGTCGCCCACCCAGGTGAGCGGGTCGACCTGGGGCCAGCCGTAGGCGAAGACCCCACGGATCCCGCTGTCGCGCAGCGCGGCCACGGCGGCGTCGCTGTGCTCGGGGGTGTTCTGGATGTGGGACCAGTCGACGAGTGTGGTGATCCCGGACTCCAGCGCGCCGAGCGCGCCGAGCAGGGTGCCGGCGTAGACGTCCTCGGGCCGGAAGCTCGGCCCGAGCTGGAGGAACGCGGCCCCGAGGTAGTCCATCAGGCTCCAGTCCAGCCCGATGTGACGCAGCGCGGACTGCCAGGTGTGACGGTGGGTGTCGACCAGGCCCGGCATCACCACGCAGCCCGAGGCGTCCACGACCTCCGCCTCCGGGGACGCTCCGGCGGCGGGGCCGACCGACACGATAACGCCGTCGCGGACGACGACGTCGGCGGGGCCGTCCGGCACCGCCGGGTCCATGCCGATCACGTGGCCGCCGGTGACGATCAGATCGTTGCTGAGAGGCATCCTTCGCTCCTTCGTTGTTCGAGGTGATGCCTCTTTGTCCCACCGCATGCTTGCGGCCGGCTCCACGCGGCGCGCGCCGCCGCGTCAAGCCGGCCACAAGTCGGTGTGGACCCCGATCAGGCGGTGGGCGCCGTGGTTTCCAGTTCGTGGACGCGCGAGTCGCCCTGGTCGGCGAAGTAGTCCTCAGGCTGAGTGCCGTCCGGGCCGTCGGCGCTCTTGAGGGCACGGGCCACGAAGGTCCCGAGCACGGCGACGACCAGGTTGACGATCAGCGCGAGGAACCCGGCGTACACCGTGATCTTGGTGTCGAACCCGAGCTGCGACAGCGGGAAGGCCGAGCCGCCGAAGTGGGCGTGGTTGGTGGCCGGGTTGGCGATGTTGTACAGCAGCAGCATCCCGGCCGCCATGCCGGCGGCCCAGCCCGCGATCAGGCCGCCCCGGTGGAACCACCGGGTGTAGAGGCCGAGGCCCACCGACGGGAGCGTCTGCAGGATGATCACGCCGCCGATGAGCTGCAGGTCGATCGAGAACTGCGGTTCGATGAGCAGGATGCAGAGCACCGCGCCGATCTTCACGACCAGCGACGCGATCTTGCTGACCGTGGCCTCCTGGGCGGCGGTGGCGTCCCGCTTGATGTACTCCTTGTAGATGTTGCGGGAGAACAGGTTGGCCGCGGCGATCGACATGATCGCGGCCGGCACGAGCGCGCCGATGCCGACGGCGGCGAAGGCCACTCCGGCGAACCAGTCGGGGAACACGTTGTCGAACAGCTGCGGCACGATCGTGTTGCTGTCCTTGCCGATCGGCTTGACCCCGGCCGCGATCGCCATGTAGCCGAGCAGCGCGATCAGGCCGAGCAGCAGGCTGTAGGCCGGCAGGGCCGACATGTTCCGCTTGATGACGTTCCGGTTCCGCGACGCGAGGATCCCGGTGACGCTGTGCGGATAGAGGAACAGCGCCAGCGCCGAGCCGAACGCGAGCGTGACGTACTGGAGCTGGTTGTTGGCGTTCAGCAGGGGGCCGTCGCCGGGGTTCGGGGTCGCGTCGAACTTGGCCTTCGCGGCGTCGAAGATCGACCCCCAGCCGCCGAGCTTGGCCGGGATGTAGATGATCGCGACCAGGATCACCAGGTAGATCAGCGAGTCCTTGACGAACGCGATCAGCGCGGGGGCGCGCAGCCCGGACTGGTAGGTGTAGGCCGCGAGGATCGCGAACGCGATGATCAGCGGCAGGTCGCCCGTCAGCCCCATCGTCTTCAGCACCGCCTCGATGCCGATGAGCTGCAGCGCGATGTACGGCATGGTCGCGACGATGCCGGTGATCGCCACCAGCAGCGCCAGCGTGGGGGAGCCGAAGCGCACGCGGACGAAGTCGGCCGGCGTGACGAGGTTGTGCACGTGCGAGACCGACCACAGCCGGACCAGCACGAGCATCACCATCGGGTAGACGACCACCGTGTACGGCACGGCGTAGAAGCCCATGGCGCCCGCGCCGAAGATCAGGGCGGGCACGGCCACGAACGTGTAGGCCGTGTAGAGGTCGCCGCCGATCAGGAACCAGGTGATCCAGCTGCCGAAGCTGCGCCCGCCGAGACCCCACTCGTCCAGCGTGGCGAGGTCGCCGGGACGGCGCCAGCGGGCGGCGAGGAAGCCCATGCCGCTGACGACCAGGAACAGGAGCGTGAAGATGACGATCTCGGTGGTCTTCACCGGCTCCTCCTCGTCGCGCGGTAGACGAGGGTGGTGGAGGTGACGCCGAGGATGATGAAGGCGAGTTGCAGCCAGTAGAACATCGGGATGCCGAACAGCCGCGGTTCGTCGGCGTTGAACAGGGGCGGGATGAGCGGGATCACGATCGGCAGCAGGAGTAGCCAGTTCAGCGGGCTTCGGTCGGGGTTTCGGCCGCGGTCGGCGCGGGGGGTCGTCACACGTTCTCCAATCGGACACGGACCAGGCGTGCCCGGCAGATCCGCGCGACGGGGCCGTCGCGCGGACCAGCGGGACGGTTGCTCGGCGGCAGCGTAAGGACTCACATGTCACAGGGAGATCACCGATCGCCGAACGGTCGTGTTGGCGCGCCCAGCGACGATCGGCGACTGATCGCTGAGTGATCGGCGGTCGACATGGCGACGACGCGGACCAGGGCGCCCACGGCGGCGATCGCGGGGGAGGCCGCCGACCAGATGGCCGCCCGATACCTGACGCGGTCTGACAGGAACGGGGGATAGCCTCCCGCCGGAAGGAGGCGATGCGATGCGATACGTGGCGCTGCTGCGCGGCATCAACGTCAACCCCGCCACCGCGGTGGCGATGGCCGATCTCAGGGCACTGCTGGAACGGCTCGGACACGGAAACGTGCGCACGCACCTGCGCAGCGGGAACGCCCTGTTCACCGCGGACGGGGACGCCGAGCCGATCGCCGCCGCGATCGAGCGCGGGATCCGGGAGGAGCTCGGCCTGTCCGTCGCGGTGATCGTCCGTACGGCTGAGCAGCTTCGCGGCGTGGTGGAGCACAACCCCCTGGAGGTCCGGGACCCCGCCCGGTTCGCCGTGGTCTTCCTGGCCCGGCCGCCCGACCGGGAGGGGCTGGCGAGCATCGATCCGGCGGCGTACGCCCCGGAGGAGATGCGGATAGGCGAGCGGGAGCTCTACGTCTACTTCCCCGACGGGCTGCGGCGTCCCAAGCTGCCGCCGCTCATGGAGAAGTATTCGACCGGCCCGGCCACCATGCGCAACTGGAACACCGTCACCCGCCTGCTCTCGCTCGCCGAGGGCCTCTAGGAATACTCCTCGGCTCGGGACCCAGTAGGGTCTGTGTCCTGATGAGCGCCACTCTTGTCGCGAAGGAACTCACCGCCGGGCACGGCGACCGCGTCCTGTTCACGGATCTCGATCTGGTCGTCGCGCCCGGGGACGTCGTCGGGCTGGTGGGCGTGAACGGCGCGGGCAAGTCGACGCTGCTGCGCCTGCTGGCCGGCCTCGACGCCCCCGAGCACGGCAGCGTCCGGCTCAGCCCGCCCACCGCCAACATCGGCCATCTGCCGCAGGAGCCCGAACGGCGGCCCGGTGAGACCGTCGCCGCCTTCCTCGCCCGCCGGACCGGGGTCGCCTCCGCACAGCGGGCCCTCGACGCGGCCACCGAGGCGCTCGTGAGCGGCGATCCCGGCGACGCGTACGCCGAGGCCCTCGATCGCTGGCTCGCCCTCGGCGGCGCCGACCTGGAGGAGCGAGCCGAGGAGGTGGTCGCCGACCTCGGGCTCACGGTCGGCCTGGAGCAGGAGATGACGTCCCTGTCCGGCGGCCAGGCGGCCCGGGCGGGGCTGGCCTCGCTGCTGCTCAGCCGTTACGACGTGTTCCTGCTCGACGAGCCCACCAACGACCTCGACCTCGACGGTCTGGACCGGCTCGAACGCTTCGTGACGGGGCTGCGCGCCGGGACCGTGGTCGTCAGTCACGACCGCGAGTTCCTCGCCCGCACGGTGAACAGGGTGGTCGAGCTCGACCTGGCCCAGCAGCAGGTCCGCGCGTACGGCGGCGGTTACGACGCCTACCTGGAGGAGCGCGAGATCGCCCGCAGGCACGCACGCGAGCAGTACGAGGACTACGCCGAGACGAGGGCGTCTCTGGAAGCCCGCGCCCGGGCCCAGCGCGCCTGGATGGAGAAGGGCGTCAAGAACGCGCGCCGCAAGGCCACCGACGGGGACAAGATCGGGCGGAAGTTCCGCACCGAGGCGACGGAGAAGCAGGCGGCCAAGGCCCGGCAGACCGAGAGACTGATCGAGCGGATGGACGTCGTCGAGGAGCCGCGTAAGGAGTGGGAGTTGCGGATGGAGATCGCCGCCGCGCCTCGCTCCGGGGCCGTGGTCGCGACGCTGCGCGGCGCGGTCGCCCGACGTGGCGCCTTCACGCTCGGGCCCGTCGACCTGCAGATCGACTGGGCGGACCGGGTCGCGATCACCGGCGCGAACGGCTCGGGCAAGAGCACCCTGCTCGGCGTGCTGCTCGGCCGGGTGCCCCTCGACGAGGGGACGGCGGCGCTCGGCCCCAGTGTGGTCGTCGGCGAGGTCGACCAGGCCCGCGCCCTCTTCGAAGGCGACGAGCCGCTGCTCGACGCGTTCGGCGCGCTCGTCGACCTGCCGCCCTCCGACGTCCGCACGCTGCTGGCCAAGTTCGGCCTGCGCGCCGACCACGTGCTCCGCCCGGCGGCCACGCTGTCGCCGGGCGAGCGCACGAGGGCGGCCCTCGCCCTGCTGCAGGCCCGTGGTGTCAACCTGCTCGTCCTGGACGAGCCCACCAACCACCTCGACCTTCCGGCGATCGAACAGCTGGAGTCCGCTCTCGCCTCGTACACGGGGACCCTGCTGCTCGTCACCCACGACCGGCGCATGCTGAAGGCCGTCCACACGACACGCCGCATCGTCGTCGAGGCCGGCCGCGTCCGCGAGGCCTGAAAGCGCGAGAGGTTCGACGCGTTTGTCGGTCAATCACATGGCGTGATGCTGATGGGTGCTTGATGATGCCGGTATGCGCGGATGGGGACCGGTCTGGGGTGGGGCCGGGGTCGCGGTGGCGGCCCTGGCGGCGCTGGGCGTCTACCTGTCGCAGGTGGGGCTGGATAAGGCGGACAAGCTGGCCAGCGTGATCGGGCTGTTCGTCGCCCTGGCCGGGCTGGGGACGGCGGTGTACGGGCTGGTCGCTGAGCGGAAGAGCGGTGGTGGCGGTGTGCGGCAGCGGGCCGAGGCCACCGGGCGTGGCCGCGTCTTTCAGGCCGGCCGTGACATCAACGCCGGGCTGCCGCGGCGGCACGGAGGAAGCGACGACGATGACGCGGTGGGGGGCACCGCCGCCGGTGCGGCGCACCCGGTGTGGCAGCAGGCCACGGCCACCGAGGACGGCCAGGTGGATCAGGCCGGCCGCGACCTCGACAAGCGGTGAAGCCGGCACGCGGGTCACGCAAGGTGATCCAGCATGCGGAAGGCGCGGGGCTGGCCCGGATCTACCAGGCCGCCGGAGACCTGATCGTGTATGGAGGCGAGGAGCCGTACCGGTGGGCCCTGTGGCCTGCACCGGCGCCACCTGCGACGGCGGGCGAGGCGCGGGCGCAGCCGAGTGAGCTGTTGCGGGCCTCTCGCGCGCTGATCGCCTTCACCGGCCGCCGTGATCTGCTGGCGGAGCTGGCGAGCTGGCGGGACGCCGGCACCGGGCAGGACGTGGCGGTGCGTCTGATCCATGGGCCGGGCGGGCAGGGCAAGACCCGGCTGGCCGGACAGGTGGCGCACCTGTGGGGGCAGCAGGGATGGGTGGTGCTGACGGCCCACCACCGGCGTGATCGCTCCACCGCGGCGGACTTCGAGGTTCCCGCCTTCGACGAGGCGGCCGGGGTGCTGGTGCTGGTGGACTATGCCGAACGGTGGGACACCGCCGACCTGCTCACCCTGCTGCGTGATGCGCATGCGTCCGGGCGGGTGCCGGTGCGGGTGCTGTTGCTGGCCCGCCCGGCCGGCACCTGGTGGGACAGCCTGAAGGGGCGGATGCAGCGCGACCTGGGTCTGGTGCCCAGCCGGCGGGAGCTGGAGCCGCTGGAGCGGGAGAGCGGGATCACTCGTGCGGGGCTGTTCGCCGCGGCCCGTGATCGGTTCGCCGAAGTGCTGCGGGTGCCCGAGGCCGGTTCGGTGGCCGCGCCGTCCGGGCTGGAGCGGCATGAGGCCTATCGGCTGGTGCTGACCGTGCACATGGCCGCTTTGGCCGCGGTGCTGGCCGCCGAGCGTGGTCAGGTGGCGCCCGTCGATCCCGTGCGGGTGTCGGAGTTCCTGCTGGCGCGTGAACGAGATCATTGGGAGGCGATGGCGTCCCCGCGCCGGGAGAAACCGCTGACGACCTCGCCGGAGGCGATGGGCCAGATCGTCTACACCGCGACGCTGACCGGACGGCTCGGCTATGACGACGGCAAGGCCGTCCTGGCACGCGCCGAGGTCGAGTCGACCCAGGCGATCGGGCAGCTTCTGAAGGACCACGCGGTGTGCTACCCGCCCGCCGGGCCGGCCTCGCCGGAGGGGGTATCGGCTGCTCACGCGAGCGCCACGGTGCTGGAGCCGTTGTATCCCGACCGGCTGGGCGAGGACTTCCTCGCCTTGTCCATCCCCGGCCATTCCTGCGATTTTCCCGTCGACCCGTGGGCGCAGACGGCGCCTGCCCGGCTGCTGGCCCCGCCCGTCGGCGCCGGTGACGGACCGGACCAGGGCGGCGGCGTACCGGCATGGGTACAGCATGCGGTGACCACGCTGATCGAGGCCGCGTGCCGGTGGCCCCATCTGACGCGGCGGCAGTTGTATCCGCTGCTGGCCGATGCCCCGCACCTGGCTGTGCACGCCGGTGGCGCCGCTTTGGCCAGGCTGGCCGGCCTGGACGACGTCGATGCGAGGTTACTGGCGGCCATCGAGGCGATGCTGCCCGATCATCGGCATATCGATCTCGATATCGGGGCCGCCGCGGTAGCCTCCCGCCTGGCCGAGCACCGGCTGGCCGCCGCCACCGATCCGGCCACCCGTGCCCACATCCACGACGCCTTGGCTGTCCGCCTGTCCTACGCGGGGCTGCACGCACGCGCCCTGGCCGAAGGCCGCCAGGCCGTCCGGCTCTGGCGTCGGCTCGCCGCGCTGGACCGGGACGCTCACCTGCCCGACCTGGCGTTGTCGTTGCACAATCACGCGAACCGGCTGGCGGAGGTCGGGCGGCGGGCCGAGGCGGTGCCGGTCAGCGTAGAGGCCGTTCGCCTGCACGGCGAGCTGGCCGAGCTCGACCGGGACGCCCACCTGCCCGGCCTGGCCGACTCGTTGCACAACCACGCCGCCTTACTGGCGGAGGTCGGGCGGCGGGCCGAGGCGGTGCCGGTCAGCGAGGAGGCCGTTCGCCTGCACGGCGAGCTGGCCGAGCTCGACCGGGATGCGTACCTGCCCGGCCTGGCCGCCTCGTTGAACAACCACGCTCTGCGGCTGGCGGGTGTCGGGCGGCGGGCCGAGGCGGTTCCCTTCAGTGAGGAGGCCGTGCGTCTGCGCCGGGTGCTGGTCGAGCTCGACCGGGACGCCTACCTGCCCGGCCTGGCCGACTCGTTGGGCAACTACGCGAACCAGCTGGCGGGTGTCGGGCGGCGGGCCGAGGCGGTTCCCTTCAGTGAGGAGGCCGTGCGTCTGCGCCGGGAGTTGGCCGAGCTCAACCGGGATGCCTACCTGCCCGGCCTGGCCGGCTCGTTGACCAATCACGCTCTGCGGCTGTCGGAGGTCGGGCGGCGGGCCGAGGCGGTTCCCTTCAGTGAGGAGGCCGTCCGTCTTTACGGCGAGCTGGTCGAGCTCGACCGGGACGCTCACCTGCCCGACGTGGCGATGTCGTTGCACAATCACGCCGCCTTGCTGGCGGAGGTCGGGCGGCGGGCCGAGGCGGTTCCCTTCAGTGAGGAGGCCCTCCGCCTGCACCGGGTGCTGGTCGAGCTCAACCGGGACGCTCACCTGCCCGACCTGGCCCGCTCGTTGACCAATCACGCCGCCTTCCTGGCGGGCATGCGGCGCCGGGCCGAGGCGGTTCCCTTCAGCGAGGAGGCCCTCCGCCTGCACCGGGAGTTGGCCGAGCTCAACCGGGACGCCTACCTACCCGGCTTGGCGATGTCGTTGAACAACCACGCTGCCTTGCTGGCGGGTGTCGGGCGGGGGGCCGAGGCGGTTCCGGTCAGCGAGGAGGCCGTGCGCCTGCACCGGGAGTTGGCCGAGCTCGACCGGGACGCCTACCTGCCCGGCTATGTCAGAAGCCTTGCGGCCCGCGGGTATGTGAGGATCGAGGACTCCCATTTCGGTGCCGCAGTCACCCCGCTGATCGAGGCGTTGCTGGCGTCGCGGGAGCTGCCCGAGCACATCGCCCAGGACATCATCGGCTCGGTCGCCGACCTGCTGCTTCTCGCCTATGCGGGAGACGCCGCCGCGGTGGCCGAGGAGTTCCGCGTCGTCACCGGCCGGGACATCCCGGTCTGGATGAAGGAGCCGCCCTCCGCCACCTCAGGCTGACGGGAGCGACCTCGGTGATGTGCTGCCGGGCTCGCGGCCGCGTCGCGGTTCGCGTCGCTGATCTGCGTTTCGGACACTCCCCGAGGGCCGGACCACGAGCCCCTCTCGCCCGCCATCATGCCCGAGAAGTTCCGCCGGAGCCGAAGTAGCGGGCCACTACCTGCGTGTGCAGTGGGAACGCCAGCTCCTGAGGGCCGTCGATCACCAGCCACTCGCTGGTCTCGGCGGTGCGCGCGACCGGCGGGAGGGCGTCCGCGGTCGTCCGCGGCCCGAGGCCGAAGATCAGCACGGTGCCGTCGGGCGCGCTGACCGCGTCGTACAGCCGCACGCCGGCCGCGTCGGCGACGACGCCCGTCTCCTCGCGGAGCTCCCGTACGGCGGCCTGCTGCCAGGACTCGCCGATGTCGATGAAGCCGCCGGGGAGGGCGAGCAGGCCGCGGTGCGGCTCGACGTCCCGGCGGACCACGAGAAGGCCGTCGTCCACCGGAAGCACCATGACCGCGACCGGCAGGGGGTTGAGATAGCTGGTGCCGCCGCACGTCTGGCAGGTTCTCGGCCAGGACAGGCCGGGTGCGTAGGCCGCTCCGCAGAAGGAGCAGTGGGAGTTCCTGATCGCCACGATCGCGAGGGTAGCAACGTCCGAACGGTCGTGGGCCGGCTCAGGGCAGCGCGGGGAGGATCACGGCCGAGGGATGGCGGGGGTCGTGCAGGATCTCCTGGTCGGAGGCGACCATCGGGGTGCCCGCCGTCAGCGGCGCGCCGGTGCCCGGGTTGCGCGCGATGCGCGGATAGGCACCGCTCGCCACCTGCACCCGGATGCGGTGCCCGCGGCGGAACCTGTGGCCCATCGGCCACAGGTCGATCTCCACCCGGCGCACGCCGTCCTCGTCGCCGCGGTCCGCGGGGGTCAGGCGGCGCACGCCCTCGCAGACGTTCATCGACGTGCCGTCGGGATGCACGTCGCACACCCGTACGACGAGGTCGGTGTGCTCCCTGCCGGTGCGCACGAACAGCTCGGCGCTCACCGGGCCGATCATGTCGGTGTCCCGGCCGAGCACGTCCGAGGTGTAGACGAGCACGTCACGCCGGGCCTCCAGGCGGCGGTTGTCCCTCGGCTCGGAGTTGCCGATCAGCACCGGGCCGCCGATCACGGGCGTGGGGTGCGCGGGGTCGTAGCGGTAGCGGTCCGGCTCGCCGCCCGCCGGGTTGTCCCGCGACAGGGCGAAGCCCGGCTGCAGGTGCCAGCGCTCGCGCCGCATGCGAGGCGGCGGCCAGTCGGGTTCGTCCCGCCACTCGCCCGCGCCGGTGACGTACAGCCGGACGGGGGAGGTGCGCAGCCCCGACGGGTCGCCGAGCAGGTGGGCGCGGAACCAGGCCAGGGCGTCGGCGTTGGCGGCCCGCCCATGGCGGACGTCGGCGTGATACCACGGCCCGATGGTCAGGTGCGGCTGCCGCCCGGCCGCCCGCAGCGCCGCGTAGTCCTTGAGCTGCCAGGGCAGGAACACGTCGTACCAGCCGCCGGTCATCGTGATCTCCGCGCCGACCTGCCCCACCGACGCGGAGAAGTCCGCCTTGTCCCAGTACGAGCAGAGGGTCTCGCCATGGTGGGCCAGCAGCTCGCGGAAGAACGGCAGCGGCCTGCCCGCCGACAGCAGGTCGAGCTCGGGCAGCGGGCGGCCCGACAGCACGGCCCGCCGCGTGCGCCGGGGCGCGGTGAACGCGGCGACGCCGCCCAGCCTGCCCTCCAGATGCGCGGTGAGCGTCGTCCAGATCAGCGTCGACTCCAGCGCGAACGACCCTCCGACGTACGCCGCGTCCCGGAAGCACGAGGCGGTCACCTGGACGGCCATCGCCCGCAGGTCGGGCGTCTCCGCCGCGATCGCCCACTGGGTGTAGCCGAGGTAGGAGGGCCCGTGCATGGCGAAGCTGCCGCCATACCACGACTGCGCCCGCATCCACTCGACCGTCGCCAGGCCGTCCTCCTGCTCGTGGACCAGGGGATCGAGCCGCCCGCCGGAGCCGAAGCCGCCCCGGCAGCTCTGCAGCAGCACCTGGAACCCGTGCCGGGCGAAGGTCCAGCCGTACATCCAGCCGACCACTCCGCCCCTGCCGTAGGGCGTGCGGATCAGGATCGTCGGGGGCCGGTCGGTGCCGACGGGCGCGTAGTGATCGGCCAGGAGCGTCACGCCGTCCGGCATCGGCACGGGCATGTCACGGCGGACCCGGACCCGGCGGCCCTGCGGCCCGCTCGAACTCCCACTCGTACTCCCGCTCGTACCCCTCACTCCGCCCAGCCCTCCAGGGCCGTGGCGGTGCACAGGCAGGCGGGCCGGCACGCGGACCATGCCCCCTCCTTCCCCGGCCTCGGGCTGTCGCCCCGCGCCGAGAGTGAGGTTTCCCGACCAGTAACAGAATATCTATCCGCTGTTCGCCCTTCCAGTCATGCCGCGTTGCATGATCGCGGTTTCCGCCGCTACCCTTGACGCATGCGAACTCATGCACCCTCCCAGTGGTGGCGCCGCTGACAGGCGGCGTTTTCGCATTCGCGTCGAATAGACCGGCCGCCCCATGAGTGGCGGCCTTCTGTATGTCCGCCCCGGGGCATACGAAAAAAGGGGCGTGGACAGTGGAGATCAGCGGATATACCACGGCCGGCGGCATCGCGGTCGAGCGCCGGGTGCGCGAGGTGCCCGAGGAGGCGCTGGAGCGGATCGTCACGTCGCTGGGGGAGCGGCGCGGCGGGGCCTTCTCGTCCGGCATGGACTACCCGGGCCGGTACAGCAGGTGGGCGTTCGGCTACGTCGATCCCTGCCTTGAGATCGTGGCGCGGGGGCGGCGCATCTCCGCCCGCGCGCTCAACGAGCGCGGACAGGTCGTGCTGCCCGTTGTCGCCTCCTGCCTGCTGGCGGCCGGCAAGCCGGTCGCCGAGCCGGCCCACGGCTACGTCGAGGTGCACGTCCCCGAGTCCGAGGACCTGCTGCCCGAGGAGATGCGCAGCCGCAGGCCCACCGTCTTCACCGCCATCCGCGAGATCATCGCGGCCTTCCGGTCCGACGACCCGCACCTCGGCCTGTACGGCGCCTTCGGCTACGACCTGGCCTTCCAGTTCGAGCCGATCCGCTACCGCCTGACCCGCCCCGGCGACCAGCGCGACCTGGTGCTGCACCTGCCCGACCGGCTCGTCGTGATCGACCGGGTCCGCGAGACCAGCGTCGAGCACTGCTACGAGTTCACCGTGGACGGCGTCTCCACCAGCGGCCTCGAGCGCACCGGCGAGACGATCCCCCTGGCCGCGCCCCGCGAGATCCCGCCGAACCCGGTGCGGGGGACCTACGCCGAGGTCGTCGCCAAGGCCAAGGAGAAGTTCCAGCGCGGCGACCTGTTCGAGGTCGTCCCCGGCCAGGTCTTCCACGGCGCCTGCGCCGACCCGTCCGCCTTCTACCGTTCGCTGCGCACCGAGAACCCGGCGCCGTACGAATTCCTGCTCAGCCTCGGCGACGGCGAGCACCTGGTCGGCGCCTCGCCGGAGATGTACGTCCGGGTGACCGGCGACCGGGTCGAGACCTGCCCGATCTCCGGCACCATCGCCCGCGGGGCCAACCCCGTCGAGGACGCCGAGGCGATCCGCACGCTCCTGTCCAGCGTGAAGGAGGAGTCGGAGCTGACCATGTGCACGGACGTGGACCGCAACGACAAGTCGCGGATCTGCGTGCCGGGCAGCGTCCGGGTGATCGGCCGCCGCCAGATCGAGATGTACTCCCGGCTCATCCACACCGTCGACCACATCGAGGGCCGCCTGCGCCCCGAGTTCGACGCCCTCGACGCGTTCCTCACCCACATGTGGGCCGTCACCGTCACCGGCGCCCCCAAGACGTGGGCCATGCAGTTCATCGAGGACCACGAGGAGACCACCCGGCGCTGGTACGGCGGCGCGGTCGGCTTCATCGGCTTCGACGGCTCGATGAACACCGGCCTGACCCTGCGCACCGCGCAGATCCGCGACGGCGTCGCCACTGTGCGCGCCGGGGCCACGCTGCTGTACGACTCCGATCCCGAGGCCGAGGAGCGGGAGACCGAGCTCAAGGCCAGCGCCCTCCTCGGCGCGCTCGCCGCGTCCGCCCGTCCCCGGGAGGAGGCGCGGACGGAGCCCCGCGCCGACCTGCCGGGCGAGGGCCACCGCGTGCTGCTCGTGGACCACGAGGACTCCTTCGTCAACACGCTCGCCGACTACTTCCGCCAGCAGGGTGCGTCGGTGGTCACGCTGCGGCACGGGTTCCCGCTGGAGAAGCTGGACGAGATCGCGCCCACGCTCGTCGTGCTGTCGCCCGGGCCCGGCTGGCCGTCCGACTTCGGCTGCTCGGCGCTGATCGAGGCGCTGTACGCCCGGCGGCTCCCGGTGTTCGGGGTGTGCCTGGGCCTGCAGGCCATGGTCGAGCAGGCGGGTGGCACGCTCGAACTGCTGCGCTACCCGGAGCACGGCAAGCGCGGCCGGGTCCGCCGCGAGGGAGACAGCGCGCTGCTCGACGGTCTGCCCGGCGAGTTCGTCGCGGCCCGCTACCACTCTGTGCACGCCAAGGAGCCGGGAGTCAGGGGCTTCCGGGTCACCGCGTACACGCCGGACGGCGCGGCCATGGCGATCGAGGACGCCGAGAACCTGCGCTTCGGCGTGCAGTTCCACCCCGAGTCGATCCTGACCACGCAGGGCGGGGCCGGAGCGCGGATCATCGCCAACGTCCTGCGGCTTTGCGCACGCCATGGCTGAGTAAAGGGGCCGTTTAGGGCGGTGCCGGCGCGGCGGGGGAGCCGTAGAGTCCACTGCCGTGCCGGAGCCGAGATCCCACGACATGCTGCCCGTACCCCTTCCCGACGCGGTGCGGGCCGCCCTGCTCGCGCCCATGGTCGACCAGCACTGCTGCGGCGTGCGCAGAGACGACACCACCAGGTCGGGATTCGAGCAGCTCATCGGCGAGGGCGGCACGCCCGCGCCGCCCGGCACCACGCACTTCGACACCCCGGCCGGCGCCGCCATCCGCCGTTGGTGCGCGCCGGTCCTCGGCCTGGAGCCACACGCCTCGCCCACCGTCTACCTGTCGCGCCGCGCCGAGCTCGGCGCGGCCGAGGTCAACCGGCGGCTGCTGCGCGGTGCCGGAGTGTCGGCCTTCCTCGTCGACACCGGGCCCGACGTCCCCGCGCTGCTTTCGCCCGCCGAGATGGGGCGTCTCGGCTCGGCCGCCGCCGACGAGATCGTCCGGCTGGAGCAGGCCGAGCAGGACGTCGCCGAGGCCGGGCTGCCCGCCGCCGACTACGCCGGGATGCTGCGCGACGAGCTCGCGGACCGCGCGGCCCGCGCCGCCGCGCTCAAGTCGGTCGCGGCGCACCACTGCGGCCTCGGCTTCGACCCCTCCCGGCCCTCGCGCGGCAGCGTGATCGCGGCGGCCGGCCGCAGGCTCGCCGACCCCAAGTCGCGCCTGGACGACCCGGTCCTCGTACGGCACCTGCTCTGGGCGGCGGTCGACGTCGCCAGAGAGCGGGGCCTGCCGCTGCAGTTCCACTGCGGTCTATCCGGCGGTGGTCCGTCCGGCTGGGGCCTGTCCGGTGGCGGTCTGCCCGGCATCGGGGCCGGCCACCTGACCGATCCCGCGCTGCTGACCGGGTTCGTCCGCGCCCTCGCCCCTCTCGGGGTGCCGGTCGTCCTGCTGCACTGCTACCCCTACCACCGCCAGGCGGCGCACCTCGCGGGCGTCTTCCCGCATGTGTACGTGGACGCCGGGCCCGCCGTCGCCCACACCGCCGCCGGCTCCGCCCACGTCCTGCGCGAGCTGCTCGAACTCGTCCCGTTCCACAAACAGATGTACGGCTCCGGCTGCCATGGCGCCGCCGAGCTGTGTTTCCTTGCCGCGCTCTGCCATCGCCGCGGCCTGGCCCGCGTGCTCGCCGACCGGATCGCCGAAGGCGAGTGGAGCCCTGCCGACGCCGCCCGGATCGCTCACATGATCGGCTCGGGCAACGCCCGCCGCGTCTACCGGCTGTGATCGTCGAGCCGGCTCACTGACTGATCGCTTCGGCCAGCTCGTCGCGGAACTCGGCTCCGGCCAGGGGGTTGGCGTAGTCGCGCGAGTGCACGATCAGGCCGTCCCTGATGCGCATCACCATGACGTAGGAGAAGACGAAGGGCCTGCCGGACCTCGTCATGGACCCGTGGAGGTCGTACTCCACGATGACGACTTCCGGGTCGCGGGTCTCGTGGATGACGACGGGACCGGCCTTCTCGAACCGCCGCAGCGGCGCGGCCGCCTTGAACCGGGCGCGGAACAACTCCCGCCCCTGTGATCGGGTGGGGACGCCCTCGGGCGCGAAGGGGATCTCGATCACCGCGTCCGAGGCGTAAAGGTCGGCGAGATCGTCCCAGGCGTTGGCGACCGAGGCGCGTAGGAAGCGATCGGCGATCTCGCGGGGAGAGGGCGTGCTCATGGAACTCCTTCAGGGGAAGCCCGGCCGCGCGGCGGCCGCGGATAGAATCGGAACGGTCGACCCGGTTTGGACGTTACGGAACGCACGCCCCGGTTGTCAACGCGGGCCAAGGAGGAGCACATGTCCGACGACGACGGCCGCGCCTGCCCCGCGCCCGCGCGGGCGGATGCGCGGCGCAACCGGGCGCGTGTGCTGGAGGAGGCGCAGCGTGCCTTCGCGGAGATCGGCCTGGCGGTGCCGCTCGACGAGATCGCGCGGCGCGCGGGAGTGGGAGCCGGCACGGTTTACCGGCATTTTCCGAGCAAGGAAGCACTGTTCGAGGCGGTGGTGCTGGAGCGCCTGAAACGGCTCGCCGAGGAGGTCCGCGCCCTGGCCGCCTCGCCTCGTCCCGCCGAGGCGTTCTTCGACGCCGTCCGCCTCACGGTCGAACGGGCGGCGCTGAACAAGGCGCTGTGCGACGCCCTGTCCGCCGGAGTGGACCTGCGCCTCGCCGTGCCGGCCCGGGAGGAGTATGCGGCTGCCCTCCACGTGCTGCTCGACCGGGCCCAGCGGGCCGGCGCCGTGCGGGCCGACGTCGACGCGGCCGACGTGCAGGCGCTGCTCGCCGGGTGCCTGGCGATGGAGGGCAGGACGGGCGGCGTCCCTGGACGGGCGACGGCGATCGTCCTCGACGGGCTGCGTCCCTCCTCGGCAGGCGGGCGTCCTCCGCTCCCCGACGTAACGAAACTTCCTCCCGATCTGTCACGTAACTCGGTGGCGGGTGCGGGTGGCGGTAACGGAACGGACGGTGCGGACGGATCCGGAGAGGAGGATGGACCGCGCTGCCGGGAGTGTGGTCGGCCCCTCCGGCTCTCCCGCACGGGGCGGCCGGCCCGGTTCTGCGGAGTCGCATGCCGTCAGAAGGCGCACCGCCGCCGGGCCGCCGCGCGCTGAGGCGGGCGGGGGCCGGGTCGCGATCGTGAGCCTGAGCTGGTTTGCTTGGACGGTCACCCATCGGCACCACTTCACGGGGAATGTGAATGCGCAGCGTCGAGCCCGAGGTCTTCCTCGTCGCCAAACCGTCCGTCGAGTACGACGAACTGGCCCGCTACCTCCACGAGATCGGCGGGGAGAGCTGGCTTGAGCGGCTGGAGAGGGGCGAGTTCGACGCCCAGAACCTCGCCGAGTTCGCCGGACGGCTGTGCTACCGGTCGTTCGAGCCGGGCCTGAACCCGAACGTCACGAGAGTGCGCACCGACCAGGAGGCGTACCTGCGCAACATCCTGGCCAGCGCGCACGGCAGCGTCCTGGAGCACCTCAGCTTCAGCTTCGTGCTGCACAACGTCTCGCGGGTGCTCACCCACGAGCTGGTACGGCACCGGCCCGGGGTCGCGATCTCGCAGGAGTCGCTGCGGTTCGTCCGGCTGAGCGACATCCCGTTCTGGTTCCCCGAGTGGGCGCGCGAGGACGCCGAGCTGATGAAGCGGGCGACCGAGATGCTCGACCGGATGGAGGAGTTCCAGAACTGGATGGCGGCCCACTTCGGGCTGGACGAGGACGGTGTGCCGTTCGCGGAGAAGAAGCACCGCACCTCGTTCATGCGCCGCTTCGCGCCCGAGGGCGTCGGGACCGGCCTGGTCTGGACGGCCAACGTGCGCACCCTGCGGCACACGATCGAGGCCCGTACGGCCGCGGGAGCCGAGGAGGAGATCCGCCTCGTCTTCAACCGCATCGGGGAGATCATGCGGGAGGAGGCCCCGGCTCTGTTCGGCGACTACGTCGTCGAGGACGGCGCCTGGGTTCCCGGCTACCGAAAGGTCTGAGCCGCCGAGGCGTGCCTCGTCGAAGGTCGGGCCCCGAAGGGCCATTGAGGTCTGATCCGGGGAGGTCGTGAACCGCCGCCCCGCGGTCGCCCGGAAGGGCGCCGCGGGGTCGGTGGCGGCGGGTCAGAGGACGGCGGCCCGCACGCACAGCACGTCGGGCAGGTGACGGGCGATCAGCGACCAGGTCTCGCCCGCGTCGGCCGAGCCGTACACCTCGCCGTCCCGGGTGCCGAAGAACACCCCGGCGGGCCCGGCGGACATCGCGTCTCTGAGCACCGAGGCGTGCACCGGGCCCTCGGGCAGACCGGCGGAGTGTCCGTGCCAGGTGGCCCCGGCGTCGTCGCTGCGGAACACCTGGTATCGGTGGCCGAGCGGCGTCCGGTCGACGTCACCGTGCAGCGGGAAGACGTACAGCCTGTCCGGGTCGTCCGGATCGACCGCGATCGGGAACCCGAAGTCGGAGGGCAGGCCGGACCCGATCTCGGTCCAGGAGTCGCCGAAGTCGTCGGACCGGTAGACCCCGAAGTGGTGCTGCAGGTAGAGCCGCTCGGGCGCCGCGGGATGCTGCGTCACCTTGTGCACGCACTGGCCGAACTCGGGATACTGCGCGCCCTCGGGAAGGAAGGGCGCGCGGATGTTCTTGTTGGACGGCCGCCAGGTGGCCCCCGCGTCGTCGCTGCGGAAGAACCCCACGGCGGAGGCGGCGACCCCGATGCGCCGCGGGTCGGAGGGGTGGGGGATCACGGTGTGGAGGCACAGGCCGCCACCACCGGGCTGCCACTGGGGCCGGGTGGGGTGGTCCCACAGGCCGTCGACCATGGTGTAGGTGGCCCCGCGGTCCTCCGACCGGAACAGCGCGGCGGGCTCGGCGCCCGCCCAGACCACGTCCGGCTCGGACGGCGACGGCTGTAGCTGCCAGACCCGGGCCAGTGCGGCCCCGGTGCGCTCGGGGAAGGCGACCGGCGGGGTCGTCGCCTCCTCCCAGGTCTCGCCGAGGTCGTCGGACCACATCACCGACGGGCCGAAGTGGCCGTACTCGATACCGGCGAGGAGGCGGGGCGCGCTCCCGCGGGTGTCGATCGCGACCGAGTGGATCGCGATCGTGGAGAACCGCACGGGCTCGACCTCGAAGGAGCCGCCGTCCGAGGAGCGCGCGAGGAACAATCCCTTGCGAGTACCGATCGCGAGCAGTGCGGTCATATGTCCTCCCTGTGTCGATTTCGATTATGTTTTCGATTCGAATCCTGCCAGGAAAGCGTCCGCGTCGCCCGCCGTTCCGGTCAAGCCTCGCTCTGCGCTGTTCGGATCTGCGCTGTGCTGCTCTCCACCGTGCCCTTCTGCGCCGTGCTGCTCCGCAGCGTGTCGCTCTGTATCGGGTCGCGGTGGATCCGCGCGAGCGGCATCCCCGAGATCTGCAGGCGCCGTACGGTCTCGTTGACCATCGCGGTCGGCCCGCAGACGTACGCCTCGTGGTCGGCCCAGGAGTGGAACCTCTCGACCACGTCGGGGAGCCGGCCGCGCATGCCGTCGTAGGCCGGGTCGTCGGAGACCGCCGGCACGACCCGCAGCCAGGGGAAGCTGGCCTCCATCCTGGCCAGGTCCGGCATGTCGTACAGATCGCACGCGCGCCGGACGCCGAACAGCAGGTGGATGTTCGGGCGGTCGCCTGAGGCGATGACGTGCTCGATGACGGCCTTGAGCGGCGCGAGGCCGGTGCCGCCGGCGACGCAGAGGAGGTCGCGGTCGGACTCGGGCGGCGTCATCGTGCCCACCGGCGGGCCGAGCAGGAGCTGGTCGCCGATGCGGGTGTGGCGGACCAGTGCCGTGCTCACCCAGCCGCCCGGCACGGCGCGCACGTGCAGGCGGAGCGTGCCGTCCGCGCGGGGCGCGTTGGCGATGGAGAACCGCCGCCACACCCGCGGCCACCTCGCCGTCTGGACCGTGACGTACTGCCCGGGGACGAAGTCCATGCGCTGCGAGGGCCGCAGCGTGAGCACCGCGATGTCCCGGGTGCGCGGCTCGTGGTCGATCACCTCCGCCAGCCACCAGGCGGGCGTGGTCTCCGCGGTCGCAGCGTCGATCATGATCTTCGCCGCCATGGCGTACGCCTCGGTCCAGGCGGCCTCGATCTCGTCGGTCCAGATCTCGGCGGCGAAATGCCTGATCGTTGCGAGAAGTGCGCTTCCCACGGCTCTGTAGTGCTCGGGGGACACGCCGTACTTGCGATGGTCCCGCCCGAGCTGGGCGAGATAGGACGCCAGCCCCTCGGGGCTGTCGAGCATCCAGACGACCCTTGTGAGCGCGTTGAACAACCGGTCGCGCTGCACCTCCATGCCCGGCGGGAACATGCCCCGCATGTGCGGGCACTGCGTGAACAGTCGTCCGTAGAAGTACCCCGCGGCCTTCCCGGCGACGGGCTCGACGACCGAGAAGCTCTCCTTGACGAGGCGTGGATTCAGAGGCATCAGTTGTGTCCCACCCTAGGGACCGGAAGCGTGCTCCGGTCTGTCGATCCACCTCCCTGACGGCTCCGGGTGACGAGCGCCGGCGGCCCCGGCTCGACCGATCGCTCAACGGGGAGTGTTCCACTCGCTCTCGGGCGTCACAACCGATTCCCCGCAAGGCAACCGACTGTGAACACTTCGTTATTTATCGTGACGCCCCCCACTGTGACTCGTGTGACTGATGTGAAAACTGACAAAAAGGAAAACGATCTGCGCCATGATGGGCCTGCCTGCTCGCACACCCCCAGGAGATGGCCATGGCGCGTCCCATCGTCGGCATCACCACCTATCTCGAGGCCGCGCGCTGGGGCACGTGGGTCCGTGAGGCGGCGGTCTCACCCCAGGCGTACGCGCGGGCGGTGGAGAAGGCGGGCGGCGCGCCCGTCCTGCTGCCGCCGCTGAGCCCCGTGTCCGCCGGCGACTATGTGCGACGCCTGGACGCGGTCATCCTCGCCGGGGGCGTGGAGGTCGACCCTGCGCTGTACGGCGAGGTCCCGGCGGGGGAGCCGGACGACGACGGGCTCGGCGGGCCGCAGCCCCAGCGCGACCGGTTCGAGACCGCGCTGGCCCAGGCGGCGGTGGAGGCGGAGGTGCCGCTGCTGGCGATCTCGCGCGGCATGCACGTGCTCAACGTCGCCCAGGGCGGCACGCTGATCACATCTTTGCGGGAGGCCGTCGGCCACGACCGTCACGAGACGGCCGCGCACGTGGTCACCATCAGCGTGTCGAGCAAGGTCGGCAAGGCCGTGGGCGACCGCGCGGAGGTGACCGGCGCGCACCACCGGGCCGTCCGGCGGCTCGGCACCGGCCTGATCGCGGTGGCCTGGGCGGACGACCAGATCGTCGAGGCCGTCGAACTCCAGGGGCACCGGTTCGCGGTCGGCGTCCAGTGGCATCCCGAGCGCGGCGCGGACAACCGCCTGGTGGAGGCCCTGGTGGACGCGGCCCGCCCCTGACCCGTACGGACCGTGTCCCGGAGGCGGCGCGGGCGCCGGTCGGCCGGGAGAGCGCGCCGCGGCCGCTTCGGCGGATGTGTCGGCGGGCGCTGTTACTGTGCGGGACATGGCGTTGCATCCCCAGGCGGAGTCCTATCTCAAGCTGTTCCCCTCGGACCTCGGTGTGGACCTCGCCTCCCTCACCCGTGAGCAGATCGCCCAGCTGCGGTCCCTGGACGGGATGGTGGAGCAGCGCGGGCCGAGGATCGACCTGCCTGCGGTCAGGGACGAGACGGCGGCCGGGGTGCCGGTCCGGATCTACCGCCCGGAGCCGGGCGAGCATCCGCTGCCGGTGCTCGTCTACTTCCACGGCGGCGGCTGGGTCTTCGGGAGCGTCGAGCGCAACGACGCCCTCGGCCGCGACTTCGCCCACAGGACCGGAGCGGTCGTCGTCTCGGTGGACTACCGCCTCGCGCCCGAGCACCCGTTCCCCGCGGCCGCCGAGGACGCCTTCCGCGTGGTCCGCGACGTGCACGCCCGCCCGGCGTTCTACGGCGCGGACGCGCTCAGGGTGGCGGTCGTCGGCGACAGCGCCGGGGGCAACCTCGCGGCGGTGGCGGCCTGGCTGGCCAGGGACGCCGGGCTCCGCCTCGCCCACCAGGCGCTGATCTGCCCGGTCATCGACGTCGCCGCCGACACGCCCAGCTACCGGGCGTACGGGAAGGGGTTCGGGCTCGACGCGGCGGAGATGAGGTGGTTCATCGAGCAGTACGCCGGCGGCGCCGACCCCCGCGACCCCCGGCTCGCGCCGATCCACCTGCCGGACAAGTCGGGCCTGGCGCCCGCGACGGTGATCACGGCGGAGTGCGACCCGCTGTGCGACGAGGGCGCGGCCTACGCGCGGGCGCTCGCCGAGGCGGGCGTCCCCGTGGAGCACCGCTGCTTCGAGGGCGCGCTGCACGGCTTCCTCGGCCTGCCCGGGTTCTTCGACCAGGCGCTGGAGGGCCGCGACTTCCTCGCCGCCAGGATCAGGGAAGCCCTGGGAGCGGCGTCATGAGGGAGTACGAGAAGCTGAAGGTCGGCTGGGCGGCCGACGGCGTCCTGCGCGTCGTGATCAGCGAGCCGTCGCGGCGCAACGCCGTGGACCGCACCGGTCACCGCGAGCTGGCCGAGATCTGGCGCGACGTGGACCGCGACGACGACGTCAGGGCGGTGATCGTGCGCGGGGAGGGCGAGGCGTTCTCGGCGGGCGGCGACCTGTCGATGATCGAGGAGATGATCCGCGACCACGCCACGCGCCTGGAGGTCTTCGCCGAGGCCCGCGACATCGTCTACAACGTGCTCAACTGCTCGAAGCCTGTCGTCTCGGCGATCCAGGGCCCGGCGGTGGGGGCGGGGCTGGCCGTCGCGCTGCTGGCCGACATCTCGGTGGCCGGGCGGACGGCCCGCATCATCGACGGCCACACCCGGCTGGGCGTCGCGGCGGGCGACCACGCGGCGATCGTCTGGCCGCTGCTGTGCGGGATGGCCAAGGCCAAGTATCACCTGCTGCTGTGCGAGCCGGTCACCGGCGAGCAGGCCGAGGCGATGGGGCTGGTGAGCCTCTGCGTCGACGACGACCAGGTCCACGACAGGGCGCTGGACATCGCGACGCGGCTGGCGGCCGGGTCGGCCGAGGCGATCCGGCTGACCAAGTACGCGCTGAACAACTGGCTGCGCATGGCCGGGCCGTCGTTCGACGCCTCGCTGGCCATGGAGTTCCTCGGCTTCACCGGCCCCGACGCCGCCGAGGGCGTGCTGGCCCTGCGGGAGAAGCGCCCGCCCCGCTTTCGGCCGGAGTCGTGAGGAGAGGCGCGAGGAGTGGCGGACACGACTCAGCTGAAGCGCTTGCGTAGCGAGTCCAGGCCGGGGACGAAGACGCCCCGGGTGAGGATCTTGGCGATCTTCTCCGGGTCGTCGGCCTCGTAGCTCGCGTACCACTCCACGAACGCCTGCCCGGAGTCGGTCACCGGGGCGACCCGGCACGTCGCGCGGTAGTCGCGCATCGGCAGCGGGGACTCGAGGGTGGCGTACGTCAGCGTGCGCTCCTCGTCCTCGAGGGTCAGCAGTTGCTCGCGGAACACCCCGCCCGCCCCCTCGACCCGCCGCACGACCCCCGGGGCGAGCGGTTCGCCGTCCTCGATCTCACAGGTGGACACGCCAGGCAGCCACTCGTGGAGATTGCCGAACTCGCGCAGATATGCCCAGACGTCCCCGGCGTCCGCGCTGATCACCGTGCTGGCGTACGGACCGCGCATGTGTGACTCCTTCCGCTGCCTCAAGTAGGTGCCCCGCAGGGGCGGCGCGCAAGCGGCCGGAAGTGATCGGAGCGGTCAGAAGCTCCTGGGCAGGCCGAGCACCTGGGTGGCCAGGTAGTTGAGCAGCAGTTCCTCGGTCACCGGCGCGATCCGGCCGATCCTGGCGTCGGCCAGCAGTCGTGCGACGGGGTACTCCAGCGAGTACGCCATGCCCCCGTGGGTCTGGAACGCGGCGTCGGCGGCCTCCCACGCGGCCTGCGAGGCCGTCAGCTTGGCGATGTTGGCCTCCGTGCCGCAGGGCAGGCGGTTGTCGAACGACCAGGCCGCCTTGTGCAGCATCAGCCTGGCCAGCTCGATCTTGGCCTTGACCTGCGCCAGCGGGAACGCGATGGCCTGGTTCGCCCCGATGGGCCGGCCGAAGACCTCTCGCTGCTTCGCGTAGTCCACGCCCACCCGCAGCGCCACCTCGGCTCCGCCGAGGGCACTGGCCGCCAGCAGGATCCGCTCGGGGTTCAGCACGTCCCACAGCACGGCCGCCCCCCGGTCCACCTCGCCGAGCACGCTGGAGGCGGGCAGCCGCAGGTCGTCGATGAAGACCATGTTGGACGGCGTGGTGTTCGCGCCCATCTTGGGGATCGGCCGGTAGGACAGCCGCCCCGACGCCACGGCCTCCGGCACGTTCACCAGGAACACCGTCAGCCCGTCGCTGCGCGGCCTGGCCTGCGCCGCCGGGATCGTCCGGGTGACGAGCAGCATCCAGGCGGCCCGCTGGACCCCGGTGATCCAGATCTTCTGGCCGTTGACGACGAAGTCGTCGCCGTCCCTGCGGGCGAAGGTCGAGATCGCCAGGGAGTTGGACCCGGCGTCGGGCTCGGTCAGCGCGAAGCAGGTCTCGATCTGTCCGGTGGCCAGCTTCGGCAGCAGCGCGGCCTTCTGCTCGGCCGAGCCGTGCCTGGCCAGCGTGAGCGCCCCGAACCCCGGCGTCAGCACGTACATGAAGGCCGAACCGCCCGCGGAACCGGAGGCCGACAGGGTCTCGGTGGCCACGGCCAGCTCCAGCAGGCCCTGTCCGGCTCCGCCGTACTCCTCGGGCACGGCCAGGCCGAGCCAGCCGCCCTTGGCGAGCTCGGCCCACACCTCCTCGGGCCAGCGCTTGTCCGATTCGCAGCGCTGCCAGTAGTCCATGTCGTACCGCGAGCAGATGTCCGCGATGCCCCGACGCACCGCCTGCGCGCTCTCCGGCAGCGTGAAGTCCATGCCCGCCACTCTAGAACGCCATTCGGCGGGCTGCGAGATCATCGGCGGGGCCGGCGCGCGTGGTAGACGAAGGCGGGCGGCAGGTTCCGCCAGACCGTGCGCCCGGCCACCACCTCCTCGAACGCCTCGCCCAGCCTGCGGCGGAAGCGCAGGGCCGCGGGCAGGGCGCGGGCGTGGACGTAGGAGAACGTCGTGAACGCGCCTCCCGGCGCGAGCGAGGCGACCACGGCCCGCAGCAGGTCCGCCTGGTGGGCGGGGGGAAACGCCGCCCAGGGCAGCCCGCTCACGATCACGTCGGCGGCGGCCACGCCCCGGCCGGCGAGGAGCTCGGGCAGCCGCGCGGCGTTGTCGACCACGAGCTCCACCCCCGGGTAGCGGGCGCCGAGGTGGCCGGCCAGCCGCGCATTGATCTCGACCGCCAGGTGCCGCCCCCGCCCGCCGATGCGGCGCTGGATCTCGGCGGTGAAGGGGCCGATGCCCGGCCCCAGCTCGACCACGACGGGGTCGCCGCGCTCCGGCACCGGCACGCACACCGCCTCCGACAGCCGCCGTGAGCTGGGCGCGACCGCCCCGGTCACGGCGGGGGAGCGCAGGAACTGCCCGAAGAAGACCGCTGTTTCGTTCGCCATGCGGCGACGCTAGGGCCGCGCGACCGCCCGGGTCGCCCGCCGTCCGGGCCGACCTGGTGGCCAGGTGGATCACCGCGTGCGGCCTCTTGGCGGACGGAGGCGGCCAGAAGGAGGAGAAGCGTCCTCCCAACGGAGGACCGGCCTCCGTGCGGGCGGGCGGTAGCGTTCCCTCATGCGGTGGCCCTCGACGCGCCGGCTCGTCCCGCAGCGTCCCCTCAGCGGCAGGCCCTTCGCGCTCTCGCGCGGCACGGCACTCGACATCGGCCTGGCGGTGGGCGGGACCGGGCTCGACGCGCTCGTCAGCGCCGGCTCCTGGAGTGGCGGGAGCGGCCCGGCCCCGGTGTGGGTGGGGATGGGCTTCGCTCTGCTGGCCGGGCTCCCGATGGGCCTGCTGCGCCGACGGCCCGGCCCTGTGGCCGT
Organism: Microbispora sp. H10830; assembly: GCF_014161375.1. Taxonomy (NCBI): domain Bacteria; kingdom Bacillati; phylum Actinomycetota; class Actinomycetes; order Streptosporangiales; family Streptosporangiaceae; genus Microbispora; species Microbispora sp. H10830. The sequence continues at coordinate 149,639 of NZ_JABBWX010000014.1, forward strand.
CTACCTGTCCGTGCTGCTGGTGGTGTGCGACCAGCTCGGCGCGTTCACCGTCAACACCCTGCAGGTCCTGCTGCCGATCTCGGTGGGCGTGCTGGCCAGGTCGCGCGGCTGGGGCTGGACGGCGCCGGCCGCCGTGCTCGCCTCCGCCGCGACCGCCGTGAACCTCGCCGACCCCGGCATCGCCCTCACGAGCAACACCTGGTTCTACTCCGTCGGGCTGATCGCGGCCCCGGTGCTGATCGGCCGCTACCTGCGCGGTCAGGAGGGGCGCCGCAAGGAGGATCCCGCGCCGCTGCTCGACCTGCTGCTCGCCGGCGGCGGGGTGGCGCTGTCGGTGCTGACAACCTGGCCGTACTGGCACGGCGGCGAGCCACCCGTTTGGGCGGTCGCGCTCGGGGTGATGCTCGCGGGGCTCGCGCTGGGCGTCGTGCGGCACCTGCCCGGCGCGGTGTTGTTGCTGGAGAGCCTCGCGCTGGTCGTGGCCGACCAGTACGTCCCGAGAGCCGGCAGCAGCCTGCAACTGCTCGCCCTGGTGGCCCTCGGCGTGTTCGCGACCCGCGCCGCCTGGTCCTGGGTCGCCGCGGCGTACGCCCTGACCTGCTCGGTCGCCGCGATCGTGGTCGTGGACGACCCCGCAGACATCACCCCGTTCCGGGTGGTGGCGCTGATGACGATGGTGACCGCGCCCGTGGCGATCGGCCGGTACGTCGGCGTGCGGCAGGCCCAGGCCAGGCACGCCGCCGAACTGGCCGTCGAGCGGGACAGGGCCGGCCGGCTCGCCGAGCGGGAGCGGATCGCCCGCGAGGTCCACGACATCGTGGCCCACCACGTGGGGGCGATGGTGCTGCGGGCGAGCGCGGCGCAGTACGCGGGAGCCGGCGGCCCGGCCGCCGAGGCGCTGGCCGACATCAGGGACACCGGCCACCGCGTCCTGGAGGACCTGCGCGGCCTGCTGGCCGTGCTGCGCGACCCGGACGAGGCACTGGGCTCCGACCTCATGCTCGCGAACATGCTGGCCGACCCCGGCGACGTGCTGCGCGACGCCGTGTCCCGGATGTCGGCGGCCGGCCTGCGCGTGGACCTGCGTCTCGCGCCCGAAGTGGAACGGGCCCCGCTGGTGGTGCGGGCGTCGGCGGCGAGGATCGTCCAGGAGGGGCTGACGAACGTGCTCAAGCACGCCGGGCCGGGGGCCCGGGCGGAGGTCGATGTGGCGATGCGCCCGGACGCGCTCACGGTCGAGGTGCGCAACGGCCCCGGCACGTCCCGTCCCCCGGACGTGCTGCCGTCCCACGGCCAGGGCATCGCGGGCATGCGGGAGCGGGCCCGCGCCTTCGGCGGGCACGTCACCGCGGGCCCGGCCGAGGGCGGCGGCTGGCGGCTGGCCGCCTCGCTGCCGGTGCCGCGTGAGGACCGGCTGGACTGCCGCATGGCGGGGAGGTTCGCGTGATCCGCGTCGTGGTCGCCGACGACCAGGCCCTGGTGCGGGCGGGCGTCCGGATGATGCTGGAGGCGGCCGGCGACATGGAGGTGTGCGGGGAGGCCGCCGACGGGGCCGAGGCCGTACGGCTGGCCGAGCGGCACCGTCCCGACGTGGTGCTCATGGACCTGCGGATGCCGCGCGTCGACGGACTGGAGGCCACCCGCAGGATCCTCGCCGCCCAGCCGTCCGCCCGGATCGTCGTGCTCACCACGTTCTCCGAGGACGAGAACCTCTACGCCGCGCTGGGGGCGGGCGCGCTCGGGTTCCTGGTCAAGGACGACCCGCCGGCCCGGATGGTCGAGTCGGTCCGGCGGGCCGCGACGGGGGAGCCTCCGCTCGCGCCGTCGGTGCTGCGGCGCGTCGTCGAACGGGCCCTGGCGGCCGAGCGGCAGGCGGTGCCGCTTCCGCCGGGCCTCACCGGGCGCGAGGCGCAGGTGCTCACCCTGGTCGGGGTCGGCCTGTCCAACGCCGAGATCGCCGACCGGCTGCACGTGGGGGTCACGACGGTCAAGAGCCATGTCGCCGCGCTCATCGACAAGCTGGGGCTGCGCAACCGCACCCAGGCGGCGGTGATGGCGCACCGGTTCGGCTTGGTCGACACCGGGTTCACCCCCGTGGCTCCCGCCGGGAACGACCGGGAGAGCGGCGTCTCCGGCTCCTGACCGTGACGCCGCCCGACGCCGCCCGCCGGCGCCTGCCACGGGATCGACCGGGGGCGGTGCTCGCCGGGTTCGGGCTGTGGCACCTGCTCGCCCGGCGGCGCTTCCGCCGAATGCCCTCGTCGGTGCGGCCTGGCCACCCCGACCATAAGCGGCCGTTCAGCCGATGCCTAGATCGTCCAAAGTGGACGCCAAGAAGGCCCTCCTAGCGTCTGTGTCAGGCGCCCGACCGGGTGCCCTCACATCAGGAACCGCGCCGTCCCCGGACGGCTGGAGGGATCACAATGCCCAAGATCAGAATCGACGACATCGCGGCGGCCGGGCCGGAGCTCGACGAGGGAGACCTCCGTCTCGTCAACGGCGGCCGGAAGTTCGAGTGGTCGAGCCACGTCATCACCCCGGACGGCAGCGTCGACGCCAAGGACCTCGACTTCTGAGCGACCGCTTCTGAGTGACCGCGCGGGGCGCCCTTCCGGCGCCCCGCGCCCGACCAGGAAGCCAGACCAGGAAGAACGAGAGATGTCCGGCGAGATACTCATCCTCACGATCGACGGAGACCTCCATGCGGAGCACGTGGCCCGTCTGCTGGCCGCGCGGGAGGCGAAAGCGGTCGTCTTCGACCCGGCCGACTATCCGGTCCGCGCGGTGCTCGACGCGGTTTACCACCGTGACGGGCGGGTGCGGCGGCGGCTGCGCACGGAGACGGCGGACGTCGATCTCGACCGTCTGACGGCGGTGTGGTTCCGCCGTCCCCGGGCTCCCGTCGCGCATCCCGAGATCGCCGACCCGGCCGCACGTGCCCACATCGAGCAGGAGTGCGCGATGTTCGCCGGGGACCTGTGGGAGCAGCTCGACTGCCGCATGGTCCCCGCGCCCAGGGAACGGGTGAGACTGGCCCAGCGCAAGTCGTCACAGCTGGTCCTGGCCGGTCGTCTCGGATTCGAGCTGCCGGACACGCTGATCACCAACGACCCCGACGAGTTCCTGGACTTCTACAGCCGGCACCAGGGCCGCATCATCACCAAGCCCCTGGGCGCTCCGGCGGGACCCCGCGCCGACGGGGAGGGCGTGGCCCGGATGTCGGAACCGGTGTCCACCCGGGATGTGGCGTACGCGGACGCGATCAGGTTCGGCCCGGTCGTCATCCAGGAGTACGTGCCCAAGCGGGTCGAACTGCGGGTGACCGTCGTGGGGCGGGCCGTCTTCGCGGCGGAGATCCACTCGCAGGAGAGCAATCACACGAGGCTCGACTGGCGCCGCTACGACCCGGGCAGCACCCGCCATGAGGTGCACGAGCTGCCGCCGGAGGTGGCCGAGCGCTGCGTGCGGATCGTGCGGCGGCTCGGCCTGCGCTACGGAGCGATCGATCTCATCCTGACCCCCGACGGGCGTTACGTCTTCCTCGAAGTCAACCCCAGCGGCCAGTGGCTCTGGATCGAGAAGGCCACGGGCCTGCCGATCGGCGCGGCCCTGTGTGATCTGTTGATGTACGGCACGGTCGGAGAGGAGACCGCGCATGTTGCCGGACGCCCTTGAAACCCTCCGCGGCCTGGACGGCGTTGACCCGTCCGAGGCCCAGGAGCGCCTGCGGGAGTTGCGGGAGCGCCATCCCGGCGTGCGCTTCCGGCTGCTATGGCAGCGGGAGGACTACGACGACTCGCTCCACTACGACCTCCTGATCAAACGGCCGGGGGAGGGGACGGTGTCGCTGTCCTGGTGCCCCGACCGCGCCCTGCCCTGGCCCCTGCGAGGTGTGCAGCGGGCCGGCGAGATGCTGCTGCTGCGGATCGACGGAGTCGGGGTCAAGGTGGTCGACGCGGTCGCCTGGCTCGACTTCCTGTGGGACGAGGCCCGGCTGGTGGACCGGATCATCGCCGCCGCCCTCGTCCAGGGCGAGATGGAGGAAGCGCCGGTCGAGCTCTCCGACCACGAGATCCAGGAGGCGGTGGACGCGTTCCGGCGCGCCCGGGGACTGCTCACCGCGGAACGGACGCGCGAGTGGATGGACCGCCGCTCCCTCACCGTGGCAGACCTCCAGGAGCTGGTCGCGGGGGAGGTGGCCGCTGCCCGCGTCCGGGAGCGGGTGACGGCCGGACGGGTCGAGCCGTACTTCGAGGAGCACCGGGAGGAGTTCGGCACGGCCCGGGTCGCCCGCCTCACCTTCCCCGGCTCCGAGGCGGCCCGGCGGGCGGCGGCGGAGATCGACGCCGGAGCCGGCTTCTTCGCGCTGGCGGAGCGGACGCGCGGCGCCCGGCTGGTCGTCGAGGACGTGCCCGCGGCCGAGACGGGCACCGCCCGGCCCGGCGACGTCGTCTCGCCCGCCCCGGACGTCCTGCTCAAGGTGATCTCCGTCGCCGGCGCCGAGCTCGACGCGGACACGCGCCGCCGCGTCGAACGGCGGGTCTTCGACCTGTGGATCGATGAACGCCGCCGGGCCGCGAAGATCGAATGGTTCTGGGGAACCACGGCGCGGACCGGCACGCTGTGAACAGGCAGATCTTCCGCGCCGAGGCACTGCGCCGCCATGCCGCCCCGCCGTCTGCCCCGGCCGCTGTCAAGGAGGTCGGCAATCGCAGCCTCGTCCTGCTCTGGTGCGCGGTCGCGGTGCTCACCTCGGGGCTGGCCGTTCTCGCCGCTCTGGTCCTGAGGGGTGGCGGGTGAGACGGGTCCCGGTCTTTCTGCAGAACTCGGCGACCGAGTGCGGCGCGGCCTGCCTGGCCGTGATCCTGTCCTTCCACGGCCACCGCACCACCGTGCAGGAGGTCACCGACCACCTCCAAGTGGGCAGGGACGGCCTGAGCGCGCTGGCCATCGTCCGCGCCGCGCGGGAGTTCGGCCTGAACGCCAAGGCGTTCTCGCTGGAGCCGGCCGACCTCGGGCGGGTGCCCATGCCCGCGATCGTCCACTGGGAGTTCCAGCACTTCGTGGTGGTGGAGCGGTGGACGCCCGATCACGTGGACATCGTGGACCCCGGCCAGGGACGCAGGCGGCTCACGCCCGCCGAGTTCGACGCCGGCTTCACCGGCGTGCTGCTGGCGTTCGAGCCGGAGCCGGGGTTCCGCCGCGTTCGGTCCAGCGCCGCGCGGGCGTGGCGGCGCGACTTCCTGCGCGCCCTGGTGTTCCGCAGGAAGGGCCTGCTCGCCCAGGTGGTCGCGGCCTCGGTGCTGCTCCAGGTGCTCGGCCTGGGGCTCGCGACGGCGTTCCAGATCGTCGTCGACCGGATCCTCCCGCGCGGGGACTCCGGGCTTCTCTCGCTCCTCGGCGTGGCCGTGCTGGTCGCCGTGGTCACCCAGTTCGCGGTGAGCTACCTGCGTTCGGTGCTGCTCGTCGCGCTCCGCTCGCGCACCGACGGCGAGGTGACGCGGAACCTGGTGTCGCACCTTGTCGCGCTGCCGTACCGGTACTTCGCGGTGCGCGGCAAGGGAGACCTGGTGAACCGATCGAACAGCGTCATCGCCCTGCGCGAGACGCTGACCGGGCAGATTCTCTCGTCGTTGCTCGACGGGCCGCTCGCCCTGGTCTACCTGCTGCTCGTCTTCGCCCGGGACCCGGTCTTCGGCGGCTTCCTCGCGCTGCTCGCCGCGGGGCAGGCCGCCCTCCTGCTCGGCACCGCCCGCCGGGTGGGCGACCTGACCAGGCGCGAGCTGGCCGCTCTCGCCGTCACGCAGGGCCGGCTGATGGAGGCCGTCGGCGGCATCGAGACGCTCAAGGCGTCCGGGGCCGAGCCGCGGGCGATGCAGCGCTGGTCGGACCTGTTCGCCCAGCAACTCGACGCCGACGTGCGGGGAGGGCTCGTCCGGGGGCTCATCGAGTCGGTGCTCGGGGCGGTGCGCTATCTCGCGCCGCTGGGGCTGCTGTGGGTCGGCGCGTGGCGGGTGCTCGACGGGTCGCTGAGCCTCGGGACGCTGCTCGCGCTGAACGCCCTGGCCACCGCCGCGCTCACCCCGATCGGCTCGCTGATGACCAGCCTGCGCAGCCTTCAGCAGGCCGGGGCGCACTTCGACCGGCTGTCGGACATCCTCGCCTCCGAGCCCGAGCCGTCCACGGGGATCGAGGTGCTGCGGCTGCGCGGCGGCATCGAGCTGCGCGGGGTCGGCTTCCGCCACGACCCGCGCGGCTCGTGGACGTTGCGCGACGTCTCACTGGTCGTACGGCCGGGGCAGAAGGTCGCGCTGGTCGGTCCCTCGGGGTCGGGCAAGAGCACGCTCGCCCGCCTCCTGCTCGCCCTGTACCAGCCGACGGCCGGGGAGATCCGATACGACGGCGTTCCCGCGGCCGAGCTCAACCCGCGATCGCTGCGCCGCCAGTTCGGCGTGGTCACCCAGGAGCCGTCGCTGTTCACCGGGACGATCCGGGAGAACATCGCGCTCAACTTCCCCGAGGCCGGCATGGACCGGATCGCCGAGGCGGCCCGGCTCGCCGCCCTGCACGACGAGATCATGGCGATGCCCATGGGCTACGAGACGATCCTGGTCGAGGGCGGCGGCCTGTCGGGTGGACAGCGCCAGCGCCTCGCCCTGGCCCGCGCGCTGCTGCCCCGCCCCAAGGTGCTGCTGCTCGACGAGGCGACCAGCAACCTGGACAGTGCGACCGAGGCCGACATCGAGGCGCGGCTGTCCCGCCTGACGCAGACCCGCATCGTGATCGCGCACCGGCTGAGCACGGTGCGGGACGCCGACCTGATCCTTGTCGTCGAGCGGGGCATGGTGGTGGAGCGGGGCACCCACGAGGAGCTGCTGGCCCTGGGCGGGCGCTACACCCGGCTCGTCGCCGCGCAAACGGCCTCCACCCAGGCCGGCACCCGTGGGCGAACCCCCGTGGCTCCTGCCCGGATCGACAGGGAGAGCGGCATGTAGGGTCTGGGGCGTGAACGCTGCCGAGGACCGGATCTGGACGGTGCCCAACCTGCTGAGCGCCCTGCGGCTGCTCGGCGTCCCCGTCTTCCTCTGGCTCGTGCTGGGTCCCCACGCCGACGGGTGGGCCATCGCGCTGCTGGCGCTCGCCGGCTTCAGCGACTGGCTCGACGGCAAGCTCGCCCGCGCCTGGAACCAGATCAGCAGGCTGGGCCGGCTCATCGACCCGCTCGCCGACCGGCTCTACATCCTCGCCACCCTGGTCGGTCTGGTGCTGCGGGGCGCCGTCCCCTGGTGGCTGGCGCTCGCGGTGCCGCTGCGCGACGTGCTGCTGCTGTGGATGCCGCCCGTGCTGCGGCGGCACGGGTACGGCCCGGCGCTGCCCGTCCACTTCCTCGGCAAGGCCGGCACCGCCGCCCTGATGTACGCGTTCCCGCTGCTGTTCCTCGCCTCCCACGAGGGATGGTATGCCGAGATTGCCGCGATCTTCGGATGGGCCTTCGCCATCTGGGGAACTGGTCTGTATTGGTGGGCGGGGGTGTTGTATGTCGTACAGGTGCGCCAGCTAACGAAGGGGTGACCCGTGAAGGCCGTCGTCATGGCGGGCGGGGAGGGGACACGGCTGCGGCCGATGACCGCGAACCAGCCCAAGCCCCTGCTCCCCATCATCAACCGGCCGATCATGGAACACGTGCTCCGGCTGCTCAAGCGGCACGGGTTCACCGAGACCGTGGTTACCGTGCAGTTCCTGGCCGCGCTGATCCGCAACTACTTCGGCGACGGCGACGAGCTTGGCATGACCCTCCACTACGCCACCGAGGAGGTCCCCCTCGGGACGGCCGGCAGCGTGAAGAACGCCGCCGACAAGCTCCGCGACGACCGCTTCCTGGTCATCTCCGGCGACGCGCTCACCGACATCGACCTGACCGACATGCTCCGCTTCCACCGCGAGAACCGGGCGCTGGTCACCATCGGGCTCAAGCGCGTGCCCAACCCGCTGGAGTTCGGGATCATCATCGTGGACGACAGCGGCCGCATCCAGCGCTTCCTGGAGAAGCCCACCTGGGGCCAGGTGTTCTCCGACACGGTCAACACCGGCATCTACATCATGGAGCCGTCGGTCCTCGACGAGATCGCCCCCGGCCAGTCGGTCGACTGGTCGTCCGACATCTTCCCCGACATGCTCGAACGGGGCTGCCGGCTGTTCGGCTACGTGGCCGAGGGCTACTGGGAGGACGTCGGCACGCACGAGAGCTACCTCAAGGCCCAGGCCGACGTGCTGGAGGGCAAGGTCAAGGTCGACTTCGACGCGTTCGAGCTGGCCCCGGGCGTGTGGGCCGCCGAGGGCGCCTCGGTGGACCCCGAGGCCGTGCTCAAGGGCCCCCTCTACATCGGCGACTACGCCAAGGTCGAGGCCGGCGCCGAACTGCGGGAGTACACCGTGCTCGGCAGCAACGCCGTCGTCAAGGAGGGCGCCTTCCTCCACCGCGCGGTGGTCAGCGACAACGTGTACGTCGGCCCGGCCGCCCACCTGCGCGGCTGCGTGATCGGCAAGAACACCGACGTGATGACCGGCGCCAGGATCGAGGAGAACGCCGTCGTCGGCGACGAGTGCGTCATCGAGGCCGAGGCGTACGTCTCCTCCGGCGTGAAGATCTACCCGTTCAAGACGATCGAGGCGGGCACGGTCGTCAACACCAGCGTCATCTGGGAGTCGCGCGGCCAGCGCAGCCTGTTCGGCCCCCGCGGGGTCTCCGGGCTGGTCAACGTCGAGATCACCCCCGAGCTGTGCGTACGGCTGGCCAGCGCGTACGCCACGACGCTGCGCAAGGGCGACACGGTCGTCACCTCCCGCGACGCCTCGCGCGCGGCACGGGCGCTCAAGCGGGCGGTGATCAGCGCGCTGAACTCCAGCGCGATCAACGTGGTCGACCTGGAGGCCGCCGCCCTGCCGGTCGCCAGGTTCAACACCTCGCGGGAGAACGTCCGGGGCGGCATCGCCCTGCGCACCACGGCGGGCGACCCCCAGAGCGTCGACATCGTGTTCATGGACGAGACGGGGGCCGACCTGTCCCAGGCGGCCCAGCGCAAGCTGGAGCGGGTCTTCTCCCGGCAGGAGTACCGGCGCGCCTTCCCCGGCGAGATCGCCGAGCTGACCTTCCCCGCCCGCGCCGTCGACACGTACGCGCGGGAGCTGCTGGCCTGCATCGACATGTCCGGGGTGAAGGACACCGAGATGAAGGTCGTGGTCGACTGCGCGGGCGGCACCTCCTCGCTCGTGCTGCCGAGCCTGCTGGGCCGGGCCGGGGTCGACGTGCTCACCGTGAACAACCGCCTCGACGACGCCTCGCCGACCGAGACGCTCGCCGAGCGCCGCCGCGATCTGCAGCGCCTGGCGGAGCTGGTGGCCTCGGCACGGGCCGCCTTCGGCGTACGGTTCGACCCGGTGGCGGAGCGGGTCTCCCTGGTGGACGAGATGGGCCAGCTGATCAGCGAGGAGCGGGCGCTGCTCGTCGTGCTCGACCTGGTGGCGGCCGAGCGCCGGGGCGGCCGGGTGGCCCTGCCGGTCACCACGACCCGGGTGGCGGAGATGGTGTGCCGCTTCCACGGCGTGCAGGTGGACTGGACGGCCACGAGCCTCGACACGCTGACGCGGGCGGCCCGGCACCCCGACACGATCTTCGCCGGCGACGGGAAGGGCGGCTTCATCGTCCCGGAGTTCGCGCCCACCGTGGACGGCCTGGCGGTGTTCCTGCGCCTGCTCGGCCTGGTCGCGCGCACCCGGCTGTCGCTCAGCCAGATCGACGCCCGCATCCCGGAGGCCAAGCTGCTCAAGCGGACCGTTCCCACGCCCTGGGCGCACAAGGGGGCCGTGATGCGCTCGGTCGTCGAGGCGGCCGAGGGTCACCGCCTGGACACCACCGACGGCGTCCGCGTCGTGGAGGACGACGGAAGCTGGGCCCTCGTCCTGCCCGACCCCGCCGAGGCCGTCACCCACCTGTGGGCGGAGGGTCACGACATGGACACCGCCCAGGCCCTTCTGGAGCACTGGGCCCACGTCGTCGAACAAGCCGCCGGCGCTCACTGACCCCCTCAAGTAAGGTGCGGCGCGCAACTGTCCCGCGAGGGGCGCGGCCGCGACTGGACTGAGGAGCGCCCGGAGCGAGGAACGAGCGAGGACGCGACGAGGGCTGTGCTCATGGCGCGCCTCCGGCACGACGACGCGGCCTGAAGGCGCCCCGAGCCGCCGCGCCGGAGGCGCGGCAATACAACACGTGTGGCGGGATGGACCTTGAACCTCCGCTGGCTGTAGCGTTGGTCAGTCCACGCCCAGCCGCGGTCTTGACCTTTGTGCCTGATCAGCGTAAGTTGCGGCATTCGCAGTTTGAGCCAGTCCTAGAGCAAGTCGTGAGAGAGGCCGAGCCGTTCGATGCCCAGCGTCTACTGCACGCAGTGCGGTCATGCCAACCCCGAGGATGCCCGTTTCTGTTCACGATGCGGTTCGCCGCTGAGCGCTCCGGCGCCCGTCGCAGCCGACACGACCTCGACGATCTCACTTGAGGCGCTTGAGGCGGAGACGGGCCAGACGCTGCTGCCGGACAGGGCCGCGGTCGAGCAGTTGCCGCCCGGCACGGCTCTGCTGGTGGTCATGCGGGGCCCGAACGCGGGGAGTCGTTTTCTGCTCGACAGCGACCTCACTACGGCGGGTCGCCACCCGGAAAGCGACATTTTCCTGGACGATGTGACGGTGTCCAGGAGGCACGTGGAGTTCTACCGGCGCGGCGGCCAGTTCACCGTGCGTGATGTGGGCAGCCTCAACGGCACCTACGTCAACCGGGAGCGCATCGAGGAGTCCCCGTTGCAGGGCGGCGACGAGGTGCAGATCGGCAAGTTCCGGCTGGTGTTCCTCACGCGTGGTCCCGGAGGGCTGTGATCGGTGAGGAGGAGGAGTCATGAGCGCGCAGGCCGTACGGGCGTTCATGAGCATCGGGGAGGTGCTCGCCCTGCTGCAGGGCGAGTTCCCGGACGTGACCGTCTCCAAGATCCGGTTTCTGGAGGGTGAGGGGCTGATCGAGCCCCAGCGGAGCCCGTCGGGGTACCGCAAGTTCACCTTCAACGACGTCGAGCGCCTGCGGTACATCCTGCGTGCGCAGCGTGACCAGTACCTGCCGCTCCGCGTGATCAAGGATCAGCTGGACGAGCAGGCGGCCCGTCCGCACGCCGTGTCCGACGGCGCCCCGCCCGTGCGTCTCAGCCGGGAGGAGCTCATCGAGGCCGCAGGCATCGACGAGGAGACCCTGGCCGAGATGGAGAGCTTCGGCCTGGTCGCCCCCGTGGCGCGCCGCTACGACGGCGAGGCGCTGGAGGTCGCGCGCAGCGTGGGGGCGCTGGCGCGGTTCGGCCTGCAGGCGCGGCACCTGAGGGCGATCCGCGCCGCGGTGGAGCGGGAGGCCGGTCTCATCGAGCAGGCGGTGGCCCCGCTGCTGCGGCGCAAGGCGCCGGGGGCGATCGCGGAGGCGGACGAGACCGCCCGGGAGATCTCCGGACTTCTCCAGGAACTTCACAATGCGTTACTGCGTGGGAGTGTTCGCGGCGTTCTGGGGCGGTGACCGGCACATCCGCACCTCCGTGGGTGTTACGTTGAATGCCTGGTGATATGCCGCGACGCTTGAGACGGAGCCGCCCGTGTTGCAGATGGAGGTCGTGGGGGTTCGCGTTGAGATGCCCACCAACCAGCCGATCGTTCTCCTGAAGGAGACGAGCGGTGATCGGTACCTGCCGATCTGGATAGGCATGACCGAGGCGACCGCTATCGCGTTGGCGCAGGCGGAGGAGCCGCCGCCCCGGCCGCTGACCCACGACTTGTTCCGTGACGTTCTTGAGGCCTTGGGGGTGCGGTTGCGCACCGTCAACATCGTCGCGCTCCGCGATGGAATCTTCTTCGCCGATCTGGTCTTCTCCAACGGCGTGGAGGTCAGCGCCCGTCCTTCGGACTCGATCGCGCTGGCGTTGCGTACGGGCGCGACGATCTACGCGAGTGAGGACGTGATCCAGGAGGCGGGCGTGAGCATGCCCGACGACCAGGAAGACGAAGTGGAAAAGTTCCGCGAGTTCCTGGACAAAATCACACCGGAAGACTTCGGCCGGGCGGGCTGACGTGCCGGACGATTTCGGGAGATTACGCTTCACGACGCGCCGGACGGGGTCGTTGACTGACGATGGCCCCGGTCCTACGGTGCAAGGGAAACCACGGTTGTAATTCACGAACCCCCAGATCAGACCGTGGGATGAGAGAAAGCCGGAGGTCCGCAGTGGCGGTCAGCAGCGGCGAGGGTAAGTCGGCCGGCCAGCACGACCCGGTTCGGCAGGCGGCGCGTGAGCGCGCCGGCGAACAGGGTCTGCTGTTCGACGAGCAGCCGACGGCGCTGCCTCAGGGCATCGGATACCGCGGGCCCACGGCGTGCGCGGCGGCCGGGATCACCTACCGGCAACTCGACTACTGGGCCCGGACCGAACTGGTGCTCCCGACGATAAGGGCCGCCCAGGGATCCGGGTCCCAGCGACTGTACAGCTTCCGCGACATCCTCGTCCTGAAGGTCGTCAAACGTCTTCTGGACACGGGGGTCTCCCTCCAGCAGATACGCACCGCCGTACGGCATTTGCGCGACCGGGGCGTCAACGACCTGGCCCAGATCACTTTGATGAGCGACGGCGTGAGCGTCTACGAGTGCACGAGCGCCGACGAGGTGATCGACCTGCTGCAGGGTGGCCAGGGCGTGTTCGGCATCGCGCTCGGGCGGGTGTGGCGGGAGGTCGAGGGATCGCTGGCCGAGCTTCCGGGCGAGCGCGCGGAGGCCGCTCCGGATGCGGAGGGGGACCATCCCTCGGACGAGCTGGCCCGCCGGAGAAAGGCCCGCAGGACCGGCTGAGATCATTCCGCAGGGGTGGGAGTGATGCCTGATATCGGGTAGCCGGTAGAGTGGGACACGGCCGACGACCTCGTGCGGGAGAGACCCCTGGCCTTCAGGGGCGCCGAAGGAGCAAACCTCCCCGGAATCTCTCAGGCATCCGTACCGCACGGACGAGGCGACTCTGAAAAGCAGGCCCGCCGGCCAGGCGGCGCCTCACCGAAGGGGAAAGCCGGGCTCGACGGCCCGGTGAAGCTCTCAGGTCCGATGACAGAGGGGGAGACCGCTTCACGACCGGCCGCGCCACGCAGGGCGCCGGACGGTCGCCGCAGGTCTCGACCCGCCCAGGAGGCCCCTGTCATGACCGATCGGTCCACGCTTCGCGATCTTTCCGCTCCGCCCTTCGCCACCCGTCATATCGGCCCCTCCGAGGCCGGCCGCGCCCGGATGCTGGAGGCCGTCGGCTACGAGTCGGTGGCCGACCTGCTCGCGGTGGCCGTGCCCGAGGCCATCCGCACGCGCGGCCCGCTGAACCTGCCCGAGGCGGTGGGGGAGGCCGAGGCTCTGGCCGAGCTGCGCGCCCTCGCCGGCCGCAACCGGGTGCTGACCCCGATGATCGGCCTCGGGTACCACGACACGATCACCCCGGGTGTCGTTCTCCGCAACGTGATGGAGAACCCCGGCTGGTACACCGCGTACACGCCCTACCAGCCGGAGATCTCGCAGGGCCGGCTGGAGGCGCTGCTGAACTTCCAGACGGTCGTGTCGGACCTCACCGGCCTCGACGTCGCCGGCGCGTCCCTGCTCGACGAGGCGACGGCCGCGGCCGAGGCGATGACGCTGGCCCGGCGGGCGAGCAAGGTGAAGACCGACGTGTTCGTGGTGGACGCCGACGCGCTGCCGCAGACCAAGGCCGTGCTGGCGACCCGCGCCGAGCCGCTCGGCATCACGCTGGTGGAGTCCGACCTCGCCGGCGAGCTGCCCGAGTGCTTCGGAGTCCTCGTCCAGTATCCGGGCGCGAGCGGCCGGGTGGCATCCTTCCGCGCGGTCGCCGAGCGGGCGCACGCCCAGGGGGCGCTGCTGGTGGCCGCGGCCGACCTGCTGGCGCTGACCCTGCTGGAGACTCCGGGCGAGCAGGGCGCCGACATCGCCGTCGGCTCCTCCCAGCGCTTCGGTGTCCCGCTGGGCTACGGCGGCCCCCACGCCGCGTACATGGCCGTCCGCGAGGGCCTGCAGCGGCAGATGCCGGGCCGCCTGGTCGGCGTCTCGGTGGACGCCGACGGCCGCACGGCCTACCGGCTGGCCCTGCAGACCCGCGAGCAGCACATCCGGCGGGAGAAGGCCACCAGCAACATCTGCACCGCGCAGGTGCTGCTCGCCGTCATGGCGTCGATGTACGCCGTTTACCACGGCCCGGAGGGCCTCAGGAGGATCGCCCAGCGGGTGCACCGCCACGCGGCCGTCCTGGCCGCGGGGCTGCGCGAGGGCGGCGTGGAGGTCGTCCACGACGAGTTCTTCGACACCGTGCTCGCCCGGGTGCCCGGGCGGGCCGCTCAGGTCGTGGCCGCCGCCGCGGAGCGGGGCGTGAACCTGCGCCTGGCCGACGACGACCACGTCGGGGTCGCCTGCGACGAGAAGACCACCACGGACCACCTGCGGGCGGTCTGGGCGGCGTTCGGCGCGCCCGAACTCGTGGTCGAGGACCTCGATCGGGTGACCTCCGACGCGCTCCCGGCCGACCTGCAGCGGACCTCGGACTTCCTCACCCACCCGGTGTTCCACTCCCACCGGTCCGAGACGGCGATGCTGCGCTACCTGCGGCGGCTGCAGGACAAGGACATCGCGCTCGACCGCTCGATGATCCCGCTGGGCTCCTGCACGATGAAGCTCAACGCGACCACAGAGATGGAGCCGGTCACCTGGCCGGAGTTCGCCTCGATCCACCCGTTCGCCCCGGCGGAGCAGGCCGAGGGATACGCCGAGCTGATCGCGACGCTGGAGGGCTGGCTGGCCGAGGTCACCGGCTACGACCGGGTGTCGATCCAGCCGAACGCGGGCTCCCAGGGCGAGTTCGCCGGACTGCTGGCGATCAGGTCCTACCACCGCTCCAGGGGCGAGGACGGCCGCGACGTGTGCCTCATCCCGTCCTCCGCGCACGGCACCAACGCCGCCAGCGCCGTCATGGCGGGCATGCGGGTGGTCGTGGTGGCCTGCGACGAGAACGGCAACGTCGACGTCGCCGACCTCGCCGCCAAGATCGACAAGCACCGCGACGCGCTCGCCGCGATCATGGTGACCTACCCGTCCACCCACGGGGTGTACGAGGAGACGATCGTCGAGATCTGCGAGCGGGTACACGAGGCCGGCGGGCAGGTCTACGTGGACGGGGCCAACCTCAACGCGCTGGTGGGCCTGGCGAAGCTGGGCGAGTTCGGCGCGGACGTCTCCCACCTGAACCTGCACAAGACCTTCTGCATCCCGCACGGCGGCGGTGGTCCCGGCGTCGGCCCGGTGGCGGTCAAGGCGCACCTCGCCGAGCACCTGCCGGCGCACGTGTCCGCCGCGCCGTACGGCTCGGCGGGCATCCTGCCGATCTCCTGGGCGTACGTCAGGATGATGGGCGCCGACGGGCTGCGACAGGCCACCGAGCAGGCGATCCTGTCGGCCAACTACCTGGCCCGGCGGCTGGCGCCGCACTATCCGGTGCTGTACACCGGCAGGGACGGCCTGGTCGCCCACGAGTGCATCGTCGACCTGCGCCAGATCACCAAGGAGACCGGCGTCACGGTGGACGACGTGGCCAAGCGGCTGATCGACTACGGCTTCCACGCGCCCACGATGTCGTTCCCCGTCGCCGGGACGCTCATGATCGAGCCGACGGAGAGCGAGGACCTGGCCGAACTCGACCGCTTCGTCGACGCGATGATCGCCGTCCGGGACGAGATCGCCAAGGTGGCGTCGGGAGAGTACGACAAGACCGACAACCCGCTCCGCAACGCCCCGCACACGGCCGAGTGCCTCACCGCCGACGAGTGGACCCACCCGTACTCGCGGGCGGTGGCCGCCTACCCGGTGCCCGGCCTGCGGGACGACAAGTACTGGTCGCCGGTGCGCCGCATCGACCAGGCGTACGGCGACCGCAACCTCGTCTGCTCCTGCCCGCCCCTGGAGGCGTACGAGGACTGATCAGTTGGGTATGTCGGCCCCGCCCGGCGGCCGGTCTCGTTAAGATCGCGGTGATCGTTCCTCATCACCTGCGACCATGCGAGGCCCCCTGTATGACGGCCATCGATTCCGGGCGGCGGTCCGACCGGCTCGACCACGCGCGCCGGCTCGCCGAAAGCGGCGACCTCGACGGCGCGGCCGCGATCTTCGCGGAACTCGCCGCGGACGAGGACGCGCCGGACCGGGGCGAGGCCGGCGAGGGCCTGTCCGTCGTGGTCGAGCGGATGGCCGAGCGGCTGCTGGAGGACGGCGAACCCGAGCGGGCCGCCGACGTCCTGCTTGAGGCGCTGTCGGTCAGCGCGGTGGCCGACCCGGCGCGCCTGCGGGTGCTGCTCGGCATGGCGCACCTGGAGATGGCGTGTGCGCAGTTCGCCGGGGCGGTGGAGGACAGCCGCGAGGAGGGGGCCGACGCGGGCACCGGCGCGCTCGCGATCGAACTGCTGGCCCGCACGCTGCCGCTGCGGGGCCGCGACGCCGACGCGGAGACCGTGTGGCGCTACGGCCTCGACCATCCCGACCCCGCGCTCGCCGAGCAGGTGCTGCTGCGCCTGGGCCGGGACGTCCGCCCCCCGATGGAGGCCGGCGCGGCCGGCTGAGGGCGCTCAGCCGGGTGTCAGCGCTGGGAGCGTCGGCTGACGGCGTAGGCGAAGTTGACCGCGATGATCCCGCCCCAGGCGAGGAGCAGGCCCGCGGGGCCCGCGTTCCCCACCGCGATCCCGGTCAGCGGGATGCCCAGGGCCAGCGACCCCATGGCCACGCCCACGGCACTGTCCTTCTGCTTGACCAGCGGTCCGGGCGGCTGGTGACGTAGCTGGCCCGCCACCTCGTTGCGTATCCGCGCGGCGATCTCGACGTCGAGCTTGTCGAGGAACGAGTCGACCAGTGCGTCCTCGTACTCAGGGCCGAGGTCGCGGCGGGCCGCCATGACGGCGCGCAGGTCCTCGCGGGTCGAGGCGGCCGCCGGCGGCGGAGGGACGGGGCGCCCGGTCGCGGGCGGCGGCTGCTGCGATGCGATGTCCGTCACCATGACATTCTGGCCCCTTTCGCGGAGGGCTGCCATCCTCCGATCGGAGGGTCGCCTGCTCCTGCTCCGGTCGGACCCGCTACCGTCGCCGCATGGAGATCGAGACTCCGCACGGCCGCGCCCTGGCCGAGGTGGACGAGGCGGCCGATCCCCGGCTGCTGCTGGTCCTGACCCACGGGTCCGGGGGAGGAGTGGACGCCCCCGACCTGCTCGCCGTGCGGGACGCGGTGCTGGCGATCGGGGGGACCGTCGCGCGGGTGACCCAGCCCTTCCGGCTGCGCGGCGCGCGGGCGCCGGGGTCGGCGGTCAAGCAGGACGAGGCGTGGCTGTCGATCGTCGCCGAGCTCCGCGAGCGCCACCCGGGCCTGCCGCTCGTACAGGGCGGGCGGAGCAACGGCGCGCGGGTCGCCTGCCGCACCGCGAGCGCCGCCGGGGCCGAGGCGGTGGTGGCGCTCGCGTTCCCGCTTCATCCGCCGGGCAAGCCGGAACGGTCGCGGGCGGAAGAGCTGCGGCAGGCCGGGACCCCCGTGCTCGTGGTCAACGGGGATCGGGATCCGTTCGGCGTGCCGGACGAGAAGGACGCCGCACGTCTCGTGGTCCTCCCGGGGGAGGGGCACGAGTTCAAGAAGGACCCCGCCCGGGTGGGCGAGGTGGTGGCGCGGTGGCTGCTTTCGCCTAGGCCGCGCTGATGGCCATGTCGGTGGGGCGGTGCGGGGCGATGACGCCGCCGTCGGGCAGCAGCTCGCCGGTGTCCTCGAACAGCACGACGCCGTTGCAGAGCAGGCTCCAGCCTTGCTCGGGGTGACAGGCTATCGTGCGGGCGGCTTCTCGGTCCTTTGCATCCGCGCTGGGACAGTCCGGTTCATGAGGGCACATCGCCGGGGCTCCGTGTCTTTATCGTTCGCTCGTTTTTGTCTTCCTGGTGTCCGTGGGGTATGACGCACACCACACTGGACTACACCAGTTTGCGGCTCGGCCGCATCCGTACGACATAGTCAGTTCGGAGCATTTCCGCCGGTCGGGCAGGGGACCCGGCCGCACCCCGAGCAGGCTCACGCACACTGATGTGACCTAGTACACAAGAATGCCCCATTGGAGGCAACGGTCCGGCCTCGACACGCCGACGGCCGGGTAACCGAGAGATCACAGATTCCGGTCACCGAACACGGCCGATGCGGCCGGCCCGGAAATCTCCGGCTCTTAGCCGCCGAGGCCCGCGATCAGCGCGTCGAGGCCGTGCTCGAAGTCGCGCTCGCCCTCGGAGGTGCGCGCGTCGCGCACCTCGGCGTCCGGATCGGCCCACCCCGACTGCTGGACCTCCACCGCCACGCTGCCGAAGACGTAGGCACGCAGCGCGCGGACCGCTCCGGCCGGGTCGCCCGCCCCCGACTCGCGCAACTGCTCGGTCTGCTCCGTGATCGCGATGAGGGCCGACCCCTTCGGCGGCTTGGTCAGGGCCAGCGACAGCACGCCCGGGTGCTCGAGCAGCGCGGCACGGCTCGCGCGGGCCCAGGCGCGCGCCCTGTCCTGCCAAGTGGTGGCGGCGGCCGGATCGACCTCCACGGTCGTCACGTGCTCGGCGAGGGCGTCCATCAGCGCCTCCTTGCCCCGCGGCAGGTGGTGGTAGATCGCCATGGCCTCCACCTGGAGGGCGTCGCCGAGACGCCGCATGGTCAGCCGGCGCAGGCCCTGGCCGTCGGCGATGTGCAGGGCGGCGTCGATGATCCGCTCACGGGACAGGGGGACGGGTGGTCGCTTGGCAGGCACGGCGATCATGCTGCCATATCGACCCTTACTTCGTAAAGGGTGGCGCACCCTGCGGTGCGGGCCCCCGCGCGGAGCGCGTACGCTACCGACTGCGACGCGAGTTCGATTGCGCACGTTCGATTGCGCGAGTCCGATACCGAAGGGGCTGACGATGGCGTTTTTCCGTCCGCGGGTGAGCCGGGAGGCGGAGGTCCGCTACCACGCGGATCTGGAGATCCGGAAGGACTTCGACCACGTGCTGGAGAAGGTCCGGGTGGCGCAGCGGCGGTTCCAGGAGGCGAAGGCGGCGGGCGCGCCGCTCCCCGAGCTCCGTGAGGCGGCCCTGGGCCTCGACGCCGCCCTGACCGAGGCGCTGCGCGCCGCGGAGGCGGGCCAGCGCGCCACTTTCGGCGTGAAGTCCTACGACAGCAGGATCTCCCGGCGCAAGGCGAAGGCCACCCCCGACGGCGCCCTGTGGACCGACGAGGTGAACCGCCTGCGCACGCTGCGCGAGGCGCACCGCCTCAGCGGCATCCCCCGGGTGCCCCGCGCCTCCAAGACGGGCGACCCCGCCCGCCTGACCCCGCGCGACGTGCGCAAGGGCCTGGCCGCCGCAGGCCGCTGAGCGCAGGCAGCAGTACGGCCCGCACCCCTGGGGGTGCGGGCCGTACGAATATCTGAATCAGCCGGCCCGAATCTCAGCCGGTCCGAGTCTCAGCTGGCCCAGTCGAGCAGGGGGCGGGTGTTGCTCGGGTGGCGCAGCTTGGACAGCGACTCCTTCTCAAGCTGGCGGATCCGCTCCCGGGTCAGGCCCAGGTGCTTGCCGATCTCGTCCAGCGTGTGCGGCTTGCCGTCGGCCAGGCCGAAGCGCAGGCTCATGATCTTCGCCTCACGCGGCGACAGGTTGCTCAGCACGCCCTTGAGCTGCTCGGCCAGCAGTTGCCGGTCCACGACCTCGGACGCCTCGGGGGAGTCGACGTCCTCGATGAGGTCGCCGATGCGCGTCTCGCCGTCCTCGCCGATGGTCGAGTCGAGGCTGATCGGCTGCCGGCTGGTGCGCAGCAGCTCCTCGATCTGGTCCGGGGTCTTGTCCAGCTCGACGGCCAGCTCCTCCGGAGTGGGCTCCCGGCCGAGCCGCTGGTGCATGTCACGCTCGACGCGCGACAGCTTCGACAGCATCTCCAGCACGTGGACGGGCAGCCGGATCGTCCGGGCCGAGTCGGCGAAGCCGCGCTGGATGGCCTGCCGGATCCACCACATGGCGTACGTCGAGAACTTGTAGCCCTTGGTGTAGTCGAACTTCTCGACGGCGCGGATCAGGCCGAGGTTGCCCTCCTGCACGACGTCGAGCAGGGCCATGCCGCGATCGGTGTACTTCTTGGCCACGGAGACGACCAGGCGGAGGTTGGCCTCCAGCATGTGGTCCTTGGCCCGCCTGCCGTCCTCGATGACCCACTCCAGGTCCTCACGCACGTGCGGGGGCAGGTGCTCGCCGCTCTCGACGGCGGTCTCCAGCTTGTACTCGGCGTACAGCCCGGCCTCGATGCGCTTGGCCAGCTCCACCTCCTGGGCGGCGGTGAGCAGGGTGCGGCGCCCGATGGACTTCAGGTAGGTGTGGACCGAGTCGCCCATGACCGAGGAGGTGTCGTCGAGGTCGAGCGTCTCGCTGTCCTCCGCCTCGGCCTCGTCGGCCTGCAGCTCCTCGTCGTACGGCTCCTCGTCGGCGGCCTTGGCCGTCTTCTTCGCGGCGCTCCTGGCGGCCGGCCCGTTCTTGGCGGCCTGCGCCGCGGCCTGGGCGGCCCGGCGGGACTTCCTGGCCGGCGCCTTGGCGGGGGTCCGCGCCCCCGTCTCGGCTGCCGCCTCGGTCTGCGCGCCCGGCTCGTTCTGCGTGCCGTTGTCGGCGGCCAGGTTCACGCCCGCCTCGGTGAGCTCGCGCAGGATCGAGCGGCCCTCGACGGGGCTGACGCCGGCCTTCGCGAAGGCCTCGCGCAGCTCCGACAGGGAAAGGCGACCCTGTGCACGGCCTCGCTCCAGGAGCAGGTCGAGCGTCGTCGGGGTCGCCTCGCGCTCGGGCGAGTCCGCCACGGCGGTCCGGGGCATGAGGACACCTCCTCCTTGCGGAGTTCATGGTTGGTTCGAGGTTCTGATGCTTGCGATCGGGGCGCGGCGTCCGGCAGCTCTGCGCACCAGTATCAATAACGCTCTCGCGCCCGGTTTGTTCCCTCACCCCGCGGGGGACGCCGTCGGACTCGCCCCGGGCGGGCCGGTCAGTCGGGGATGATGCTGACGCTGACCTGGGGCACCGGCATGGGATTCGCGTCCTGCATGCGGTCGCGGGTCCAGTAGTCGGCGACCCCGTCCGGGTCGTCCGTGAGCTCCTTCAGCACCACGTCGGGGTCGGCCTCGGGAGTGGACCGCGGCCCGGTGAGGTCGCCGTCGCCGGGATCGTCGGGGGAGACCTCGACCGATCCCCCGTGACCGCCCGCCGCCGGGCCGAGCTTGGCGGCGGGGGCGTCGCCCACCTTCGCGACGTCGTCCAGGCGGCCCGCGAAGGCGGCGGCCGTGACCGACGCCCCGCCCACGATGACGACGCCGACGAGCACGGCGGAGGCCATCATCTTGTGGGCCGGCGTGAAGCGGATCGGTTGCATGCGGCGTCCCCTTCCCCCTGCTCTTACAGACGCACGAAGGTCATCCGCGGTTCCGGTTCTTGAGTTCGACCATATCGGGTTTGCCGTTCGGCAGGAGCGGTATCTGGGACACCAGCTCGACGGCGCGCGGCGCGGCGTAGGCGGGCAGCCGCTCCTTGGCGAAGGCCCTCAGCTCGCCGAGCGTGACCTCGCCGCCATCGCGGGGGACCACGACGGCGACCACGATCTCGCCCCACTCGGGGTCGGGCCTGCCCACCACCACGACGTCGCGTACGGCCGGGTGCCCGGCCAGGACCTCGGCGACCGAGCCGGCCACGACCTTGCGGCCGCCGGTGTTGATCACGTCGTCGGCCCGGCCCAGCACGGTGAGCCGTCCGTCCTCGATCGAGCCCAGGTCGGAGGTGACGAACCAGCCGCCCTCGAAGGGCCGCTCCTCGCGCAGGCGGTAACCCGAGAACAGCACAGGGCCCGCGATCCGCACCCGCCCGTCGCCGCCGATCTTGACCTCGACCCCGTCGAGCGGCACCCCGTCGTACACGCACCCGCCGCTCGTCTCGCTGGAGCCGTACGTGGTGACGATCCTGGCCCCCGCCGCGCGGGCCTCGGCCAGCAGGCTCGGAGGGGCGGCGGCCCCGCCGAGCAGGATCGTGCCGAAGGCCGCGACGTCCGCCCCCGCGTCCAGCATCCGCCGCAACTGGGTGGGGACCAGCGAGACGTGGTCCGCCCCGCTCGCGGCGACCTCGTCGGGGGAGAAGCGCGCGTGGACGATCGGCTCGGTGCCGCACAGCAGCGACCGGACGAGCACCTGCGCGCCGGAGATGTGCGACGGCGGCAGGCAGCACAGCCAGCGGTCGCCCTCGCGGGCGCCGAGCCTGGACAGCGAGGCGCGGGCCGAGGCGAGCAGCGCCTCGGCCGTCAGCTCCACCCCCTTCGGGACGCCGGTGGAGCCGGAGGTCGCGATGATCAGCGCGGCGTCGGACGGCGCGCCGTCCGGCTCGCGCCGCACGCCGTCGGCGGTCACGACGTGGGTGGGGCGCAGCGCGGCGAGCGTCGCCTCGAGCGCGGGCCGCGGCAGGTCGGGCGAAAGCGGCAGCACGGTGGGCCCGTCGCCGGTCAGGGCCTGCCGTACGGCCTCGGACAGGGCGGGCCCCGGAGGCAGGACGAGAGCGTGCACGGGTCGCTGTCCTGGGTGGTGTCCGGGATGGCTGAGCACGGTCGTAAGGTTAGTCCCGGCGCGGTGGCCGGAGGCGACCGCCTGGTTGGCGACGACGAAGGAGCGGGTGTGACGAGCGGGGTCGACTGGAAGCGGTCGGGCGAGTACGAGGACATCATCTACGAGACCGCGGAGGGGATGGCGAAGATCACGATCAACCGCCCCGAGCGGCACAACGCCTTCCGGCCCACGACCTTGTTCGAGCTCCGCGAGGCCTTCAACCGCGCCCAGGAGGACACCGAGGTCGGTGTGATCATCTTCACCGGCGCCGGGGACAAGGCGTTCTGCTCCGGCGGCGACCAGAAGATCCGCGGCGACGACGGCTACGTGGACGACAAGACCCACGGCATCGGCCGGCTCAACGTCCTGGACCTGCAGGTGCAGATCCGCCGCTGCCCCAAGCCGGTCATCGCCATGGTGGCGGGCTACGCCATCGGCGGCGGCCACGTGCTGCACGTCTGCTGCGACCTGACGATCGCCGCCGACAACGCAAGGTTCGGCCAGACCGGCCCCAAGGTGGGCTCGTTCGACGGAGGGTACGGCTCCTGGCTGCTCGCCGAGACCGTGGGCCTCAAGCGGGCCCGCGAGATCTGGTACCTGTGCCGCCAGTACGACGCCCAGACCGCGCTCCAGTGGGGCCTGGTCAACGCGGTGGTGCCGCTGGAGCGCCTTGAGGAGGAGACCGTCCAGTGGGCCCGCGAGCTGCTGGAGAAGTCGCCCCTCGCGCTGCGCATGCTGAAGGGCGCGCTCAACGCGGTGACCGACGGCGCGGCCGGCATGCAGCAGTTCGCCGGCGACGCGACGCTCATCTACTACATGAGCGAGGAGGCCCAGGAGGGCCGCGACGCGTTCAAGGAGAAGCGCAAGCCGGACTTCTCGAAGTTCCCCCGCCGCCCGTAGACGGCCGCGTGATGACGGCGGCCTCTCCGTTTTGCCGTACGCTTGCGGCTGCGGGAACAGGAGGAGACGGGCGGGTGGACAGGAACCGGGCCGACCGGGGCGTTCTGGGGGCGCGGCGGTGAACCCGGCGACCGCCCTCTCGACCGTCCTGATCGACGAACTGGTGCGCTGCGGGGTCACCGACGTGGTGCTCGCCCCGGGCTCCCGGTCCGCGCCGCTGGCGCTCGCCGCGCACGCCGAGTCGCGGGTGCGGCTGCACGTGCGCGTCGACGAGCGGTCGGCCTCGTACGTCGCTCTCGGCCTGGCCAAGCGGTCCGAGCGGCCGGTGGCCCTGATCTGCACCTCGGGCACGGCGGCGGCCAACTTCCACCCCGCCGTGATCGAGGCGTCCGAGTCGGGCGTCCCGCTGCTCCTGCTGACCGCCGACCGGCCGCCCGAGCTGCGCGGCACCGGCGCCAACCAGACGATCGACCAGGTCAAGCTGTACGGCTCTGCCGTGCGTTGGTTCGCCGAGGTCGGCGTGCCCGAGGAGCGGCCGGGCCAGGTGGCCTACTGGCGGTCGCTGGTGTCCCGGGCCTGCCAGCGCGCCGCCGGGCCGCCGGACCCCGGGCCCGTCCACCTCAACGTCGCCTTCCGCGAGCCGCTGATTCCCGACGGGGACGCGAGCTGGTGCGAGCCGCTGGACGGCGACGCCTCCGGCGCGTGGTTCCGGGCGCGGGTCGCGCCGCCCTCCGCCGCCCTGCACATCCCGCCGACCCGGCGCGGGGTGCTGGTCGTCGGCGACGGCGCCGCCAACGTGCGGCGATACGTCGCCGCCGCGGGCATGGCGGGCTGGCCCGTGCTGTCGGAGCCCAACGGCGGCGGCCGGTACGGCGACCACGCGATCTCGACCTACCACTTCCTGCTGGGCGACCAGGAGTGGGCCGACGCCCACCGGCCCGATGTCGTGGTCACCCTCGGCCGCCCCGGGCTTTCGCGCCCGCTGCTGTCGTGGCTGCGCCGGGCCGAGGAGCACATCGTGGTCGCCCCCGACCTGACCCGGTGGCCCGACCCGACCCGCTCGGCGACGCAGGTGGCCCAGGCCGTGGAGATCCCGATCGCGGCCGGCGGGGACGCCTGGCTGCGCGCCTGGCGGCACGCCGACCACGTGGCCCGCGAGGCGATCGACGCGGTTCTCGACTCCTCGGGGCTGACCGAGCCGCGGCTGGCCAGGGACCTCGTCGAGGTGCTGCCCAACGGCTCGCTGCTGTTCTGCGGTTCGTCCATGCCGATCCGCGACCTCGACCAGGCCATGCGCCCCCGGCGGGGGCTGCGGCTGATGGCCAACCGGGGCGCGTCGGGCATCGACGGCCTGGTCTCCACCGCCGTCGGGGCGGCGCTCGCCCACAACGGCCCGGCGTACGCGCTGATCGGCGACCTCACGCTGCTGCACGACCAGAACGGCCTGATCCTCGGCCCGCGCGAGCCCCGGCCCGACCTGTGCCTCATGGTGGTGAACAACGACGGCGGCGGGATCTTCTCGCTGCTGCCGCAGGCCGCGCTGGAGGAGCCGTTCGAGCGGGTCTTCGGCACTCCCCACGGGGTGGATCTCGGCTATCTGGCGGCCGCGAGCGGCCTGCCGTACGCGCTGGTCGAGGACCCGGAGGAGTTGTCCAGGGCGATCAAGGGGGACGGCCTGCGCATCGTGGAGGCGCGCACCGACCGGGTGAGCAACGCGGCCGTCCACGCCGCGATGCGCGACGCCGTGCGCGTGGCGATGCGCGACTGATCGTCTCCCGGTCGGAGGCGGGGCACGCCCGTCCTTCTCCCGGGTTACCCGCGTTGGTCCTTTCGGCGGATGTCGCACTCGCGGGGCGACGGCAGAATGGGTGCTGTTACCGCGTTGAGGGAGTGAGATGCACGTCGACGAGTGGCTGCAGACCATCCCGTCCGTCTGGGTCTACGTGCTCGTGGGCGCCGTCATCGGGCTGGAGAGTCTGGGCATCCCGCTCCCGGGTGAGATCGTGCTGGTGAGCGCCGCGCTGCTGTCGTCCAGAGGGGTCGTGGACCCTTTGGTCGTCGGGCTCTGCGCGAGCGGCGGCGCGATCGTGGGGGACTCCATCGGCTATCTGATCGGCCGCAAGGGCGGACGGGCGCTGTTCGACCGGCTGGGACGGCGCTTCCCCAAGCACTTCGGCCCCGCGCACATCGCCAGGGCGGAGCACATGTTCAACCGCCACGGGATGTGGGCGGTGTTCTTCGGCCGTTTCATCGCCCTGCTGCGGATCCTCGCCGGGCCACTGGCCGGGGCCCTGCACATGCCGTACTGGCGCTTCCTCGTCGCCAACGTCCTCGGCGGCGTCGCGTGGGCAGGCGGGACCACGGCCGGGGTCTACTACCTGGGTGTGGTGGCCGACAAGTGGCTCAAGGGCTTCTCCTGGGTGGGGCTGGTGGTCGCCGTCCTGGTCGGCATCGGCACCACCCTGTGGCTCAAGCGCAAGGCCGCCAAGGCCGCGAGCGAGGAGGAGACCGTGCCGGAGACCGTCAGCGCCTCGTAACGCGCCGTCCGTTTCCCGCCAGCCCTTCGGACGGCCGCACGGCCACGATGAGGGCATGACGTTCGAGATCAGGGCCATCGCGCCCGACGTGCTTGACCAGATCAGGAAGACCGACGACGCCGGGCGGAGGCCGCGCCGGATCGTCGAGGAGGAGGGCGGCAGCCCGCTGCGCTGCTGCCTGCGCCGCTCCCGGCCCGGGGAGGCGGTCCTGCTCGCGGCCTACGCGCCGCTGCGCCGCTGGGCGCTGGAGACCGGCGCCGACCCCGGGGCGTACGAGGAGGTCGGGCCGGTGTTCGTCCACGAGGAGCCGTGCGAGGGCCCCCAGGCGAAGACAGGGCCCGGCTACCCGGCGGCCATGGGCGGGCCGCGCCGGGTCTTCCGCACCTACCGCGCCGACGGTTCCATCCTGAACGGGCACCTCGTGGATGCGCACCAGTCGGCCGACCCCGTCGCGGCGTCGATCCTGCTGGAGACCCTGCTGGAGGACCCGGAGACGGCGGTGGTCCACGTGCGGGCCGTGGAGTTCGGCTGTTTCCTGTTCGAGGTGCGGCGCGGTGTGTTGGAGAATCCCACTACGAGCGACGCGCCGGTTCGTTGAGGTGAACGAAGCAGCGGCGGGAAAGGACGCCTAGCGTTCGGGCAACGGCCGGCGACGAAAGGACCCCCTCCGATGGCTGACGTGGCAGGACGATGGCAGACCCGGCTCGGTGAGCTGATCGCCGAGTACGAGGTGCCCGGCGCGACCCTGGCCTTCCTGCACGAGGGAGAGGTCCACGAGTTCGCCGCCGGGGTGCTCAACGTCGCCACCGGCGTCGAGGCGACCCCCGACTCGCTCTTCCAGATCGGCTCGATAACGAAGCTGTGGACGGCGACGCAGATCATGCTGCTGGCCGAGCAGGGGCGGGTCACCCTCGACACCCCGGTGCGGGAGATCCTGCCGGAGTTCCGGGTCGCGGACCCGGAGGTGTCCAAGACGGTCACGCTCCGGCACCTGCTGTCGCACACCTCGGGCATCGACGGCGACCTGTTCCTCGACACCGGCAGGGGCGACGACTGCCTGGAGAAGTACGTCGAGGCGTGCGCGGACCTCGCGCAGATCCACCCGCTCGGGGCCACCCACTCGTACTGCAACTCCGGCCTGTCCATCGCGGGCCGGGCGGTCGAGCGCCTGACCGGAAAGGTGTGGGACGCCGCGCTGCGCGAGCAGGTCGTCGAGCCCCTGGGCCTGACCCACACCTGGACCCTGCCGGAGGACGTCCTGCGCTTCCGCGCGGCCATGGGCCACATGGGCGGCGCGCCCGCGCCGATGTGGGGCCTGATGCGCTCGGCCGGGCCCGCCGGGCTGATCTGCGCCCGCGCCGCCGACGTCGTGGCGTTCGCCCGCGCCCACCTCGAAGGCGGCCTGCTGGCCGACCCGCAGGCGATGTGGGAGCCGCAGGTGGACGTCCCCAACCCGCACACGCTGGGCCGGCAGTGGGGGATCGGCTGGATCCTCGACGAGTGGGGCGGCCGCCGGGTGATCTCCCACGGCGGCAACACGATCGGTCAGGCGGCCATGCTCTGGGCGGTCCCCGGCACGGGCACGGTCGTGTGCGTGCTGGCCAACGGCGGCCAGACCGGCGCCTTCCAGCACGCCGTGGCCACCGAGCTGTTCGCCGACCTGCTCGGCCTGACCGTCCCGCCCGTGCTCGGCCCGCCGGCCGAGCCGTACGAGACCGACGTGGAGCGGTACGCCGGGGTTTACGAGCGGGCCGGCATGCGCATCACGATGACCGTGCGCGACGGAGCGCTCGCGACGCACATGGAGGCCACGGGCGCCCTCGCCGGCGCGCAGCCGCCCATGGACTTCGACCTCGTGCCGGTAGACGACGTCACCTTCGTCGGCCGCCCGGAGGGGCAGCCCGACTGGTGGTCGGCGGTGTTCTTCCGGCTCGCCGACGGCACGCCGTACGTCCACCTCGGCGCGCGGGCCACGCCCAGGATCGGCCGAGGCGGGGAATGAGCGCACGGCCGCGCGCCAGCCTGCGCCGGGTCCTGGAGGACCTCGGCAGCACCGTGCTCGACGTGGCCGCCTCACCCGGTGACCTCGACGCCGAGGTCACCGGGGTGCACATCTACGACCCCCTGGACGAGCCGCTGCTGCAGGAGGGGGCTCTCGTGCTCGCCGTCGGCGTGGACTCGGCCGAGCGGATCCGGGCCCTGCTCGACGCGGCCGGCCCGGCGGCCGGCATCGTCGTCAAGCGGCCGGTGGAGGTGGACGAGCCGCTCCGCGCGAAGGTCCTGGAGACCGGGGTCGCCGTGCTCGGCCTCACCCGCGCCGCCTCCTGGGCCCAGGTGGCGGCCCTGCTGCGCTCGCTACTGGCCGAGCTCCGGGGCGAAGGCGATCTCGCCGAGCCGGGAGAGCCCCCGCCGGACGGCCTGTTCTCGCTGGCCAACGCCGTGTGCGCGCTGCTGGACGCGCCGGTGACCATCGAGGACCGCTCCTCGCGCGTGCTGGCCTACTCCGAGCGGCAGGAGGAGGCCGACCCCGGGCGGGTGGCCACCGTGCTCGGCCGTCAGGTGCCGGAGCGGTATCGGCGGATGCTGGAGGAAGGCGGCGTCTTCCGCCGGCTCTACCAGAGCCGCGAGCCGATCTACATCGAACTCGACGACGAGGGGATCAACCGGGCGGCGGTGGCCGTCCGCTCGGGGGACGAGATCCTCGGCTCCATCTGGGCCGCGGTGCGCGAGCCGCTCAGCGAGCAGCGGCGGCGCGCCCTCGCCGACGCCGCCAAGATCGTCGCGTTACAGCTCCTGCGGCAGCGCGCCGGGGCCGACACCAGCAGGCGGCTGCGCGCCGACCTGCTGTCGACCGTGCTCGCCGGCGGCCGCGACGCGGCGGAGGCGGCGGGCCGTCTGGGCGTGGCGAGCGAGCGCCTGTGCGTGCTCGCGGCCCAGCTCACCGAGGAGACCTACGACGACGCCGCCCGGCTGGAGGGCGACAGGCAGCGGTTCTGCGACGCCCTCGCGCTGCACGTCGGGGCCATCCACCCCAGGGCCGCCGCCGCGCTGGTCGGCTCGGTGGCCTACGCCGTGCTGCCCCTGCAGGCCGGCGGGCAGGAGGAGACGCGGGCCGTACGCGTGGCGGAGAGCTTCCTGACCAGGGTCGGCCCCCGGCACGCGGCCAACATCGGCGTGGGGCGCCTGGCGGCCGACCTCACCGAGGTGGCCCGGTCGCGGGCCGACGCCGACCGGGCGCTGCGAGTGTTGCGCGCCAGGAGCGCCTCCGGCCAGGTGGCCGGGTATACGAGCGTGCACTTCGAGGCGTTGCTGCTCCAGCTGTCCGATCTGGTCAGGGCGGAGAAGCAGGCGCCCACCGGGCCGTACGAGCGGCTGCTCGCGTACGACGCCGAGCACGGCAGCGAGCTGGTCGCCACCCTGCGGGCCTACCTGGACGCCTTCGGCGACGTCAACGCCGCCGCCGCGCGGGTCCACGTGCACCCCAACACCTTCCGCTACCGCCTCAAGCGGCTGACCGAGATCGGCGGGCTGGACCTGGCCGACTCGGACGCGCGGCTCGGCGTCATGCTCCAGATGCGGATCTTCGGCCGATAGCACGACGAGCGCCGGAAGAACCGCTCGCGCGCTCGAAAGGCCGCACCGGTCGCCGGCGACCGCATCGTCTACCGCATTGGCGGTTCTCGCGCGTGAACGCGTTGCCCGTCTGCCCTGCCGAAAACGTGCAACCGATGGTTGCGTGAAGGGCGGCCTTCCGGATAGCCTCATGTGCAACCAAACGTTGCAGGAGGTTGACGTGGAGTTCGGCACAATCGAGCGCGAGATCTACATCGAGGCGTCGCCGGAGATCGTCTTCGAGGTGGTGAGCAGTCCCGACCACCTCAAGGAGTGGTGGCCGGACGACGCCCGGTACGAGCCGGCGCCCGGGGCGGCAGGGGAGATCGTCTTCGGTGACCGCGACGCCGGCGGGGCGGTGGTGTCGTTCACCGTCCTCGACGTGCGGCCGCCGCGGACGTTCTCGTTCCGCTGGACGCATCCGGCCGGCGAGGTGGCGGCCGAGGGCAACTCGCTGCTGGTCACCTTCGACCTGACCCCCTCAGGCGGCGGGACGCTGCTCAAGATGACCGAGTCCGGCTTCCGCGAGATGGGCTGGGAGGTCGCCGTCTTGGAGCAGCAGTACCGGGAGCACGTCACCGGCTGGGACTTCTACCTGCCGCGGCTGGTGCCGTACGTCGCGACGCTGCGGGTGCGGCCGTGAGCGTCACGGCGGCCGAGACCGTGGACGACGACCTCTGGTCGGCGATCGGAGACCCGACCCGGCGCCGGATGCTCGACCTGCTGCTCATCGATGGCGACGGCACCGCGACCTCGCTGGCCCAGCGGCTCCCGGTCACCCGTCAGGCGGTGGCCAAGCACCTCGGTGTCCTCGACCGGGCCGGTCTGGTCCGTGGGACGCCGGCGGGCCGGGAGAAGCGGTATCGGGTGGACGACGCCCAGCTCGCCCGCGCGGTGGCCCAGCTGTCGTCCGTCGGCGCGGCGTGGGACGCCCGGCTGCGGCGGATCAAGCGGATCGCCGAGGCGATCCAGCGCACCCAACAGGACTGACGAGACCAAGGAGAACCGAAGATGGCAGACATCCTGCACAGGATCGGGGTCAAGACCCCGTCGCCGGAGAAGGTGTACGACGCGCTGACGACCGTCGAGGGCCTCGCCGGCTGGTGGACCGACGACACGAAGGGGAGCGGCGACGTCGGCGGCGTGCTCGAGTTCCGGTTCCCGCCCGGCGGCTTCGACATGGAGGTCGTCGAGCTGGCTCCGTCCGAGCGGGTGGCGTGGCGGGTGGCCGACGGCCCCGAGGAATGGATCGGGACGACGATCGACTGGCACCTCCGCCAGGACGGCGACTACACGATCGTGCTGTTCACGCACCGGGGCTGGAAGGAGCCCGTGGAGTTCATGCACCACTGCAGCACCAAGTGGGCCACGTTCCTGATGAGCCTGAAGTCCCTGGTGGAGACCGGCGAGGGCGCGCCGTCGCCCCGGGACGTGCGGATCAGCGACTGGCACTGAGCCGTCCACGGGTGGCCGGCGGGCGTCAGAGCGGGATCCACTCGGTGGCGACGGTGACCTCGTCCAGCAGCGACGGGATCGGCTCGACTCCGATGCCCGGGCCGGTGGGCACGGTCAGATGCCCGTCCTCGAGCTCGAAGGGCGGTGTGATGTCGGTGCTGTAGTAGCGACGCGAGCCGGAGGTGTCGCCGGGCAGGGTGAAGCCGGGCAACGCGGCCAGCGCGACGTTGGCCGCCCGGCCGATCCCGGTCTCCAGCATGCCGCCGCACCAGACCGCCACGCCGTGGGCGCGGCACAGGTCGTGGATGCGCCGGGCTTCGAGGTAGCCGCCGACCCGGCCGGGTTTGATGTTGACGACCGAGCAGGCGCCGAGGGAGATGGCCGCCGCCGCGTGCTCGGCGGACTCGATCGACTCGTCCAGGCACACGGGGGTGCTGATCGCGGCGGCCAGCCGGGCGTGCCGGACCATGTCGTCGTCGGCCAGCGGCTGCTCGATGAGCAGCAGGCCGAACTCGTCCAGCCGCGCCAGGTGCGGGGCGTCGGCGAGGGTGTAGGCGGCGTTCGCGTCGACCTGCAGCGGCAGCTCGGGCCCGAAACGCTCGCGCACGGCGCGTACGGGCTCCAGATCCCAGCCGGGCTGGATCTTGAGCTTGATGCGGACGTAGCCCTCGTCCAGGTAGCCGGCGACGGCGTCGAGCAGTTCGGGGACGGAGTCCATGATGCCGACAGAGACCCCGGCGGCCACCCGGCTCCTCGTGGCGCCGAGGAAGCCGGCGAGCGACTGCCCGGTGGCACGCAGGTGGGCGTCCAGCACGGCCGTCTCCAGCGCGGCCTTGGCCATGCGGTGCCCCTTGATCGGGCGCAGCGCCTCGTTGACGGCGTACGGGCCGGGGTGCGAGGGCAGCGCGGGGATCAGGAAGCGGCGCAGCACGTCGGCCGCGCCTTCGGCGTACTCGGAGGAGTAGAGCGGCTGGGTCATCGCCACGCACTCGCCCCAGCCCTCGGCGTCGGGCGTGACGACGCGCAGCAGCAGCACGTCACGCCGCGTCTCGGTGCCGAAGGACGTGCGGAACGGCGCGACCAGCGGCATCGCGATCCGCCGCAGCTCGATACCAGTGATCTTGATGCCCGTGTTTGTCATATCCGTGGTTTTCATCCCCGTGGTTTTCATCCCCGTGGTTCTCATCACAGCGTGCGGCCTTCGCCGCCTCTCCCTTCGTCGCGGGCGCCCCGGCGGACGACGTAGCAGGATCTGTCGTGGAATCCGCTGACCCGCGCGCCGTCGCGCAGCAGGCCGCCGAGCACCTCGCGCAGGGCCAGCCGCCAGGCCCGGGCCGCGGCCGGATCCGTCACGCGCAGGGTCTCGATGTCCCCGGGCACGGCGACCAGCACCGTCTCGGCGTCGGTGCGGCCCCGCACGGGCCGGCCGCCGTCGTCGTCCAGTCCCGTGACCGCGTCCGGCGGGATCTCCACCGGGGAAGGCTCACGCCGTACGGCGGCGAGCACGGGCGGTGAGGTCAGGCACCAGACGGCGAGCACCCGGTCGGACTCGTCCCCGGCGTTGATCGCGTCGCCCATGCTGCCGTAGAAGGCCGGCAGGTACTCCTCGGGCCGGGCGCCGAGCTTGGCGAGGTTGAAGTGGGCGTTGCGGCGCACCAGCGGATCGTACGTCCAGGTGATCGTCTCCAGGCCCCGGTCGAGCGCCCACTTCCGCTGGTGCAGCTTCAGCGCGAAGCCGACGCCCCGCCCGGTGAGTGTCCCGGTGATGTGGGAGTGCAGCGCCCGCCGCGGCGGGGCCGCGACGAACCCGACCGACGCGCCGGCCAGCCGGTCGTGCAGGTAGGCCCCCGCGACGTAGTTGCCGGCGTGCGAGAGCGCACGCAGCATCTCCACCGTGACCGGCGCACCGCCGGGATCCGGCCGCCAGATGCCGCCGAACAGGCGGCAGACCTCCTCGAACTCCTCGATGGTGTGCAACTCGCGCAGACGCGGCTCCCGCAGGTCGGGTTCGTCAGGGCCGCTCATCCGCGCACCGCCTCGACCAGGCCCGCCAGCAGCGTCGTACGGCCCGGCATCTCGGCCACGACCACGTGCTCGTCGTCGGCGTGCGCGCCGCCGCCGACCGCGCCCAGCCCGTCCAAGGTGGGGCAGCCGGCCCCGGCGGTGAGGTTGCCGTCCGACGCGCCTCCGACGGCCGCGCCCGTGAGGGGAGCGAGCCCGAGGCCGGCGGCGACCCGCTGGGCGAGCGCGAACAGGCCGGCCGACGAGGCCGGTTCGAGCGGCGGGCGGTTCGGGCCGCCGAGAACCTCCAGGCGGGTGCCGGGCGTCCGGGGTGACAGCGCCCGCATCAGCGCGTCCACGCGGAGCTGGGCCGCGACGGTCGGCAGGCGGACGTCCACGGCCAGGCGGGCCCGTGCGGGCACGGTGTTCACGGTGGTGCCGCCGGACAGCAGCGTGGGCGTGACCGTCGTTCCGTCCAAGGTCCCGTCCGGGCCGTCCGTGGCCGCCATCGCGGCGACGGCGAGGATCTGGTGGGCGAGCTCGACTCCGGCGTTGGCCCCCTTGCCGGGGTCGAGGCCCGC
Source organism: Microbispora sp. H10830 (assembly GCF_014161375.1). Classification (NCBI taxonomy): domain Bacteria; kingdom Bacillati; phylum Actinomycetota; class Actinomycetes; order Streptosporangiales; family Streptosporangiaceae; genus Microbispora; species Microbispora sp. H10830. Next base: position 183,485 of record NZ_JABBWX010000014.1, read on the forward strand.
GTGGGCGGCCCGGCCGTGCACCACGATCTCGTACGCCGAGATGCCCTTGCGCGCGGTCTTCAGCGCGCCGCCCTCGGCGCTCGCCTCCAGCACGAAGGCGGCGGCGCAGCCGCGCGCCGACTCCTCGACCAGGGCGCGGGAGGACGGCGACCCGACCTCCTCGTCCCCGGTGACCAGCACGCACACGCCGTCGGGCGAGGGCAGCGCGGCCAGCGCGTGGAACATCTGCACCAGCCCGGCCTTCATGTCGAACACTCCGGGCCCCCGCGCGATCCCGCCGCTGACCGACCACGGCCGCGTACGGAGGGAGCCGATCGGCCAGACCGTGTCATGGTGACCGAGCAGCAGCACGCGCGGCTCGCCGAAGCTCCACCGCAGGTGCGTCACCCCGTCGATCACGATCGTCTCGGGAGGCACGCCGAGCAGGCGGCGCCCCTGGCCGGCGACAACGGCGGCGCTGCGGGCCACCGCCTCGTGGTCGGCGGAGAACGACTCGCAGCAGACGAGCTCCTCCAGGTCCGCGAGCATGGCAGCGGCGTTCACAGCCGTCGTCACCGGGGCCTGCCCAGCTCGGCCCGGAACAGCCGCCGCACGTTGCCACCGAGGATCTTCAGGATGTCGTCGCCGGGCAGGCCACGCCGCAGCAGGGCCTCGGTGACCAGGGGCAGCCCGCGTGGCCCGTCCAGCCCGGGCAGGGCGGCGCCGGGGTCGATCCCGTCGAAGCCGAAGTCCTCACAGCACGGGGGAGTGACGTCGTGCAGCACCTCGCGGACGAAGTCGGGCCCCAGTCCCACGTGGTCGATCCCGGCGACCTCCGCGACGTGTTCGATGTGGTCCACCAGCCGGTCCACGGTGTGGCCGGCGGGGTCCTCCGCGAGGAAGACGGGGAAGAAGTTGACGCAGACGACCCCGCCGGTGGCGGCGACGCCGCGGATCTGGTCGTCGGTGAGGTTGCGGTGGTGGTCGCGCAGGGCGCGCGCGGACGAATGCGTCGCCATCACCGGGCGGCCGGCCAGCTCCAGCACGTGCTCGACCCCGCGTGCGCCCAGGTGGGAGACATCGAAGATCATGCCGAGCCGCTCCATCTCGCGTACGGCCGCCACCCCGGCATGGGTCAGCCGGCCACCGGTGGCGTCCTCGCCGCTGCCGTCCGCCAGCGGCGTGCGCCCCCAGTGGGCGATCGAGGCGACGCGTACGCCGAGCCGGTGCAGGGTGGGCAGCAGCTCGACGGAGGAGTCCAGGCCGGGCATGCTCTCCAGCGCCAGGACCAGGGCGATCACGCCGTCGTCGAGCGCCCGGTCGACCTGCGCGCCGTCCAGGCACAGCCGTACGGCGTCCGCGTTGCCCTCGGCCAGGGTGTGCGCGCACTCGATCATGCGAAGGGTCTGGCGCAGCGCGCCCTCCGGGCGGTAGCGGTCGTCGACGAAGACCGGCAGCACCTGGAGGTCGACTCCGCCGTCCCGCAACTGGGGCAGCCACCGTTCCCGGAAGAACTCCGCCCACCGGGCTGGCGAGCGTTCGGCGACCGCCATCAGCAGGTCGTTGTGCGTGTCCGCGACGACCGCGCGGTGGTGGAGGCGCTGGTGGGGATGCTGGTGGAGTTCGACTGACACGCCGCTGACGGTACGGCAGGGAGGGAGCGGGTTAATTCGTGTGGTCTCACCAAAGACCGGCGTGATGTTCGTCCGCTCGCACAAAGGCCGCACATTACTTTGTAAAGGCGGTCCGCTGAATAGGCTGACCTCGTGGCAGCGCCGTATCGGACGATCAGGGGCATCGTCGAGCACGAGATCGAGATCCGCCGTTCGCGCTTCGTCTGCGCGCTCGCCCCTGCGGCCACGGAGGAGGCCGCGCGGGAGTTCGTCGCCGAGCGCAGGCGGCTCTACGCCGACGCGACCCACAACTGCTCGGCGTACGTCGTCGGCGAGAGCGTGCGCAGGGCGGACGACGACGGGGAGCCCGGCGGCACGGCCGGCACGCCGATGCTGGAGATGCTCACCCGGCGCGGCTTCGCCGACGTGGCCGCCGTCGTCACGCGCTACTTCGGCGGGGTGCTGCTGGGCGCGGGCGGCCTCGCGCGGGCGTACGGCGGCGCGGTGGGGGAGACGCTCGACCGGGCGGAGGTGGTCGAGATGGTTCCCGCGGCGGTCGTGACCGTGTCGGTCGGCCATGCCCAGGCCGGGAGGCTGGAAAGCGACCTGCGCGCCTCGCCGTACGCGCTGCGCGGTGTGGACTACGGCGCGCGGGTCGCCTTCGAGGTGGCGGTGGCCGAGGACCGGCTGCCCGTCTTCGAGGAGTGGATCGCGGCGGTCACCGCCGGGCGGGCCGTGACCGCGCTCGGCGGCACCGTCCACCTCGCCCGCTGACTGGCCGCTGTTGGGCAGGCCGCCGTACCAGGCGCCCCCAGTAAACGGGACGACCAGGCCGAAACCTTCGTCAGTCGAAACCGGTCAAGAGGGATGACCACCCCGTGAGTCATCGAGGCTGGTGGGGCGGTTTCGTGGCCTTCCAGGGTGCCGTCGCGGATCTACTCGCGTTCCATCCCCGACGGTGGCGTCGGCGTACGGCCCGGACATTTGTTCAAGACGCCGGCGCGCGCCGGCGGCGACTGTAGGCCCATGACTGTTTCCCTGGGGTTCGACGACCCTGCTGCTTCGACGACGCCGGCCTGCGGTCCCCGCACCGGCAGGTTGATGTGAACAGGGCGGCACGGCGCCGGCGGCGCCTCTTGATCGCCTCGGCTGTCCTTGTCGTCGCCGCCGGGTTGCTTCTCGTGAACGCGGAGGTGGTGACGCGGCAGAGCGCCGAGGCCAGTGGGAATCCGACCCTGCCCCTCAGCGGCGGGAACATCTACGTGCGCCAGGACGGCCCCCCCGATGCCCCGGCACTCGTATTGATCCACGGACTCGCCGCGTCGACCCGCTCGTGGGACGCGCTCGTTCCGCTGCTGACCAAGTCCCATCGCGTCATCAGAATCGACCTGCTCGGGCACGGCAGGTCGGCCAAACCGGCCGGCGGTGGCTACGGGATGCCGGAGCAGGGACGCCGGGTCGGTGAGGCCATGGACCGGCTCGGGGTCAAGCGCGCCGTAGTGGTCGGCCATTCCACCGGTGGCGCGGTCGCCACCGCGCTCGCCGAGCAACGCCCCGACCTGGTGACCTCGCTCGTGCTCATCGACACCGCGCCCAGTCTGGACGCCTTCATCTCAAGCGGCTTCGTCGGCGGGCTCTTGTCCGACCCCGTCATCGGGCAGCTGCTGTGGCGGCTTCGGACCGACAGCCTGATCCGCCAGGCCGCGAGCACCGCGTTCAGCCGCCCCGGCTACCAGGTCCCGCAGGCGGTTGTGGACGACGCGCGCGGCATGACCTACCACGCGTTCATCGCGACATCGCAGGACGGCGACGACTATGTGAAGCAGCGCACGCTCCCCGACCGGCTGATTCCCCTCGGCAAGCCGCTGCTGGTGATCTTCGGCGAGGAGGACCGGAGATGGCGATCCTCCTCCGCAGCCGAATACCGCGCTGTTCCGGGCGCGAAAGTGGAGTTGCTGCCCGGTGTCGGGCACTCGCCCATCATGGAGGATCCGCCGCGGACCGCCGCGCTTCTTCTGGCCTTCACCGCGAGCCACACCACCCAGGCGCACTGAACAAGACGACGCTGAGGAGCCCGGCCGGACCGGCCCGCGGTGCGGGTGGATCCGGCCGGTGTGCTCCGCCGTACGTGTTGCCCGACACACTTCGCAAAGACAGGGAGATCGCGATGCCACACACCAGTTCGGACATCTACTGGGAGGAACACGGCCAGGGCCCTGTGACACTTGTCATGTTGCCAGGGTTCGGCGCCTCGGCTGATCTCATGACCGGAATCGTTCGGCACCTGAGCGGGTTCCGCGTCTTGATCTTCGACTTGCCCGGACATGGTCAGTCCGTACGGGCGCCGGCGGACGGGAGACTGTCCACGCTGGCCGCGACCCTGCACGACGCGATCAACGACGCGGGCGTCGACGACTACTGCCTCGCCGGATTTTCCCTCGGCGGTGCGATCGCGGTGCGTATCGCGCTCGACTACCCGGATGAGGTGCGTGCGCTGGTTGGTGTTGTGCCGTGGAACGCTGCGGGGACGACTGCCGGGGACGAGGTGATCGCCGGCTTCGATGCCGCATACGGCGATGCCGAGGCCCTCGCGCAAGCAGTGGCGGCGATCTCCTTGGACCCGTCGAAGACCTCGGGTCTGACGAACAGCATGCTTACCGTCACCGAACAGATGTGGCACGGCTGGCTGGCCGGCGGTGCGCTGACAAGCCAGGCCGACGAGCTGTCTGAGATACGCGTACCGAGCTGCACATACTCGGCGGGAAGGACGTCCTCGTGGATCAAGCCAAGCAGCTGGACGACGTGCGGCGCATCCCCGGAAGCCGTGCGGTCCTGCTGAGCGACCTTGGACACCTGTGTGGTCTCGAGATGCCCGACGTCGTCGCGAACGAGATCTCGAACTTCCTGGAGACGGAGATACGCGCCGATCCAGCCGAAAGTCGTTGAGAGGCCAGGACGCCGGATGGTCCGCTTCAGCACGTTGTGAAACTCCCGCAGGTGTTCGGATCGTCAGCCACTGTCGAGGACTCGGTTGAGCAGGTCGACGATCATTTTCGAGTCCGAGGGGGAGAGGGCGCGCAGTAGCTCATTCTGGGCGTCGGCGATGAGGGCGCTGAGCCTCTCCAGATGGTCTTTCCCCGCGGGGGTGAGCGTGACGATATTGCGCCGGCCGTCGGCCGGGTCGGGACGCTGCTGCAGAAATCCTTGCTCGACCATCGCGTTGACCCCCGCCACCACATCGCTGCGATCGATTCCGGTGCATCTGCCCAGATCGGCTTGGCTGGATGGGCCGAACTCGTCGAGGGCCGACAGCATCGCGAACTGGCGTCGGGAACTCGTGCCGGCTAGCGCTCGGTCGGTCAGCCGGTTGGCCGCGATCGCCGCCTGATTGATCACCCAGCTCGGCAGGGCGCGCAGCCGGGCGGGTGTCGGGTGCGTAGTGCTGTCCACCTCACCAGGTTAGCCAATTGTTGGTGCCACCACCAATCCCGTGTATGGTTGGTGGCACCATCATTGGTGGCACCAACAGAAGTGGGAGTGCTGCCAGACCGCCATGTCACAAGGAGACTCGGATGACCGTGAACCCCGAATCGCGTCCCAGCCTCGGCCGCGCGTTAGGCGAGACCGCGCGCCTGATCGGCAAGTTGCACCGTCGCGCCCTCGCGGACTTCGACTCGGACTTCCCCACCTGGATGCTCCTGACCCTGCTCTGGGAGGCGGATGTTCCATTGCCCCTCGACGAGGTGGCGAAGGAACTCAACCGCCGTCTGGACCTAGCCGGGCCGGACACCGTACGGGTGCTCGAGCGCGCCGCTGCGGCGGGCCACATCACGTATCAACTTGAAAACGCCTCCGCTGAAGCGGAACTCACCGAAGCCGGCAGGGACTACTTCACGGCCCTGTACGCGCATGCGCGCAACGTCACAGATGCCGCCTTCGAGGGCATCGACGCGGCCGGGCTCGACACCGCTCTCACGGTGGTGCTGGCGGCCAAAGAACGCGCCGCCGCCGCACTCGGCTGACCAAGCGACCACCCGACGCAACGAGGAAACGCTCTCATGTCACCTCTTTCTCGGTTCGCACGAGCCTGCGCGATCGCCGCGCGAACCTCGCTCGCCCTCTTGGCGGCCGTTGCCGCGATCTTCGCCGTCGCGACGGCGGCGCCGTTCGGATCGACCACGGCATCGGCCGACACCGGCACGAACGCGGCGAAGTACTACGGCATGTGGAACTACGACCAACCCGATGCCGCCACTCTGAACAACATCGATGTGCTGGCCTGCCCCGACGGCGGCGGCCAGTGCGACCCGGAACTACCGCTGCCGCTGCAAGTTCCCCAGGTGGGCTGGGTGGTGTTCTCCCCCGGCCCCAACGGGACGGTCAACGGACACACCGATGGGGGCTGCACCTGGAATTTCCGCGTCCAGCGCACCGGACTGGAGTTGTCGTCCACGACCCAGCAGTGCACCAACCGGGCGGTCGGCTCCCCCGGCACCATCACGAAATGGTCCGTCCAAGTGAAGGGCAACCGCGAGACGGAGTCGATCGTGACCGTGAGCCATCAGCCCAACGGAGTGGATCTCATCGGCACCATGAGTTCCGGCTCCCGCACCAAGGTGGTCGACGGCCGGCACAACGGCAAGTTCGTCCAGCGGTTCGTCGGCGACTACCGCTACGACCCGGCGGACCTCCACACCCTCACCAACGTCGTCTCCACCGACAAGGGCACGGTCTACCCGGAACAGGGCACGGTTCGATTCAGCGGCACGCACCATGATCGCGGCAAGATCAACGCGCACACGCCGGACGGCTGTGACTGGACGCTCGTCGTGCGCGGCAACACCGCCGAACTTGATCCCGACACGCAAACCTGCCACACCGCGAACGGCGACCGCTCACTGTATTACTGGGCGCTGGTCACCGACGACGGACAGCACATGAACGGCTTCCTCGCCGGATCCACCACCGCACCGGGCCAACCCCCGACCAACACCTTCCTGTACGTCGGCGCGCTGACCAGATCCGCCACCGATCCAGACGGAAAACCACGCCGTACCAGGTGGTTCACCACTCCCGCGATGTCGGCGGGGCTGGGACACTAGGGCACCCCCCGGCCCGGCATCAGGCCGGTCGTGGAGATCATCGACCGCGCTCAGCCCGGGGAACGATCACCTGGTGGCAGGAGGCGATCGCCGTCAACGAGATCCAGGACAAGATCGATCGCGCGGGCTGACCACGGGAGCGGGCGATCAGGTCTGGCCGGCCGAATCCGGGCCGGTCAGACCTTCGCCGCGGACGGTGGACTCTCCCGCCACGAGGCGGCGGTCGTCGGCCGTCAGCGGGTGGGGACGCGGCACCGGGCGGTTGCCGAGGATCACTCGGGTGCGGTCCTTGTGTGACAGCAGCAGGTTGTCGTATTCAGGCAGGAACCGTGGCGGGGCAGACATGTGCTCAGAAGGCCGGGGCGCCTCGGGCAGGTCGTACAGCGTCTGCCCCTCCTGTCCGCGGAACGTCCGCAACGGCAGCCGCTCCACCACCTCGCGCAGGCGGGTCAGCCCGGACCACACCTGGATGTCCGCGACATGCGCCGGACCAAACGCGCCGAGATAGCGCAGTACCAGCGCGTCCACCGGCACCGGACGCAGCGGCGCGCCCAGCCAGCTCTCCACCGGTGCCCATGCCGCGGGACCGTTCTTGCCCCAGACGCCCCGCGGTGGCACCTGGCACAGCGCGATGTGATGCGTCGCCGCGTACGCCAGCGCGTTCGGATCGGCGTCCGGCCAGCGTTCCGCAAGCAGCTTGCCGAGCTCGGCGCGGATGCGCGGCTGCTCCTCCAGCAGCCGCTTCGCCTGCCTGAGCAGCGCGTCCCGGTTCACTCCCTGGGTCCCGTGGCGAAAGTGCCCGCTGAACCGGGCGGCGTGCAGGGGATGGAACAGCGGGCGCCAGTCCAGGCAGTCGCGCGCGCTGACGAGATGCACGGTGTTGCGCATCAGGTGCAGCCGCACCACCTGACGCTGCTCGGTCAGCGTCGAAAGCTCGTCCGCCGCGAAGTTCTGGAGACGGGTCCACAATTCTACGTACGGGGCGAGCGGTGCCTGGGACTGCATCCCGCCCAGGTGCTCGATCGCGTCGATCGCCGATGTCGCCGCGCGTTCCAGCAGGTGCTGGCGAGCCGGCGTGGCCCGGTTGAGACCACGCCGGCTCAGCACATCGGTCACTTCAGTGGTCCGAAGAAGGCCTGCAGGTCCGCGGCCAGCTCGGCCGGGGCCTCCATCGCCGGGAAGTGCTTGCCGCGCTGGAACTCGGTCCAGTGCGCGTCGGCCGGCGCGGGGACCAGCTTTCGTACGGTGTCGTCCGCTCCGAAGACCGCGAACCCCTGCGGTACGGCCGACGGCGCACCCCAGTCAGAGGAGTGCGCCTGCTCGTACAGGGTGTGCGCGGCGGTGGCGCCGGAGCCGGTGAACCAGTACAGGCTGACCGTGGTGAGCAACTGGTCGCGGTCGACCGGCAGGTCGGTCCACTCGTGGAACTTCTCGGCGATCCAGGCGAGCTGCAGCAGCGGTGAGTCGACCAGACCGTAGCCGATGGTTTGCGGCCGGCTGTTCTGGATCGCCAGGTATCCGGAACCTTCCTTTGTGAATGCGTCCATCCGGCTCAGGATCAGCTTGTCGACCGGGTCGTTCTCGTCGAGCCGGTCGGCCATCCCTGGGACGAAGGTGGCGACGCTCGCGGCGGTCAGCGGATCGGTCACGACGTGTGCGCCGATGACATGCTCGCTGTCGAGGCCGGCGACCATGCCGGACACGCCGGCGCCGACGTCGCCGCCGTGCACGCCGTACCGCTCGTAGCCGAGCCGGCGCATCAGCTCAGCCCAGGCGCGTGCGGTGCGACCCATCGCCCAGCCCGTCCCGCCCAGCGGGGTCGAGAAGGCGTACCCGGGCAGGGAGGGGGCGACGACATGGAAGGCCTGACCCGCTGCCGGGTCGACCAGCGGCTCGATCAGGTGCAGGAACTCGGCGACGGAGCTGGGGAAGCCGTGGGTGATCAGCAGCGGTTTGGCGCCGGGCTGGTCGGATTTGACGTGCAAGAAGTGGATGCGCTGGCCGTCGATCTCGGTGGTGAACTGTGGGTACCGGTTGAGCTGCGCCTCGTGGGCGCGCCAGTCGTACTGCGTGCGCCAGTACTCGGCGAGTTCCTTCAGGTAGGCCAGCGGTATGCCGCGAGTCCACTCCGCGCCGGGCAGTTCGCCGGGCCAGCGGGCGTCGGCGAGCCGGTCGTGCAGGTAGTCGACGTCGGCTTGGGGGATCTCGACGCGGAAGGGCTGGATGCCGTCGCTGATGGCGCTTCTCCTTTTCAACGGGGCCGGTACGGCCGGGCGTTCGATGAGAGCTCTTGTCCTCACGCGGAGAAGGCTAGGAACATTAACGGAAAGGATCGTTCCTAGATTGTCGTCAGGATCGAAGAATGTTGGAGACTTCGGCGCGGCTGCTGCGCCTGCTGTCCCTGTTGCAGGCTCAACGCGACTGGACCAGTACCGAGCTCGCCACCCGGCTCGGCGTCACCACCCGCACCATCCGTAATGACATCGGCCGGTTGCGCGGGCTGGGCTATCCGGTCGACGCGCGGCCGGGTGTGGCCGGCGGGTATCGGCTCGGCACGGGCCGTGCCCTACCGCCGCTGCTGCTGGACGACGAGGAGGCGGTGGCGGTCGCCGTCGGATTGCGTACCGCCGCGAACGGCTCGGTCGCGGGCATCGAGGAGACCTCGGTGCGTGCGCTGGCGAAGCTGCAGCAGGTGCTTCCCTCGCGGCTGCGCCACCAGGTCAGCGCCCTCCAGTCGTACGCGCTGCCGATGCCGTCGAATGGCCCGCAGGTGGATCCGGACGTGCTGACCGTGATCGCGAGCGCGTGCCGGGACCATGAGCGGCTCCGGTTTGACTATCGGGCGCATTCCGGCACGGCCGGCCGGCGCTCGGTCGAGCCGTACCGCCTGGTGAACGACCGGCGGCGCTGGTACCTGGTGGCCTGGGACCTGGACCGGGACGCCTGGCGTACCTTCCGGGTCGACCGGATCGAGCCGCGGACGCCGACAGGGCCGCGTTTCACGCCCCGTGCGCTACCGCCTGACCAGGAGCTCGCGGCGCAGGTGGCACGCGGAGTCGGCGAGGCGACCTGGCGGTACCGGGCACGGGTGATCGTGCACGCGCCCGCGTCATACGTGCGGGGCCGGCTGCCGATCCCCATGGAGGTGCAGTCCCTAGGCGAAGACCAGTGCGCGTTCGAGCCAGGCTCGGACCATCCGGAGATGCTCGCCCTCTATCTGGGCATGCTGGACGCGGACTTCACGATCGTGGACTCGCCGGAACTGGTTGACACGCTGCACAACCTGACGAAGCGCTATCAGCGCGCGATCGACGCCAGCCGGCAAACATCTGCCTGCTCCGCGCACAGAAGCCGCCATCACCAGCAGCACGAGTCTCCACCGGAATCCGGACAGAGTTGATCTTGTCCGCACGCCCAGCGCCCAGAACCAGCCCAGGCCGCCGGCCATCACCTGGCCAGCCGCCTGTCGCCGCTGTCTGTGCGTCGGTCGGCGCGAGGCGGCTCTCGGTATAACGCGGAGAAGGAGGTGTGATGGCGAAGCCGCTCGGCCCGAATCCGACGTTTTCTGTGGTTTGTCGGGTATCCGTCACGGGCCGGTTTTTGAGGATTGAGCCGGCTGCGGCACTCGACGAGCATGATCGCATGACCGATCAGTTGAACACGGCCAGATGGGCGGGGCTTGTCAGCCGTCCCGACTTCGCCGAGTACGCGGAGAAGTACCGCGACTTCTTCGTGATGCGCCGCCGTGACGGCATCCTTGAGCTCCGCATGCACACCGACGGCGACTCGTACGTCCAGACGCCTGCCGGTCACGACGCCTGGGGGCAGGCATGGCTGGAGGTCGGTAACGACCCGGAGAACGAGGTGCTCATCCTCACGGGTACCGGCGACCACTGGCTGGACGCGCGGCGCAGCGCCGACGGGCATTTCGATCGGACGGTTGACGACATCGCCAAGATGTACGAGGACGCGGCGAAGCTGTTGCAGAACTTCGTCTTCGGCATCGACGTTCCGACGATCGCCGCGGTCAACGGGCCTGGACCGCACACCGAGATCGCGCTCGCCTGTGACATCACGATCTGCACCGAGGACGCACGCTTCTTCGACCCGCATTTCCTGGTGTCGACCGCGCCGGGTGATGGGCAAAGCCTCACGTTCCAGGAACTGATGGGCACCAAGCGAGCCGCGTACCACATCTACACCGGCCAGGCGGTGGATGCGCCGCAGGCACTCGAGTACGGCATGGTGTCGGAGATCGTGCCGCGCGAGCGCCTGGTGGACCGGGCGTGGGAGCTCGCTGACATGATCATGCGACGTCCGCGTGGCGCGCGCCGGATGACGCACGCCATCGTCAGCCGACCGTGGAAGCAGCGGGTCGTCCACGGGCGGGCCGCCCACCGGTTGGGGAGGAGCTTCGATGGTGAGCTCGCCGGTGGACGGGCATGGTGCCGAACGGCGAGCGGCTCATGACCGCAGAAGTATCCGGGTCACTCTGACGTCGGCCTCAGCCCGTACAACACCGCTCGGGTCACCTCGTCGGCCACCTGGCCGGGTGAGGTGTCCGACAACCCGTTCTCCCGCCACCAACAAACCGCGCCAACGATCGTCGAGCCGACGATGTGCGCCGTCACGGCCGACTCGTACGCGCACCGTTCGACGAGCAAGCGAGACACCTCGGTGCGCACCGCGCGCTGGATCAGCGGGCGCAGAACGTCGATGTTCCGCCGGCAGCCGTCCGCCCGGCTGGAATCCTCCCACAGCAGCACCGCCAGGGCGTGGACGAGGTCGGCGACCGGCGCAGGCGCAGCCGGAAGCCTGGTGGCGAACCGGTGCCGGATCTCATCGCGCACCATCGCCTCGGCGAACGCGTACTTGTCGGCGTAGTGCGCGTAGAAGGTGGCTCGGTTGACGTCTGCGCGCTCGGTGATGTCGCGTACCCGGGCTGCGCGAAAGCCCTTTTCGCGGACGACCTCGATGGCCGCCTGGCGCAGCAGCGATCGCGTCCGCCGGACCCGCCGGTCCGTGGTCATGCGAGCGCCCCCGAGCCGCCGACCAGCGCGGCGACGCGGTCGCGGATCGCGGTGACGTTCCCGATGAGGCGGCCGGCGAGGTGCACGCGGGTGACGTGTAGCGTCGTCGCGCAGCGGCTCGGCACCGGCCGCCCGCCGGGCCTGTTCGGCACCCGCTGGTCGAACAGGGACGCGAACATGGCCAGACCACTGAGCGTGGAACCCGCGTCGAGCAACAGCCGATGCCGCCGCGGATCCGGCGCGGCCCGTCGTCGCCGTATCCGGCCGGAGTGCACAGCGCGTCGAGGACTCTCGCGCTCCTCGCACCAGCGCATCGCCCGCCAGGTCACACCGCCCCCATGATGACTCCGCATTCGAAATGGTCCAAGCAGCCCGTGCCGCCCTCCCGGTCGAAGACCTGCACGCCTTCGACCGGCAATACCGTGAGGCCCTGCAAAAAGCGGGGACGACCTGGGCTTCTCCTCCTGCGACCACACCTGGCCCCGGCCGAGTGGCCTGTGAGCCCGCCCTCGGCGCTCACCCTTCCAGGGCGTACCGCATCACGCGGAGCTTGGCCTGCGCCTCGGCGAGTTCGGCGGCGGGGTCCGACCCGGCCATGATGCCGCAGCCGGCGAACAGCCGGGCGCGCCTGCCCGAGACGTACGCGCAGCGCAGCGCGATGCCCCACTCGCCGTCGCCGCGCGAGTCCATCCAGCCGACCGGCCCGGCGTAGCCCGCGCGGTCCATGCCCTCCAGTTCGCGGATGACGCCGAGCGCGGCGCCGGTGGGTGTCCCGCCGACGGCGGCCGTGGGGTGCATGGCCGCCACCACGTCGAGCACCGACGCGCCGTCGGACAGCCGCCCGGTGACCCGGCTGGCCAGATGCTGCACGTTGGGCAACACCAGGAGCTCGGGCTCGTCGGGGACGTGCAGCGCCGAGCACAGCGGGGCGAGAGCCTCCCGGACCGAGGCGACCGCGCAGGCGTGCTCGTGACGGTCCTTCTGCGAGGCGTACAGCGCGGCGCCGCGGGCGGCGTCGTCGGCCGGGCCGCCGCCCCGCGCCGTCGTGCCCGCGAGCACCAGCGACTCCACCGCCTGGCCGGTGTGCCGCACCAGCAGTTCCGGGGTCGCGCCGACCAGCCCGTCCACGGAGAACGTGTAGCACTCGGGGTAGCGCTCGGCCAGCCGTCCCAGCAGCACGCGGGGGTCGATGTCCCGTTCGGCCACGGCCGTCAGGTCGCGGGCGAGCACGACCTTGTCCAGCATGCCGTCCTTGATCCGCCGTACGGCCCGCGCGACCCGGTGCTCCCACTGGGCCGCCGTCAGTGAGCCGTCGGCGTACCGGATGCGGCCGGGTTCCCTCGGCGGGGTGGCCAGGTCGAAGGCGCTGTCGCCGATCGTGGTGAGCCAGGCGCGGCCGCCCCGCCGGGCGAGCACCACGCGGGGGACGACCAGCACGGTCCCCTGGGCGTCGCCGTCGAAGGTGAATGAGCCGAAGGCGACCGGTCCCGAGCCCGGCACGCCGACCTGGTCCTCGATGAGCGCCCCCGCGAACAGCGAGGAGAGCCAGCCGCGCGCCCAGTCGAAGCGGCCGGGGCCGGGCGGCACCGCGGCGCGTGCCGCCTCCCCCCAGCCCACGAGTCCCTCACCGTGTCTGATCCAGGCGTACGGCGCGGCGTCGGGCAGACGCGCCAGCAGATCGTCAGGGTCGCTCACCGCGACCGTGCGAACCACGAGGGGCCGGATAAGAGCGACACTCACCCGACTCACTCTACGCAGGATCTGAACATGTTCGACAAGAGGCCCCCCTTGCGGTCGCGGGCTCCCTCTGTCAAGCCGCGATAGGAACTTGGTCATGGAAGGCTCGCCTTCCCTGGTGGCGATAGAGCGCACCTCCACGCGATCCCTACCTTTGATCTCCCGGAGGTGCCCATGATCAAGAAGATCACGCCGGTCCTGGCCGCGGCCGTCCTGCTCGTGCCGACCGGCGCCCACGCCCGTACGACGCCCGCCGTGATGGCGGCGCTGGGAGACTCGATCAGCGCGGGTTTCAACGCCTGCGGCTGGTACGTCGCCTGCACGTCCCGCTCGTGGTCCGCGGGCGACTCGCCGTCGGTGAACAGCCACTATCTGCGCCTGCTCGCCATGGGGAGCGCGATCAAAGGGCACAACCTGAACTTCGCCGTCCCAGGGGCCACCAGCGCCGACCTGGCCGGGCAGGCGCGGCAGGCCGTCCAGGCCGGGGCCGGCTACGTCACCGTCCTGATCGGCGCGCAGGACGCCTGCGTGGGCTCCGAAAAGGAGATGACCCCCGTGGCCGCGTTCCGGCGCAACATCGACGCGGCCTTCGACGTGCTGCGGCCCACCGGCGCGCGGGTCTACGTCGCGAGCATCCCGGACGTCAAGCGCCTGTGGCGGGTCGGCAAGGACAACGGATGGGCGCGCGTCTTCTGGGGGATCGGCCACATCTGCCAGTCGATGCTGGCCAACCCGAAATCCACCGCGAAGAAGGACGAGGCCAGGCGCGACCGGGTGCGCGAGCGGGTGATGGACTACAACGAGCAGCTCGGGCAGGCATGCGAGAGCTACGGCCCGGCCTGCCGCTACGACGGGGGCGCGGTCTTCTCCTATCCCTTCGCCCTGAAACAGGTGAGCGGGTGGGACTACTTCCACCCCAACGCCGACGGGCAGAAGGCCCTCGCCAAGATCACCTTCTACGCGGGCTTCTTCTCCGACGTCGAGCCCTGATCGGGCTCACTTCACCCCGCGCGGCGGAGGCGGTCGAGGGTCTGCTCCAGTTCCTCCTGCAGCACGCGGCCCGCGCCGTCGGCGTCACCGCGCTCGACGGCGCCGACGAACGCCGCGTGGGCGTCGTCTCCCGGGTTCGGGTCGCCCGCCCGCAGGTCGAGCAGGTCCACCAGGGCGACCAGACCCTCTCGCAGCCGGGGGACGAACTCCGCGAACAGGTCGGTCAGCACCGGGTTGTGCGCGGCGGCGACGACGGCCGCGTGCAGGGCGATGTCGGCGTCGACGAAGGCGGCGTCACTCTCCCGCGCGGCGGCCCGCCGGGCCTCCAGCGCCGCGTGCAGCGCAGTCACGTCGTCCGGCGTACGGCGCCGCGCCGCCAGCCGGGCGGCCTGCACCTCGACCAGCATGCGCACCTCGTAGACGTCGGCCACGGCGGCACGGCGCAGGCGGGCCGTCCAGTCCTCGGCGGGACTGGTGGCGATGACGAAGACCCCGGCGCCCTGTCGCGCCTGCACCAGCCCGGCTCCGGCCAGCGCGCGCAGGGCCTCGCGGATGGTGGAACGGCCCACCCCCAGGGTCTTGGCCAGGGTCGTCTCGCCGGGCAGCCGGGTGCCGACCGGCCAGCGGCCCTCGGCGATCTGCTCGCGCAGGCTCTCGACGGCCTGGTCGACGAGAGGGCTGCGGTGGAGTGCGCCGAGCGCCATCGACTTTCACCTCTCAGGTTGTCTGAGGAGTTGTTCTGTGGCTAGTCTAACCGCCATGTCGTCGCACTGGTCGTTCGGCCATGTTTCCGGCCTGCTTCTCGGCCGCCGCGGCGGGGTTTGATCCGAGACCGGCGCCCCGCCGCGGGGTGCCGTGCCGCCGGTCGCCGGCAGACCGACCAAAGGATCACCTCCGTGACCACCGCCTCCACTCCCATCCCCGCGATCCGCACACCTTTCCCCACGCTTCGCACCCCGGACGGCCCGGTGCCCGCCGACGCTCCCGCCTGGAATCCCCAGCGAGGCGGCGCGATGCCGTACCACCGCTACCGGCCCGCCCACGAGCGGGTCGAGATTCCCGAGATCCGGCGCGCATGGCCGGGGCACAGGATCGAGCGGGCCCCACTGTGGGTGCCCGTGGACCTGCGCGACGGCAACCAGGCGCTCGCCGAGCCGATGGACACACCGCGCAAGCGCCGCATGTTCGACCTCCTCGTCGCGATGGGATTCAAGGAGATCGAGGTCGGCTACCCGTCGTCGAGCCGGACCGACTTCGACTTCGTCCGTCACCTGGCCGCACGCGGCGCGGTGCCGGACGACGTGACCCCCGTGGTGTTCACGGCGGCCCGCCGCGACCTCATCGAGCAGACCTTCGCCTCCATCCAGGGCATGCCGCGCGCGGTGGTGCACCTGTACACCGCGACCGCGCCGGTCTGGCGCGACGTCGTGCTCGGACAGGACCGGGCCGGCCTGCACGCGCTCATCCGGGATGCCGCCGAGCACGTCGCGAGGCTCGCCGACGCCATGCCGGAGACGGCGGTGCGGTTCGAGTTCTCCCCTGAGGTGTTCAACTGCACCGAGCCCGACTTCGTCCTGGAGGTCTGCAACGGCCTCACCCGGTTGTGGGACGCCTCGCCCGACCGGCCGGTGATCCACAACCTGCCCGCCACCGTCGAGATCGCCACGCCGAACCTGTACGCCGACCAGATCGAGTACATGCACCACCACCTCGAACGGCGTGACGCGGTCATCCTCTCGGTCCACCCGCACAACGACAGGGGCACGGGGGTGGCCTGCGCGGAGCTCGCCGTACTGGCCGGGGCGCAACGCGTCGAGGGATGCCTGTTCGGCAACGGCGAGCGCACCGGGAACGTCGACCTCGTCACCCTCGCGCTGAACCTGTACGCGCAGGGCGTCGACCCGATGGTGGACTTCTCCGACATCGACGTCATCCGGCGGACCGTCGAGGAGTGCAACCGCCTGCCGGTCCACGTACGGCATCCGTACGGGGGAGACCTGGTCTACACGGCCTTCTCCGGCACCCACCAGGACGCGATCAGCAAGGGCCTCGCCCACCACGAGCGCGCGGCGGCCGAGCGGGGCGTGCCGGTGGGGGAGGCGCCCTGGTCGGTGCCCTACCTGCCGATCGACCCGGCCGACGTCGGCCGCACGTACGAGGCGGTCATCCGGGTCAACAGCCAGTCGGGCAAGGGCGGCATCGCCCACCTCCTCCAGGCGCACCACGGGCTCGACCTGCCGAAGGCGATGCGCGCCGAGTTCTCCCGCGTCGTGCAGGACGCGACGGACCGCAGTGGGCGGGAGGCCACGCCGAAGGACCTGCTCCAGTTGTTCCGCGCCGCGTACATGGCGGAGGACGGGCCGGTCACGCTGTCGTCGTGGGCCGCCGGCGGCGACGGCTTCCGCTGCCTGGTACGGCGGGACGGGCGCGAAAGCGAGGGCACCGGCGCCGAACCGGCGGCGGCCCTCGCCGCCGCGCTGGAGGCGTCCGGAATCGCGGTGGAGGTGCTCTGGCAGGGCGGGCATCCGGCGGAGGGCGGCGCCGTCGCCTACGCCCGGTGCCGCGTCGGCGACACCCCCGCGTGGGGAGCGGGCGAGGACGCCGACGCCGTGACGGCGTCCGCCCGGGCGGTGCTCGCCGCCGTCAACCGCGCCCTGGCCGGGCAGCCGAGTGACCGCTCGCAGGGGTAGCCGGGAGATCTGCTCGTCCTCGGCTGCCTCGGCGGCCTTGCTCGCCTGCCTCGATGGGAGGCGAGCAAGGCAGCCGAGCCTGATGCCCACCTAGCGGGCACGACGCAGTCTTCAGCGGCGTATCGCCGTCGTCCGGCGACGCGCCTCCTCCACGTCCGGGACCGGCGCGACCTAGTTCGCGGACGTGCGCGTCGCGGCGGTGTCGTGCCGGTGCTGCGGGCCGAGCACGCGCAGCATGTCCAGCGCCTCGGTGCCGCCGGGCGGCGGGGTGAAGACCCGCAGTCGCTGGTCCGCCGCAGGCGTCGCCAGCACCTCGCAGTCGAACTCGATCCTGCCCAGCTCGGGATGCACGAGCCGGTAGGGGTGTGACCTGCGCACCGCGACCTCGTGCCGGTCCCAGAGCGCCGCGAACTCGGCGCTGGCCGCGCGGAGCCGCGTGACAAGTGCGCGGGCTGCCGCGTCGTCCCCGCGGCGGGTCACCGCGGCGCGCAGGTCGGCGACCAGTTGCCGGGAGTGCTCCTCGTGCTCCTCGGCCGCGAAGTGGTTCCGCACGTCCGGCTCGGTGAACCAGCGCAGCACGATGTTGCGGTCCTCCTTGGCCACCCTGCACACGCACCCGAACAACGCCTGCGCCATGTCGTTCTGCGCCAGCAGGTCGCCCAGGTCGCTCAGGACCTGGACCGGAACGCTGTCCAGCCGGTCGAGCAGATACAGCATGCTCGGCCGCAGGTACTCCCCGGCCCGCGCCCCCTCCGGCGGGCGGTGCCCGGCGAGCAGGTACAGGTGGTCCCGCTCGTCGGTGGTCAGTCGCAGCGCGTGCGTCAGCGCGGCCAGCATCTGAACCGAGGGCTGCGGGCTCCTGGCCTGCTCGAGCCGCATGTAATAGTCGGCCGACATACCGGCGAGTGCCGCGACCTCCTCGCGGCGCAGTCCCGGCGTACGCCGCCTCGGCCCCTCGACCAGTCCGACGTCCCGTGGAGTCAGCCGCTCTCGGGACCGGCGCAGGAAATCGGCGAGGTCGTCGCGGTGAATCCCCATATCAGTAGTGATATCACCGTTCGTCAACCACATCCTGGGACCGTCGATCCTAGGGAGAACGCTCCGTTCCTGACCGTCGACAGCGAAGGCATAGTCGAGGCGTGGCCGTCCAAGGCCTATCCGTACGAGGAAAACGATGAAGGCGGTCTCATGAGGGAATCCGTGCTGGAAGTGCCCGGCGCGCGGCTGCGTCATTTCGTCCGGGGCTCGGGCCCCCTGCTCCTGCTCGTCGCCGGCGGCCACGGGGACGCCGCCGTGAACGAGGCTCTCGCCTCCCACCTCGCCGGCAGGTACACCGTCCTCACCTACGACCGCCGTGGCCTGTCGGGTAGCACCAATGACGACCCCGGACTGACGCTGGCCACGCACGCCGACGACATCTCCCACCTGCTCTCCGCCCTCACCGCGGAACCCGCCCACGTCTACGGCAGCAGCATCGGCGCCCTGATCTCGCTGGAGCTGACGACCAGGCACCCCGGGCAGGTCGGCGTGGTCGTCGCGCACGAACCGCCCGTCACCCAGCTGTTGCCTGAGCCGGAGCGGGCTCTCGCCATCGAGGATCTGCTCGCAGCCGAGGAGACGTTCAAGGCGGAGGGCGCCTTCCCCGCCCTGCGCAGGTTCGCGAAGTTCGCCGGCATCGACCCGACAGACCGTGAGCCCGACGTCGAGACGCGCGTTCCGGGGCCGGAACAGCTGCCGAACCTGGAGTTCTTCCTCACGTACGACGCCCCGGCCCTACGGACTCACGCACTCGACCTGACCGCGCTCAAGAACTCACCCGCCCGTGTCGTGCCCGCTGTCGGTGAGAACTCGGGCCACATCTGGGCGCACAGGTGCGGCAGGTTGCTCGCCGAGGAGCTGGGGATCGCCTGCGAGACGTTCCCCGGCGGGCACAACGGATACGTCTTCCGCCCGCGCGCGACCGCGGAGCGACTTCACCGGGTGCTCGACGTCTAGGCCTGCCGGACCGGCACTCCAACACCTATCCGAACGAGGAAGAGCGGTGATCACGCGATGAAGGCGGTGCGGTTCCACGAGTACGGCGGCATCGATGTGCTGCGGGTGGAGGAGGTGGAGCGTCCGGTTCCCGGCCCCGGGCAGGTGCTGGTGGAGGTCCGCGCGGCCGGGATCCAGCCCGGCGAGGTGATGATCCGGAAGGGCGCGCGGCACGAGCGCTGGCCGGCGACGTTCCCCTCCGGGCAGGGCAGCGATCTGGCCGGTGTCGTGGTGGAGGCCGGTCCGCAGGCGCGTGGCGTCGCGGTGGGCGACGAGGTTCTCGGCTTCACCCACAACAGGGCAAGTCACGCGGAGTTCGTCGTGGTCGACGACGTGAATCTGACCCCGCGTCCGGAGGGGCTGTCCTGGGACGTGGCCGGGTCGTTGTACGTGGCCGGCACGACCGCGTACGCCACCGTGTTCGCGGTCGACCCCGGACCGGCCGACACGGTCGTCGTGTCCGGTGCCGCGGGCGGCGTCGGGTCCCTTGCCGTGCAGCTCGCGCGGCGGCGCGGCGCCACGGTGATCGGGCTGGCGAGCGAGCCGAATCACGCCTGGTTGAAGGATCGCGGTGTCGTCCCGGTCGAGTACGGGGAGGGCGTGGCCGAGCGGATCCGGCAGGCCTCCGGCGGGAACGTCGACGCCTTCATCGACACGTTCGGCGACGGCTACGTGGATCTGGCGGTGGAGCTGGGCGTACGGCCCGAGCGGATCGACACGATCCGCGACTGGCGGACCGCCGCCAAGGTTGGTGCGCGGACCTACGGAGAAGGCGCGGCGGCGTGCGCGGTCGTGCTCGGCGAGCTGGCCCGGCTCGCCGCGCGCGGGGAGCTGGAGGTGCCGATCGCCCGCGTCTACCCGCTGGAGCGGGTGCGGGACGCGTTCCGCGACCTGGAACGGGGGCACACGCACGGCAAGATCGTGCTCCGGCCCTAGGGAGGGCCGGTGACCTGTCCCATGGTGGGCGCTCGCCGTACGAGCAGGTGGACGGGTGGGGTCGCGGCGGAACAGCCCGGGAGCTTCAGCGGAAGGAGCGGCGGTAGGCGGCCGGGGTGGTGCGCAGGGCGGTGTGGAAGCGGCGGCGGAGGTTGACCGCCGAGGAGAGGCCGACGCGGGTGGCGATGGTCTCGACGGGCAGGTCGGTCTCCTCCAGCAGGGCGCGGGTGGCGGCCAGGCGGCGTTCCAGCAGCCAGCGGGCGGGTGGGACGCCGAGCTGATCGGCGAACTGGCGGGTGAGGGTGCGGGGGGAGACGCCCGAGTAGGCGGCCATGTCCTTGACGGTGACCTGGTCGGGCAGGCGCGAGAGGAGCCATTCGAGCAGGGGGGCCAGGGAGTCCGGCATGGGGCCGGTGGTGGGGAGGGGAGGGTACTGGCGCTGGCAGCCCTCGCGGTGCGGACCGGCGGCGAGCTGGCGGCCGATGCGCATGGCGTGGGCCGCGCCGTACTCCTGGAGCACCTGGTGAAGGCAGAGGTCGAGGGTGGCGGCCGAGGCTCCGGCGGTGGCGACGTCGCCGTGATCGACGTAGATGACGGTGTCGTCGGGGACGACGCGGGGGTGGCGCGCGGCGAGTTCGCCGGACAGTTCCCAGTGGACGGAGGCGCGGCGGCCGTCCAGGAGGCCCAGGGCGGCGGGGATGAAGATTCCGGCGCAGACGGCGACGATGCGGGCGCCTCGGGCATGGGCTTGGGACACCGCGTGGAGTACGGCGGGCGAGGGGGTGAGAGTCCAGCTCGCGATGACCACGGTGTCGGCGTCGTCGAGGGCTTCGAGACCGCTGTCCACCTGGATGGGGACGCCGAGGGTGGTGGGGAGGGAGCCGGGGCGCTCGGCGCACAGGCTGAAGCTGTAGTGCTGGGGGATGCCGGGGCCGTGGTAGCCGAAGACCGCTGAGGCGGAGGTGACCGGGTAGAGCTCCTGGTTCGGGGCGACCAAGGCGACCACGCGATGCGTATCGGGGGGCGTACACGGCGTTTCCGGGCAATCCAAGGCCATGGCGCAAATGTACCTAATGATGTCATTTGGGACACCGGCGCCCTGATCTGGAAAAACCCAGGATTGGGGCCCATGTGGACGAGGAACTTCACCCTCTACTTCGGGGCTCGTACGATCTCGCTGCTCGGCGACGCGATGATGCCCGTCGCCTCGGCGCTGGCGATCGGGAGAGTCTATGGGATCGCGGGCGTCGGCTACGTGCTCGCGCTCTGGACCGCGTCTGCGGTGCTGGTCATGGTGTTCGGTGGGGTGGTCGCCGACCGGATCGGCGCCCGGCGCTTGATGATCGGCGCGGACATGGTCAGGGTCGTCACCCAGGGAGTGGTGGCCGTCGCCTTCCTGGATGGTGCTCCGCCGTACGCCGTGTTGCTGGTGACGGCGTTCCTGTCGGGCGCGGCCGCCGGGATGTTCGAACCGGGCGTCAACGGCATGGTCCCTCTGGTCGCCGTAGATCCGCAGCGGGCCAACGCGACGTTGAAGATCGCCGAGGCGGTCACCCAGCTGGCGGGGCCCGCACTGGCCGGAGTCCTCATCGTCGTCGCCGGGCCGGTCTTCGTCTACACGGTGGACGCCGCGACGTTCCTGGTCAGCGGGGTGTGCCTGCTGCTGGTCCGGGTCGCCGTACCCAGGCCGGAGCCCTCCGACGTGCTGAGCGACCTGCGCAGGGGCTGGGAGGAGTTCACGGCCAGGAGCTGGATGTGGTCGGTCATCCTGGTCTGGGTGTTCTGGGGGGTTCTGGTGGTCGGGCCGTACGTGCCGCTGTCATCCCAGGCCATCGGGGCCGGCTACGGCTGGGTGATGACGGCGCTCGGACTCGGCACCGTGCTGGGCGGGCTGGTGGCGATCAGGCTCAGGCCGCGCAGGCCGCTGGCGGCCGGGGCGGTGGCGCTGAGCGGGTACGTGGCGGTGCCGCTGGCGGTCGCACTCGGGCTGCCGCTGCCGCTGCTGATGGCCGGGCACCTGCTCGGAGGGTGCGCGTTGGCGTTCTGGTCGGTGATGTGGTCGACCAGCGTGCAGACACAGGTCGCGCCGGACGTGGTGAACCGGGTCAACGCCTACCAGGTGGCCGGGTCGGTCGCGGGCATGGCAGTCGGGCAGGCGCTGGCCGGTCCGGTCACCGCGCTGGTCGAACCGCGCGCTTTCATGCTGGGGTCGGCCCTGGTGACGGTCGGCGTGGTGGCGGCGCTGCTCTCGATCAGGCCGGTCAGGCGGCTGGGCCGGGAGCCTCAGGAGTCCGCAGGCCGGTCGATCTCGGTCTCGGCCGGCTTGCCGACGAGATGATCAGGACTTCCGGTGGACTCTCCCACTGTGGGAGACCTGACGCTACTTCCACCGATCAGGGATAGGGATGAGGAGAGCGAGCATGGCCATCGTGAAGGACGTCGAGGCCCGCGGAATGCACCACTGCGAGACGACGGCGCTGGGGGTGCTGTTGCGGCATGAGGGACTCGATCTGTCCGAGCCCATGCTGTTCGGGCTGGGCTCGGGCCTGTCCTTCATCTACTGGGACAGCAAGGGCATGCCGTTCCCCCTTCTCGGAGGCCGCGTCAGGCCTTTCGACCTCACCAGGAACCTGGCCGCCAGGCTGGGGCTGACGTTGACGGTGGAGGAGACCACCTCACCGCGCAAGGCGTGGGAGAACGTGGCCGCCCCCATCGACGCCGGTCGGCCGGTCGGCCTCCAGCTCGACTCCTACCACCTGGACTACTTCCGCTCCACGGTGCACTTCGGCGGTCATGTCGTCGCCATGTACGGCTACGACGAGCACGACGTCTACCTCGTGGACACCGGCCAGCAGGGAGGAGCGGTGCGCACCAGCCGGGCCGGCCTCGCCATGGCACGGGCCGAGCGCGGCCCGATGACCGCCAGGAACCGATCCTTCACCATCACCCTGCCGGCTGACCCGCTCTCCTGGCAGGACCGGATCATCCCCGCCATCAGAGCCTGCGCCGACGCCTTCCTCGCCGCTCCCATCGCGAATCTGGGCCACCGCGGCATCGAGAAGGCCGGCAAGCAGGTGCCCGGATGGCTGCTACGCGCCGGCGAGCCGCGGCAGGACCTGCCGCAGGCCGCCCTCCTCATGGAGAAGGGCGGCACCGGCGGTGCCCTGTTCCGCGCGCTCTATCGCGACTTCCTCGACGAGTGCACCCGGCTGATCGACGACGACGACCTCCGCGCCGGTCACCGGCTGTACGCCGAGGCCGCCGTCCTGTGGACGCAGGTGTCCACCTTGATCGCTAAGGCGGGGGAGAGCGGCGACGCGGAATGCCTCGAGCAGGCCGGCGCCATCCTCCACGATCTTTCGCGCGTCGAGAAGGACGCCATGCAACTGCTGCGTCGGTTGTCGACGGCCTGAGTCACGTTCACGTCGTCCCGGCTTTGTGCCGGCGGGGGGCAGGCGAACGCTAGCCCTCGCGGGAGCGGTGGGCGCGGACCTTGTGGCGGTTGCCGCAGCGGTCCATCGAGCACCAGCGCCTGCTGCCCGGGCGTGAGGCGTCGACGAAGATGAGGGCGCAGTTGTCCCCCGCGCACTCCCGCACGCGGTCCGCGTAGGGGCCGGTGAACAGCTCGATCGCGTCTCTCGCGACGGTCGAGACCACCTGGCCCCCGGTCGCGGGGGCGGCCCAGGATCGCGGCCCGTCCGCCGTCATCACGGGCGTCAGCGGCGGTGCCGACGCCGCCCGGTTGACCGCGTCCACGTCCGCCTGTCTCGGCGTGCGTCCGTGGACGCGGTCGCCGGCCAGTCCCCACAGGGCGGTGCGCAGGGCTTTGGCACGGATGAGCTCGTCGGCCGTCGTGTCCACCTCCTCCAGGCCGAGCCGGGACACGGCGGCCCATCGGGCGAGGTCGGCAGGCTCGTGGAGCGTCTCGTAGTGGGCGTAGACCCCCACGCCGCCGCTTACCAGGAACTCCAGGCAGAGGGCGCCCGGATCGAACCGGAAGGAGACCCCGTCGCGTGGATGTAGCGTCAAGCTCATGTAACCACTATAAAGGGTTACATGACTCTCGAATGGAAGCTCGTCATCGACTGTGCCGACCCGCACGCGCAGGCCGCGTTCTGGGCGGAGGCCCTGGGCTACGAGGTGGAGGACAACAGCGCGGTGGTCGGCCGGCTCCTGGCCGCCGGCGTCGTGGGGGAGGAGGCGGTGACCCCCGACCGCGCGGCCTTCCGGACGCTGCGAGCCGTACGGCACCCGGACGACCCGGTCGATCCGGACACCGGCACCGGCCTCGGCCGCCGGATCCTCTTCCAGGCGGTCCCCGAGCCGAAGGCCGGCAAGAACCGCCTGCACATCGACCTGCACGCGGGCCCCGAACGCAGGGACGCCGAGGTGGACCGGCTCAAGGCACTGGGCGCCGCCGTGCTGCGCACCGTCCGGGAGCCCGGGGGCCACCACGTGACCATGGCCGACCCCGAGGGCAACGAGTTCGACGTGCAGTGAGCCGCTACAGCCAGCCGTTGTGCCGGGCCAGGCGGGCGGCCTCGATCCGGTTCCTGGTGCCGGTCTTGCCGATGGCCGACGACAGGTAGTTGCGCACGGTGCTGTCCGACAGGTGGAGACGGGCCGAGATGTCGGAGATCGTCGAGCCGTCGGCCGCCGCGGCGAGGACGTCCCGTTCCCGGTCGGTCAGCGGGCTCGGGCCGGTGCTGAGCGCGGCCGCCGCGAGCGCGGGGTCGATGACCCGCTCGCCGCGCAGCACGCGGCGGACGGCGTCGGCGAGATCCTCGACCGGGCCGTCCTTGACCAGGAACCCGCGCGCCCCGGCTTCCATGGCGCGGCGCAGGTAGCCGGGCCGCCCGAACGTCGTGAGGATGAGCACGGCGCAGCCGGGCAGGTGCTCGCGCAGGTCGGCGGCGGTCTCCAGCCCGCCGCGGCCCGGCATCTCGATGTCGAGCAGGGCCACGTCGGGCCGGGTGCGCAGGGCGGCGTCCACCACCTCGTCGCCGTGGCCGACCTGGGCGACGACCTCGATGTCCTCCTCCAGGCCGAGGAGCAGGGCCAGCGCGCCGCGCATCATGCCCTGGTCCTCGGCCAGCAGCACCTTGATCACCGACCGTCCTCCTTCGCGTACGGCACGGCCACCCGGAGCAGGAAGCCTCCGTCCGCCGGCGCCGTGGTCTCCACGGTGCCGGCGGCGGCCTTCACCCGCTCACGCAGGCCGATCAGCCCGTTGCCGTGCCCCTGGGCCTTCTTCGGCGGGCCGTCGTCGCGGATCTCCAGCACCAGGAGCCCGCCGTCGTCGCGCAGGCCGATCTCGCAGGCCGACGCGCGGCTGTGCCGTACGACGTTGGTCACGCCCTCGCGCACGGCCCAGCCGAGCAGGGCGTCGGTCTCGGGATCGGGCCGTACGGAGGAGGTGCGGACCGTCGCCTCGATGCCGGCGTCCGCGAGCGCGGCGCGGGCGGCGTCGAGCTCGGCGGCGAGCCCCCTGCCCCGGTAGCCCGTGACGGCGGCCCGCACCTCGGTCAGCGCCTGCCGCCCGATCTGCTCGATGTCGGCCGCCTGCCCCGCCGCCGCGTCGGCGTCCACCCGCGACAGCCGGCGTACGGCCTCGGCCTTGACGACCATGATCGAGAGGGTGTGCCCGAGCAGGTCGTGCAGGTCGCGGGAGAACCGCAGCCGCTCCTCGGTCACCGCGGCCCGGGCCAGCTCCTCGCGGGTGGCCTTGAGCTCGTGGATGGCCTCCCACAGCCGGATGATGATCGCTGGTATCAGGCCCGCGGTGAACGTGCCCCAGACCATGGAGAACACGCCGGTGAGGGATGCGCCGGCCCGTACGGCCACGGCCAGAGCGGCGGCGCACTCGGCGATCAGGATCACCGGCAGGACCTTGCCGCGCACGGTGATCCCGGTGGCGACGGCCAGCATGACGATCAGATAGAGCCAGTTGTGCCGGAATCCGGTGGCGGACGCCAGGACCACCACCGCGAGCAGCCCCAGCACCGGCAGGGCGCGCCGCCGGTTCGCGAAGGCGAAGTGTGTGGTGACCACGTAGAGCCCGGCGGCGGCCAGCGCGGCCGGCCAAGCCAGCCAGAGGGGGTGGGACCGGCCGTGTGCGATGTCCCACACGGGTGCCGCCGTCACGGTCACCCACATGTACATGCCCTTGGCGTCGGGGCCGCGCTCGCCCTCGCGTAGCGGGTCGAGCCAGGTGTCGCGTTCTGTCGTCATCGGGAACGTCACATTAGCGGTCAGGCCCGGCGGCCGGCGCGGCGGTAGCCGTACACCGCGTAGACGCCGAAGACGAGCAGCCAGGCCGACAGGAGGACGACCTGACGGAGGGTGGGGACGTCGCCGAACGCGATCCGCCAGGACAGGCCCGCGTAGCTGTTCGACGGGGTCCACTCGGCGACCGCCCGCAGCCAGGACGGGAAGTTCTCGACCGGCACCCACAGGCCGCCGAGGATGGACAGCGTCAGCATGGTCGCGATGTTGGCCATCGCCGCCGACTGACCCGACAGGCGGTAGCCGTTGCCGAGACCGAGCAGGGAGAAGGGCACCGTGCCTGCCCAGAGGAGCGCGACGATCGCCAGCCACCGCTGCGGGGGAAGCGTGACGTGGTTGACCAGCACGCCGGCCAGCAGCACGGCCGCGATGCTCGGCACGACGGCGACCGCTCCGGTGACGACCTTCCCGGCCACGACCTGGGCCGAGGTCAGCGGGGTGAGCCGCAACTGGCGCAGCCATCCCGCCGCGCGGTCCTCGGCGATGCCGCTGCCGTTGTTGAACGCGCCGCCGAGCGCGCCGTACGCCGCCATGCTGACCATCGTGTAGATCGCGGCGTCGTGCCGGTCGCCGGGGGCCAGGCCGAGGTTGGTGAAGACGAGGTACATGACGACCGGCATCACGATTCCGAAGATCACGTAGCCGCCGTCGCGCATGGACCTGGTCAGTTCGAGCCGCACGTATCCCCACATCACGCGTTCTCCTTCGCCGTGAGGGCCACGAAGGCGTCCTCCAGGTCGGCCGGGACGACCTCCAGCTCGCGCACGGCGCTGGCGCGGGCGAGGGCCATGACCGTGGCGTCGGAGTCGCCGCTGCGCAGGTGGACCCGGCCGCCCCTGATCTCCATGTGGCGCACGCCCGGCAGAGTCGAGAACCAGGCGGACTCGCCGTCGGCGGTCACGCTCACCGTGGTCAGCGCCGCCGCCCGCTTGATCTCCGCGCTGGTGCCGTCGGCGATCACCTGTCCGTGGCCGAGCACGACGACGCGGTCGGCGTGCTCGTCGGCCTCGTCCAGGTAGTGGGTGCTGAACAGGATGGTCTTGCCCTGACTGGCCAGCCCGCGCATGCCGTTCCAGAACTCGCGCCGGGCCTCCACGTCGAGCGCG
The DNA here is from genome assembly GCF_014161375.1 of Microbispora sp. H10830. Taxonomy (NCBI): domain Bacteria; kingdom Bacillati; phylum Actinomycetota; class Actinomycetes; order Streptosporangiales; family Streptosporangiaceae; genus Microbispora; species Microbispora sp. H10830. The sequence goes on from NZ_JABBWX010000014.1 coordinate 210,987, forward strand.
GCGGTGGGCTCGTCAAGGACGATCAGATCGGGGTCGCCGCACACCGCCATCGCGAACCGCACGCGCTGCGCCTGCCCGCCGGACAGCCGGTCCACCCGGCGGTCGCGCAGGTCTCCGATCCGGGCGAGTGTGAGCACCCGGTCGAGGGGGAGGGGAGCGGCGTAGGTCCCGGACACGAAGGTCAGCAACTCGCGGACCGTGACCCGGGGGATCAGGCCGCCCTCCTGCGGCATCGCGCCCACCAGGCCCTGCCGTACGGCCTGCTCGGGGTCGAGCCCGAACAGCGCGGCCCGCCCGGAGTCGGGCGGCAGCAGTCCGAGCAGCAGCGCGATGGTGGTCGACTTGCCCGCGCCGTTGGGGCCGAGGAGGGCCACCGTCTGGCCGCGGGGGATGGCGAGCGTGAGCCCGTCCACGGCCCGTACGGGGCCGAAGCGCTTGGTCGCCGAGGTCAGGGACACGGCGTCGGCGGTTTTCGTGGTCATGGGGACGACGGTAGGCGGGCGCCGTCGGCCCAGGTAGAGAGATCGATACGGCCCTGGGCAGGACAAATGTCCCGCCCAGGGAATCTACAATGTAAAGGCGTCGGCTTGTTACACCAACTCGGCGAGAAGCACGGCCAGATCACCCGAGCGGGAGAGCATCGGCCAGTGCCCGGTGGGCAGCTCACGCAGCTCCCACTCCGGCCCGGCCAGCGGCGCGAACGCCGGATGCCCGGTCGCGATCAGCTCCTTGACCTGCGCGAGCGGGAACGAGCAGCTCACCAGCGTCTTCGGCAGCGCGGCGAACGCGGCGGCGTCGCCGCCCAGGACGAGGGGCTGCGTGATCGTGCCGAGCGGCTGGTCGGTGGCACGGGCGGCCATCAGCGCGCGCTCGCGCTCGCCCAGCCCCTCCAGGCTCGCGCCCGACTCCTGCAGTTCGTCCCAGGAGGGCATGGGGTAGCGCCGGCCGTCCACGACGCGCTTCTCGACGAACTCCCGCCCGGTGAGATCGATCTGGGCCATGCCGTCCGGCACCGGACCGCTCTCGACGTACACGACCCGGCTCACGCGGCCGGCCGCGCGGGCGGCGGCTCCGGTGATGGCGGCGGCGCTCCCGCTGTGGCCGACGAGCACGACGTCGTGCAGGTCCTCGGCCTCGACGAGGCCGGTGATGTCGCGGATGTGGGTGTCCAGGTCGAGATCGGGGGAGGCGAGGTGGGCGCGGTCGGCGAGGCCGGTGAGGGTCAGGGGGTAAACCTCGTGCCCCATGCCACGGAGGGCGGCGGTCACGTCCCGCCATGCCCACGCGCCGAGCCAGAAGCCAGGGACAAGTACGTATGTCGTCATGCGTCGACGCTAGAGCCGAATCAGGGCAGAATCGGTCCTGATATGTCGACCAATCGCGTTCTCGCCTTCCTGGAACTGCTGCAGGCCAGGCCCGGGCTCACCGGTCCCGAGCTGGCCGAGCGCCTGGAGGTGGACGTGCGGAGCGTGCGCCGCTACGTACGCAGGCTGGAGGACCTCGGCATTCCGGTGGAGGCCGAGCGGGGACGCTACGGCGGCTACCGGCTGATGCCGGGCTACCGGCTGCCGCCGCTCATGCTGACCGGCGACGAGGCCACCGCCGTGGTGCTCGGGCTGCTCGCGGGCCGCCGCGCGGGCCTGACGGTGGGCGAGGGGGCGGCGGAGAGCGCGCTCGCGAAGATCCAGCGGGTGCTGCCCGACGCCCTGCGCGACCGGGTCGGCGCCGTCGAGGACATGGTCGGCCTGACCATCCGCTCCGCCGCGACCTCCCGGCCGAGCGGGGCCACGTTGCTGACGCTGGCCGACGCGGCCCGCCGTCGTCTCCGCGTACGGCTGGCCTACCGGTCCTACCGGGGGCAGGACAGCGAGCGGACGGTCGATCCCTACGGACTGGTGTTCCACTCGGGCCGCTGGTATCTGACCGGCCACGACCACCACAGGGGGGAGGTGCGGACGTTCCGGCTCGACCGGATCGGCCGAGCGGAGATGACGGAGGAGGAGTTTCCCGCCCCCGGGGAGTTCGACGCGGTCGCCCACGTCATGGCGTCGCTGGCCGGCGTGCCGTACCGGTACGAGGTCGAGGTGGTGCTGGCCACGACGATGGAGGAGGCCCGGCGGCGGATCCCGCCGACGGTGGCCGCGCTCGCCCCGGTGGACGGCGGCGTCCGGATGACCGGCCGCGCGGAACGGCTGGACGGTATGGCGCAGGTGCTGGCCGGCCTCGGCGTGCCGTTCACCGTGGTCGGCCCGCCGGAGCTGCGCGAGGAGGTCCGGGCGCTCGCCCGTCGCCTGGAGGAGTGGGCCGGTCAGGCCCCGAGGCGCTGACTGCCGATGACGGCGAGCAGGCGCAGCTTGTCGTGGCTCTCCGTGCCCGGCGTGGCCGTGTAGACGAGCAGCGCCTGCGACTGGTCGGGATCGAGCAGCGTCTGACACTGCAGTTCCAGCACGCCGAGCTCCGGGTGCAGCAGCCGTTTGGTGTCCGGGTGCCCGAGACCGACCTCGTGCCTGTCCCAGAGCGCGGCGAACTCGGCGCTGCGGCCGAGGAGGTCGTGGGTGACGGCGGCGGCGCGGGAGCGGGGCCCCTCGCGCGTGGCGGCCTCCCGCAGCAGGGCGGTGAACACGCGTCCGTACAGGGGATGGTCGTCCTCCAGATAGAGGCGCCGTTCGGCCGGGTCGGTGAACCACCGGTAGAAGACGCTGCGCGCCAGGCCGCTGAAGACGGTCTGGTCGCCGAACAGGGCGACGGCGGCCGGGGTCTGCCGGAGCGTCTCGCCGAGTGCGGTGGTGACCATGGCGGGTGTGTCGCAGAGCCGGTCGAGCACGCGCATGATCCCCGGGTTCACGTGGTCGCCCCGCAGCGCCCGCTGGGGTGCGCTGTGCCCGGCGAGCCGGAAGAGGTGGTCGCGCTCGGCGAGGGTCAGGCGCAGCCCGCGGGCGATCGCGGCGAGCATCTGCTCCGACGGCTGCGGCCCTCTCCGGCGTTCCATCCGGCTGTAGTAGTCGCTGGACATGCCGCAGAGGGCGGCCACCTCCTCGCGGCGGAGCCCGCTGGTGCGCCGGCGCGGCCCGCGGACCATCCCGACGTCCTCGGGCTGCAGGGCCTCCCTGCGCTTGCGCAGGAAGTCGGCCAGTCCCTCGCGGTCCACGCTCGCGCCTCCTCGCCTTCTCCCGTCCCCGCTCATCCTTCCGCGCCGGGCGCCCTGTATCCACGGCCTGCCGATCCCCGGATACGCGGGCCCCGGCTGCGTGGGCCGTGGCTGCGTGGGCCGTGGATATGTGGGCCGTGGCAGCCCGGCGCGCGGCCCGGTGAACTGGGCGTGACGGCCCCGCCGGGGGGCCGTGTCCCCGATGACCAGGAGCTTCGATCATGACCTCTCAGCGAATCGCCCTCATCACCGGCGGCAACCGGGGCCTCGGGCGTGCCACGGCCCTCGCCCTCGCCGAGCGCGGCGTCGACGTCGTCGTCACCTATCGGACCGGCAAGGACCAGGCCGAGGAGGTCGTCGAGTCCCTGACCCGGCTCGGCCGCACCGCGGCGGCGCTGTCGCTGGACACCGCGGCGGTGGCCGGGTTCGACGGCTTCGCGGACGAGTTGCGCCGCACCCTGCGCGAGCGGTGGGACCGAGACGAGTTCGACTACCTCGTCAACAACGCCGGCATCGCGGTCAGCGCGGCGTTCGCCGACACGACCGAGAGCGAGTTCGACGCCCTGACCGACGTGCACTTCAAGGGCGTCTTCTTCCTCACGCAGAAGTTGCTGCCCCTCATCGCGGACGGCGGCCGGATCGTCAACCTGTCGACCGGGCTGACCAGGTTCGCGAGCGTGGGGCAGGCGGCGTACGCGTCGGTGAAGGGCGCGGTGGAGGTGCTGACGCGATACCTCGCCAAGGAACTCGGGCCGCGCGGCATCACGGTCAACACCGTCGCCCCCGGCCCGGTCGGCACCGACTTCGCGGGCGGCGTCATGCGGGACGACGAGGGGTTCCGCGCCGTGCTCGCGTCGCAGACGGCGCTGGGACGGGTGGGGGAGCCCGCCGACGTCGGGGGCGCGATCGGCGCCCTGCTCGCCGAGGAGAGCCGCTGGATCACCGGACAGCGCGTCGAGGTCTCCGGCGGCATCTTCCTGTGACCGTGGCCCTGGTGTGGTGGATGGTGCGGTGGGTGGTGCCGCCGGCGGTTCTTCGGACGGTCCTCCGGATCGCCCGTGAGGCGGCCCCCCGCCGGTGGTTCACGCGTTCTGGCTGAGGCGTGCCGTCCGGCCGTCAGGCGTACGGCCGACGTCGAGCGCGGCGGCGCCGAGAGGGCCCGGCCGTTCCCCGGCGTCCTGTTCGCTCGCCTCGGCCGACCCGTACGCGAGCGGGTCGCCGGGCGTGTGGCCGCGCCGCCGGGCCACCAGGCCGGACAGCAGGTCCTCCCACCGGGCGCCGATGACGTCGAGGTCGTGGCGCGCTGCCGTCTTCAGCGCGTTGGCGCCCATCTGGCGGCGCAGGTCCTCGTCCTCGATGAGCGTGCAGATGGCGTCGGCCATCGCGTGGATCTTCTCCGGCTTCACCAGCAGGCCGTCGTGGCCGTGGGTGATCATCTCCTTCGGGCCGGTCGGGCAGTCGTAGCTGACGACGGGGACGCCCTTGCTCATCGCCTCGAGGATGACCATCGGCATGCCCTCGTGGCGGGAGCTCAGCACGAACATCGAGGCGTCCGCGAGGACTGCGCCGACGTCCTCGACCGGGCCTTCGAGGAACACCCGTTCGGAGAGCCCGCGCTTGTCGATCGACGCCTGGAGCTTCTCCTGCCGGGGGCCGCCGCCGTAGATCCGCAGCGTCCAGTCCGGGTGCCGCGCCGCCACATGCGCCCAGGCACGGATGAGCAGGTCGTAGCCCTTGCCCCAGGTCAGGCGGCCCACGGTGACGACGGTCTTCGCGGTGACCGGTGAGACGCCGCCGTTCAGGCGGGGCGTCGCGTTGGGCACCTGCGCCAGCACGGCCGGCAGGTCCTTGCGCGCCTTCTCGAAGGACCGCTCGTAGGCGCGCAGGTCGGCCTGCGTGAGGGTGACGACCGCGTCGTGCCTGCCATACCTGCGGATGATCTGCTTGCGCACCAGCGGCTGGTGAGAGGACAGGTTCCCGTGCTCCTGGGCGACCGTGATGATCTCCGGGGGTGCGAAGCGGGCGGCGATCAGGTTCAGACCGGGCCGGGTCCCGATGAGGACGCCCCTGCGGCGGGAGCGAATGTATCGGACCAGCTTGAGGTCGGTGCGCAGGGTGAACCAGTGGTAGGCCGCCTCGTCCTTCGGCACCAGCCTGCTCGGGAACCGCGACAGCAGGCCCTTGCGGCGGGGCAGCCGGTTGTCGAGGTAGCGGACGCGCACTCCTGGAGGAACGGGGAGGAAGGGCTCCTCGCGTTCCCGTACGACGCTCACGATCTCGACGTCGTGGGTGCGCGCCAGATATCCGGCGAGGTTGAAGACCGTGCGGATCGTGCCGCCCATGCCGTTGGCGTGCAGCAGCAGGATCCGGATCTCGTGACCGTCGGGCGGCGGTGCCGAGCGGGCACGCTGCCGGTCACGGGCCTCCAGCGCCCGCACGACCGCCCTGGCCGCTTTCCTTGCCACCCTGCGGTGAAGAGAAGACACAGTCACGCCCCGTTTCGTGTCAGACGAAGATCCCCTTTCCCTATGACGTAACCGGCAGTTGTTCCGTTGTTGTGAACTAGGTCACACAGTGCTTGGAAAGCCGATATATGGTCGTCCGTTTGCTGGAGGCGTCCTCCAGGAAGGCGGGCACCTGATGCACTCCGACCTGCTCGAACACACCTTCAGGGAGATAGGAGCAGGCGCGGGCCGGCGCCCCGATAAGGACCTCGCCGCCGGCCCGGGAGAGGAACGGGGTGACCCGCCGGGCCAGCGGCTCCTCGTAGTAGACGTCCCCGGCCAGCACGACCTGCTGGGACGGCGTCCCGTCGAGCAGGTCGCCACCGGCGATCCGCACCGCGACGCCGTTGGCGCGGGCGTTCACGCTGACGGCCGCCAGCGCGTACGGGTCGACGTCGTTGGCGACGACCAGGGCGGCTCCGGCCAGTGCCGCGGCGACCGCGACCAGGCCCGAGCCGCTGGCGAGGTCGAGGACGGTGCGGCCCCGCACGATCTCGGGGTGGTCGAGCACGTGGCGGGCCAGCGCCTGCCCGCCGGCCCAGGGGCAGGCCCAGAAGGGCAGCCGCCCGGCGCGCTCCCACAGCTCGTACACGCGGTCGTCCCCGCCCGCGTCCGGCACCGCATTCGGCCCGGCGCCGGGCGTGATCAGGCGCAGCCGTATCTCCGGCACGTACGGCACGGCCGCGAGCCCGGTGTGCGCGCGGACGAAGTCCTCGGCGTCGTCCTCCACGGCCGCCGATCGTATCCGCACGGACACGCGTCCGGGGCTACACACTCGCGAGCAGGATCGGAACGGCCGGCAGCGTCATACCGTACGGCTCGCTCGCGGCCCGTCCAGCCCCCATGAGACGATCTTGGTTGGGGTGATCCTGATGATCTCTCGGGACAGGCCGGGCAGCGGCGGCTCCTGATCGGTCAGCGCCGCCGCCTCGCCCCGGATCTCGACACCGCGGGGTGCCCACGGATCGACCGTCGCCACGTCGTCCACGACGAACGCGACCGTGCTGCCCTGCTGGACATTCCGGAACTTCTTCGACCTGCCCAGCGCGCCTCCGCCGATGACGATCGTGCCGGTGCCGGCATCGAGGAAGAAATTGGTCGGGTTGTTCTGCACCTGCCCGTCCGGTGAGACGGTGGCCAGCCGCCCGATGCGCTGCGTGGCCAGGTAGTCGAGTTCGGCCTGGGTGAAGACCATGGGTGAGTCCTTCCGTTGCTTATGTCGGGGAGCCACGAGCCCTCGGCCCCGCAAAGGTTGATCAGCGGAGGCCGGGGTCCTCAGATCTGGACGTCGCCGGCGACGGTGGAGACCGGCGTGTTGAGGATGCCGTCGAACGCGTCGAGCACGGGGATATGCACGTAGACGCTCTGCATCCGGATCCGGTCGGGGCCGGCGCCGTCGGCCGTCTCGCGGCGTGCCCGGCGGAGATCGGCGATGCCGAGCCCGAGGCCGGCGTCGGCGAAGGCGGCTTCGACGCTTCCGGGTTCTGGCGGCTCCAGCGTGATGTCGTCGATGGTGAAACCGAAGGGCGTCTTCTCATCGCGGCGCATCTCGGGTGTGTGTCCGGTGGTGCTCGTCAGGCCGAGGGCGAAGTACGCGTCGCCGAGGGCGCTGTGCAGGTGCTGTCCCATCGGCAGCCCCGTGAGGTGACCGTCGAAGGAGATCGGCACCTTCTGGATGTGGGCGTTGTGGGCCGCCAGCACGACCCGGGTGCCAGGTTCGAAGCGCTCCAGATGCCACAGGACCGAGCCGGCCATGTAGACGTCGCGGGCAGAGGTGTCGGCGGTCAGGCCGCTTCCGGCGAAAAGGCCGGCCATGGCGCGGAAGGTGTAGTCGCCGTGGCAGGCCCCTTCGAGGCGACGCAGGGCGATGTCATAGCTGTCCTGGTCGCCGCGGGACACGTACAGCGGTTCGACGGCGCGGAACCGGATGAGCAGGCGCATCAGGATCGCACTGAGGGCGTCCTGTTCGGCGGTGTCCAGGCGCGCCCACGCGGGGGCGGCCACCGCCCCGGAGCCACCGGCGAACGATTCGGCGATCCGGATCGCCGCCTGGATCATCGGCAGAGTTTCGGGATCGATCTGGCGCAGGTAGTCCGCGATCGGGACGAGTGCGGGGAGCAGGGACCCGCCGGCCGCGGGGATGTCGATGCCGGCGAAGCGCACCGGATGTGCGGCTGTGCGGTTGTGCCCGCGGATCCAGCGCAACGGCTCGTCGGCTCCCACGGGGATTGCCGCGGCGAGGTGGGCCGCCAGGTCGTCGTCCGCGCCCTTCCCCTGGGCCCAGGCGTCGAGGGGGAAGCCTTCGCTGAAGCCGTGTTCGAAGGCCAGGACGGTGAATCCGCAGCGTTCGACCAGGAACCGCAGGATGCGCCGGCGCACGCGTGCGAACTCGTCGATGAAGTGGGAGTGCTCGCCGACCGCGACGACGCGCGCGTCTCCCACGATGTCGCGCAGCGGCTCCAGGTCGTCCAGCGGCGCCTTCGGGTCGAGGTGGGCGAGCGGGACGGCATGGGCGCGAAGCCAGCCGGCGAACGGGTTGTGGGGGGACGAGGAAGGCATGCTGATGGCTCGATTCCGAGGTGCTGGAAGCGTGAAGAGTGGGATTACGGGTGCGAAGGCGCCGGTGCCGCGTTCTCCAGGTCGTCGATGCTTCCGGACATGATCGTGCGGAGGTGTTCGGTGATGTGCTGGAGCGGCCAGTCCCACCAAGCCACTGCGAGGAGGCGCTCGATGTCCGCGTCCCCGTAGCGGCGGCGGATGAGCCCGGCGGGGTTGCCGCCGGCGATGCCGTAGTCGGGGACGTCGTCGACGACGACGGACCCGGAGGCGATGATCGCTCCGTGGCCGATGCGTACGCCGGGCATCACCATTGACCGGTATCCGAGCCACACGTCGTTGCCCACCACGGTGTCGCCCCGCCCGGGCAGGCCGGTGACGAGGTCGAAGTGTTCGGCCCAGGAACCACCCATGATCGGAAAGGGGAACGTCGAGGGGCCGTCCATGCGATGGTTGGCGCCGTTCATGATGAACCGCACGCCCTCGCCCAGCGCGCAGAACTTGCCGATGACGAGTTTCTCCGGCCCGTAGTGGTACAGCACGTTGCGAGTCTCGAACGCGGTCGGATCGTCCGGATCGTCGTAGTAGGAGAACTCTCCGACCTCGATCAGCGGTGAGGTGATCAGCGGTTTCAGCAGCACCACCCGCGGTTGCCCGGGCATCGGATGCAGCACGGTCGGGTCGGCGGGCACAGCCGGCATCACGCGTCGGTTCCTTCCTGGCGAACGCTCCGCGAGAGCATCGATGACGCCATTATTGCGACAGTTGGTGCGTTAAGATCCTGCCACGACGTCGTCTCATCGAGCAACCGGACCACCAGCGATGACTTCTTCAGCACCCCAACCGGAGGGCGCACGGCCCGTGCCGTCGCCCCGGCCCCGCCCCGGCGGCCGAACCGCCCGTATCCGCAGGCAGGTGCTCGACGCGGTGCTCGCCGAGCTCGGAGAGCGCGGTTATGACGGGCTCACCGTGGACGCCGTCGCCGCCCGCGCGGGTGTGCACCGCGCGACGGTGTACCGGCGCTGGGGAGACGTCGGCGGGCTGCTCGCCGACGTCCTGGACGCGGCGGGCGACGACGCCTGGCAGCCCCCGGACACCGGCTCCCTGGAGGGCGACCTGGCGGCGCTGAACCGTGAGATCCAGGACGCGCTCACCGCAGAGCCGCCGATCGTGGCGGCCCTGATCGCCGCCTCGTTCCGCTCCGAGCAGGCCGACCACGCCCAACGGCGGCTCTGGGAGGACCGGTACGCCCGCTGCGAGGTCATCGTCCGCCGTGCCCTCGAGCGCGCGGAACTCCCGCCGCGCACCGACGCCCGGCGACTGCTCATCGCCGCCACCGCGCCCCTGTATCACCAGCTGGTGCTTCTCCGCACGCCACCCGACCCGGACCTGCCCGGCCAAGCCGCCAGAACCGCCACCCTCGCCGCATCCGCCGGCGCCTTCGCCGAGCCCCCGCCCCCCGGCGACACCTGACGGCCCGGTCGGTCCCGCGCCGAGCAGGAGCAGCCGCACCTGCCGGCGGCCGCCTAAAGGAGCGTGAGCTGTTCGGGCGTCGCGGCCGGTGCGGGCTGGGGGACCGGTGGCTCGCCGGGCCGTTGCCCAACACGGGCGCCGCGCGCCCCCGACGCTCGATCGCCGCGCGGGGCCGACCGGCCGATCCCGTGCTCGCGGGCGAGCGCGCGCACGGCCTGGCCGATCCGTTCCTGGTACGCCTTGGGGGCGTAGGCGCCCCGGCCGTACAGCTCCAGATAACGGGGGACGAGCCGGGGGTGCTCGCGCGACAGCCAGGCCATGAACCACTCGCGCGCGCCCGGCCGCAGGTGGAGCACGATCGGTGTGATGTGCGTCGCGCCGGTCTCGGCGATGCGGCGCACGGCTGTCTCCAGCGCTCGCGGGGAGTCGCAGAGATAGGGGAGGATCGGCGCCATGAGCACGCCGCACGGGATGCCGTGCTCGTTCAGGGTGGCGCACACCTCCAGTCGTTTGCGTGGCGAGGGTGTGCCCGGCTCGACGGCCCGCCACAGTGACTCGTCGGTGAACCCGATCGAGACGGCCGTGCTGACGTCGGTCACCTCGGCCGCCTCGGTGAGCAGCCCGAGGTCGCGCAGGATCAGTGAGCCCTTGGTGAGGATCGAGAACGGGTTGCGGGCATCCCGCAGGGCCGCGAGGATGCCCGGCATCAGCCGGTAGCGGCCCTCGGCCCGCTGGTAGCAGTCGACGTTGGTCCCCATCGCGATGGGGTGCCCGCCCCACCGGGGGGCCGCGAGCTCTCTGCGTACGAGGTCGGCGGCGTTGACCTTCACGACGATCTTCGAGTCGAAGTCCCGCCCGGAGTCCAGGTCGAGGTATTCGTGCGTCCTGCGGGCGAAGCAGTACGTGCACGCGTGGGTGCAGCCGCGGTAGGGGTTGATCGTCCACTCGAACGGAACCCGGCTGGCGGAGGGGACCCGGTTGATGATCGAGCGCGCGTGGATCTCGTAGAAGGTGACGCCCCGGAACTCCGGGGTGTCGAAGGTCCGCGTCACGGCCGACCGGGCGAACAGGGGTGTCGTATCGCCCTGCTCGCCATCACGCCCGCCGCTCTCCGTGTCCATTCCCACGTCGAGGCGCAGCCCGTCCCATCGCACCCTTCGATTAGAACAGAGGTTCGATGGAGATCGCAACGTGCAACGCGTCGTAAATCGCGGCCCTCGAAACGGCTAACGATCTTCATCGTTGGGCAGAACGTCGGCACATACCTTGCGTTCTGGGAGAGTTGCGCGATGGCCTGGTCGCAGGACGAAGAGCGGATGCTGGCGATGATCGAGCGGCACCTCACCGACGAGGACCCGAAGCTTGCGGCCAGGCTCGAGTCGTTCAACCACCGTGCGGGGCGCGGGCGGCAGGGACGAGGGGCGGGCCGCCGCCGGCCGGGCCGCTCCACTGTGATCATCGCGGTGAGCTGGCTGCTCATCGCCACGTTGATCGCGACCCTGCTGGTCATGGCCCTGCGGCACGACGCCGCCGCTCTCCCGGTTTAGCGGCCCTCCGAATCCCGCCGATCGCTCGGGGTGATCGGTTGATGCTGCCCGTCATCTGCCGGGGCGGCCGGGCTCCTCAGGACGGGGGCGCGGTCTCGGCCAGGCGGTCGGCGAGGAAACGCTGTTCCGGCTCGGTCTGCGCGAGATCGAGCGCCCGGCGATAGGCGTGGTGAGCCTCGGCGTCGCGGCCGGCGCGACGCAGGAACTCGGCCCGGGTGGAGTGGAAGTATCGGTAGTGGCCGAGGTCGAGGCGGTCGAGGATGGCCAGGCCGGCCTCGGGCCCGTCGATCTCGGCCACGGCGATGGCCCGGTTCATCTCGACGATCGGCGAGCGGGTCTGCCGGGCGAGCGTCTGGTACAGCGCGGCGATCTGCCGCCAGTCGCGGGGCTCATGCAGGTGGAGGTCGGCGATGGCCCCTTGGACCAGGTAGGGCCCGGTGCGCCCGCGTGCCATGGCCCGCCGCAGCAGCGCTCGGCCCTCGTCGATCTGCCGCGCGTCCCACAGAGTGCGGTCCTGCTCGTCGAGGGGGACGATCTGCCCGTCGCGCAGGCGGGCCGCCTTGCGCGCGTCGTGCAGCAGCATCAGCGCCAGCAGCGCGAGCACTTCAGGTTCGTCCGGCATCAGGCCGGCGAGCGCCCGGCCGAGGTGGATCGCTTCCGCGGTGAGGTCGACGCGGCCACCGCCCCAGCCCTGATTGAAGATCAGATAGACCACGGCGAGGACGGCCGCCAGCCTGTCGGGCAGCCGGTGATCGGGCGGCACGGCGAACGGGATGCCCGCGTTACGGATCTTGCGTTTGGTCCTGGTCAGTCGTTTGCTCATGGTCTCGAACGGGACGAGGAACGCCAGCGCGATCTCGTCGGTGGACAGGCCGCCGAGGGTGCGCAGGGTGAGCGCCACCTGCGCCTCGAGGGCGAGCGCCGGGTGACAGCAGGTGAAGATCAGCTCCAGCCGCTCGTCCGGAATGGCGGCGGCGTCGTCCATGAGTACCTCCCGTGGCTGTGGCCCGGTCTCAAGGTCGCGGGTGAGCAGATTCGTCTTGTCGGCCAGGACCTGCCGGCGGCGCAGGTGGTCGATGGCGCGGTTGCGTGCGGTCGTGATGAGCCAGCCGGTGGGGTTGGCCGGTTCCCCGTCGCGTGGCCAGCGTTCGGCGGCGATGGCGAACGCTTCGGCGGCCGCGTCCTCGGCCAGTTCGATGTCGCCGAGGATCCCGACCAATGTGGCCAGCACGCGACCCCACTGGTCGCGGAAGACGGCGTCAAGCGCCACGGAAGCGTCCGTCGAGGATGGGCCGCACCTCGATCGCGGTGCCGGGTCTGGTCGTCCGGAGCAGTTCCGCGGCGGTGACGAGTGCCCCGTCGAGGTCGTCGGCCTCGATCAGGATCAGGCCGGCGAGGTACTCCTTGCTGTCGATGAACGGTCCGTCGGTCAGCAGCATCCGTCCTTCGTCGTTGCGTAGCGTCGTCGCCGACTCGTCAGCGTGGAGCCGCGTCCAGCCGGTGACGTCCGGCCGGTCGAGCAGGGGGGCGAGGGCATCCGGAATCGGGCGCGTCGCCCGGTCCGTGGTCTCCGCCGGGCTGTAGGCCAGCAACGCGTACTGCATGGGTCCTCCGGTCAGGGGTCGGCATCGCGTCAAGTATCAGACGAACGGCGTCGCCGTGGACGGACAGCGGCCGTCGACGGATTTTTTCCAGCGGTGGTGTCCGTCCGGCGCCCGGCCGTTCGTCACTGCTGCAGATCCGCCCGACAGATCCGCCCGGCGTACTCGTCGCGGCCTGACCGAAAGGACCCGAAATGCCTGACATCCTGCATCGCATCAGCATCGACGCCCCGCCGCAGCGGGTGCACGACCTCATCGCCGGCGTCGACGGCATCGCCCGCTGGTGGACGGGGCGGCCGCTCACCGGCGAACACGCCGTCGGCTCCAGCTTCGGTGTCTATTTCGGCGACGCCGAGCGGCCCGCCGCCGTCATGCGGGTCCTGACCGACACCCCGGACCAGGTGGTGTGGCGGGTCACCGACGGGCCCGACACCTGGATCGACACCCGGATCACCTTCACGCTCCGGCCCAGCGGCCATGGCGGCACCACGCTGCTGTTCACCCACGCCGGCTGGCAACAGGCCGGCGAATTCATGAGCGGATGCAGCACCAACTGGGGCTCCTACCTCACCAGCCTCAAGACCGGCGCAGAAAGCGGTGCGTTCGCGGCCTACCCCGTCGGCGAAATCAGCCGCTGGGACTGAACGCGGCCCACGCAAGCCCGGCCTGCAGAACCCCAGACCCGCAGAACCCCAGAATCCCAGAACCCACAGAACCCACGGAACGAGGAGAATCGATGAGCACCGAATTCACGCCCAGCTCGGACACCGCACGGCTCGAGCGCACCTACGACGCTCCGGCGGAGCTCGTCTGGGAGCTGTTGACCACCGCCGCCGGCCTCGAGGAGTGGTGGGTCCCCGACGGTTTCGAGATCCGGGTGAGCGAGCTGGAGCTCAGGCCCGGCGGTCGGCTGCGGTACACCATGACCGCGACCTCGCCGGAACAGGTCGCGTTCATGCGGAACACCGGCAATCCACTCTCGGCCGAGTTCCGCAAGACGTTCACCGAGGTCGCGTCGCGGACCCGCCTCTCCTATCTGTCGCTGATCGACTTCGTGCCCGGTCACGAGCCGTACGAGCACCTGACGACCATCGACATCGAGCCCGCCGGTGACCGCACGAAGCTGGTCATGACGCTCGCTCCCCTCCATGACGAGACCTGGACGCAGCAGCACCGCGCCCATCGCGGCAACGAGCTCGACAACCTCGAGGCGGCGGTCAGGCGACGCGCACTCTGATCGCCCATACAGAGCCGGCGTACGAGACGCGGCCGCCGCCTCGCGGTCACGGCTCCGCGGTACGACGCCGCCGCCGTCCCGGTGTGGCGGCGTCGAGGACCTCGCCGAGCACGGCCACCCCCTCGCCGATCGCGCCGGGCGTGCTCGCCGCGTACCCCAGGACGAGCCCGGGAGGACCGGGGCGGTGGCGGTGCCACGACAGGGGCTGCACCTTCACCCCCCGGTCGAGCGCCGCGGCCGCCAGCTCGCGGTCGCTCAGGGGCGCGTCGAAGGTGACCATCAGGTGCAGTCCCGCCGCCGCGCCGTGCACGGCCGCGCCGGGCAGGTGCGTCCGGATCGCGGAGATCATCGCGTCCCGGCGTCGCCGGTGGCGCCCGCGCAGCAGGCGCAGGTGGCGCTCCATGTCTCCCGTCTCCAGAAGGTGCGCCAGGACGAGCTGGGGGAGCGCGGCGTTGCCGAGGTCGGCGTACCGCTTGGCGTCCACCAGGGCGTCGCGATACCGGGGCGGCGCGAGCACCCAGCCGACCCTCAGGGCGGGGGCGAGGAGCTTGGACACGCTGCCGCAGTAGAAGACCCCGTCGGGGAGCGCGGCGCGCAGTGCGGGGACGGGCGGCCGGTCGTACCGGTGCTCGGCGTCGTAGTCGTCCTCGACGACCAGACCGCCCTCGCCCGCCCAGCGCATGAGGTCGCGGCGTCTGCCGCCGCCCAGCACGACGCCGGTCGGGAACTGGTGGGCCGGTGTGAGCAGGACGGCCGGGGCGCCCAGGGCGCGCAGCTCGTCCACCCGCAGGCCCTGCGTGTCCACCGCCACCGGCGGGGTGTCCACGCCCGCGTGCCGCAGGTGCTGACGCGCGCCAAGCGAACCGGGATCCTCCACCGCGACCTCGCCGATCCCGTGACCGGAGAGCACCCGCGCGACAAGCCCGAGCGCCTGCGCGGTCCCCGCGACGACGACCACGTCCGCGGGGTCGGCGCGGATGCCCCGGGTGCGGGCCAGCCAGTGCGCCACGGCGCGGCGCAGGGGGAAGGTCCCGCGGGGATCGCCGTACCCGAGCTCCGGCGTCGCGAGCGCGCCGAGTACCGACCGCTCGGCGCGCAGCCACGCGGCGCGCGGGAACGCCCCCAGATCGGGCACTCCCGGGGACAGGTCGATCCTCGCCGGCGCCGAGCGCAGGAGGTCGAAGACGGCGGCGCCGGGCTCCGCGATGAAGACGTCGCCCGGGGCGGGAGGCTCCTCCGGTGTGGCGGGTGCGGGCACGGCCGGGGCCGAGACGACCACCGTGCCGCCCCGGCCCCGCCCGGCGACGTGTCCCTCGTCGCCCAGCCGCTGGTAGGCCTCGGTGACGACGCCGCGGGACACCCGCAGCTCCGCCGCCAGGACGCGGCCGGCCGGCAGCCTGCTGCCCACGGGCAGGCGGCCGTCCGCGATCGCGGCGCGGAGCCGGTCGGCCAGCCAGGCGGCGCGGCCACCGGGCGGAGCCTCGGCGACGTCCAGGTGCAGGAAGTCCGATCCCACGGTTATGGACCTGTCGGCCGGGCCCGGTTTGGCCCTACTCATCGGGCCATTGTCGCAGCAGAGTGGGCGCGTCCAGCCGCTCCCAGGACGAGCTCCCAGGACAAGGAGGAAACCGTGAGCATCGCGTTCCTGGCGACCGCCCTCATCGCGGTCGCCACGCCGGGAACGGGCGTCGTCTACACGTTGTCGGCCGCACTCTCACGAGGCCGGCGCGCGAGCGTGGTCGCAGCCGCGGGGTGCACCCTCGGCATCGTCCCGCACGTCGTCACCACGATCACCGGCCTCGCGGCCCTGCTGCACGCGAGCGCCCTCGCCTTCCAGGTGCTGAAATACCTGGGTGTCGGCTATCTCCTCTGGATGGCCTGGGCCACGCTCAGGGACCGGGAGGCGATCGTCGTGCGGGCGGACGGCGCGCCCCGCTCAGCGGTCAAGGTGATCGTCACGGGCGTGCTGATCAACATTCTCAACCCCAAGCTGACCGTCTTCTTCCTGGCGTTCCTGCCGCAGTTCGTCGACGCGGACGCGCCGGGCGCCCTGCCGCGCATGCTCGAGCTGAGCGGCGTCTTCATGCTGCTCACCTTCGTCGTGTTCGTGGCGTACGGCGTGCTCGCCGCCGCGGTGCGCACGCATGTGCTCTCCCGGCCCCGCGTGATGGCCTGGATCCGGCGGGTCTTCGCCGTGTCGTTCGTCGCGCTCGGCGCCAGGCTCGCCCTGACCTGAGCCGACCCTGACCTGAGCCGACCCTGACCTCAGGACAGGGACTTGAGGAAGTGCGCGGCGACCGGGGCGGCCACCTCGCCGCCCATGCCCCCGGCCTCCACGACGACGGCGAAGGCCAGGTCGCCGCGGAAGCCCATGAACCAGGCGTGCGAGTCGAGTTCGGGCCCGGTGCCGAACTCGGCGGTCCCGGTCTTGCCCGCCGTCCCCGCGGGCAGCCCGGCGGCGTGGGCGGTGCCCTTGGTGACGACCGCACGCATCATCGACCGCAGGCTCTTGACGACCTCCTCCGGCAGCTGCTTGGGGCCGGTCTTCTGCTCCAGTGAGGGGACCAGCGTGGGCGGCCGCCAGGAGCCGTCGGCCACCGCCGCGGCCACGCTCGCGATCACCAGCGGGCTCGCGGTGATCCTGGCCTGCCCGAACGACTCCGCGGCGAGTTCTGCCTCGCTGGTGGCCTTCGGCATGCTGCCGGGGGTCGCCGGGACGCCGATACGCAGGGGCTGGTTGAAGCCCAGGTCCGTCGCCAGGTCGTACAGCTTGCGCGCGCCCAGCTTCTGGGCGGCGAGCGGGGCGAACGTCGTGTTGCACGAGTGGGCGTAGGAGTCGAGGAACGACAGCGACCCGAACGCCTCGTGGTCGGAGTTGCGGATCTTCAGTCCTCCGACGACCGCCTCCTTGGGGCAGGTCACCCGGCTCGACGGGGTCAGTCCCTCGGCCAGCAGCCCGGCCGCCGTGACCGTCTTGAACGTGGATCCGGGGGCGTACTTGCCGTCCAGCGCGCGGTTGAAGCCGCCCCTGTTGTTCACGACGGCGAGGATCTCGCCGGTCGAGGGTTTGACGGCGACGAGCGAGGTGGGTTTGTCCAGGTCGCGCACCGCGTCGGCGGCGGCCTTCTGCACCTTCAGGTCGAGGCTGGTCCGCAGATCCTTGCCGGGGGAGCCCTTGACGCTGTGCAGGGTCTTCCGGCTCTCGCCCACCACCTGGATCTCTGTGGTGGGGGTGCCGGCGAGCTGCTTCTGGAACGTCTCCTGCAGGCCGCCGCGGCCCACGGCGTCGCCCTTCTTGTAGGCGGTGCCCAGCTTCTCGACGTCATCGTCCCCGGCCTTGTCCAGGAAGCCGACGAGTTGCTGCACCGAGCCGCCCACGTCGCCGCCGTCGATGCGGTCGCCGTTGGCGTCGGTGACGGCCGCCCGCTGCGGCCACGACGTCTTCAGCGCCAGATGGTTGGTCCCGTCGAGCGCGGGGTGGACCGCGGACGGCGACCAGTCGACCTTCCAGTAGTGGTCCTTCACCACAAGCTTGAGCGAGCCCTTGTAGGTCCAGTCGCCGACGTTCTTCACGGTGGCGGTGGCGGTGTAGGAGGCGGTCGCCCGGTCGTCCTTCGCCGCGCCGGCCCGTACGTCGCGGACGGCGACCTTCGCCACCGCGAGGTTCTTGGTGAGCTCGGCGTACGCCGCGTCGAAGCCGGCGGCGGGTGAGGCGAGCTCGGCCTTCATCGCCGCGAGGTCGCCTCTCGACCAGGCCGCGGTGAACCGCGCCGCGGTCTCCTGCGGCGTGCCGCGCGTGTGCAGCACGTAGTAGGCGCCGCCGGCGGCCGCCCCGGCCAGCACGACGGCCACGGCGGCCGAGATCGCGACGGTACGTCCTCGCGGCACGCACACCCCCCATGACGGCCCTGTGGTCGGGTTCAGAGCCTAGCGGGGCCAAATCGTTATTTACACTCCGGCTTCGCCGGCGCCCTTGACGCTGGCGCCGTACCGGGGGACGTACTCCTGGCCGGACAGGCGCTGGATCGCGGCCATGACCTCGTCGGTCACCCGCCGCCGGTCCCTGGCGCTGCCCGGGTCGCCGGTGAAGGTCATCGGCTCGCCGAACCGCACGCCGATCTTGTGCAGGCGCGGCACCGACGTGCCGGGCGGCAGCACCTTCTCGGTGCCGAGCATGGCGACGGGCACGACGGGGGCGCCGGTGGTGAGCGTGAGCCAGGCCACGCCGACCTTGCCCCGGTACAGCCGGCCGTCGGGGGAGCGGGTGCCCTCGGGGTAGATGCCGAACAACTCGCCCGCCTTCAGCACCTCCACCGCGGCGTCGAGCATGTCCTGAGCGGCGGAGACGTTCTCCCGGTCGATCTCCATCGCCCCCATCGCGCGCATCCACGCCGCGACGACGGGGTTGCCGGTGAAGTACTCCTTCTTCGCCACGAACCGCACCATGCGCGGCACCACGGCCGGCATGAAGAACGAGTCGAGCACGGACAGGTGGTTGGAGGCGATGATCGCGGGCCCGTGCGCGGGGACGTGCTCGCGTCCCTCCATCCGCGGCCGCCACAGCGCGTGCATGACGGGAACGCTGACGAACTTCAGGGCGGGGTAGAGCACGGCCTCTCCTTCTCCGGTCCGACGGACATACCCTAGGCCGCCCGGCCCCCTGTTCAGGTGTATGACCCCTGCAACACACCGCCTCGTGTTTTGTACGGCTTCACCAACACTCCTCTGTACCTACTAGTATGTACGGCATGAGCACGCCGGACCGCCTGATCGAGAGCACCCGCGAACTGCTGTGGGAACGCGGCTACGTCGGAACCAGTCCGCGGGCCATCCAGCGGCGGGCGGGAGCCGGTCAGGGCAGCATGTATCACCACTTCTCCGGCAAGCCCGACCTCGCGCTGGCCGCGATCGGCCGTACGGCGGAGGAGATGCGCGCCGGGGTGGAGGAGATCCTGGACGGCCAGGGCACAGCCCTCGAGCGGCTGTCGGCCTACCTGCGGCGCGAGCGGGAGGTGCTGCGGGGCTGCCCGATCGGCCGGCTCACCCAGGACCCCGACGTCATGGCCGATCCGGCGCTGCGGCGGCCGGTGGAGGAGACGTTCGCGTGGCTGCGCGACCGGCTCACGGCGGTGCTGGCCGAGGGACGCGACCGGGGCGAACTCGACGCCGGTCTCGAACCCGGGCCGACCGCCGCGACGGTCGTGGCGGTGCTGCAGGGTGGATACGTCCTGGCCCGCGCGGCCGGCTCGCCCGAGCCGTTCCACCAGGCCGTCGACGGTGTGCTCGCCCTGCTGTCCCGCCCCTGACCCCACCGGAAGAGGCCGCCGTGTACGCGATGCAGTACGAGATCACCCTGCCCGCCGACTACGACATGACGATCATCCGGGAGCGGGTGTCCACCCGCGGCCACGCCCTCGACGACCGGGCCGGGCTCGGCCTCAAGGCCTACCTGATCCGCGAGCGGGGCGCGGCCGGGTCGCCGGTCAACCAGTACGCGCCGTTCTACCTCTGGCACGAGGCCGGGAGGATGGGCGAGTTCCTTGTCGGCGGGGGCGGCTTCCAGGGCATCGTCGGCGACTTCGGCCGGCCGGTCGTACAGCACTGGACGGGCCTGGCCGTCGAGGCGGGCCCGGCCCGGGGGACGGCGCCTCTCGCGGCGTCGCGGCGGCTGACGCCGATGCCCGCCTCGGCCGACCTGACCGAGCAGGTGGCCGGCGCCCTCGCCGAGCTGCGTGACCTGGGCGGCGCCCAGGGCCTGCACACCGCCGCCCTCGCCGTGGACCCGCACCACTGGCGGTTGATGACGTTCGCGCTGTGGGAGCGGGAGGCGCCCCGCCAGGCCGGAGCCGAACACTACGAAGTGCTGCACCTGTCCGCCCCCGGCCTGGCGAGCCTGCCGCGGGGCCGAGCCTGGTGAAAAGACACGACGCCCCGCGAGAACGAGTCTCGCGGGGCGCCCACGTCGAGGGCCGATGTGGCGGTCGCCTCCTCGGCGAGATGCACAACACGGCTCCAGCCGAACGGTATTCCGTGAAGGCGGTGATTGCGGCCCGGGGGACACAAACCACATCGGCCACGAACGACTCTAGCCGACTTCCGGCTCTGCTTTCTCCCGCCCCCCGCATCGGTGTCCGTCATCAGCGGCAAAAGCCTGCGTGCACTATCGTCGGCGGGTGGCGAATTCGATCAAAACAGAACGGCTCATGCTGCGGCGCTGGCGCGAGGAGGACAAGGAGCCCTTCGCCGTCCTGAACGCCGACCCGGTTGTGATGGAGCACTTCCCGGCCACGCTTTCCAGGGAGGAGAGCGACGCTCTGGTCGAGCGCATCGAGGCCGGATTCGACGAGCGCGGGTTCGGCTGGTGGGCGGTCGAGGCGGACGGGCAGTTCATCGGCTTCACCGGACTGCAGGTCCCCCGGTTCACCGCCCACTTCACGCCGTGCGTGGAGATCGGCTGGCGGCTCGCCCGCTCCGCCTGGGGGCGGGGGTACGCCACGGAGGCGGCGCGGGCGGCGCTGGAGGACGGGTTCGGCCGGGTCGGCCTGACCGAGGTCGTCTCGTTCACTGCGGTGCCGAACGTCCGCTCGCAGGCGGTCATGCGGCGGCTCGGGATGACCCACGATCCCGCCGGGGACTTCGACCACCCGGTGCTCCCCGAGGGTCACCCGCTGCGCCGCCACGTCCTGTACCGGATCCGGAGGCAGGAGTGAGCGGCATGCGGTTGCTGGTGCTGGGCGGCACGACGTTCGTCGGCCGGTGGGTGGTCACGGCGGCCGTGGAGCGCGGCTGGCACGTCACCACGTTCACTCGCGGGCTCGCCGGGTGGGCCCACCCCGGGGCCGAGGCGGTGACCGGCGACCGGCTCCGCCCGGCCGACCTGGCCTCGCTCGCCGAGGCCCGGTGGGACGCTGTAGTGGACACCTGGGCCGGCGCGCCCCGGGTCGTGCGCGACAGCGCCCGCGCGCTGGCCGGGTGTGCGGACAGGTACGTGTACGTCTCCAGCAGGGCGGTGTACGCGCCCCCGACGCCGGCCGGCCTGAACGAGGACTGGCCCACGGTCGATGCGTCGGCGGACGCCGAGGACACCGACTACGCCCCCAACAAGCGGGGTGGCGAGCTCGCCGTGGAGGAGGCCTTCGGCGACCGGGCCGTGCTGGCCAGGGCCGGGCTGATCCTCGGGCCGTACGAGCTTCCGGGGCAGCTGCCGCACTGGCTGCTGCGGGCGGCGCGGGGCGGGGAGATGCTCGCCCCCGGCCCGGCCGACCAGCCGTTCCGCTACGTGGATGTACGGGACCTCGCCGCCTGGCTCCTCGACGCGGCCGAAGGTGGCGTGCCCGGCCCGGTCAACCTGGTCAACCCGGAGGGGCACGCCACGACCCGCGACCTGCTGGAGTCCGCGGTCGCGGTCACCGGGGGGCTCGCCGAGCTGGTCTGGGTCGAGCCCGAGGCGATCGAGGCCGCCGGGATCGACCGGTGGGCGGCGCTGCCGGGATGGATCCCGCCAGGTCCCGCGCTGGCCGGGCTCATCCGGACCGACGTCCGCCGGGCCCTGGCGACCGGGCTGCGGTGCCGTCCGGTGCTGGAGACCGTCGCCGACACCTGGGCGTGGCTGACCGGGTCCGGCGAGATACCCGCGTTCCCGCCCGGGCTCGACCCCGCCGGGGAGCGGGCCGTGATCGACACATGGCGGCGGCCGGCGCCGTGACGCCATGAAGGACGACCTGCGCGAGGCGGCGCGACGGGTCGCGGACGCGGCGCCCGACCACCTGGCCGCGGTTCCCGGCGGGCCGCTGTGGCGTCCGGTGGCCGGCCCGGACCTCGCGCCCGTTCTTCGTGTCCAAGAACCTGGGAAGTGGTGGAGCTGACCGGGCACGTCTGCGCACCCGGTGAGCTCAGGTGCGGCGGGCGGCCCAGACGGTGCGTTCGGTGCGTACTGCGAGGTCGCCGCGGCGCAGGATGCTGTGCGGGCTGCCGGTGTCGAGCAGTCGATCGAGCGCGGCGAGGTCTTCGGGTGAGAGCGCCTGGACGGCGGTGCCACGGATGCCCTGCAGGGCGCTGAGGGCGTAGCGGCCGATCGCCTCGCTGCGCGAGCCCTCGATGTGCACGGTGATGGTGCGTTTGCCGTCGATAGAGAATCCGGCGGCGGTCAGCATCGGTCCCCAGTCGGCGCCGCGGTGGGGCAGGTGTTCGGCGTGAAGGTGTTCGGTCGCGGCGTGGCAGCGTTCTTCCAGGCCGGGCCGGTCCTCGGGTGCGTCGGCGGGCAGGAAGCGGGGGAGGCCGGCCAGTTCGACGACGGTGAACAGGCCGCCGGGCGCGAGCAGGTCGTGGATGTTGCGTATGACGCGGTCGGGGTCGGCCATGTGGTGCATCGAGGCCGACGCCCAGACGAGGTCGGGTGTGCCGAGGTCGGGCCAGCCGGCGTTGTCGAGGTCGGCCTGCACGATGTGCACGCGGTCATCCATGTCACGGGCGCATGCCTTCTCCTTCAGGCGCTGCAGGTGCCCGGGTGAGGTGTCGACGGCTGTGACGCGCGCCTCGGGAAAGCGGTCGAGGAGGGCGAATGTGCCCGCTCCGGTGCCGCAGCCCACATCCACGATATGGCTCGGGCTGGTGGCCAGGGGCAGCCACTCGATGATGGCGGTGAGGTGCTCGGCGAGGACTTCCGCGTCCAGGTCGAGGATCTCCTCTTGGCTGCCGGTGCCGTGCTTGTGGTCGTGGCCGGTGTGCGGGTGTGTCGGGGTCATGACGTCACATTACGAAGGCCATGCGTGTTCGGCATAATTCCTTTCGTTTTGCGCAAGGAAATGGCCGCCGGTGCTGCCCGACGCGCAAGACGTCAGTCACAGCCTTCTTGGTCATCGCGGCCGCCGTCCTCGCGCTGGTGACCACGCCGCGCGTCGCGGTCGAAGATGCCCATGATCTCGCACGGTCCGGCTTCGGCGCCGATGGCGTGCGGCATCATCGTGGGGAACTCGGCAGCCTGGTTGGTCTCGAGGCGGAAGCGGCGGTGGCCCAGCATGAGGATCGCCGTGCCGGACAGGACGACAAGCCATTCCCTGCCCGGATGGGCGCGCATGCGGGCGGGATTGTCGGGCGGCGGCTCGGTGATGCGCTGACGCATCACGGTCATGCCGGGGTCGGCCTTGATCGGCCAGCGCATCACGCCGTGGGTGCCGTAGATCATCGGGCTGGTGACGACATCGTCGGCGGCGGTCTCGACCAGTTGGTCGAGGGATGTGTCCAGGGCGCGGGCGAGGGTGACGAGCTGGTCCAGCGCGAGGCGGCGCTGGCCGTTCTCGATGCGGCTCAGTGAGGACTGGCTGAGCCGGGCGCGGGTGGCCAGCTCCTCGAGGGACCAGCCCTGTGCGACCCGCAGGGCGCGGATGCGTTTGCGTACGAGGCTGTCCAAGCCTTCATCTTCTTGCTTCATAGGCAACATCCTATGCCCTTGATGCAAGGCGGGGATATCGTCGCACGTGGATGGCCCTGATCCGCTAGGGCCATGCACCGAGGAGAGGTGAGGACATGTCTGTGCGGACTTCCGCGGACGCGACCGACACGCTGCCGGCTGACACCGTCGACGTGGTGGTCGTCGGCGGCGGCGCCGCAGGTCTGAACGGTGCGCTGATGCTCGCCCGCTCCCGCCGCTCGGTCGTCGTGATCGACAGTGGCACCCCGCGCAACGCGCCTGCCGAGGCCATGCACGGCTTCATCGTGCTGGACGGCACGCCTCCCTCCGAGTTGCTCAGGCGGGGCCGGGAGCAGGTACGCCAGTACGGCGGCCGAGTCGTCTCCGGCGAGGTGATCTCGGCCGAGCCCGCCCCCGCATCGGCCGAGGGCGATCCGCGCTTCTCGGTCACACTTGCCGACGGCCAGACGGTGACGGCGCGCCGCGTGCTGGTGGCCACCGGATTGCGGGACGTGCTGCCCGACATACCCGGCCTCGCGCAGCACTGGGGGCGCCATGTGGTGCACTGCCCGTACTGCCATGGCTGGGAGGTACGCGACGAGCCCATCGGCATCCTCGCCACCGGCCCCGCCTCGGTCCACCACGCGCTGCTGTTCCGCCAGCTGACCGACGACCTCGTCTACTTCACCCGCGGCACCGCACTCGACGCGGGTGCCCGCGCGCGCCTCGCCGCCCGCAGCATCGCCATCATCGACACCCCGGTGCAGGAGGTCGTGAGCAGCGAGGACGGCGCTCTCGCCGGGGTACGCCTAGCCGACGGCACCCTCGTGCCCCGCCGCGTCCTCGCCGTCGTCACCGAGATGCGGGCCCGCACCGAGGGCCTGGACGGACTGAAACTGCCGATGGAGGACCTGCCCGACCCCATGGGCCGCCGCTTCGCCTCCGGCATGGCCGGCGCCACCGACGTGCCGGGAGTGTGGGTGGCCGGCAACGCCACCGACCTGACCGCCCAGGTGGGCGCCTCCGCCGCCGCCGGCGCTCTGGCCGGCTCCCACATCAACGCCCTGCTGGCCACCGCGGACACCGACGCGGCCCTCGCCGCGGCCGAGGGCGTCCCCGCCACCGCCTGACGTCCGCACCCCGATCGGCCTGCGTCGCCGGAGGCGCCATCCTCCTGGCGCGGACCTCACCTGCCCTTTTGACCTGCCTTTCGAGAGGAACTCATGAGTACGAAGCAGCCCACACAGGGGACAACCGCCGAAGCAAGCGGCAGGGGAGCGCCGGACGCGCGCCGACTGCGCACCATCCTGATCGCCGTCTGTGTCGCGTTGATGGCGGTCATCGCCTCGGTGACCGGGTTGAACGTCGCCCAGCCTGACATGGCCGTCGAATTCGGCGCCTCACAGACCACAATTCTGTGGATCATCAACATCTACACCCTCACTCTGGCCGCACTGCTGCTTCCGCTGGGTGCGCTCGGTGACCGGCTGGGCCGCAAGCTCATGCTGATCACCGGTCTGATCATCTTCGGATTCGCCGGCGCGTTGGCGGGCCTGGCCCCCTCATCCGAGGTCATGATCGCCGCCCGTGTGCTCAGCGGTGTGGGCGCTGCGATGATCATGCCGATCACCCTCGCCGTGATCACCTCGACCTTCCCCGACGAGCAGCGCGGAAAGGCGATCGGCGTGTGGACCGGCGTCGCCGGAGGTGGCGGCGTCATCGGCATGTTCCTCTCCGCCTTGCTTGTGGACGTGGCGGACTGGCGGTGGCTGTTCGTGCTGCCCGTCGTCCTGGTCGTCGTCTCGCTCGGCATGATGCGGTCCGTACCCAACTCTCGCGAGCACTCCGGGCACTCCTTCGACACCACGGGAGCACTGGCCTCCGTCGTCGCCGTGGTAGGCCTCATCTTCGTCCTGCAGGAAGGCCCGGAGCGCGGCTGGAGCGACCCTGTCACTCTGACCGGTCTCGTCGTCGGTCTGGTGGCCCTGATCTTCTTCGTGGCCTGGGAACTGCGCCGCAGGGACGCATCCCTGCTGGATGTGCGTCTCTTCCGCGAGCGCGGCCTGGCCGTCGGCTCCATCACACTGCTGGTGGTCTTCGGTGTCCAGGCGGGTGTCTTCGTGGTCCTCTTCCCATTCCTGCAAGCCGTCCTCGGCTGGTCGGGACTGCTGTCCACCCTGGCGTTGATGCCCATGGCCGTGCTGATGATGATGACCTCCGGCGTGGCGCACAAGCTGGCCGCGCGTATCGGCGCCCGCTCGACCATGGCGGCGGGAATCGCGTTGTTCGGTGCCGGTCTGGCCCTCATGGCCGGCATCGTTTCCGTCGACGGCGGCTACCTGTCCATCCTGCCCGGCATGCTCGCCATGGGCATCGGCATGGGCCTGTCGATGACCCCCTCCACCGAGGCCATCACCAGTTCCCTGTCGCGGGAGAAGCAGGGTGTCGCCTCCGCGCTCAACGACATCACCCGCGAGTTCGGCACCGCACTCGGCGTCGCCCTGCTCGGCGCCCTCCTGGCGAGTGGCTACCGCGGCGCCATCGATGACAGGCTCGGCGGCATCCCTCAAGGCGCGGCGGACGCCGCACGCCAGGGCGTCGCCAACGCCGTCGAGGCCGCGGGCACTGCCGGCTCCCACGCGCGGGCGCTGGTCGATGCCGCCCGTCAGTCCTTCGTCGACGGCTGGCAGCAGGCCATGTGGGCTGGTGTCGTCGTCATGGTCGTCTTGTTCGTCTACACCGCCGTCCGCGGTCCGCGAAACAAGCTCTCCACGTCGGCGGACGAGGAGAAAACCCCCGAGGACCGACACCCTCAGGTGACCGCGTAAGAGCCGTCCTGGCCGCGATGACCGAGGACTTCGCCGGCTTCGACCTGCTCGCCACGGCCGTCACCTCGGCGGCCCTGCGCGGCTGCGTGCTGCACCTGGACACGACCGAGGCCGACCTCGCGGTCCTGTTGGAGGAGATCCGCGCCGCCGTATGACGCCGGAGGATCAGGCGGCGGCCTTCAGGTCGCGGATCGCCCGCAGCACCTCCTCGGCCCGCTCGACGTGCAGATGCTGATGGGAGGCACCGTCGATCACGCGCTGCTCTCCTCTGGGCACCGAGCGGGCGATCGCCGCGTGCAGGGCGCGTACCCCGTCGTGCGCCTCACGCATCACCTCCTCCGGCATGAACTTCGCCCAGTAGGGGTTCACGCCGCCCGCGGTCAGCACGATCAGCGGGACGTCGGGCAGCGGTCCGCCGGCGCGCAGCTCGCCGTAGACCTCGGTCTCGAAGTTCTCCGTCTCCCGCAGGCTCGTCCGCCACGACGCCAGGTGGTGGCCGATCAGCGCCTCGCGCACCGGCGCGGGCCACTCGGCGTACAGACGGGCGTACGCCTCGCGCGCGGCCCGGAGTTGCTCGTCGGTCAGCTCCGGCAGCCGCGCCGGGTCGGGCCGCATCCGCTCGGCCAGCTCGGCGGCCTGTGCCGGCATGTGGTCGAGGATGTCCTCGTGGCCGGGGTCGAGCAGGAGGAGACCGGCGACCTCGCCCGCAAAGAGCTGCGCGTACCGGCGCGCGTAGAAGGCGCCGAGGGAGTGGCCGACCAGGAGGAACGGGCCCGGAACCGCCGCGGCCCGCAGGAGGTCGCGCAGTTCGACGGCGACCTCGGCCGCGCCGCGGGGGAGGGGCACGGACGTGCTCCAGCCCGTGCCGGCGCGGTCGTACAGCACGCTCGTGGTGAACGCGGCGGCGCCCTCCTGCACGTTCAGGAAGTCGAGGCCCACCAGGCCCGCGCCGGGCAGGAACACCACGCTCGGCCCACCTGAGCCCGAGCGGTGCAGCATCAGGCGCCGTTCTCCGACGTCGTACAGGCGCCCCAGTGGCGGGGCAGTTGTCTCCGATGACGGTCGTCCCATGCCGTTCTCTCCCACAGTGATCGTTCGCATTTCTGCGAAAGGTAGCACACGTGCGATCATTCGGACCATGGACGTGATGGAGGTGCTCGCGCACCCGGTGCGGCTGCGCGTCGTGCAGGCTCTCGCCGGCGGGCGGATTCTCACGACATCGCAGCTGTGCGAGCGCATCTCGGACGTGCACAAGGCGACCGTCTACCGCCATGTCCGCGCGCTCGCCGAGGCCGGCGTACTGGAGGTGGACGGCGAGCATCGTGTGCGCGGCGCGGTGGAACGGCGCTACCGGCTGCGTGAGCGCGTGGTGATCGACGCCGACACCGTGGCGGCGATGTCGGCGGAGGACCACCGGCGCACCTTCGCCACGGCGATGGCCGCGCTGATCTCCGAGTTCGACGCCTACCTCGGTCTGGACGGCGCCGATCCGGTGGCCGACGAGGTGGGTTACCGGCAGCACGTGCTGTGGCTGAGCCGGGAGGAACGCGGCGAGATGATCGAGGAGCTGCGTGCGGTGATCGTCGCGCGGATGAGGAACGAGCCCGCGCCGCACCGCGGGCGGCACCTGCTCAGCCCGATCCTGTTCCCGGTCGAGACGCCCCCGCCGGACGCCGGGGCGTGACCGGCCTCGGGGACGTCGCGCTGCTGGCCGCCGCCGGCACGCTCGCCGGGCTGGTCGGCACCGCGGGCGGCATCACGTCCCTCATCTCCTATCCGGCGCTGCTCGCGGCGGGCCTGCCCGCCCTCGCGGCCAACGTGGCCAACATCGTCGCGCTCGTCGCGTGCTGGCCCGGCTCGGCCCTGGCCTCGCAGCCCGAGCTGCGCGGGAAGGCGCCGTGGCTGCGGCGGTGGGTGCCGCTGTCGGCGCTCGGCGGGGCGGCGGGGGCGGCGTTGCTGCTGTCCACCCCGCCCGGTGTCTTCGCCCGCGTCGTGCCGTTCCTCGTGGCCGCGGGTTCGCTGGCGCTGCTCGCGCAGCCCCGCCTCGCCGTACGCCACGAGCGGCGCGGTTCACCTGACGCCGTTCTTCCGCTCGGGCTGACCGCCCTGTCGGTCTACAACGGATATTTCGGCGCCGGGTCGGGGGTGATGATCCTCGCCCTCCTCCTGGTGACCGCCGAGCCGCGACTGCCCGCCGCCAACGCCCTGAAGAACATGCTCCTCGGCGCCGGCGCACTGGTCTCCGCGGCCGGATTCGCCGTCTTCGGGCCCGTCGACTGGTCCGCCGTCGCCCCTCTCGCCGCGGGCCTGTTCGCCGGGTCCACGCTCGGTCCCCGGGTCACCCGGCGCCTGCCGGCCGGGCTGCTGCGCTGGCTGGTCGCCCTGATCGGCCTCGGCCTGGCGGTCCGCCTGTGGGTCGCACCGGGCACTTGATCGCCGGTTGCGACGCCGGCGGCCACGGCGTGCCGCCGGCCGGATGTGGAACCGCAGGCGCGTTCAGCCCGCTGTCGCACCGGCCGGGTTCACGTCGTCACCGAGATACGTCCCATACCCGTCGATCACCAGCGGGCCGTCGAAGATCAGCACCTCGTTGACCAGGCCGCCCTTTTGATTGCGGTAGTTGATGACCAGGCAGTCGACGCCGACGTAGGAGCCGAGGACCTCGAACCGCAGGTCGGGGATGCGCCGCAGTCCCTCCGCCCAGTAGGCGCGCAGCGCCGCCTTGCCCCGGATGGTCCCATCGCCGCCGACAAGCTGCGCCGCGACCGGCGAACGGAACGTCACGTCCTCCGCGAAGTGAGCCAACACCGCGTCCACGTCATGGGCGTTCCACGCCGTCACCCAGCTGTCCACGAACTTCCGCACCGCAACATGATCCATAACGCGATTATGTCCGACCGGCAGCGTGGCAACCGATCCGGCCAAGGCCGACCGTCCGGGCGCGCGCCGACCGCCCGAATCCCGTTGTCGGCCGTCGAGGCACCGCACTACCGTGCCCGTGTGGATCTCTTCGTGCGCTCGTGGGCGGCATTGCGCAGGGTGGTCGCCGAACTCCCGGACGAGGACTTCGCGCAGCCGTCCGGCTGTGCCGGCTGGCTCGTGCGGGATCTGGTGTGTCATCTGGTGATCGACGCTCAGGACGTCCTGATCACCCTGGTGACCCCGGCGGAAACGGAACCGACCCGTGACGCGGTGACCTATTGGGAGGTCTCGGGAACGCCGCCGACGGGCGACGACCCGCTCGACGCGCTGATCGTCCGGCTGGCCGCCGCCTACGAGGAGCCGCGGCTGCTCAAGTTCCACCTCGACGACGTCGGCTCCGCCGCGGGCCGCGCCGCGGGGCTCGCCGACCCGGACCTCCGGGTCGGCACCCGCGGCGAGGTCCTCACCGCGGGCGACTACCTTTCGGCGTACGTCCTGGAGTGGACGCTGCACCACCTCGACCTGGTCGCGCATCTACCGGACGCGGCGGAACCACCCGCCGAGGGGGTCGCCCGATCCCGCGCGATGCTGGAGAAGATCGCCGGCACCGCCTTCCCCGCGTCGTTCTCCGACAGCAACGCCCTGCTGGTCGGCACGGGACGCCGTGTTCCAACCGATGCCGAGAAGGCCGAACTGGGCGAGCTGGCCGCAAGACTCCCGTTCGTCCTCGGCTGACGTCCGGTGGTCGTGCTCGGCGGCTATCGCTCCGAGGTCATCGTCGATGCCGGGGCAGGGGCCATCGGGGCGAGGCCGAGGCCGGCGAGCACGGCCGCGCCGCGCTCGGCATGGTCGCCCCCGGCGAGCACCAGGGTCCGTGCGTACTGGTAGCGGCAGTCGGCGGCGTCGAACGCGTCCGCCGCGGCGAGCAGCGCCTCCTGGTCGTCGTCGAGCAGGGCTTCTGCTCGCTCCACGATGGCACCGGCCACCGGGTTGCCGGCCACGACGGCCCGGGCCTCCGCCAGGCAGTCGCGACCACCCGGGCTCCCGGCGAGCACGGCGGCCTCGGCGCGCAGCGCGACATACCAGTGATGCCAGATCCAGGTGACCCACTTCCACACCTGCCTGGGCTCGGGGGCCATCCGCTCCAGCGCCTCCGGTGCCCGCCCATGGTGGAGCAGGAGCATGGCGTCGAAAACCGCCCCGTAGCCGTAGGTATGCTCCGGTGAGGTGCCGAGCTGATCCAGGATCTCTAGCCATTCGCGCCTGGCGCCATGGTCGTCGCGCAGGCCGTGGACCATCGCCACACCGGCCACCGCCGGGGCGAGGATGGACCGGGCGGGGCTGCCTGCCCGCCGCCACGCGTCGAGGAACCGGACGCTGCCGGGGAGCACCTCATCGACGTCGCCCGCCAGCGCAGCAACCATCAGGAGCCGGCAGGTGGCGCGGTGACCGATCTCCGCCAGCGACGGATGGCCGGCCAGTTGCCGTGCCCATCGGCGGGCGCCCGGCACATCTCCCGCGCCGAGGCCGGCCTCGGTGGCTATACCGAGCGCGTCGATCAGCTCGTGGGTGCCGGCCGGCGAGATCGGCAGGGACGCCAGGAGCGTGATCCGGCGCCGGGCCGTGGCCGCGGTGGCGAACGTGTCGCCGGCCCAGCTTTGAGCGCCGGTGAGCGCGTCGAGTGCGGCCGACTCGGTGAGCGGGTCGCCGGTCCGGCGGGCGAGCTCGACCGCGCGCTCGGCGCGCGCGATCGTCTCCGGTACGGCATTGCCGGCCGGGCCCTGGGCGGCGCCGAACGCGTCGGTGAGCACCGCGGCCTCGGCCAGCGCCACCGCGGCCTGTGCGGCCAGGTCGTCGCCGGCCGACTCCCGCGCCTCGGTGATCAGCGCGAGCGCCTCCTCCAGGGACGGGAGCCGCACGAACGTGGTCGAGAACCGGAAGGCGATGGTGGCGGCGGTCGCCAGGTCGGCGGCGGCGCCGGCGGTGTCGCCGGCGCCGCGGGCGGCGTCCGCGGCCGCGAGACGCAGGCGGTACATGTCATCGCCGGTCGTACGGCAGCCGGCCACGGCCGCGGCCTGCCGGAGCATCGACGCGGTGGCGGCGGGGTCGGTCGCGAGCTCGGCCGCCTGCTCATAGCGCCGCTGGGACTCGCCGGTCAGGTGACGGGTGAAGGTCAGCTCCGCCAGGTGCCGGGCGAG
Source organism: Microbispora sp. H10830 (assembly GCF_014161375.1). Classification (NCBI taxonomy): domain Bacteria; kingdom Bacillati; phylum Actinomycetota; class Actinomycetes; order Streptosporangiales; family Streptosporangiaceae; genus Microbispora; species Microbispora sp. H10830. The sequence continues at coordinate 242,410 of NZ_JABBWX010000014.1, forward strand.
CTCGTACGCGTCCGCGCGCTGCTCCGGCCGGTCGGCCGCCCACGCCAGGGCCGCGCGGAGGTCGTCCGCCATCAGATCGAACCGGGCCCGCCAGTCCTGTCGCACCACTGCCAGGCCGGCGGCCTCGGCCAGGCACCAGCGAAGGTGCCGGGATCGGGCGTCGACCAGCTCACCGGCCTCGGCGAGCCGCTCCGTCGCGTACTGGCGGATCGTCTCCAGCGCGCGGTACTCCGTGCCGCCAGGGGACGCCGTCACCACCAGCAGGCTCTGTTCGGCGAGCCGGGCCAGTCCGTCGGCGACCATGCCTTCCTCGTCCCCGGTCACCTCCGCCACCGCGGCAGCGGTGAACGGCGCCACGAACACCGACACCCGGCGCAGCAGCGCCCGGTCGGCCGGCGCCAGCAGGGCGTGGCTCCAGTCCAGCGCAGCCCGCACCGAACGGTGCCGTTCATCGGCGCGGGAGCCGCCGGTGAGCATCCGGAGCGGGTGGGACAGTGCGGCGGCGATGCCGTCGAGCCCGAGAGTGGGATATCGGGCGGCGGCCAGCTCGATCGCCAGAGCCATTCCGTCCAGCCGCGCGCAGATCGCGGCGATCTGGTCGCGCGGTGGAGGATCCAGCGGGGAGCCGACCGCCGCCGCCCGATCCATGAACAACGCGACCGCGTCCGACTCGTCGACGGCCAGCGACAGCGGCGGGACCGCGTACACCCGTTCGAACGGCACCATCAGCCGTGCCCGGCTGGTCGCCAGCACCGTCAACCGAGGGCACCTCGCCAGCAGCCGCTCGATGAGCAGGGCGACCCCGTGCACTACTTGCTCGCAGTTGTCCAGCACCAGCAGCGCATGACGGTCGGCCAGCGCGGCGACCACGGACTCGGTCATGTCGCGGCCGGGCTGTTCACCGAGGCCGAGCGCCGCGGCGACCGCAGTCGCGATCATGTCAGGATCGGTGACCGGGACGAGGTCGACGAACCACACCCCGTCGGAGTACCCGCCGGCCGCCTCCGCGGCCACGGCCAGCGCGAGCCTGGTCTTGCCCACTCCGCCGGGACCGACCGCGGTCACCTGACGGTGTGCTTTGATCAGCCCGGTCAGCTCGGTCCGCTCGCTCACCCGGCCGACGAACGAGGTCAGCGGGGCCGGCAGAACCGGCGCGCGGTGCGAGGGCGCGCCGGCCGGCGTGGGCGCACGCTGGGCGAGCGCCCGCCGATCCTGCACCCCCAGCTTGCGCAGCAGGGAGGCGACGTGACTCTCGACGGTACGCACCGAGATGAACAGCCGGGCCGCGATCTCGGCGTTGCTGAGATGGGCTCCGACCAGTTCCAGCACCTCGGCTTCCCGAGGTGAGATCTCCGCTCCTGTCACCACTGTCCCAGTTTGCCGTATCCCCTTCACGAGCGATCCGTGCCGCGGATCCGTGTTGTCGGTCCGTGTGGTCGGTCCGTGGCCGATTCCGTGGTCACCACGGATGCCGGCCAACCAGGCCGGGAGAAAAGCTGTGAACACGCGAACGGCGGGTCGACGCGACCCACGACTACAGGAGTGACCATGACCGGCTCTTCCACCCAGGGCATCAGGACCGTGCTGCACCCTGTGTCCGACCTGGCGAAGGCCAAGGCGGTGTACGCGGCCCTGCTCGGTGTCCCGCCGCAGACCGACTCGTCCTACTACGTCGGCTTCGAGGCAGAGGGCCAGCACATCGGGCTGGTGCCGGGCGGTGGACCGCAGGGCATGACCTCGCCGGTGGCCTACTGGCACGTGCCGGACATCGAGGCGCGGCTGGCCGAGCTGATCGCCGCAGGGGCCGTCGTGAAGGAGGCCGCGCACGAGGTCGGCGGCGGCCGCCTGGTGGCCACCGTCACCGACCCCGACGGCAACGTCCTCGGCCTCCTGCAGGACCGTTGAGCGCCCCCAGCCCCCTGCCGTGTCCGTCCCCCATGACGGCTGGCACGACCACGAACCCACCTCGCTGAAAAGGACCTGCCATGACCTCCTTCGAATCCGTGATCCTCGAAGTTCCCGACCCCACGGCCGCGGACGCCTTCTACGAAGCCTTCGGTCTGGGCCCGTACGTGAACATGCGCGCCTCGGATGCGCCGACGACCGGTTTCCGTGGGTTCGCGCTGTCACTCGTGGCGTCCCAGCCGGCCGACGTCGACGCCCTCGTCGGTGCCGCCCTCGACGCCGGCGCCACGACGCTGAAGCCGGCCACGAAGGGGTTCTGGGGCTACGGCGGCGTCGTACGCGCCCCGGACGGGACGATCTGCAAGATCGCAACCTCGAACAAGAAGGACACCGGCCCCGCAACCAGGCATATCGACCAGGTTGCGCTTCTCTTGGGCGTGGCCGACGTCAAGGCGAGCAAGCGGTTCTACGTCGACCGTGGCCTGGCCGTGGCGAAGAGCTTCGGCGGCAAGTACGTCGAGTTCGACACCCCGGCGTCGGCCGTCACGCTGGCGCTCTACCCGCGCCGCGCCCTCGCCAAGGACACCGGCGTATCCCAGGAGGGCGCTGGATCGCACCGGATCGTGATCGGCGGCGATGCCGGACCCTTCACCGACCCGGACGGGTTCGTCTGGGAGGCCGCATCCGTCTGAGGCGGGCGGCCGGCTCGCGTCGGCCTTCGCACGCGACATGCCCCGGCGAAGCCCGCGGCCCACACGTGCCTCCAGGCCGCTCATACCCGGGCCGCCTCTCCTTCCGCGATGTCACGATCGGGGCCCCGGACGCCGGACCGGTCATCGATGAGCCCGGTCGATCGAAGGATGAGAGAACGGCCGCTGTTCCCGGTGACCCTCCCCGGTTGCGGGAGGTCCGCACGGGCCTGGTCGCGACCGCGCTGGTGGGCGGGCGTACGGCGCAGGTGCTGGGGATCGCGCCGGTCATGTGGGTGGCGGGTGCGCCGGCCGCGGCGGCCATGCTCATCGTTCTGCCCAGATCGGGCACGACGGTGCGCCGCAGGTGAGCGGCCGATGGGATTTTGCGAGTGTTGCTTGACGATTTTTGTGGGGGCGTGCGATCCTGATTACGGGATCGAGATTGACACTGAAGATACGCGTGGACATTCGTTTGCATTTCGCTTTATGATGCCCTTCCGCGCTCGCTCTCGGCATCCCATTCCTCCACATCGGCTGAGCTGTCGTCCGGCGTGCGCGTAGTCGGTCCGCGAGCCCTCGGAAGGACATCTGTTGGCAGCCTCGCCTCACCCCTTCGCCGTACCGTCCGGCCCTCACCGCGTCTCTTTCGCGCGTATCGAGGAGCCGCTCGAAGTGCCCGACCTTCTCGCCCTGCAGACCGAGTCCTTCGACTGGCTGGTGGGCAACGAACGATGGAAGGGCCGGGTTGAGGCGGCTCGCCAGGCCGGGCGCAAGGACGTCCCGGCCCAGTCGGGTCTCGAAGAGATCTTCGAGGAGATCAGTCCCATCGAGGACTTCTCCGGAACCATGTCCCTGTCGTTCCGGGACCACAGGTTCGAGCCGCCCAAGTACTCAGTCGATGAGTGCAAAGACAAGGACATGACCTACTCCGCCCCGATGTTCGTCACGGCGGAGTTCATCAACAACACCACAGGTGAGATCAAGAGCCAGACGGTGTTCATGGGCGATTTCCCGCTCATGACGTCGAAGGGCACCTTCATCGTCAACGGCACCGAGCGTGTCGTGGTCTCCCAGCTCGTCCGGTCCCCGGGCGTTTATTTTGAACGCAGCGTCGACAAGACGTCGGACAAGGAGCTCTACGGCGGCAAGGTCATCCCGTCCAGGGGCGCCTGGCTGGAGTTCGAGATCGACAAGCGCGACAGTGTCGGCGTGCGCATCGACCGCAAGCGCAAGCAGCCCGTCACGGTGCTGCTGAAGGCGCTGGGCTGGACCAGCGACCAGATTCTGGAGCGTTTCGGTCAGT
>NZ_JABBWX010000015.1:0-237130 GCF_014161375.1 Microbispora sp. H10830
TGGCCTCGGGGACCACGATGATGTAGCCGTAGCGGTCGGCGGCGGTGACGTAGTCGTGCCCGTTGCCGTTGAAGATGGCGCTGGCCGATCCGCTGCAGTAGTGGACCAGGACCAGCAGCGCCGGCCGTGCCGCGACCCTGTCGGGCACGTAGAGGTACATGTTCAGGTTCGTCGGGTTGGTGCCGAAATTGGTCACCCGGGTCAGCGACGCCGCCGCGGCGGGCCGGACCCCGAGGAACATTCCCGCCACCACCAGAGGCAAGGCGACGGCCGCCAGTATCGCTCTGAACCTTCGTTTCACGCCATGTCCTTCCGTCGCGAGATGACGCGGATGCCGCGCGTATTCGGCCTCTCTTCGAGGCGGCACCGGTCTGTGAGCGTTAACATCAATGGCCGATCAACCCCTTCGATGACGGCGAGATGGGCCGAGGCCCAGGTGCCGCGACGCGGTCTCCAGGGGCGGGCCCCGTCAGGCGGCGAGGCCGGGGTCCGTGGCACTCGACAGTGGCCTTGTTAGCGCTAACATCAGCTGGACGAGTCGACTGCTCCTCTTCCCGTGGAGGCCGGCCGGTGGTGGTGCGCCGGAGCAAACACGAAGCGGGGAGGCGCCGTCAAGAGGGCCGGCGCCCTTCGTTCCACGCCGCCGTACGGGCCGGACGTCGCCCATCTGGAGATATCGGGGATGGCCGGACCACGATCGACACCGGCATTGTGTTGAAAATTTCATCGACGACTCTTCTCACACAGCGAGATAATTGCCGTGTTTTCGAAGGCAGGAGCGCTCATCGGAGCGCATGCAGGGTTTGCCCGGCGACCACGATCGCCGAAAGTTTCAAAGGAGTCTTGACACATTTCGGCGAGATTTCCAGACTGAGTCCCCGAGGCGGTCTCCCCTGCCAGGTCGGTGGTGAAGGGGCAGGGGGGCGCCGTCCGCGACGTCCTCGTGGTGTGCGTCCCCGCAACGGGACGCGGTGCCGATCCCGCGGATGTCCGCTTTCCGTGATTCAGTTGTGGAGGCTCAGGCATGGATACAAACGCCACCCCCTTAGATCGGCTCCGGCGCCCAGGCCGCGGCCGGGTGCTGCTGGCCGGCGCCCTCGGCGTTCTGGGCGCGATCACCGCCGTGGCGGTGTCGGTTCCCGCGGACGCGGCGGCGAGCACCCTGGGCGCCGCGGCCGCGCAGAGCGGTCGTTACTTCGGTACGGCGATCAGCGCGAACAAGCTCGGTGACTCGGCGTACACCACGATCGCGAACCGTGAGTTCAACATGGTGACGGCCGAGAACGAGATGAAGATCGACGCCACCGAGCCGAACCAGAACCAGTTCAACTTCACCAACGCCGACCGGATCTACAACTGGGCGGTGCAGAACGGCAAGCAGGTGCGCGGGCACACGCTGGCCTGGTACGCCCAGCAGCCGGGCTGGATGCAGTCGCTGTCGGGCAGCGCGCTGCGCCAGGCGATGATCAACCACATCAACGGCGTGATGGCCCATTACAAGGGCAAGATCCCCTACTGGGACGTCGTCAACGAGGCCTACGCCGACAGCGGCGGCGGCCGCCGCGACTCCAACCTGCAGCGCACCGGCAACGACTGGATCGAGGTCGCCTTCCGCACCGCCCGCGCCGCCGACCCCGCGGCCAAGCTGTGCTACAACGACTACAACACCGACAACTGGACCTGGGCCAAGACCCAGGGCGTCTACAACATGGTCAAGGACTTCAAGTCCCGCGGCGTCCCGATCGACTGCGTCGGCTTCCAGTCCCACTTCAACAGCGGCAGCCCCTACCCCAGCAACTACCGCCAGACGCTGCAGAACTTCGCCGCTCTGGGCGTCGACGTGGCCATCACCGAGCTGGACGTCGAGGGCGCCTCGGCCACCACCTACGCCAACATCGTCAACGACTGCCTGGCCGTGCCGCGCTGCGTCGGCATCACCACGTGGGGCGTGCGCGACAGCGACTCCTGGCGCTCCAGCCAGACCCCGCTGCTGTTCGACGGCAACGGCAACAAGAAGCCCGCCTACACCGCGGTCCTCAACGCCCTCAACAGCGCTCCCAACACCTCGCCCAGCCCCACCCCGCCGGTCAGCCCGAGCGCCAGCCCGACCCCGCCGGTAAGCCCCAGCCCGACTCCTCCGGTCAGCCCGTCGCCCGATACCTCGCCGCAGCCCGGCGGGTGCAGCGCGACGATGCGTACGATCAACTCCTGGCCCGGCGGCTTCCAGTCCGAGGTGACGGTCAGCGCCGGCAGCTCGGCGGTCAACGGCTGGACCGTGAACTGGACCTGGCCCGGCGGGCAGACCATCAGCAGCCTGTGGAACGGCACGCAGAGCGTGTCCGGCTCCTCCGTGACGGTCCGCAACGCCCCCTACAACGGCTCCATCGCGGCCGGCTCGTCCACCACCCTCGGCTTCACCGCCAACGGCACCGCGGCCACTCCGTCGGTCACCTGCAGCTGACCCCTGGCCCCTGACGAAACCGGATCCGGTTCGGACGATGTCCGGCCGGATCCGGTTTCGCGTTGTCATACCTGCGGATTCGGGGGTGGAGGAGCGGATGCCGACGGCGGGATGATGGCCGTGATGGACGGGACGCTGCTGCTGCTGGACGTCGACGGGGTGCTCAACCCCATTCGGCGCTCCTCTGCGCGCTTCCGCCGCTTCGAGTGCGTGGCGGAGGGCGAGTGGTTCCGCCTGCTGCTCGATCCCCGGCACGGTGCCAAGCTGACCGCGCTGCGCCGGGAGACCGGCGCGACGCTGACCTGGGCGACGACCTGGGGCGAGCGCGCCAACGAGGAGATCGGCCCTAGGATCGGGCTGCCCCCGCTGCCGGTGATCCCGATCGACGGCGACCCTCCCCGCCCGCCCGGCGTGAACCTCAAGACCTGGCACGTCGCCGAGTACGTCCGGGGCCGGCCGTTCGTATGGTTCGACGACGATCTCGGTCCGGCCGATCTGGAGTTCCTGCACGGCCATCCGGGCGTCGGGGAGTTCCTGGTCGTGGCCGTCGACCCCAGAGACGGGCTGGGCGACGCCCACCTGGACGCGGCCCGCCGGTGGCTGACCGCGCGGAGGCCGCAAGCCAGCTGGTGAGACAAGGTGGCGTCACAGGTGAGCGGGGGGTGGATTCTCAGGGTTTTCCCCGGAAGCCCCGGTAATCTCGCGGGCCATGACATGGCAGCGGAGGATCAACGGCGCACTCGTCAAGTTCACAGGAGTCCAGCTCACCCGTGTCCGGCCCGCCGCCCAGTCGTCGCCCGCGGGCTCCGCCCCGGCTCCGGCGCCGGAGGAACTGGTGCGTCCTCCCGCCGACCCTCGCGCCGACCGCCTTCTGGTCGCACCGGTGTTCATCATGTCCCCGGTGCGGTCGGGCTCCACCCTGCTGCGGTCGATCCTGAACGCGCACCCCGAACTCCACGCCCCGCATGAGCTGCACGTCAGACGGCTGACCGTCGGCTTCGGCACGCCGCTGGCCCGCAAGGCCATGGAGGCGCTCGGCCACAACCAGGCCGACCTGGAGCACATGCTGTGGGACCGGGTGCTCCACCGGGAACTGGTGCGGAGCGGCAAACGGACCATCGTGGACAAGACTCCCGCCAACGCCTTCGCGTACGCCCGGATCTCCGCCTGCTGGCCCGACGCCCGGTACGTCTTCCTGCTGCGGCACCCCGCGTCCATCGCCGACTCCTGGTACGAGGCCGACCCCGTCAAGCGCACCCGGGAGGAGGCCGCCTCCGACGCGCTGCGTTACATGAAGGCGGTGCAGCGGGCCAGGAAGGCGCTCACCGGCCTGACCGTGCGGTATGAGGATCTGACCGGCGAGCCGGAGAAGACGACCCGCGCCATCTGCGCCTTTCTCGAGGTGGAGTGGGAGCCCGGCATGCTGGCGTACGGCGAGCAGAAGGTGGTGCAGAAGGGCCTGGGCGACTGGAGCGACAAGATCCGGTCGGGCGCGGTGCAGCCGGGACGCGACCTGCCCGGGCCGGACGAGATACCCGACCTGCTCAAACCCATCTGCCGCAGCTGGGGCTACCTCCCCAAGGAGGAGGGCCGATGAGGATCCGTTACATGCTCCTGCACGCCTACGGCATGGGCGGCACGATCCGCACCGTGGTCAACCAGGCGAACGCGATGGCCACGCTCGGCCACGAGGTCGAGATCGTCAGTGTGGTGCGCCGCCGTGAGGAGCCGCAGTTCCGGCTGAATCCCGACGTCACGCTCACCACGCTGGTGGACCAGCGGACCGGCGTGCAGGCCGACTCCCTCGGCCGGCGCGTGTGGCGGCGGCTTCGCGGCAAGATCGTGCCGTACGGCGAGTTCGCCGCGGGCTACTTCACCGAGCGCGTCGAGAAGGCGGTCATCGACTACGTCACCTCGGTGGACGACGGGGTCCTCGTCACCACGCGCCCGGCGCTGAACCTCATCTCCGCACGCCGCGCCTCCGAGAACGTCGTGCGGGTGGCGCAGGAGCACATGAACCTCGGCACCTATCCCGGCCCGCTGCGCGAGGAGATCGTCCGGCACTACGGCGGGTTCGACGCGGTCGCCGTGCTGACGGCCAGCGACCGGCGCGAGTACGAGCAGGCGCTGCCCGGCACGAGGATCGTGCGGATCCCGAACGCGGTGCACTCGGTGAACCAGACGCCGTCCCGGCAGGAGCACCCCGTCGTGGTCGCCGCCGGACGCCTGGTCAGGCAGAAGGGCTTCGACCTGCTGCTGCCGGCGTTCGCCCAGGTGGTGAAGGAACATCCGGAGTGGCGCCTGCGCGTCTTCGGCACCGGCCCGAGGAAGGCCGCCCTGCGGGCGCTGATCGGCGAGCACGGCCTGTCCGCGCACGTGACGTTGATGGGCCGGACCAACCGCCTCGACGACGAGCTCGCCCGGGCCTCGGTCTACGCGCTCAGCAGCCGTTTCGAGGGCCTGCCGATGGTCATGATCGAGGCGATGACCCACGCGCTGCCGATCGTGGCCTTCGACTGCCCGACCGGCCCCGGCGACGTGCTCACCGACGGGACCGACGGCGTCCTGGTGCCCTGCGAGGACGTGGACGCCCTCGCCGCGGCCATGAACCGGCTCATCGCCGACCGCGACCTGCGGCTGCGCATGGGCGCCGCCGCCGCGGTCACCGCCAGGGAGTACGCGCCGGAGAACGTCATGCCGCTGTGGGAGAACCTGTTCACCGAACTCCTGGGGGCCAAAACGGGCAGCGACGCACGGGCACGGCGGTGACCCGGCTCACGCGGACGCGGCCCCGGCCGGCCTGTCGCCGAGGGAAGCGGCCGGGCCTGCCGCCCGCGTGGGGAACGGAAGAGGCCCCTGGCCGGCGGTGACGCCGGTCAAGGGCCCTTCCGTCTGATCGGCCTGCGTCAGCCGTCGTTGTCCGACGACGGGATGTAGGCGCCCGGCACCTGGTCCGGCGCGTAGACCTCGCCGTCACCCGGGTAGGGCTTCTTGTAGTCGTGCGCCTCGTACCACGAGAAGCGGTTCATCTGCTCCGGGTTCCCGGAGTCGGCCCTGGCGTCGGGCCCGTTGAACGCCTGGTGCGACTTCCAGGCGCCCCACTTCTTCGCGGTCTCCTGCTTGTCCGCGGGCACCTTCGCCGACGGCGCCGCCGCCGCGGCCGGGTTCTGCGGCGCCGGGGTGTCCGCACCACAGGACGGCAGGTTGGAGCCCGACAGGCCCAGCGTCAGCGACGTGCGGTTCGGCAGGGCGGTGAACGGCGTGTAGTCGGGCTTGTTGGTGAAAACCGCCGCCATCGGGGTGGCGGCGCTGTCCTTCTGGTTCATCGGCTGGATCCCGAGGATCTGCTCGATGGTGCGGATCATGGTGATCTGCGTGTAGTAGCGGCTGTCCACGGTGCCGTGCTTGGCCCAGGGGCTGATGATCTGGATCGGGGCACGGTGGCCGTCGACGTGGTCGAGGCCGTTCTGGGAGTCGTCCTCGACGACGAAGATCGCCGAGTCCTTCCAGTACTCGCTGTGCGAGATCTTGTCCACGATCTTGCCCACGGCCAGGTCGTTGTCGGCGACCTGGGCGGCCCCGTTCACCGGACCGCCCGTGTGGTCGCTGGACAGCCAGAACATGTTCAGGTTGGCCAGCCCGTTGGCCTCGAAGTCACGCTTCCAGATCTCGTACCGGTAGATGTCCGGGACGCTGGTGTCGAACTTCGGGAAGCCGTGCACCGACACGTCGTCGAGCGACGGGATCGGCGAGGACGAGTTCAGGGTGTAGGCGGTGTTCTGGCCGGTCGCCTGCATGTTCTTGGTGTCGCAGTACAGGTTCTGCCAGGTGGCTCCGGACGGCTTGGTCAGGAACTGGTGGAACTCGCCGAAGTTCCGCACGGTCTTGCCCGCCGCCTGCGCACCGCTCCAGATGAAGCCGGTCCGCTGGTGGCCGAGGGCGTCGTCCTCGGTGTCGTAGCTGCGCAGGTACTGACCGGCCGAGGACTCGGTGTACTCCGGGTTGTCGGCCTGCATCAGCCAGTTGTGGCCCTCGGCCGAGTTGGTGCCGATGTCGTAGGTGTTGTCGTACAGCCCGAACTGACGCGCCAGCGCGTGCTGGTTCGGCGTCACGTTCTCGCCGTACTGGGCCAGCGACGGGTCGCCGTTGCCCTGCGGAATGTCACCGAGGACCTGGTCGTAGGTCCGGTTCTCCTTGACGATCAGGAAGACGTGCTTGATCGTCGAGGGGTCGCCGAGACGCTTCGGGACCGCCACGGCCTTCTGCTTGTTGCCTTCGGCCTTCTTGACGTCGTTCTTGCCCCAGCCGTTCTGTGCGAACACCCGGGCCGTGTACTTGGCGATCTCCCTGTCGTCCGGCAGCGTGAACCGCTGCAGGCTCGACGTCGTGTCGTGGGTGCCGTGCCCGGCGGCGGTGGTGGGACGGCGGGCGTCGATGCCACGGGTGTTGGAGACCAGTACTTGGTCGCCGATGGTGGTGATCTCGGCGGGGAAGTAGTCCGTCGGGAGCAGGCCGACGTAGCTCACCGGCTCCTGCGGCGTCGTGTAGCGGTAGACGGCGACCGCGTTGGCGCGGCCGAGCGTCACCAGCAGGTGGCCGTCGTCGGTGAGCGTCACCGCGTCGGGCTCGTAACCCACCGAGGCCTCCGGCCACGGCTGGGTGGCGATGGTCTGGACGACCTTGTCGCTGGAGGTGTCGATGACCGACACGTCGTTGGTGGCGGTGTTCGTGACGAACAGCGCCCCGTTCTTGGCGTACAGGGCGGTCGGGTGCAGCCCGACGTCGATGCTCGTGGCGGCGGCGGCCGGGTTCCCCAGGTCGATGACGCTGACCGTGCCGGTGGTGGTGGCGCCGGTGTTCGGGTCGGCCGGCACCTGGGTGCCGTAGGAGTTGATCGTCGTCTCGCCGGGCTTGGCCGGACGTCCGCCCTCGTTGCCGACGTAGAGCTTGGTCCCGACCATGACCATGTCACGGGGGGCGTTGCCCACGGCCCAGCTCTGCTGGACGGCGCCGGTCGCCGCGTCGATGGCGACCACCCGGTTCTGGCCGTTGACGGCGGCGTACACGGTCTTGCCGTCGGCGGAGAACACCGGCTCGCCCACCAGCGCGCGCTTCGAGCCCTGTGCGGCGATGGTGACGTTCGTCGGGTTGGCGAGACTGCCGTCGGGGTTCACGGTGAACCTGGTGTAGCCGTCGGCCCGGCCCAGCCACAGCTGCGAACCGTCCGGCGAGTACGTGGGACCTTCCTGGCCCACGTCGTTGCCGCTGATGCGCAGGTTCGCCGCCGCGTTGTTGCCGACGAGCTGCTGCACCGTCCAGTTCTTCAGGTCGACGACGACGAGCGCCATGCCGCCGTCGGTGATCGAGGCCGCGAGGTGGGTGCCGTCCGGGCTGACCGAGGACGACATGATCTTGCCGTTGTTGATGACGAGACGCTCGCCGATGGGCTTGATGTACTGGTCGGCGGAGACGACCAGGCCCTTGTCGGTGGTCTGGCCGACCTGATCGGTGCCGAAGACGTCGGTGGACGCGTAGGCGATGCCCCCGCCCGCGACGACGAGAGTTGCGGTGGCGGCCGCGAGGAGGCGGGTCCGCCGGCCGGTGCGCCCGTCGAGGAGCCCGGTCCGGACCTTGGCGACGCGCTGGCGCGTGACGTGCATGAATCATTCCTTCGGGGTGCTTGCGAGCAGGTCGACGTTCCCGTCGAACTGCCACAGGGGGTTCGGCGCGTCTCCCGTCGGAGTACGCACCTGGAAGTAGCCGTTGACCTCCTTAGGTCCGTCACCGTCGGCGACGTACCGCCCGTCGGCGGTGACGTCGAGCTGGTAGATGGCGGAGCCCACGGCGGTCGCGCCGGGGAGGCGCCAGGACACGACACACCGCCAGTCGTTGCCCGGTCCCTGGTCGAGGACCCGGGAACCGCCCTTGTCGCAGGACGCGGACGCCCCCAGCTGCGCCTCGGTGACGTCGGGGCGATGGAGCTCCCGCGTCTGCAGCCGATAGAGATGGGCGTACGCCGTGGCGAGGGAGTCCTGCAGCTTCCCCTTCTCGATCCCCGAGCCCGTGGCCGGGGTCGCGACGGCGATCACGCCCACGGTGAGGACGACCAGTGCGGCCAGCGGCAGGGCCCCCGCCACGACGACCCGCCGGCCCGACCCGTCGTACGTCAGGTCGGTGAAGTCGCGGCGCAGGAACAGCCGGTAGGCCAGCGCGGTGGCGGTGACCGCCCACACCAGGCTCACCGCGAGACCGACGAGGAGGGGGCCCGCCTGCGCCGGGCTGGTGAAGAGCCCGCGCCAGGCGAGGAAGGCGCTGCTCGGCAGGGCCGTCCGCACCGCCACCGGTAGCGGGAGCAGCTGCGCGAGCTGCAGCACCAAGGCGAGCAGTGCGGGCATCAGCAGCCCCATCGGCGAGCGGCCCAGGGCGACCGAGCCGAGGAGCCCGACGGCGGCGAACGCCAGCGTCGGCGCCAGCACGCACACCCAGGCGAGCAGAACCGTGGCGGCGGCGTCCGCCGGGGCGAGGAGATGGCCGTCCAAGCCGGCGAGCGGCCGGTTGCCGACCGCGACCAGGCCCCCCGCCACACCCGACGCGGCCAGCCCGGCCGCCAGCAGCAGGAGCACGGTCAGGCTGGCGAGACCCTTCGCCACGAAGATCCGCCTCGGTGAGCGGACCGCCACGAGGAGGTGGCGCCAGGTGCCCAGCCGGTCCTCGGCCGCGAAGACGTCGCCGGCGACCAGCGCCGTCAGCAGCGGGAGCGCCCAGCTGCACGAGAAGTCCAGTACGACCAGCGCTCCCGCCCAGCCGGTCGCGTTCATCCAGCGGCCGAAGACCGTGTCGGCGGGTAGCGAGCTCTGCAGGCTCACGGCGGCCACGAAGGCCGCCGGGGCGATCCAGCAGGCGAGCAGCAGCAGGCGGATTCGCCACTGGGAGAGCAGCTTGACCAGCTCGAACCGATAGCCGGGCAGTACGGGCGCCGGCCGGGCGCCGACCCGGGGTCGGGTGGCGGTCGCGGTCATCGCGGGTCCTCCTGGTCGGTATGCGCGGGTACGGTCCCGGTCAGGCTGAGGAACGCGGCCTCGAGCGGCGTCACCACGGGCGCCAGCTCCCGGAGCGCCACGCCGGCTCGCACCAGCCGTACGACCAGCTCGTCGATGGCCGGCACGGGCCCGCGGACCACGAGTACGTCGGCGTCCGGTCGCAGAGCGGGGTCGCGGCCGGGCGCGACGCGGAGCCCGGGCGTCTCCGACGCCAGCCGGTGGGCGGCCTCCGAGTCGGAGGTGCGCAGCCGGTAGTCGAGCTCGCCGCTCTCGGCGGCGAGCTTGCTCACCGGACCGGAGAAGACGACCCGTCCGGTGGCGAGGATGGTCACCTCGGCGCACAGCGCGGCGAGGTCGTCCATCCGGTGGCTGGAGAGGACCACCGCGGTCCCGTCCGCGGCGAGTCCCGTGATGACGCGGTGCACGTGGTGCTTGCCCGCGGGGTCCAGGCCGTTGGCCGGCTCGTCGAGAACGAGCAGGCGCGGCTTGGTGAGCAGCGCGGCGGCCAGCCCGAGCCGCTGGCGCATCCCCAGCGAGAAGCCCCGGACACGGTCGTCGGCGACGTCGGTGAGGCCGACCTGCTCCAGCGCGTCGTCGACGCCGGTGGCGCCAGCGGTGTCATACCGGCCCAGCGAGGCCAGGGCCGAGAGGTTCTGGCGCGCGGTGAGCGAGGGATAGAGCCCGGGTCCGTCCACGAAGCCCGCGACGCCGTCGGGGACGGCGAGCGTCCGCCCGACCGGCGTGCCCAGGATCTCAAGGCGCCCGCCGTCCGCGACGGCCAGGCCCAGCAGCAGACCGAGGAGCGTCGTCTTGCCCGCGCCGTTCGGGCCGACCAGACCGTGCACCTGCCCGCGCGCCACGTCGAGGTCGACGCCGTCGAGCGCGACGACATCACCGAAGGACTTCGTGATCTCGCGAGCCCGGACCGCGGGGCTCCTGTGCGTCTCGCCTTTTCGCATCCCTGTCCTTCCTCGACAGCCGGCAGCCGGCAGCGAGAAAGTTAGCCACGCTAAGGACGCGGCGAGGTGTGCATCGCGACAACGAAGGATTTATGCCGCGTGAACAGACAGATGATCAGGGCCCCACCTCCGCGGAGCGCTCACCTGTACCGGCACGCCGATCACGCGACGATGCCTCAAGAGCCTCAGGCGAGACTTGGCCCGGTCTGGTTAAAGATATCGCCAAGGCATGTTCACCCCAGCGTGGCCTTCTGCCCGTAATATCCCCGTCTTGCCAACACGTACCCACGGGGGTTTTACATGCTTTCCTCCCGCAAGCGACTGCTGCGGCTGCTTGTACCTACGACGGCTGTGGCTACGACAGCGGTCGTCAGCGCGGTGCTCAATCCCGTCCTGTCCGCGAACGCCGCCACCCCCGACCACGGCGGTGGCCGGGCACGCAGTGTGATCTTCATCAACGGTGACGGCATGTCCGCGGCTCATCGTGAAGCCGCGAGGCTGTACCTGACCGGTCTCGACGGACAGCTGACCATGGACAAGCTTCCGGTCTCCGGGCAGTTGAGCACCAGTCCGCACGACCCCGCGACAGCCATCACCGACTCCGCCGCCGCGGCTACCGCCTGGGCGACGGGGACCAAGACCTACAACGGCGCCATCAGCGTGGACGTCGACGGCAAGCCTCTGCCGATCCTGGGCCTGCAGGCCAAGGCGGCGGGCAAGTCCACCGGCCTCGTCACCACGGCTCAGGTGACCGACGCCAGCCCTGCCGCGTGGTTCTCCCAGACCGCCAACCGCTCCGCTCAGGACGAGATCGCGCGGCAGTACCTGGCGGTCAGCAAGCCGGACGTCATCCTCGGCGGCGGCGAGGACTGGTGGCTCCCGGCAGGTACGCCCGGCGCGTGGCCGGACAAGCCCGCCGAGGATCCGAGCGAGGCCAGCAAGGGGACCAAGGGCAACCTGATCGACCAGGCCAAGAGCGCCGGCTACCAGTACGTCTCCACCGCCCAGGACCTCGCCCGGGCGAAGCGGGGGAAGCTGCTGGGCCTGTTCAGCAACGAGGAGATGTTCCAGCAGAGGCCCGAAGGCCAGGGTGACGTCTACGCTCCGGCCGTGGACCTGGCCACCATGACCAAGAAGGCCCTGGACACCCTCAGCACGAACAAGAAGGGCTTCTTCCTCTTCGTCGAAGAGGAGGGCGTCGACGAGTTCGCGCACGAGAACAACGGCACCCGCGTGCTCCAGGCCATGGAATCCCTGGAGAAGGCCGTCCAGGTCGCCAGGGCGTACGTGACCGCGCACCCCGACACGCTTCTCGTCGTCACGGGTGACCACGACTGCGGCGGTCTCACCGTGGAAGACACCTCAGGCAGCGACGAGAGCGGCAGCGACCTGTCGACCGAGGACGGTCCGTTCCCGGTCCACGGCAGCGACCTCAAGTTCGTCATGGACTGGACCACCACGGGGCACACCGGCGTGGACGTGCCGGTTACGGCGCAGGGGCCCCTCTCCACCCTCTTCACCGGCAAGCACCCCAACACCTACGTGCACGAGGTCCTCTCACAGGTGCTGACCTCACGTCACTGAACGACCGCTCGTCGCGCCGGCGCCGGCCAGCCTGTCGCCCAGGGAGCTGCGCCGGTACAGCACCTGCCGTCCGTCGCGGGCCCGGGTGACCAGGCCCGAGGCGTACAGCATGCGCAGGTGCTGGGAAACGGCGCTCGGGGTGACCCTGAGACGGCGGGCGATCTCGACGGTGGGCAGCGGCTCGCCGAGGAGGCCGAGCAGCCTCGCCCTCGGCGCGCCGAGAAGCGCCACGAGAGCGGTCTGGTCCGCTGCGGGCGCCGGGGCCCAGAGCGTCGCCACGCCGCGGCTGGGATAGACCAGCGTAGGAGGCTCCTCCGGGACGACCGGGGGTGCGGGCTTGTGCGCGAACACGGAGGGCACGAGCAGCAGCCCCCGGCCGGCCGCCGCGACGCGGAAGCCGCCGATCATCTTGTCGACGTACAGCACGCCGTCGTCCCAGCGCAGGTTCGGGTGCATGCCCGCGAACAGCAGGCGGGCGCCTCCCACGGCCAGTTGCCGCGCCCGGTAGGTCATGTCGGCCTCCAGCACCAGCCGCAACTGCGGCCACAACGGCCTGACCGCGATCTCCCAGTAGCGTTCAGGAGATCGCAGCCGGCGTCCCGGAGCCGTACGACCGGCGCGTCGCCGGTGGTGGTGGCGGCGTCGCGCAGCGGCCCGGGGAGCGGAGCCTGCGCGTGCGTGGCCGCCAGGTCGCGGCGGACCAGATCGGGTGGGGTCCGGCGGACCACCGCCAGCTCCTCCTCGAACTCCGGGGCGAAGGTCTCGGGTCTCGGGGTCGGGAAGTCGGGAAGGGTGAACCTCTCCGCCACCAGGGACATCAGCAGGTCCGTGTCGAGCGTGCCGAGCCTGCCGACGACAGATCTGCGCCATGGGAGATGCACCGCGGACAGGCCCGGGTCGCGCAGCACCCGCAGGCTGAGCACCGTCTCGGTCAGGGGCGAGAGGGCGAACCTCGTGTCCGCGAGGTCCTCGACGCCGAGCACAAAACGCCTGCTCGCCGCCGGCGCCCTGGTCGGTCTCGCCACCGTGGCCGCGCAGGTCGTCGGCCCGCTGGCGGCCGGTCTCGCGGCGGCCGACCGCCGGGGAGCGGTGCTCGGCACGCTGCTGAGCGGATCGACCGGCGGCATGCTGCTGGCCCGCACCTTCAGCGGAACCCTCGGCGAATGGCTGGGCTGGCGGGCTCCGTACCTCGTCGCCGCGGCCCTGGCGCTGCTCCTCGCGGCGGGCCTGGCCGTCACGGTGCCGGTCACGGTGCCGGTCACGGCCCCGTCCATCCGCCGGCGTTACCCGGCGCTCCTGGCCGAACCGCTGCGCCTGCTGCGCGCCGAGCCCGAGCTGCGCCGCTCCTGCCTCTATCAGGCGGCCGTCTTCGCCGGGTTCTCGGCCGTCTGGACCTGCCTGGCGCTCCTGCTCACCGGCCCGGCGTACGGGCTGGGCCCCCGGGCCGTCGGGATGCTCGCCCTGGTCGGCGCGGCGACCATGCTGTGCACTCCCGTCGCCGGCCGCCTGGTGGACCGCGTCGCGCCGGATCCGGTGAACCTCGTCTGCATGCTCGGGATCCTCGTCTACATGACCTGCGCCTACCTCGGCGGCAGCGCGGGGTCCTGGCTCGGGATACGCGTCTGGAACGCGGCCGGCTGGCGGGGCGTGTGCGCGCTCGCCGGCCTGCTCGCCGCGGTCGCACTGACCCGCCACCTCCGCGGTCACCGGCGTCAGGGATGTGCGAGGAAGCGGGCGACCAGAGCGGTCCCAGGAGCGGTTCGGCCCCCCGGCCCGGGTGCGGCCACGACGGTGTCGGGGGTGAGCTCTCCCCCGCATCGGTCGCAGGTCATCGTCGGCACGACCGGCGCTCCGCAGCCGGTGTGCACCAGTCGCAGCGGCGGCCCCTGGTCGGCCAGATGACGGTCTCCCCAGGCCAGCAGCGCCAGCACCACGTCGTACAACTCCCGCCCCGCCTCGGTCAGGCGGTACTCGTGGCGCACCGGCCGCTCGGCGTACGGCCGGCGCTCGGCCAGCCCGCCCTCCACCAGCCGGTCGAGCCGGTCGGCGAGCACGTTGGTCGCCACGCCGAGGTCGCGGCGCAGTTCCTCATACCGCGTCATGCCGAGGAACAGGTCACGCAGGATGAGCAGCGTCCACGGGTCCGCGACGAGACCCGCGGTGCGGGCGACCGAACAGTGAATGGCGGCGAATCGTTCCCTGTCCACGCCCGCAGCCTAGTCCCTTGCTAGGAGCAAGTGACTCTTCTAGAGTCCGAGTCACTTGTCGTCAGCAAGGGAGCAGGTCGTGTACCACTGGATCACCGGTCTTCGAGTCCGGCGGCTCTGGCGCCGCGTGGGAACGGGCGACTATCGGGCCGCCGTCGCGATCGCGGCGCCGGACGTGCTGTTCCGCTTCGCCGGGGACACGCCGCTGAGTGTCCAGGCTCGTGGCAGGGAGGCGTTCGAGGCGTGGTTCCGCGAACTTTTCGCACGCCTGCCGGGGCTGCGGCTGACCTTGCGCGACGTCGTCGTCCGCGGCTGGCCGTGGAACACCACGGTCGTGGTCCGCCTCGACGCCGCCGCCACGCTGGCCGACGGCACGGCGTACCGCAACGAGGCCGTGCAGTGGGTGCGCCTGCGCTGGGGACGCATGGTCTCCGACGAAGTGCTGGAGGACACCCAGCGACTGGCCGACGCACTGCGCCGCCAGGCCGCCGCGACCGGCCCCCATAGCTGAGTCCGAGCCCGGTGCCGTGTGCCAGACTTGGCCGCGATGGCGTCAGATCCCCTCACCCGCGCGACCGCCTCCCTGTACGGCCTGGCATTGGGCGACGCGCTCGGTTCCCAGTTCTTCGTGCCCGCCAACCGCGAGGCGCTCACCACCCGAACCCTGCCGCCCGGGCCGTGGCAGTGGACCGACGACACGGAGATGGCCTGCTCGATCTACCGGGTCCTGGCCGACCGCGGCACGGTCGATCAGGACGCGCTGGCGGCCTCGTTCGCCACCCACCACGACTTCGACCGCGGCTACGGCCCGGCCACCGGCCGGATGCTGCGGCTCGTCCGGCAGGGAGGCGACTGGCGGGCGCTCGCGTCGGGGCTCTTCGACGGGAGCGGCTCGTGGGGAAACGGCGCGGCCATGCGCGTCGCCCCGCTGGGCGCCTGGTTCGCCGGAGACCCGGTCCGCGCCGTACGGCAGGCCGAGTTGTCCGCCCGGGTCACGCACACGCATTCCGAGGCCACCGCCGGCGCGATCGCCGTGGCCGTGGCCGCCGCCGTGGCGGCCTGCGAGGCCGACCTGTCCCCCGGCCGGTTCCTCGACGCCGTCCTGGAGCACGCGCCGCCCGGCCGCGTACGGAGCGGGATCGGCGCGGCCAGGCGACTGCTCACGATCACCGATCCCCTGCTCGCCGCCGAGGCCCTGGGCAACGGCCGGAAGGCGACGGCGCACGACACCGTGCCGTTCACGCTGTGGGCCGCGGCCCGGCATCTCGACGACGTCGAGCGGGCGATCTGGACGACCGCGACGGCGGGCGGCGACGTCGACACCACCTGCGCGATCGTCGGCGGCATCCTGGGCGGGCGGGCCGGGATCGGCGGGCTGCCGCACGACTGGCTACGCCGGGTGGAACCGCTGCCCGGCTGGGCCGGGGTGCCGGCGAGCTTGCCGGGAAGCGGCGCCCGCCGATGAACGGCCCGCAGTTCAGGGGCGTCTTCGACATCCACCTGACGGTGGCCGCGGACGACGCCGGGTCGCTCGGCGCCTGGGCGCGGGAGAACGGCGTGAAGTTCACGCACATCATGCTCGAACGCGGGACGGCCCGTTCCCAGCCGATGCTCACCGTCCGGGGCGAGGGCACGCTCGGCGCGCAGAGGACGGCCGCCGCCGCCCACGCCGAGCGGTTGCGGGACGAGGGGTTTCGCGTGGTCCGGGTCAAGATCGAGGCGGCTCCCTGGAACGAGGACGTCCCGGAGACCGCCGAGGCCGCCGCGGCGATGCCGGGCCTCTACTTCGAACACCACGTCAAGGTCGCCGTCCGGGGAGACCTGGCGCCCCTCACCGAACTCGCCGTCGTCCATGGTGCGCACGTGTCGCGGAACGCCCGCCGGCGGCGCGACGACGGTTCACACGAGCGGTTCGTCACGCAGCGATGCCGAGGGGTCGGGCTGGCCACGGCCGGCCGCCGCTTCGAGGCGCTGCTGTCCGATCTCGAAGGGCACGGCTACGCCGTACTCGAAGCCGAGCGAGAGTACGTCGTGCACGACGACAACCCCGGTATCGACCACGGCTGGATCGAGGAGCGATGACGTCAAGCTGGGACCGGTTCAAGGGAGTCAGCCTCCCCGAGGGGACCACGGTTCCGCCTCGTGGCACACCGTGGTTCCCCTCGACCTACCTGCCCGTCACGGACAGGCCGGGCATCCGCCAGCCGCCGATCTTCGATCCGGCGCTGAAGCAGTTCGACCGTGCGTTCCGAGCCGGCGAACCGATCTTCGACGACCCGGAGGTGGAGCGCCGGTGGCGGCGGGCTCGCCGCCGGGCGATCGATCA
Organism: Microbispora sp. H10830; assembly: GCF_014161375.1. Taxonomy (NCBI): domain Bacteria; kingdom Bacillati; phylum Actinomycetota; class Actinomycetes; order Streptosporangiales; family Streptosporangiaceae; genus Microbispora; species Microbispora sp. H10830. Next base: position 16,578 of record NZ_JABBWX010000015.1, read on the forward strand.
CCTGGTCCGGGTCGTCGCCGAGTCCCCGTGGAACGAGAACCTCGTGCTGCGCGGGAGCCTGCTGCTCGAGGCGTGGGTCGGTGAGGAGGCGCGTGAACCGGGCGACCTCGACTGGGTCGTCGTCCCGCCCACCGTGAACATGGACAGCCCGCTCACCGTCGCGATGTTCAAGGGCGTCATCGCCGCTGCCGTGGCCGGACCGGCCGACGGCAGGGTGACCTTCGATCCCGGCGACATCGCGACGGACGAGATCTGGACGTACGACCGCGTCCCCGGGCGGCGGCTCGTGTTCACCTGGCGGGCCGGCGAACTTCCGCCGGGAACCGTCCAGCTCGACTTCACCTTCAACGAGCGCCTGCCCGTTCCGCCGGAAGTCGCCCTGATCCCCCGCACCGGCGGGGGTGAGCCCACGCCGATCCTCGCCGCCTCCCCGGAGCTGTCGCTGGCGTGGAAGCTGCTCTGGCTGGCCTCCGACGGCTACCCGCAGGGCAAGGACCTCTACGACGCCGTCCTGCTCGCCGAGCGTGTAGCGCTTCCCCGCGACCTCCTTCACGGGGTTCTGCGCGACGCGCTCGGAGAGCGCGAGGCCGGTGAGTTCGGCCCGGAGACGATCCGTTCTCTCGACGAGGTGGACTGGGACGAGTTCCGCGCCGAGTATCCGCACGTCACCGGGAACGCCTGCGACTGGCTGGAACGGCTGGCGCGGGCGCTCGGCCCCGCCTTCGCGGAGGAGTGACCCCGATCAGGTCAGGCGGCCGACGTAAGCGAGCGCCTGCTTGAGCAGCACGCCCTGGCCGCCGGTCATCTCCTGCTGGACGATCGGGGAGGCCGCCTCCTCGGGCGTGAACCACTCCAGGTCCAAGGCGTCCTGCCGGGGCCGGCAGTCCCCGCGTACCGGGACGATGTACGCCAGGGAGACCGCGTGCTGGCGGGGATCGTGGAACGGCGTGACCCCAGGCGTGGGGAAGTACTCCGCCACGGTGAACGGCGTCGGCGAGACCGGCACGCTCGGTAGCGCCACCGGCCCGAGGTCCTTCTCCAGATGGCGCAGGAGCGCGTCACGGATGCGCTCGTGGTAGTACACCCGCCCGGACACCAGCGCCCGGCTCACGGTGCCGTCGGCGCCGATCCGCAGCAGCAGGCCGACGCGGGTCACGGTGCCCGTGTCGTCCACGCGCACCGGCACGGCGTCCACGTAGAGGATCGGCATCCGGCCCCGCACCGACTCGATCTCGTCGGGAGCGAGCCAGCCTGGCGTCGTTTCGGTCATTTCGGTCACGGGTCGATCGTACTTGCCCAGGCGGGGGACGGTTCGCAGGTCGGCGCAACCCGTGCCGGGCCTCCGGCCACCGGCGCGGTGTCAGACCCGGACGGCCGGGCCGCGGCGGGCGCGGACCGTGGATCAAGCCGGGGCCGGCCGGTGCCGCCGGTGGTCCTCGCCGTGCGGGACATCCAGCTTTTTGCACCCCAGATGTGTCCGTCGACTCAGGGGCGTGCTACCATCTCTGCAGTTGCAGTTGTGGTACCCATGAAACTTGTGTGCGCCTGGCGGGATGTAACCTTCAGGCGCATTTTGTTTTTCCGGCCTTCTCCGGAGGGGCCTCATCCGGCGACGCGGAATCTGTGCAGTGCGGATTCCGGTTCGGCCCCTGTTCAAGGAGATTCAGCATGGCTGTCGGAACCGTGAAGTGGTTCAACGCGGAAAAGGGCTTCGGCTTCATCGAGCAGGAGGGTGGCGGCCCCGACGTCTTCGCCCACTACTCGAACATCGCCGCCCGCGGATACCGCGAGCTGCACGAGGGCCAGAAGGTGTCGTTCGACATCACCCAGGGCCAGAAGGGACCCCAGGCCGAGAACATCGTGCTCGCCTGACCCAGGCCCGCATCGTGATTCGGGGTCCGCGCTCGACAAGCGCGGGCCCCGACTCATGTCCGGGCAGACGCTCCGTCGTGCTGCACCTCGTCGATCCTGCAAGCGCCGCTGCCCAATCTGGGCAGGTGCGCTTCCGGCGAGGGCGGACGAAGATTCAGATCCTGGCCGCGAGGAGAGGCGCCCGGGCGTGAACGCCCGCCGGCGTGCCGCCGACGGAGCCGTACTCGCGGGAGGCGCTCCTCCTACGGCGCATCTGCCTCAGAGTTTGTGCAGCTTCTTGTATGGGGTCATGATTCGTTCCTGCTGTGATCGGAAATCGACGATCACAGCGACCCCGTCCTCTACTTCCAGGACCACGCCAAGACCGTAGCGATCATGGGTGACTTGGTCGTTCACACTGAACTGCTCGAGAGGCGGGGCGGGAGGCGGGGGCTTGAAGGGACTTGTGGGCAGGTGACGGCGGGACGCGCCGCTGGCTGGCTTCATTCCCTCCAGTATGTGCTGCTCGCCGAGCCACTCACAACCAACCCCTGGTCTTGACGCGCTGACTTCGTCCCGGCAGCGGTCTGCTTCGGTGACCCATGGTGGCGCGAGGAAGCTCACCGCAGTCGCCGGCGAAGCGATCCAAAATTCCACTGACCTGCGGGGAAGCCCCTGAAAACACTCGCCCCTCGCGGCCGGCTGCGATCGGCGTGCGCTCCCTGCTCACGCCCGCCCGAGCGGCGGGCGGAACACGGTTTCCGCCTGGTGCGCACGGGCCCTGCGCGTGTCGGCCACGATCTCGCGCTAGCGGGCGGCCAGGGCGCGCGGCCGAGCGTGGACGACGCGTTGCCGGTATCCGCGCCGTCTCCGGGGAAAGGACGAGGTTATGCGTTCAGCCGGCCCTTCGCCGACGTCGTTCAATCAGCCTTCCGGACGCCCGGGACAGTCAACCCTATCTGGCAAGATAGGCTCCCGTTCCCTCACGGGCAGGGCATCGGGAGAAGAAACCATAGATGGACACATCCAGTTACGCGGGGCTGCTGGCGCAGGTGATACCGGTGGTCCTGCTTGCCGTGATCGTGGAATACCGCGGCGCCTACGAGGCCTGGCGTATCGTCGGCACGGAATCGCGAAAAAAGATGTCTCCGGAACAGGGACGCAGATTAGCCAACCAGTTCCTGTTCATCCTGGCCGTGCAGACCATATTCCTTTCCGTGCTCACCGTGCTCGAAATGGCGGCCCTGGTGGTCGCCGGGGGCAAACCGGGGTCACACACGCTGGCCGAATCGATCATCCGCTCCGATGCGACCCTGACGGTCGTCTCGATCGGGATCGGCCTGACCATCGCCATGCAAGCCCTCGCCGTCGCGCAGAGTTATCAGCGAGCAGGGATGATCGAAGACGGTCACCGGCGCCACTTTCACTGGGTGATACGAATAGCCGTCGTCGTTGTCGTTCTCGGAACGGGCCTGCTGCTGAAGGGCTGATCAGTGAAGAGGCTCCATGTGCCGGCTTCCATCTCGAACAGGACCGCTATAAGCCTGCTTCTCGTCGGCCAGATCGCATCACTGGCAGGCTGCGGCAGACAGCCGTACTGGGATCAGGTCGTCAGGGCGACGGTCTCGGATGACGAGCGCACCATTGTCGCGATAATGACCATAGGGCCTCCCGAAGCCGACGGCACCTCCTGTTACGAGGTGACGGACAAGGAAACCGAGGAATCCGCCACCCAGGTGCGCATCGCGGTCCAGTTGCGCAACAACTGCACACCGGTCTTCCCCTGGCAGCAGGAATTGACTTCGCTCGAAGGCTACCCGCTGAAGGTGGAATTCCGGCTGAAAGCACCGCTGGCGGAGCGGAAGGTCATCGACAGGCTCAGCGGCGAGCCGATCACGGTCATCGACGGATGACCGGCCGTCCGGCGGCGGACCGACAGGCTCTCCGTCGCGGAAGTCCTCTTCAGGCTCATCGAACGTGACCTGGACGCCGGTTCGCCAGAAGCCACCCCCCGCCTGTTCCGTCCGCGCTCCGTCTCGGACGGAACAGGAACGGAACAGGGGGTCTGGACGTGGGCCGCAGGTGAGGTACGAATCAGCGGACGGGGAGGCCGGTGACGGCACGGCCGATGATGAGGCGCTGGATCTCGCTGGTGCCCTCGAAGATCGTGAAAATCTTGGCGTCGCGGTGGAAGCGCTCGACCGGGTGCTCACGGGTGTAGCCGGCTCCACCAAGGATCTGGATGGCCTGCTCGGTCGTCCAGACGGCCGTCTCGCTCGCGACCAGCTTGCTCATCGACCCTTCGGCCTGCTCGAACCGCCGGCCGTGCCTGGCCATCCACGCCGCCCGCCAGGTCATCAGCCGGGCGACGTCCACCCGGGTGGCCATGTCGGCCAGCAGGAACGCGACCGCCTGGTTCTCCCCGATCTTGCGGCCGAACTGCTCGCGCTCCCGGGCATAGTCGCGGGCGTACTCGTAGGCCGCACGGGCGACGCCGACGGCCATGGCGGCGACGAGGGGGCGGGTGGTCTCGAAGGTCCGCATCGCGGCCTGCTCGCCGGACCGCGCGCCGGCGCGCACCCGGGCGAGCCGCTCGTCCAGCTTCTCCTTGCCGCCCACCAGGCACCGGCCGGGCACCCGTACGTCGTCAAGGACGACCTCGGCGGTGTGCGAGGCGCGGATGCCGTGCTTCTTGAACTTCTGCCCCTGGGACAGGCCGCGCGTGCCCGGCGGGACGACGAAGGACGCCTGGCCCCGGGTGCCCAGGGAGGGGTCGACCGTGGCCACGATGACGTGGACGTTGGCGATGCCGCCGTTGGTGGCCCAGGTCTTCACGCCGTTGAGGACCCACTCGTCCTTCGCCTCGTCGTAGACGGCCCGCGTCCTGATCGCGCCGACGTCGCTGCCCGCGTCCGGCTCCGAGGAGCAGAACGCGCCGAGCTTGACGTCGTCGGGAGTGCCGAACATCTGGGGCAGCCACTCCCCCATCTGCTCGGGAGTGCCGTTCGCGGCGATGGAGGCGGCGGCGAGGCCGGTGCCCACGATCGACAGGCCGATCCCGGCGTCCCCCCAGAACAACTCCTCGAACGCCACGGGCAGGCCGAGCCCCGACTCCTCGAACCACTGCTGGGCGAAGAAGTCCAGCGAGTACAGCCCGATCTTGGCGGCCTCCTGGATGACCGGCCAGGGCGTCTCCTCGCGCTCGTCCCACTCCACCCCGGCCGGGCGGATGACGTCCCGGGCGAACTCGTGGACCCAGTCGCGCAGCTCGCGAAGGTCGTCGCTCAACTCGGGGCAGAAGGTCATCGGGGGGTCTCCTCTCCTTGGTGTTACCAACGGTAACACTCAAAGGAAGGAGCCGGTCAGCGCAGCCGGGACGCATACTGCGGGACCGTCGCCATCGGCGGGCGCTCGGCCACGCCGACGTCCCGCGTCAGCGGGCGGTGCCCGGCGGGCCCGCGTTCGAACTGGACGAGCCGCGCGGACGGCTCGTGCAACGGAACGATCTTGTCCTGGCGCTCCAGCCGCGCCCAGGCGGTGTGCATGATCTGCCCGGCCATCCCGCCGAGCGCCTCCGTCGACTGGTGGGAGTGGACCCGGCGGCCCAGATCGACCTGGGCGAGCGCGTCGAGCCCCACCATGTCCAGGAGGTCGATGAGGAGTCCCAGCTCCACGCCGTACCCGGTCACGAACGGCACCCGTTCCAGGACCGCGCGGCGGCCGGCGTACTCACCCGCGAGCGGCTGCACGAATCCGGCGAGCAACGGCCAGTGCAGGTTGAGCAGCGGCCGGGCGACCAGCTCGGTGACCCTGCCCCCGGCGTTCGGTTCCGTCGCGCCGAGCAGGGGCCGGTCGTAGCACGCCTTCACGTATCCGACCGCGGGGTCGGCCAGCAGGGGCCCCAGCAGGCCGGTCACGAACGAGGTCCGGAACTCGCGCAGGTCGGCGTCGACGAACACCACCAGGTCGCCGGTCGTCACCGCGAGGGACTTCCACAGCGCCTCGCCCTTGCCGTCGTAGCGCGGATCGTGCAGCTCGGGCAGGATCTCGTCCTGCGCGAAGACCTTCGCCCCGGCGCGTAAGGCCCGGGCCGCCGTGTCGTCCGACGACCGGGAGTCGATCACGACCAGCTCGTCCACGAGCGGCACGGCCTCGACGAGGTCGCGCCGCACGGCGGAGACGATCTCCCCGACCGTCTCCTCCTCGTTTCTCGCGGGCAGCACCACCGAGATGGTGGCGCCTCCCTTGGCGGACAGCAGGGCGCGGGCCGGCCAGTCGGCCGCCGACGAGGTACGCCGACTCAGCCAGGCCTCCACCTCAGGCAGCACGCCCGTCCTCCCCCTGTCCGCCACGTTCACTGGCATCACCTTATGCGGCGGCCGGAGGAGGCGATCAGCACGAGCCCCCCTCCCAGCGCGAGCACCCCCGCCACGCCGTACATCAGGGCGGCGAAGCCGTACGGCGCCGCGGCCGAGGCCACGACCGGGCCGATGCTGGCCCCGGTGAACAGGAAGAAGGTGAACAGGGAGACGGCCGTGCCCCGCGCGGGACCGGCCAGCAGGCCCACGGTCTCGATCACGGCGGGGGCGGCGACGCCGATCGCGAAGGCGAAGACGGCGAGCAGCACCGCCAGTGCGGTGACACCGGGGGCGGCCAGCCCGACCACCAGCGCGAGCACCGCGGCGAGCCCGAGGGCCAGCGCCGCCCTGCGGGCCGGGGAGATCCGGGCCAGGTACGGCGTGGCGAACGGGATGGCGATGATCGCCGGCAGCGCGGTGGCCCGCAGCGTCAGCAGCGCGGAGGGGTCGCCGGCGATGTCCGCGGGGCCTTCGAGCTGCAACGCGGTGTAGAGGGCGACGAACGCGCCGAGGATCGTCAGCGTGGCGGCGTACACCAGGACCAGGCGCGGGTTGCGCAGCAGCGCCGGGACGACGGCGTAGGGGTTCGCTCCGGCACGGCGGGCGGTGTCGGGCAGCATCACCCGGCGCAGCACCACGGTCACGACGGCGAACGCGGCGGCGCCGAGCAGGAAGACCGGCCGCCACCCGAGCAGGTCGACGAGGACCTTGGCGGCGAGCTGCGCGACCACGGCCGAGGCGAACAGCGCGCTGACCACGGAGGTCATCGTGACGGCCCGGCGGCGGGGTTCGACGCGCTCGGCGATGTACGCGAAGGCGGTGGGGGCGAAGACGGCGGTGGTGACGCCTTCGACCACCCGCAGGGCGAGCGCCGCCCCGGGCCCGGGGCTCAGCGCGACCAGCGCGGTCGTCACCGCCGTGGCGGCCATGCCCCAGGTCATCACGCGGCGCCTGCCGTACAGGTCGGACAGCGGGCCGAACAGCAGGAACCCGCCCGCGTAGCCGAGGCCGAAGGCGCTGACGAGCCAGGTCAGGACGGCGGCGGGGGCGCCCCAATCGGCCGACATCCGGGCCAGCAGGGGGATCACGACGTAGAGGTGGCCGGTGGCGAGCAGCCCGGCCGGCACGAACGCGGCCACGGTGCGCCACGCCGGCGCGTACGTCTCACGCGGGGTGGCGGGAGCAGCGGGTCCGGCGGGTGCGGAAACGACGGGAGTCGATGTGCTCATGGCGAGGACAGTAGCCAACCAACCAGTTGGGTGTCAACCAACTAGTTGGTGGCAGGAATGGGTATGCTGATGGAGCACCCCTGAGCCCCGTCCACCCATGCACACGGAGGAAGCCGATGTCGCCCCGCAAAGACGTCAAGGACCCCACCGCCGCCACCAAGGCCGCCCTGCTGGAGGCCGCGCGGACGGAGTTCGCGGCGTACGGCGTGGCGGGCGCCCGGGTGGACCGCATCGCCGAGCGGGCCGGGGTCAACAAGGAGCGGATCTACGGGCACTTCGGCAGCAAGGAGAAGCTGTTCGACACCGTCATCAAGTCGGCGCTCGACGAGGTCGCCGCGGCGGTGGCGATGCCGGGCAAGGATCCGGCGGAGTACGTCGGCAACCTCTTCGACTTCTACTCCGCCCACCCCGACCTGGTACGCCTGCTGATGTGGGAGGCGCTGCACTACAGAGGTGAGGACGACCTGCTGCCCGGCCAGGAGCTCCGGGTGGACAAGTGCCGGTCGAAGACCGAATCGCTCGCCGAGGGCCTCGGCCGGGAGCCGGACGCCTCGGTCGCCCGGATGGTGTTCTCGCTGGTGGGTATGGCGATGTGGCCGAGCGTCATGCCGCAACTCGCCCGGATCACGGTGGGTGAGGAGGCGGGGACTCCCGAGGGACGCGAGGCGCTGCGCGAGCACCTCGTGGCGTTCGTCCGCGCCGCCGTCGAGAGATGACCTCCCACCGTCGAGAGATGACCGCTCGCCGTCGAGAGACGACCGGCACTGTCGGGAACTGACCGGCGCCCCCAGACGTGGACGTCCTCCTCGAGTGCGTCTCCTCGTCCGCGCCGTGTCATGGTTGTGTCACGGCCGCGCCGGCGGTGGCCGCCGTCGATGAACGGTGACATGCGGCTGACAACGCGCGCACATGCGGCGTCAATCGTGGTTCGGCATGAACGAGCCACGCACCATCCCCCTTCGGCCCCGAGACCGGCTGTACGCCGCGGTCACGCGGGTGCTCGTCGTCATCGTGTCCGCCGCCCTCGCCGTAGGGGGTTGGCTGGTCTACACCGGCGCGCAGGACCAGCCACCACGGTTGTCGAACTCCACGCCGGCGTCGATCAGCTCGGCCTGGCCGTGGGCTCTGCCCTGGCCGTCGACGGGGCAGGCGGCGGTCGAGGTCGCCGGGAAGGCGGACAGCCTCAGTGTGTACGGCGAGCAGCGGCCCGTGCCGATCGCCAGCGTCACCAAGGTGATGACCGCTCTGGTGATTCTTCGCGACCACCCGCTCGGCAGGAACGCCGCGGGGCCGTCCATCCAGGTCGACTGGCAGGCGGCGGTCGAGTCAGGGAACCGAGACGAGTCCACGGTGCCGATCACCGCAGGCCAGGTCTTCACCGAGCGGCAGCTTCTCGAGTTGATGCTGATCCCCTCGGGGAACAACGCCGCACGTCTGCTGGCACGATGGGACGCCGGCTCTGAGCAGGCCTTCGCCCGCAAGATGAACGCGGCCGCCGCCAAGCTGGGCATGACGAACACCACCTACACCGGGGCGAGCGGATATGAACCCACCACGGTCAGCACGGCGGTGGATCAGCTGAAGCTGGCCAGGCAGGCCATGAAGTCCCCGGTGCTGCGCGACATCGTCGCCACCGCCACGACCGCCGTCCCGGGTATCGCGGGCGAGATCGTCAACGGCAACGCGCTGCTCGGGCTGCCCGGGGTGGTCGGCATCAAGACCGGCACCAGCACCGCGGCGGGCGGAGCGCTGCTATGGGCCGTCCGTGCCACTTCCGGGGGCCGTGACCGGCTGGTCCTCGGGGTGGTCCTGCGCCAGGGCGACCCCGACGACACGCTCGAGGAGAAGAAGGAGGCCGCGTTCGTCGCGAGCAGGAAGCTGATCGAGGCGGCCCTGCGATACCTCAATTCTGAAAGAACGCCGGCTTCGTGAATGCCCCAACCGTTCAGAGGATGGGTCGCTACCGTTGCCTCGGGCAGTTCCGGGGGCCGACGCTCTGCCCAGCACCGACGACGGTGACCTGGACAGGGCTTTCCGGCGTCGTGGCGGCGACCGTGCACACGATCTGCTCGACGGCCAGTGTGGACAGGTCGCGGGCCGCGGCCGACAGGGTCACCACCACGTGGCCGGTCGGCTCGGCGGTCACCGAGAACGGGCCGGCTTCGGGCGGAATGTCGGAGGTCAGTCCGTCCGCCTGTTCTTCCGGAGTGGGTCCGGCGGCCAGCAGCATGAGCGTGTCCCCTGGGAACAGCGGACGACCGATGGGCCGCCGCGTCACCGCGCTGAGCCGGCCGTTCTTCACCAAGAAGAGGGTGATCGTCGTGGTGCGTGCGACGGCTCCGCTGGGCGGGTCGCCGCCGATGATGACGCCGCTGGGTCGCACACCGCAGCCGGCCACGGCGACGAGCGCAACCAGGCCCGCGGCGAGCACGCGGCGGGCGAGCCCGGTCCTCACTCGGGGCCTCCGTCCGGATCGTGTGCCTCGCGCGGCAGCCGCAGCGTGAATACGGCGCCGCCGTCCGGGGCGTTGGTGACGGTGAGGTCGCCTCGGTGGAGGCGCGCGTTCTCCCGCGCGATCGCGAGGCCCAGGCCGCTGCCCTCGGACCTGGCCCTGGCCGCGCTGGCCTTGTAGAACCGGTCGAACACGTGCGGCAGCACCGCTTCGTCCAGCCCCGGTCCGTGATCGCGGACCTCGACAGCGATCCAGTGCGGGTCGGCGTGAAGCCAGACCGACACCGGTGGCTCGCCATGCCGCAGGGCGTTGCCGACCAGGTTCGCGAGGATGACGTCCACTCGGCGCGGGTCCAGCCGCGCCGTCACCGCGGCTGCAAGCTCGGTGTGCACCAGATCCGACCAGCCCCGGACACGCAGGGTCGCGTGCACCAGCTCGGCCACGTCGACCTCGTTCAGCGCGAGGGCCGCCACGCCGGAGTCGAACCTGCTGATCTCGATGAGATCGTTAACCAGAGCGGTGAGGTTGAGCGTCTCCTGGCTGACCAGCCTGGCGGCCCTGCCGGCGGGCTCGGGCAGCCGGACCGCCTCCTCGTCCAGGACGTCCGCGACCGCGGCCAGCGCGGCCAGCGGGGTACGCAGCTCATGCGACACATCGGCCACGAACCTGCGGGCGTCGGCCTCCATCTCGCGCAACTGCTCGACGTGCCGTTCCAGCTCCGCGGCGGTGGTGTTGAACGTGCGCGCCACCTCGGCCAGCTCGTCAGAGCCGCGCACCGCGATCCTGGTCCGCAACTCGCCCTCGCCCAGCAGGCGTGCCGCCCGGCCGAGCTCGCGCACCGGCCCCAGCACGCCACGGGTGGCCAGCAACGCGAGGACGACCGCGAACGCCAGGGCCGCCCCGCCGATGCGCCAGGCGCGTGCGGCGAGCTCGTCGACGCTGAGCTGCTCGGGCAGCAGGCTGCGCGCGGTGTAGACCTCGATACCCGACACACGCGCCGTCCGGTCCTGGTCGACGATCAGCAACGGCATGCCGATGATCAGGAAGGGCGCGTCCTGCCACACCACGCGTTGCCACGCGATGTCGCCGCCGGCCACCGCCCGCCGCAGCCCCTTCGGAATCACCCCGGGATTCAGGGGCGGCAGGTTCCCGCCCAGCGTCTGATCCCCCGGCGGCGGCCTGACCGGCGCGTCCGGGATCACCCCGGGATCCAGGGCCGGCGCGTTCCCGCCCGGCCTCCGGTCCCCCGGCGGCGGCCTGACCGGCGCGTACGTCTCGTGGTAGACGGCGATCGCGGAGCTGTACCGGTCGGTCACCGCGCCGGCGATCTCGCCGAGCTCGTCCGGGCCCGGCGCGGGACTCCGCAACGGGTAGAGCGCCTCCAGGCGGCTCTTCATCGCCTCCACCGCGGCATCCTGGGTTCGCACCAGGATGGCGTTGCGGGCCAGGAGGTACATCCCGCCGGCCACCGCCGCCGCGGTGACCACAGACAGTAGTGCGAAGGCGAACAACAGCCGGGCACGCAGCCCCGGGCTCGGCCGAGATTTCACCGGCGGCTCACACCGGCCCGAACCGGTACCCGAACCCGCGCACCGTCTGCACGTAGACGGGCGCCGCCGAGTCGTCCTCGATCTTCGCGCGCAACCGCTGCACGCACGCGTCCACGAGACGCGAGTCGCCGAAATACCCGTGCTCCCACACCGACTCCAGCAGTTGCTGGCGGCTGTGCACCCGGCCCGGCGTGCCGGAGAGCTCGAGCAGCAGGCGCAGCTCGGTCGGAGCGAGGCTGACCGGCACGCCGCCTTTGGCGACCACCAGCCCGGCCCGATCGATGGTCAGGTCCCCGTGCCGCTCCAGCTCCGCCTGGTCCCGGCCGATCCGCCGGAGCACCGCGCGCATGCGTGCCTCGAGCACCCTCGGCTGCACCGGCTTGACCACGTAGTCGTCGGCGCCCGCCTCCAACCCGGCCACCACGTCCATGTCGTCGCCGCGCGCGGTCAGCATGATGATCGGTACCTCCCGGGCGGCCCGGATGCGGCGGCAGACCTCGAACCCGTCCATGCCAGGCAACATCAGGTCGAGCACGACGACGTCGGGAAGGTCCGTACGCAGCCGCTCCAGCCCCTGCTCACCGGACTCCACCGCCCGCACCCGGTACCCGTGCAGGGTCAGGGCCAGCTCAAGGCCCTCCCGCACGGCCGGGTCATCCTCGATCAACAACACTCGCGACACGCCGCCGGGTCTCACCGCACGCTCCGTAACTCGCCTGCCGGTCAACCCATCCACTGTCGGCCGGTCGTGTCCCCACCTCGTCCGCGCCGTGTCATGGTTGTGTCACGGCCGCGCCGACGGTGGCCGCCGTCGACGGACGGTGACATGCGGCTGACGACACGCACATAATCGGCGTCAATCGTAGTTCGTCATGGCTGAGCCACGCACAGCCGGGCACCTGGACGAGGACGTCCGCGTCCCCTCGCCACCCGAGGTGCCGCGCGGCCCGTCCCGCCGCCGGGGGTGACCCGGCTCAGCCGTGGGCGGCGTGGCGCTCCAGGAACGCGTACACGTCGGCCTCGTCGACACCGGGGAACGACCCGGGCGGCAGCGCGGCGAGCACGTGCGAGTTGGCGCGCGCCGACGGCCAGGCGTAGCCCTCCCAGCGCTGCGCGAGCTCGGCCGGCGGGCGGCGGCAGCACTCGCCGTTCGGGCAGTTCGACTTGGTGCGGTGGGTGGTCTCGCGCCCGCGGAACCACCGCGACTCCCGGTACGGCACGCCCAGCGTGATCGCGAAGTCTTTCTCCTGCGACGGGTCCACGTGGGCGACGCAGAAGTAGGTGCCGGTGGGCGAGTCGGAGTACTGGTAGTACAGCGAGAACCGGTCGGGCGAGAGGAACACCTGGCGGCCCGACCACTGCTGGCACATCCGCTGGCCCTCGATCGCCCCCTGCTCGTCGGCCGGGAAGACGATCCCGTCGTTCTCGTACGCCTTGTAGATGATCCCTCCGGCGTCGTTGCGCACGAAGTGGCAGACGAGGTCGAGGTGGCGGGTGGCGAGGTTGGTGAACCGGTGCGCCGCCATCTCGTAGGACACCGCGAACACGTCGCGCAGGTCCTCCACCGAAAGCGCCTTGTCCTGCTTGGCCTCCCGCAGGTAGGGCACGGCCGCCGTCTCGGGCACGAGGACGGCCGCGGCGAAGTAGTTGGCCTCCACCCGCTGGCGCAGGAAGTCGGCGAAGTCGCGCGGCTTGTGGTGCTGGAGCGCGATGTGCCCGAGTGTCTGCAGCAGCACGGTACGCGGCGTGTGCATGCCCAGCTGCTGGCGTTTGACGTAGATGCGCCGGTTGCGCAGGTCGGTGACCGACCGCGCCGATCGCGGCAGGTCGGGCGCGGTGTGCACGGCGAACCCGAAGTGCGACACCAGCGCCTGGACGGTGCTCTCCGACAGCGCGCCGGTCCGGTAGCCGACGGCGGTCAGGGCCTCGGCGGCGGCCTTCTCGATCTCCTCGAAGTAGTTGCCCAGCTCGCGCTGCTTGCGCCGCAGCTCGGCGTTGGCCGCCCGCGCCTCCTCCGGCGTGGCCGTGCCCTTCGCCTCCCTGGCCTTGAGCTCATCGAACAGGCTGAGAATGTGCTCGAGCACGTCGTTGGGCACCCGTGAGGAGACCTTCAGCCGGCTCAGCCCGAGCCCCGCGTAGAGCGGGTCGCGCTGGGCCTCCTCCAAGGCGATCTCGAGTTGGGCCCGCCGGTTCGGCGCCTGCCTGCGCAGCAGCTCCTCCACCGGCACGTTCAGCGCGGCGGCCAGCGACTTCAGCAGCGAGAGCTTGGGCTCGCGCTTGCCGTTCTCCAGCAGCGACAGCTGGCTGGGCGCACGCCCGACCCGCTCGCCGAGCTCGGAGAGCGTGAGACCACGCTGCTTGCGCAGGTGCTTGAGCCGCTGGCCGAAGGCCAGAAGATCGAGCTCGTGCGTCAAAGACAGCAGTTCTTCGCCCAGAACGGAGGTCATGACCCGATCTTATGCGGAAAATCTGCGTTTCTTCCACCGGCGCGTGATCCACCCCACACGGATTGGTCTAGTCCATAGCGAAAACTCTTCGTTTCTTCACCCTCGAATACCCGCCAGTCTTACCCAAGAGGGAAGATTTGACGTTCTTTCGGCTGGCGGCTCCTTGTGAGCGTCTTGATATCGACACAAACTCGGAAGCAAGCCCCAGGTGACGCCAACGCACGCAACAAGGGAGTGACCGGAGATGTCGGATCGCCTCACCGCAGCCGCCCAGCGGCTGCAGCAGGACTGGGACACCAATCCGCGGTGGACGAACGTCGAGCGGACCTACACGGCCGAGGACGTGGTCCGCCTGCGCGGCTCGGTGCAGGAGGAGCACACGCTGGCCCGGCTCGGCGCGGAGCGCCTGTGGGGCCTGCTGCACCACGAGGACTACGTCCACGCCCTGGGCGCGCTGACCGGCAACCAGGCGGTTCAGCAGGTGAAGGCGGGCCTCAAGGCCATCTACCTGTCCGGCTGGCAGGTGGCCGCCGACGCCAACCTCAGCGGTCACACCTACCCCGACCAGAGCCTCTACCCGGCCAACTCGGTCCCCGCCGTGGTCCGCCGGATCAACAACGCGCTGCTGCGGGCCGACCAGATCAGCTGGGCCGAGGGCGACGAGGACGCCCCGCACTGGCTGGCGCCCATCGTGGCCGACGCCGAGGCCGGCTTCGGCGGCGTGCTCAACGCGTTCGAGCTGATGAAGGCCATGATCGCGGCCGGCGCCGCGGGCGTGCACTGGGAGGACCAGCTCGCCTCGGAGAAGAAGTGCGGCCACCTCGGCGGCAAGGTGCTGATCCCCACCGGCCAGCACATCAAGACCCTCAACGCGGCCCGCCTCGCGGCCGACGTGGCGGGCGTCCCCTCCCTGGTCATCGCGCGGACCGACGCCCAGGCCGCGACCCTCCTGACCAGCGACGTGGACCCTCACGACCGCGCCTTCTGCACCGGCGACCGCACCGCCGAGGGCTTCTACCGGGTTCGCAACGGCGTCGACGCCTGCGTCGCCAGGGGCCTCGCCTACGCGCCGTACGCCGACCTGCTGTGGATGGAGACCTCCACACCCGACCTCGACGTGGCCCGCGAGTTCGCCGAGGCGATCAAGCGGGAGTACCCGGACCAGATGCTGGCCTACAACTGCTCGCCGTCGTTCAACTGGAAGAAGCACCTGGACGACGCGACGATCGCCAAGTTCCAGCGCGAGCTGAGCCACATGGGGTACAAGTTCCAGTTCATCACCCTGGCCGGCTTCCACTCGCTGAACTACTCGATGTTCGACCTGGCCCGGGGCTACGCCGAGGAGGGCATGACGGCGTACGTCGGGCTCCAGGAGGCCGAGTTCGCCGCCGAGGGACGCGGCTACACCGCCACCCGCCACCAGCGCGAGGTCGGCACCGGATACTTCGACCTGGTCAGCACGGCCGTCGCGCCGGACTCCTCCACGACGGCCCTGAAGGGCTCGACGGAGGAGGCGCAGTTCGCCGGGGCTCACTAACCACAGCGGACATCTGGGACACAGGTCGGTGGCGTGCCCCGCCGCCCATCCGCAGGTCACCCTCGGGGATCTGACGGATCGGCGGCGGGGCCTCGCCGTGCACGGGGCCGGTCAGACGCGCAGCGCGCGGGCGTACCAGCGGCCGTCCAGCGCGTCGATGCGCAGCCGCCGGCCGAAGCAGTCGGACAGGTTCGGCCCGGTGAGCACCTCCCCCACGGGACCGGCGGTCAGGATGCGGGTGTCCCGCATCAGCAGGGCGTGCGTGGTGGTGGCCGGCACCTCCTCCAGGTGGTGCGTGACCATCACGGTCGTGAGCCCCTGACGGGTCCGGGCCAGGTCCTCAAGCGCCTCGATGAGGTCCTCCCGAGCCGGCAGGTCGAGGCCCGCGAACGGCTCGTCGAGCAGCAGGATCGCCGGGTCGGCCATCAGCGCCCTGGCCACCCGGATCCGGGCCCGCTCCCCCTGCGAACACACCTGGAACCTGCGGTCGGCCAGGTCCTTGCAGCCGAGGTCGGCCAGCAGCCGGTGGGCCCGCTCCCGCTCCTCGTCGCCGTACCGGTCCCACAACGGCGCGCTCGTCCCGGTGTGCCCGGTGAGCACGACGGTCAGCGCGGTGGCGCCCTCCTCCTCCAGCAGCGACTCGTCCACGAGCCGCTGGCTTGCCGCGACCAGGCCGATGCTCCGGCGCAGTTCCCGCAGGTCGACCGTGCCGAGCCGCCGCCCGAGCACCGTGGCCGTCCCCGAGCTCGGGTGCCGTACGGCCGCGGCGACCGAGAGCATCGTCGTCTTGCCGGCGCCGTTGGGGCCGAGGATCACCCAGTGCTGGCCGTGCTCCACCCGCCAGTCGGCACCGGTCACCAGGGTCCGGCCGACCACGCGGACGGTCACGTCGTCGAGTTCGAGAGCTGCGTCCATGAACACACAGCATGCTGTATGGAGGCACCCGATCGGGACGTCGTTTCAGGGTATGGACGGCGCGGGGGTGGCCACCACGCTGGGCGGTTGGCTCTCCGGCGGCGTGCTCGGGCTCGGCGGGGGCGACTCCCCGTCGCCCCACTGCGGCTCCTGGCTGATCCCCGACGGCGGGATCGGAACGCCGGTCTGCCCCGGCTGTCCCGGCTGGCCTGGGTGCCCTGGGTGCCCTGGGTGCCCTGGGTGCCCTGGCGGGGAGGGCCGCGTGGAACGGCAGTCTCTCGGCCGCCCGGTGACGCAGTGCCCGCCCGCGGGCGGACGCAGGGTGACTCCGGCCGCCGAGGGCGAGGGCACCGAGGAGGTCCTCCCGCCGTCTTCGGTCGCCGGCCCGCGCACCGACCCGGGCGGCGGCATGGTCCGCGTGGCCGTGACCGTCACCCTGGGCCGGGCACCGTCCACGATGGGCACCACCGGCGGCCGGGCGGTGCCGAGCACGTCCTCCGGCGGGAGGGCGCTGTCCTCGCCGGGGATCACCACGGGCTGCGCGGGCGGCGGATCCGCCGTGCTCTCCATGTGGGCCGACCCGGTGCCCGCCGCCACCACCGTCACCGCGGCGATCGTCACGGTGGCGAGCGCCGCGAAGCCCGCGTGGGACACCTGTGCCCGCGAGCGCGCCGCCCGGCGCCGCGCCGCCCTGCCCCGTGTCGGCCCCGCTTCCTGGGAGTCCCTGCCCTGCGTGCGCTGCCCCTGCGTGGCCCGGCCTGGGATGACCCCCGCCGGGTGGGGCACGGGCTGCCAGATCTCGTCGAGCACGGCGGCGACCGCCCGCCGGGGGTCGGCGGTCACGTGGACCCCGCCCGCCGCGAGCAGGGAGGCGAGCAGCCAGGCCGCGTCAGGACGGTCGGCAGGATCGCGCCGCAGCGCCGCCGCCACGCCGCCCCACAGCAGCTTCGGCACGGCGTCGATCCGAGGCTCCTCGACCAGGATGCGCCGGGTGAGCACGTCGAGGTCGCCGGCGCCGAACGGATGCAGACCGGTCGCCGCGAACGCGACCAGGCAGCCCCAGGAGAAGACGTCCGAGGCGGGGATGGCGTGGTGGCCGCGAAGCCGCTCGGGGGCGACCCAGCCCGGGCTGCCCATGATCTGCCCGGCCTGCGTGTGCGCCATCGCGACGTCGAGGTCACGGGCGATCCCGAAGTCGATGACGAACGGCCCGCGCGGCGACAGCAGCACGTTGCCGGGCTTGAGGTCCCGGTGGACCAGCCCGGCCTCGTGCGTGGCCACGAGCGCGGCGGCCGTGCCGAGCGCCACGCCGTACGCGAGGTCGGGGGTGAGCGGCCCCCGGGCGGCGACCACCTGGGAGAGCCCGGGCCCGGGGACGTACTCGGTGACGAGGTAGGGCCGCTCGCCGTCGAGACCGTCCTCGATGACGGCGGCCGTGCAGAACGGCACCACGCGCCGGGAGAACGCGACCTCCTCGGCGAAGCGGGCCCGCAACGTGGGGTCCCCCAGGTGCACCGGATGCGGCGTCTTCAGCGCGACGTATCCCCCGCGGGGATGCTCGGCCAGGTAGACCACGCCCATTCCGCCGCTGCCCAACCGGCCGAGCAGCAGGTAGCGCCCGATGACGACCGGGTCGCCCACGGTCAGCGGGCGCACGCCGGGAGGCATGCCGTTCTGGGAAGCCGTTCCGCCACGTGCCATACGGAAGCTACCTCTCTCGAAGTGCCGCACAGCCACTGTGGCCGTTTGGAACGCGCCACGCGCTCAAGTAGCGCCAAGCGGCATGAGAGGTAAGGCCAATGACACCCCGAGGTAAGGCAGGACGGAGAAGCCGCAGGTCACATAGATCCCATTAGCCCCAAAACTCCTGTCAGGGGACGGCCGGCCAGAACTGCAGTCTGAACAGATCGGCCTGACCAGCGTCACGAGGGAAATCGGGTTCCGCGTCGTTCCCCAGCCTTCTGCGCGACACGCGCACGTTCCACTCCGCGTCCCGCCTGCCCAGGTCGAACACGGTGTGGAGATCCTCGTACGCCGCATTGGCCGTCAACGCGCTGATCCTCCCCGTGGTGAAGAGGACGGTTCCCGTCCACGTCTCCGCCGGCGTGTGCGCCGACGGATCCGACGGCGGCCCGGACCACAGCTCGTAGCGGACGTACACGCCACCCGTGCCGGACGGCTGCAGAGTGATTCCGTTGGGACCCGCGTCCAGCCATTCGCCCTCGGCCGGTGCGCCGACCTCCCACGCGGACGGCTCGGCCAGGCCGAGCTCGCCGTCCTCTTCGTCCACCGCGACGATGCCGTAAATCTCCTCGAGACCGTCCGGCTCGCTGAACGCCCTGATGAGCTCCGTCATCTGCCCGCCTTTCATGAGGCCAGGCGCCCCCCGAGCAGGGGGCGCCTGGTCAGCGGCTCACGTCACTGGGCGTCGACCCAGAAGATGTCGCTGGTGAGGATCCGGTTGTTCTTGAACCAGAATTTGACCACCAAACCGTGATCTGTGTTCTGTTTGCTCGGGACGTACCATACCGAGTAGTTGTGCTTGGGATCAGCGTAGGCGGCACCCTCCTTCGTGGCCGCGAAGGGGAACTCGTCACAGTCCTTTCCCGCATGCTCCCAGCCCTTGAACTCGATATCGCAGGTACGCTTCGCGAACGCTCGGTTGGCGTCGTTCATCGGCGCGTACGGGACGCGCATGAGCGCGTTTCTCGGACCGTTGCCCGGGATGTTCTTCGCGCTTCTGATATCAGGGAACGTCGGCCCCCCCGGCAGAGGATAGGTGATCGACCCTGGCGTGAGCGCCTTCTTGACGTGATCGTACATGTCCGGGAACTTCGTGCCCTTCGCGTTCTCGTCCCCGCGTGTCATGACCATGGCCGGGATCTCGGACATGACGACACAGCCACCGGGTTCCTTCACCGAGAACCGCACATAGCTCGCGCTGTCGCAACGTACCGTGTCCGACCAGTAGGAGTTCGCACTCTTGGGGTGGGTGCCGTCGGGCCATCTGGTCGACGTCTGAGACGTGTACGTACAGGAGCCGAGCTTGTCCGCTCCCTCCATGGCGGTGGAGGTGTACCGGCCGCTGATCTGCCATTCTTGCGAGTTGGCGGCCTTCCACTCGGCGACGGTGTGGAATCCCGTCATTCCCCCACCCCCTGGCAGCGTCACGCAGGCGGTGTTGTTCGTGGAGTCGTTCGGGTCGATCAAGGTGTGACCGAACGCGAGCGGGTAATTGAGCGTGACGGTGTCGTTCTGGTCGATCCAGACGTGCTTGGACACCTCGAACTCGCGCGCCCGCTGCTTGGGTTGGATCCTAATCAGGATCCGGCCGTTGACCTCGGCGACCTTGGTCTGCCCCTTCCACCAGGTGGCGCGCCACTTGGTTATACGGCAGAAGGCGAACCGGTTCTTCATGTAGCCCCGCTCGGTCCTGGCCCGGCTGTCGGCGGTGCACTCGGTGAAGCTGACCTCGTTCGCCTCGTCCTTGCCCGACGGAACCACGCGCTTGACCTCGTCAGGCGTCATGTCCGAGGCCGGGGCCAGAGTCGTCGTGGCCTGCGGCACGTCGACCCGGAAGTCGTTCCACGCCGACCAGGCGCCGACGCTGTCGCCCGCCTTGCCCCTGGCCCGCCAGCGAACCGTCCAACCGTCCTTCAGCTTGCCGGCCGGCACCTGGACGCTCGCAGCACGTCCTCTACGCGGGCCCTCGGCGGTGCCTTTCCAGATCACCTTGTCACCGTGAGCCAGCTCGACTTCGACGTCCTCGTGCCCGACCTCCACGTTCGCCAGCAGATAGGGGCGCGCCGTGGATGAGACGAGCGTGTCGTTCACCACCTCGGCACCCCGAACCCGCAGCTGCCGGACCTTGACATCGTCAGCGGCGGCTTGCGGCGCGAACGCGGTCTCGAAATACCAGGAGTACGGGCTGAGCGTGTTGCCTGCCGCGTCCTTCGCCCCTTCCACTCGAGCCTCGTAGACGCCCGAGAGCGGCTCCTCCGGTGTGAAGGTGACCTGCGTGCCGTCGGCGCTGGCGGCGGTGTTACCCCTGACCTCCACCTCGGCCAGCAGATCGGTAAGGGTGATTCTCGCGTTCGTGACCGGCTCGCTGAAGCGTACGGTCACCTGCGCGTCCGCGTCGACGTCCTCGGCGCCGTCATCGGGGGACGTGGTGATGACGGTCGGCGGAGTGGTGTCGGGGCCGGCCGTCGGCGTCTGCGTGGGGGTCTGCGTCGGAGAGACCGTGCCATCTCGATAGGTCACGGTAAGGACGGGACGCAGAGTCTCCTGGTCGCTCCGCGAGCTGTGGAACCCGCGGTCATAGACCGGTGCGGTGGTGGACTCGTCCACGCCGCGGAGCACCAGGCCATGGTTGGGCGCTCCCGTCGCCCAGCTTTGGGCGATGGCGGTCACCGGCCATGTCCACGTGGTGTCCGTGGGCGGAGTATCCGTGCAGGCGACGGGGTCTCGTGCCACCGATTGGTTGGCGTCGGTGCTGGCGGGCTGGTTCCACCAGTCGATCGTGCCTGTCGTCCAGGCAGAGGTCAGCTGCCGGGCGGCGATGCCCGATTGAGCGTTGCCGCAGCCGTAGGAGTATGCGTTCCGCAACTCCAGCCGGGCGTCGGTCACGGCCTTTCCTGCGATAGCGCTGGCGTCGAATTTGAGGTAGGTCCGTTCGAAGATGGTCTCGATGCTGTCGTCCCAAGCACCTGCCCACAAGGTGTCGCCGGTAGTGTCCACGGCACCGTCGATGTCGATCCACGCGTCGCTGTCGACGGGCAGACTGATCGTGTGTGACGTTTCCTGCTCCGGACCGAGCAGCTCGAGTTCGTCGGCGTACAGGGTGACCGCGCCGGCCGGGAACGAAAGCCGCAGCTGCGCTGTGGCGGCATTGGGCGGCAGGGAGTACTCCGCCCGGACGGGGCTCCAGGTGTCGGCCATCAACGGGTACTCACCCATGCTGGACGTGATAAGCGTCCCCGAGGCGTCGAAGAAGTCGACCCCGTACTGGATCGTCGCATCCCCACCCGCCGGGAAGAACGAGCCGGACACGGCGTGCAGGTAGCTCGGATTGACCCCGATGCCCGCCTCGGAGCGGAGCGTGACCGTGCTCGCGTCGCCGGAGGGCGTGAGCTTGGCGGAGGCCGTGGCCTCGTGAGCCCTTTCGGTCGAGTGTTCGAGCAGGCCGTCCGCCGCCGTCCACGGTGCGGTCTCGGTCTCGAAATTCGGGTTCGCGTTCAGGACCTTGCTCGGAACGACGGGAGTCGGGTCCGGATTGGGAGTGGGCACCGGATCACCCGGAGCAGGCTCCGGCTCCGAATCCTTGGCGGCCTCGGCGATTTCATCGTCGGTCAGGTCGTCGGGATAGTACGCGCTGAGCAGCCGGGTTTCGACCGACCTGTTGTTCGCCGCGGCCTCTTCCAGTGCTTGCTGCGGAGTGATGGAACGGCCGGGAGCCTTTTCGCCGTCATAGAGGTTGGTCGCCGCCCACTGCTTGTCGTCGGCGTACGACGACGCCGGCAGTTCTTGGTCGGCGGGGTATTCCCGAACGACGGCGAGGTTCTCGGCCGGCTCGAAATCAACGAAGAGCAGGGGCTGGTGAGGGCGCTCCTCGCAGTCTTTACCGTCGTAGCACATCTCGTACTCAGTGGTGCGATAGCGGCGCCAGTTGGTGGAGTCGGACTCGTTACCGGCTGTCAATTGGACACCATAATTCGGCTCGCCGTCGGCCCACTTCTGGACGATGCCGTTGACCCGGTAGATCAAGTCCCACTGCTTGGCCGCCCACAGATTCGACGTACAGTCCGGGCTGTAGGCCCCATATCCGGTGTACGCCCCGGTGGAGGTCACCGACGGCTGATTGTTCCAGGTCATGCTGTAGGGCGACCAGTCGCTCGTGATCCGGCGAACAGTGATGCCCGATCCGACGGAAGTGCCGCAGTCGTTCGACAGGTGATTCCACAATTCGAGATCGGCGTTCTGTACCTTGGCGCCACGCAGAGGAGAATCAGCGGGGATGTCTTCGAAACGGAGGTAGCTGCGCCAGCGGACCGTGCCCGAATTGGATTTACCGACGAGGATCCTGTCCAGGAACTGGTTGTCGATGCTGGTGGGGTAGGCCGCGTTGTTCACGAAGGTGTCAACGGTGGCGTCTTCCTCCGGTTCCCACCAGTCGGACTCCGTCGCGGCCAGTGTCACCGGATAGGTCACCGCGGGGTCCGCCAGGAACCCGGCATCCGGGACAAGCACCAGTGCCGTCCCGCCGGAGGCGGTCTCGACCGCCGTCGTAGCCCTGCCGACACGGCCCGCATCGGGGCCGCTGTCCCCCTTCGCGGCCACCGCGTCCAGCATCAGCCTGGTGGAGATGTCGGCGACCTTTTCCTTGCCCTTTCCGGTGTCGCGGAACAGGGCGGTTTTACCATCGGTGGTCGTGCTGAGGGAGAAACCCGCGGGCGGGTCGAGCGGGATGCGGAACTTCAGCGGTTTGACCGGGCGCTGCCGTATCACGATTTGCTGGCGAAAACCCGTCGCTGTCGCCGTCACTACCAAGTCAGCACCTGGGCCGTAGGCGGACGCGTACTCCGCCCGGTTACCCGACAACGTGGGTCTGGGCAATACCGTGAGCGCCGATACTTTCGCCTCGCCCGTCTTGGCACCGGCCTTGTCCGACGTCCGCCCGGCGGTCAGAAGCGCGGTGTCGCCGCCGTTGGACAAGGCCAAATCCGACCGTGTCGCGCGTGGCCTGACAGTTCCCTTGTCCACGACCAACCTGGTGTCGATCGACTGCCAGGTTCCGTTGCGTTTGACGCGGACGGGGGCGCCGTTCATCTCCATATGCAGCGTTTTGCCATCTGGGTTGGCATATGTCGTTGACGTTTCCGTACGCAGATTCTCGATTTCGAGTCTCTTACCCTGCCGCTTGGCCTCCTGCTGGACGGCCGCGATCGGATCAGAGGCAGAACGATCGGAGGACGCAGGAGACGGGGGACTGGGATTCGGGTCGGCGGAGGCGACACCAGCGGGGAGGGCGGAAACCAGGGAGGTGGTCACCACGACTGCGGTCATCACAGCGATGACACGTGATGGAAGGAATCGGATCGAGGTTGATTGGCCTAACCGCTTGGTCATCAGGCCCCTTCTGGGACTCGTCGTCTGGGCGGGTCGATAGTGCAGGGGAACCGCGGTGTTGCCGGCCGCCCCCTTTCTCCTGACGGCGGCACATCGCTCGGTGGACCGGTGAACGCGTAGTCAGCGTGTCCGGAACCGGCGGGGATGTCTTGACCATCTCTGCACAGTTGCTGACGTTCTCTGCACGGAAGCCGTCCCGGCCAACCATGCCTCGCGAGTCGGAAGGCCATTAGGCCTGCCGCCCACCCGAGCGCAGTGGACGACCCAACGCCGCATGAGACCCACGGAGAGGCCGATCAGGATCCGCCGAAATTGCGAGATCTCTAAGGACAGGCGGCCCGAGTGACACCTGCATCGCCACAGATATCGCTATTCAAAAAATTCATCCATTTCTCCTGTCACATATCGCGACATATCCGTCACAATTGTGATCTTGACTAGCATTGGTTAAGAAGCCATGATCCATGCTGTTTGCTCTGGATGTCAGTCAGCTCTATCGCTGAGCAGTGCTCCGCGGAGCGAACGAGCGCGCCAACAACGGACGATCATCGGGGGAACGCGTGGAGATGCTTGAGTGGCACACGAGGGGCCTGGCCGTTCGAGACCGGTTCCCCTCCTGGCGCGACACGATGTCGCAGACGCTTGTCGCCACGTGGTTGGCCACGCAGCAGCCGGCCAGCTTTTATGCGTCAGCGCGAGTATTCGACCTCGGCGGGCTTCAGTTGTCTGCGATGAGTCACAACACGCTGCAGGCGGACCGGCCCGCAAAGCTCATCCGACAATCGGATCCGGAGGTTTTCCAGCTGCACTTGGTTCTCACCGGCAGCGGCGGCATAACACAGGCGGGGCGAAGTGCCGTCTTCCAGACGGGACAGTTCCTCCTCATCGACTCCTCCCGACCTTACCGAGGGTGGCGAGGAGCCGATGATGTTCCGGTCGAGTCGCTGATCATTCAGTTCCCGCGGGCCGCGCTCGGCCTTCGGGCAAAAGTGGCCGAGCAGCTCGTCGCGGCGCCGTTTCCTGTCGAAGGCGGGATCACCGGCGTCCTCGCCGGGCATCTCACACAACTGTCCGAGAACGCCGAAAGCCTCACTCGGCAGAATGCGGAGACCCTGGCCTCCGTCACACTCGACCTGATCGCGGCCGCCTGCGCTCACCAGCTCGAAGCCACCGGCATGCTGTCTCCCGAGTCGCGGCGTCAGGCTCTGCTGTCGCTGATCCACCAGTTCATCCGACAACGGCTCGGTGACCCGGACCTCACTGCAGAGACTATTGCCACAGCACACCAGATCTCCTTACGCCAGCTGTACAAGCTTTTTCAGGAGCAGGGCATGACCGTAGCCGGCTGGATTCGCCGGTGCCGCCTGGAGCAGTGCCGCCGCGACCTCGCCGACCCCTGTCAGCGGTCCCGTCCCATCCAGACCATCGCCGCCCGCTGGGGCTTCAACGATGCCGCAACCTTCAGCCGCAACTTCCGCGCCACCTACGGCATGTCTCCCCGGGATCACCGCAATCTGTCGGCAGCCGACCGCGCCATGTCCGCATCCTGATCGCCGGGCCAGGCGGAGCGATCAGGCGGCCTCGGCGCCGGAGGTGGGGTGGTGGGCGTGGACGGCGTCGAGGAAGCGGGAGACGTGCTCGAAGAACAGGCGGCCTTCGGGGAGGACGTCGGCGAGGAGGGGGAAGATGTGCGGCATGCGGTTCCACTCCTCGTAGGTCACCTGCACGCCGTTCTCGCGGGCGCTGAGGGCGACCCGGCGGGCCTCGTCGCGCAGGACCTCGGTGGAGCCGGTGACGATCATCAGCGGGGGGATGCCGGTGTAGTCGCCGTACACGGGGGACACGAGGGGGTCGAAGCAGTCGAGGCCGTCGGTCCAGCGGCGGGCGAGCCAGTCGACGCGGCCGGCGGGGAGCATGGGGTCGGACCAGACGTTGGCGCGGCGGCGGCTGGAGCTGAGGTCGGTCCAGGGGGACAGGCAGATCCCGGCGGCGGGGAGGGGCATGTTCCGGTCGCGGAGGGACAGCAGCGTGGCGAGGGTGAGATGACCTCCGGCGGAGTCCCCGGCCAGCACGATGTCCTGGGCGGCGTACCCGAGGTCGAGCAGGCACTCGTACGCCTGGAGCGCGTCCGACAGCGACTCGGCGAGAGAGTGGATCGGCCCCTGGCGGTAGTCGAGGGAGAACACCGGACGGCCGGTGACGGCCGAAAGCCGCCACGTGATCGGCCGGTGGGTGGCCGGGGAGCAGACGAAGTACGCCCCGCCGTGGAAGTAGAGCACCACCTTGCCCTCGTCCAGGCCGGTCCCGCCGTGCACCCATTCCCCCGTGCACGAGCCGAACCCGTCTGGAACGATGGACACGTGCTTGGGGAGGATGCCGGGGACCCGCTCGCCGAGGCAGATGATGCGGCTGGCGACGGCCATCCCCGCGGTGTTGCGCACGAGGATGGTGGAGATCGGTTTCATGGTGCCCCGCAGGACCCCGTTGATCGCGGCGGCCTGCCAACTGACCGGATATTCCGGACGGATGTCTACATTCAGCTCATGCCCCATGCAAGCCTCCCAAAAGGGACATTCCCCATTTGGTCATCCGTTCTACCGGTAGGTATGTTTCACTCCCCTTACAGCGGTGTTACGAGAAGGTAACGGCCACAGGACATGAGCCACCCATGATTGGATATTCGAGGGCTCCGCTGCCCCGGAAGCTCGGTGTCAAGCCCGGCCACCGCGTGTTGCTGGTAAACGCTCCGCAAAATCTGCCGATCGACGGCCACGATAAGGACGACGGAAGTCCCGAGCCGTATGACGTGATCGTGATGTTCTGCCCCGACGAGGCCGCCCTGCGATCCGGGTTCCCGCAGGCGCGCGAGCGCCTGGCACGGGACGGCGGCCTGTGGGTGGGCTGGCCCAAGAAGTCGAGCGGCGTCGCCACCGACCTGTCGGGCGACGTCGTCCGCGCCTTCGGGCTCGGCGAGGGCCTGGTGGACAACAAGGTCTGCGCCGTGGACGAGGTGTGGTCGGGGCTGCGCTTCGTCTACCGCCTCGCCGACCGGTGATCCTCGGCCACGGCGCCGCCGTCTCCCTCTATCCCCGGCTGGCCTGGTACGGCTTCCGCAGGCACGCCACCTACTGGGCCGCCGCGCTGGCCGGGGCGTTCACCAACACCGTCTTCGGGGTGCTCCGCGCGTACGTGCTGATCGCGCTGTGGCAGGCCCGCCCCGGCCTCGGCGGCTACGACGTGGCGGGCGCGGTCACCTTCACGTTCCTCACGCAGGCGTTCATCGGCCCGATGCAGTTGTTCGGCGGCGGCCTGGACCTGCCGCAGCGGATCCGCACCGGCGACGTCGCGCTCGACCTGGTCCGCCCGGCGTCCCTCCAGATGTGGTGCCTGTCGGAGGACCTGGGCCGGGCGGCGTACCTCTTCGTCGTCCGCGGCGGCCCGCCGACCCTCGTGGGCGCGCTGCTGTTCGGCATCGTCGCCCCGCACGCCCCGGCCGCGTTCCTCCTGAGCGTCGCCCTGGGCGTGGTCGTGAGCTTCGGGTGGCGCTACATCGTCGCGCTGGCCACGTGCTGGGTGATGGACGACCGAGGCCTCGGAGTGCTGTCGATGGTGCTCACGACGTTCTTCAGCGGGCTCATGCTGCCCCTGGCGATCTTCCCCGGATGGTTCGGCGAGCTGGCGCGGGCGCTGCCGTGGTCGGCGATGGCACAGGTGCCCGCCGACGTCTACCTCGGCACGGCCGACCCCGCCCGCGCCCTCGCCTTCCAGGCCCTGTGGGCCGCCGTCCTGCTGGCCCTCGGCGCGCTCATGACCGGCGCCGCCCGGCGGAAGGTCGTGATCCAAGGTGGTTGAGCGCCCATGATCAGGACATACGCGCTGCTCGCCTGGACGTGGACGCGGGCGGCGGCGCAGTACCCGTTGTCCTTCGCGCTCATGACGGCGGGCGGGCTGGTGGTCGGCGGCCTCGACATCGCGGTCATCTGGGTGATCTTCGCCAACACCGACGCGCTGGCCGGCTTCGGGCTGACCGAGGTCATGTTCCTGTACGGCGCGTCGCAACTGGCCTTCGCGCTCGCCGACATGCTGTTCGGCAACGTCGACAGGATCAGCCAGCACATCGGGGCCGGCACGCTCGACGTCATGCTGATCCGGCCGGTGTCGCCCTTCGTGCAGGTCGCGGCCGACCGGTTCACGCCACACCGGATCGGCCGGTCGATCCAGGCCGGAGCCGTGCTGGCCGTGGGCCTGACGCGGCTGGACGTCCCCCTCGGCCGCGTCTGGATGGTGCCCGTCATGGTCGTCTCGGGCATCGTGATCTTCGCGGCGCTCTTCACGCTCGGCGGCGCGCTGCAGTTCCTGCTCACCGCCGCCCCCGAGGTGGCCAACGCCTTCACCTACGGCGGGGCGACGCTCACGCAGTATCCGCTGAGCGTCTACGACACCCGCGTCGTCCGGGGGCTGACCTTCGTGCTGCCCCTGGCGTTCGTCAACTGGCAGCCGGGCCTGTACGTGCTCGGCCGGCCCGACCCGCTCGGGCTGCCGTCCTGGACGGGCCTGCTGTCCCCCGCCGCCGCGCTCACGCTGGCCGCCGTCGCCGCGCTCGCCTGGCGTGCGGGGATCCGCCGCTACCGATCGACGGGGAGCTGACCAGTGATCGAGGCAGACGGGGTCGGGAGGACCTTCACGGTCCGCCGCCGGATCGTGCACGCCGTACGGGACCTGTCCTTCCGCGTCGCGGCCGGGGAGTTCGTCGCCTGCCTCGGCCCGAACGGCGCGGGCAAGTCCACCACGATCAAGATGCTGACCGGGATCCTCACGCCCACGTCGGGCCGGATCAGGGTGGCCGGCCTCGATCCCTCCCGCCGCCGTACGGCTCTCGCCCGCAGAATCGGCGTCGTCTTCGGCCAGCGGACGACACTGTGGTGGGACCTGCCGCTCCGGGACAGCCTGGAACTGGTTCGGCTCCTTTACAAAGTAGATCGCAAGGTGTTCCGCGAGCGGCTCGACGAGATGTGCGACCTGCTCGACCTGAGCGGCTTCCTCGCCACGCCGGTGCGCCAGCTCAGCCTGGGCCAGCGGATGCGGGGCGACATCACCGCCGCCCTGCTGCACGACCCCGCCGTGCTGGTGCTGGACGAGCCGACGATCGGGCTCGACGTCGTCAGCAAGGCGGAGGTGCGCGACTTCCTGCGGCGGCTGAACGCCGAACGCGGGACGACGGTGCTGCTGACCAGCCACGATCTGGGCGACGTGGAACGGCTGTGCCGCCGCGTGCTGCTGATCGACCACGGCCGGCTGGCCTTGGACGGCACCCTGGACGACCTGCGGGCGACCGCGCCCGGCGTGACGTCGATCGAGGAGGTGGTGGCCGGGCTCTATCTCAGAAGCCGAACGACTCCTCGTACTCCTCCTGCTCCTCGTCCGGCTCCGGACGGGCCCAGCGGGACGGCATGAGCACCGGGAGGAACAGCGCGACGCCGAGCAGGCCGTACACGCCGGTGGACAGCAGCGTGAGCATGCCCCGGCCGGCCTGCAGCAGCTCGGCCTGCACGGACGGCCCGGTGGGCACGAGGCTCGCGGCGCGCGACACGTCGAGGACGTAGACCACGGTCCAGGCCAGCAGCGCCATCGACGGGACGAACGTCGCCAGCGGGGACACCCGGCCGACCAGCACCAGCCCGAGCAGCAGGCCCACGACGGCCATCACGCCGAGGGCGATCAGCATCCGCGTGTCCTTGGCCGGGTCGACGCTCTGCGCCGCTCCCCGGACCGCCTCCTGGGATGCCCATCCACCACCGAGGAGAAGAGCCGCCGCGACGACAACGCCCAGGAGCAGCCCGAAGAAGTGCCGCATGAACACC
This sequence comes from Microbispora sp. H10830, assembly GCF_014161375.1. Classification (NCBI taxonomy): domain Bacteria; kingdom Bacillati; phylum Actinomycetota; class Actinomycetes; order Streptosporangiales; family Streptosporangiaceae; genus Microbispora; species Microbispora sp. H10830. The sequence continues at coordinate 45,906 of NZ_JABBWX010000015.1, forward strand.
GCCTTGGGTGAGAGGTCCGCGGCAACACTAGCGACAAAGGACGGTAAAGGGCAGCACTTACGCCGTGATGTCCTTACTCGTGAAGCGCGACCAGGCGAGGGAGCCGAAAACCAGGACGTACGCGGCGAAGGCGAGCAGCCCCTGCCCCATCTGGTCGAACGCCACCGGCGCCCGCAGCGCCCCGTCGAACGCGCCCCACCACGAGGTCAGCAGGACCGGCCGGACGGCCGCCACCTGCGGGATCGCGCTCAGGACCTGGCTGACCACCACCAGCACCACGCTCGTGGCCACCGCCCCGATCGGCGCCTCGGTCAGCGTGGAGACGGCGAGGGCCACCGCGCCGAGCGCGGCCATCCCCGCGGCGGTGTACAGGACGACCACCCCGACGCGCAGCAGGGCGTCGGCCGCCGGGATCGTCGTGCCGGACAACAGCGTCACCGGCCCGACGGGGAACAGCACCAGCCCGGCCACCAGCGCCGACAACGCCACCAGCGCGCACGCCGCGAGGCAGAAGACCACGACGTTGGCGTACTTCACCAGCAGCAGCCTGGTCCGGCCCGCCGGAGCGACGAGCAGGTAGCGCAGCGTGCCCTGGGCCGCCTCGCCGGCGATCGCGTCGCCCGCCACGACCGCCACGGTCAGCGGCAGCACGATCGGCATCATGACGGCGAACGCGGCGAAGGTCAGCATCAGGCCGTTGCCCGCGATCTGGCTGAGCAGCGAGCCGCCCGAGTCGGCGCCCGACGCGACCCGCACCGCGACGCCGACCAGCACCGGCACGACCGCGAGCACCCCGAGCATCGCGAGGTTGCGCGGGCGGCGGAACGTCAGCCCGATCTCGGAGGCCAGCAGCCGCGTCAGGTGCCGCAGCCGGCTCGGGGTGGGCCCGGTGGCGTGGGCGGACGGCCGCTCCTCCCGTGGCGCCGTCCGCGCCTCCGCCCGCCGCGACGGCGGGGCCTCCTCCCCCGGCCGGGCCTCGGACACGGCTGCCGCGTTCTCACGCACCGACATCGAACCCCTCCCCCGTCAAACCGACGAAGATTTCCTCGAGCGTGGGGCGCTCCACGCCGAACCCGCGCACGGCCACGCCCTCGCCGACGAGCAGCGCGCAGATCTCTTCCGGCGCCCGGGCGCCGGCGACCGCCGTGACCTCGCCGTCCGCGACGCGCACGTCGCCGAGCCCGGCCCGGGCCAGCACGGCCGCCGCCGCGCCGGCGTCCGGCGTCTCCACCCGCAGGCGCGGCTCCTCGCCCGAGGCGCGCAGCGCGGCGATCGGGCCCTGGGCGACGAGCCTGCCGGTGCGCATGACTCCCACGTGGGTGCACATCTGCTCGACCTCGCTCAGCAGGTGGGAGGAGACGAAGACGGTCGTGCCGTCCTCGGCGATCCTCCTGATCAGCGTGCGGACCTCCCGGGTGCCCTGGGGGTCGAGGCCGTTGGTCGGCTCGTCCAGCACGAGCAGTTCCCTCGGGACCAGCAGCGCGGCGGCGATGGCCAGGCGCTGGCGCATGCCGAGCGAGTAGTTGCGGTAGCGCTTGCCCGCCGCCGCCGTCAGCCCGACCCGCTCCAGCGCCGCGCCGATCCTGGCCCGCGCCGTACGCGCGTCGGCTCCTGGGTCCGCCGCGTCGAGGCGGCGCAGGTTGGCCTCGCCCGACAGGTACGGATAGAAGGCCGGCCCCTCGACCACCGCGCCGACGCGCGGCAGCGCCCGGGCCAGTCCGGCGGGCATGGGCGTCCCGAGCAGCGACCACGTGCCCGAGGTCGGGGCGACCAGGCCGAGCAGCATGCGGATCGTCGTGGTCTTGCCCGAGCCGTTGGGGCCGAGGAAGCCGAAGACCGATCCGCGCGGCACGGCCAGGTCGACGGCGTCGACGGCCACCTGGCCGCCGCGGAAGCGCTTGGTGAGACCGGACGTGACGATGGCGTGCGCGCCCGCGCCCTCGGGGGAGGGCGGGGGCGCCCCGGTGTCTTCCCGTGGCGCCCCCGCGCGCGTGCCCACCGTCACCGCGTCCACCGCGACCCCCGCTCGTCCGCGGTGCGTGGGCTCGGTCATTCCTTCACACCGGCTGCGCGGTAGAGGGCCTCCGGGGTCACGGCGCCGGCGAGCAGGCGGCCGTCGTCGGTGATCAGGATCGACACCACCTTCGTGCGCAGCAGCCGGCCGCTGCCCCACTCTCCGCTGACGGGGGTGGCCGCCCCCTTCAGGCCGTCGAGCAGCGCGGCCACGTCCATGCCGTCACGCCCCTTCCCGTCCTGCTTCTGGGCGGGAACGTCGGGCAGGGAGGTGACGAGCACGCTGTCCCAGCCGGAGCCGACGACGCGGCCGCGGTCGTGCGCCTCGGCGGCCGCCTCCGGCCGGTGGCCGGCCGGAGGCGTCGCCGTCCCCTGCTCGACCTTCGCGCCGGCGGGCGGCGTGAAGGAGAAGTTCTCCGGCGCGGGAGCGGTGAACGACAGCGACTCGAAGCCGACCTCGAAGGCCGGCTCGGCCGCCCCCTTGGTGAACACCTGGACGCGCAGCGGCATCAGCTTCTCGCCGTCGAGCGCCACCCGCACGTCCTTGATCAGCGAGTCGGCCGACTTGGGCGTCAGCACGATCTGGTAGGCCGCGCGGCCCGCGACCGTGACGACGTCGCCGACGCTGATCGCGGTGTCGGTCCCGGCCGCCTCCAGCGCCTGCCGCGCGGCCTGCTCCGGCGTCGCGAACGGCGACGCGTACGGCGACGCGGCTCCGGACTTCAGCGGGAAGGCGCCGTGGGGCCCGCCGCGGAAGGCCGCCGGAGCGGTGAGACGGGTCGCCTTGTTGGCGGCGCTGTCCCACAGCCACACGGTGTCGCCGTCGGCGACGACGTCGGTCTCGCTCATCTCCCCCGGCAGCATGAGGCGGAACCGGTCCTCCCCCGCGTACCAGATCTTGAGCTGGTGCGACCCCGACAGCAGCGACGCCGCCGAGGCCCCGGACGCCGGCGCCCCGGACAGGCCCGGCAGCGCGGGCAGGCCGAGCGACGCCGTCTCGACGATCGTGCCGGACATCGGCGGCATCCGGCCGCTCTGCCAGGTGCGCGCGACGTCGGCCAGCAACTGCTCCGCCGTACGGCCCGGCAGGGACGGATCGCTGCGCACCGCCGCGATCACCGGTCCCGTCCCCACGGCCGCCGCAACCACGGCCACCGCCGCCACCGGCACTCCCCACCTCACGGCGCGGGCTCTCTTCGCCATTTCACATCTCCCACTATGGGCGGAAAACCTGACGACCCGAGACTGCCGGGACGTTCCTGTGCCGACGCTGAGACGGGCTGAGAGGGCTCTCAGGCTCACCTGCACCCGCACGTCCGGAAGGGTCCACACTGGGGCAATGCGGGTTCTGGTGGTGGAGGACGAGCGGCGGATGGCGGCGGCGCTGCGCCGCGGGCTGCAGGCGGAGGGCTTCGCCGTCGACCTGGCGCACGACGGGAACGAGGGCCTGCACCTGGCCCGCGTCGGCGACTACGACGTGGTCGTGCTCGACATCATGCTGCCCGGTATGTCCGGCTATAACGTGTGCAAGCAGTTGCGCGCGGAGGAGAACTGGGTGCCGATCCTCATGCTGTCGGCCAAGGACGGCGAGTACGACATGGCCGACGGGCTCGACCTCGGCGCCGACGACTACCTCACCAAGCCGTTCTCGTACGTGGTGCTGGTGGCCCGGCTCCGGGCGCTGCTGCGCCGGGGCGGCGGCCGAAGGCCCGCCGTGCTGAGCGCGGGCGACCTGTCGCTCGACCCCGCGGCGCGGGTGGTCACGCGGGGCGAGGCGCCGGTCGAGCTGACGCCCAGGGAGTTCGCCCTGCTCGAATACCTGATGCGCCGGCCGGGCGAGGTGGTGTCGAAGCCGGAGATCCTGGAGCACGTGTGGGACACCTACGACACCGATCCGAACGTGGTCGAGGTGTACGTCGGGTATCTCCGCAGGAAGATCGACACGCCCTTCGGCCGCGCCGCCCTGCAGACCGTGCGGGGGGCCGGCTACCGGCTCGCGAGCGACGGCGGCTGAGCGTGTCCGAATCACCTGGGCCGGAGTCACCCGCATCGGGTCTGGCCGTGCTCGCGCGCCCGGTGACGTGGTGGCGGCGGCAGAGCCTGCGGTTCCGGGTCACCGCGGCGGCGACGGCCGTGCTGGCGCTCGCCCTCGCCGTGTCGGCGTACGTGTTCGTCGCGGTGCTCGGCGAGGCGCTCGTCCGCGGCATCGACGACCAGGTCTATCAGCGGGGACGTGAGATCGTCGCGCTGTCCGACGCGAACCGGCTGTCCGATCCCGTGGTCTCGGTGGACAACACGATCGTGCAGGTGCTCGACCGGGACGGGCGGATCGTCGACGCCACCCCGAACACCGACCGCCTGGTTCCCCTGCTGCCCGCGGGGGCGCGGGAGGCCGCCGTGCGCACCGGCGCGCCCCGCTTCCTGGACGGCCGGCCGTACGCCCTGCCGGGGCCGCTGCGGGTGCGGGCGCTGAGCGCGGACCGCGGCGTGACGGTGATCGTGGCACGGTCGTTCGGCGAGGTGGAGAGCAGCCTGGTGACCACCGGGCACGTGCTGATCGCCGGCATGCCGCTCCTGCTCGCGCTGCTGGCGGCGGTCTCGTGGCTGGTCGTCGGGCGCACGCTGCGGCCGATCGCGCTGCTGCGGCGGGGCGCCGCCGAGGTGGGCGCCACGGCGCGGTCGCGGCGGCTGCCGGTGCCCGAGGCGCGCGACGAGGTGCACGCGCTCGCCACGACCCTCAACGACATGCTCGGGCGGCTGGAGGAGGCCGACGCGCGCCAGCGGGCGCTGGTCTCCGACGCGGCGCACGAGTTGCGCAGCCCGCTCGCCAGCATCCGGCTCCAGCTGGAGGTCGCGCTAAGCCACCCTGAGGGGCAGGACTGGAAGGAGACGGCCGAGGGGGTGCTCGAGGACACCCTCCGGCTGTCCCGCCTCGCCGAGGACCTGCTCGCGCTCGCCCGGCTCGACGAGGGCCGCCTGGGCCGGCGGGAACCGGTCGACCTGGCCGAGATGGCCCGCCGTACGGCCGAGCGATACGGCCTCGGCCTCGACCTCGCGCCCGGTGTGTCTGACGGCGTAGCGTCTCCCGTCGTGCTGGGCGACGCGCTGGACCTGCGGCGGGTGCTCGCCAACCTGGTCGACAACGCCCTGCGGCACGCGGCGTCGGCGGTCCGGATCGGCGTACGCGCCGGGGGGAGCGTCGCCGAGCTCACCGTCACCGACGACGGGCCGGGTATCCCGCCCGAGGAGCGGGAGCGGGTCTTCGACCGGTTCACCCGGCTCGACGACGCCCGCAGCCGCGACGACGGCGGCGCCGGGCTCGGTCTCGCGATCGTGCGCACCACGGTCGAGGCCCACGGCGGTACGGTCCACCTGGAGGACGCCTCCCCCGGACTGCGCGCCGTCGTCCGGCTCCCCCTGGCACGTTGAGGAGTTTCATGCTTCCCGAGTACGGCAGGCCCGTCACCGAACTGCTCGCCGAGCTGACCGCACTGAAGGAGGCCGACCTGCCGGTGCGTGGCGGCAAGGTGACGGCCTACGTCTACGACACCGGCCTGCCGGAGGTGCACGAGGCCGCGCACCGGGCGTACGCGGAGATGCTCGAAGTCAACATGCTCGACCCGACGGCCTTCCCCAGCATGGTCGCGCTGGAGCGGCAGGTGGTCGGGGCCGTCGCCGAGCTGCTCGGACGGCCCGGTGCGCCGGGCATCTTCACCAGCGGCGGAACCGAGTCGATCATGCTGGCCGTGAAGGCCGCCCGCGACGCCCGTCCCGGCGCCACCCGGGTCGTGCTGCCGGTCACCGCGCACCCGGCGTTCCACAAGGCGGCGCACTACCTCGGCATGGAGATCGTGCCGGTCCCGGTCGACCCGGTCACCTATCGGGCCTCCGTCCCGGCGTTCGAGGCCGAACTGGACGATCGTACGGCGCTGGCGGTGGTCTCCGCGCCGTCCTATCCGCAGGGCGTCGTCGACCCGGTCGAGGAGGTGGCCGCGCTCGCCGCCGCGCGCGGCGTGCCGTGCCACGTGGACGCCTGCGTCGGCGGATGGCTGCTGCCGTGGCTGCGCGAGGCGGGCGCCGCGATCCCGCCCTTCGACCTGAGCGTGCCCGGCGTCACCTCGATCTCGTGCGACCTGCACAAGTTCGGGTACGCGCCGAAGGGGGCGTCGGTGCTGCTGTTCCGCGACCCTGAATTGCGCCGCCGGGCCTACTTCGCCTCTGCGGCCTGGCCCGGCTACACGATCATCAACGCGACCGTGCAGAGCTCGCGGTCGGCCGGGCCGCTCGGCGGCGCCTGGGCCACCCTGCAGGCCCTCGGCCGGGAGGGCTACCTGGAGCTCGGCCGCAGGACGCTGGAGGCGACCCGGCGGCTGGCGGAGGGCGTGGGGAAGATCCCCGGACTGCGGGTGCTCGGGAAGCCGGAGGCCGCGCTGGTCGCCGTCGCCGGCTCCGCCGAGGTGGACGTCTTCGTGCTCGCCGACGAGGCGCGCCGGCTCGGCTGGTTCCTCCAGCCGCAGCTGTCGTACGCCGGGATCCCGGCCAACATCCACGTGACGGTCACCGGTGTGACGCTGGCGGGGGTGGACGCGATGCTGGAGGTGATCGCGGAGGCGGCCGAGGCCGCCCGGCGACGGGGACCCGCCGAGGTGCCCGATGGCCTGCCCGAGCTCATCGCGTCCCTCGACCTCGACGCCCTGGACGACGCCACGTTCACCGAGCTCGCCGCGTCGGTGGGGATCGACCTCACCGCGACGGGACAGCCCGGGATGGCGGTCGTGAACGCCGTGCTCGACGCGCTGCCGGCCGCGACCCGCGAGGCGATCCTCGTCCGATTCCTGTCGGTTATGTACTCCTGATGCGGCTGTCTTCCCGATCTTCACCTTTTGGGTGCGCACCCGCCCGTTGTCCGTCATCTGGCGTTGATCAGATGCCTCCGCAAGCAAGCACGAGCCAGCGAAGGCATCTACGTGGATCACAACAGTTTCCGGCGCTGGGCGACGGCCACGGCGGCCCTGGCCCTCTCGGTGACGACGGCCCTGCCGGCCGCCGCCGACGCCGCACCGCCGCCGGTGGACGTGCAGCTCCTTTCGTTCACCGACCTGCACGGCTACCTGACGCCGCAGAACGACGCGGCGAACGGCACGGTGAAGGACGCCCAGGGAAGGACGATCGTGGTGGGGGGCGCCGCGTACATCGCCGCCCACCTGAAGAACCTGCGGCAGGGCCACGACAACTCCATCACCTTCACCACGGGCGACGACTTCAGCGGCTGGCCGGTCGAGGTGGCCTACCACGAGGACGAGCCCACCGTCGAGTTCCTCAACTCCATCGGCGTGGAGTTCGCGGCGGTGGGCAACCACGAGCTGGACCGGCCGCTGGAGTTCCTCCGCGACCACATGGGCAAGGGCCAGTGCTTCGGCGTCGTCGACGTGGACAGCTGCTTCACCGACTCCACCGGCCGCAGGTTCCATGGGGCGGACTACGCGATCTCCTCCGCGAACGTCACCCGCAAGGGCTCCACCACGCCGATCTTCAAGCCGTACGTGATCAAGCACGTGAAGGTCCACGGCGGCCGGGAGGTCCGGATCGGCTTCATCAGCCTGACCACCACGACGACGGTCACCGGCTCGACGTCGTATCAGCCCGAACTGGACAACCTGCCGCTGGTCGAGACGGCCAACCGGTACGCGGCCGAGCTCAAGCGCCAGGGCGTCGAGGCCATCGTGGCCGACGTGCACGAGGGCGGCTCGGCCGGCGGCTACTACAACGGCTGCACCAACCCGTCGGGTCCGGTCGTCGACTTCGCCAAGCAGGCCTCCCCCGACATCGACGCGATCGTCACGGGGCACTGGCACGCGCTGTTCAACTGCACGATCCCCGACCCGGCCGGCAACCCCCGTCCCGTCGTCGAGGCGGCCAACCACGGACGCCTGATCAGCGAGATCAACCTCAAGATCGACCCGAGGACGGGTGAGGTCATCCGCTCCGCCACCACGGCGGTGAACCACCCGGTCACCCGGGACGTCGCCCCCGACCCGGCGGCGGTGCGACTCGTCGACTACTGGAACGCCCGGTCCGCGCGGACGGCCGCCCGCCCGGTCGGCAGGATCAGCGGCGACATCACGCGGACCCGCGCCGCCGACGGCGAGAGCACTCTGGGCAACCTCGTCGCCGACGTGGAGTACGCCGACGCGCGGCGCGGCGGGCCGGTCGACCTGGCGCTGGTGGCCGCGGCGCCGCTGAAGGGCTCCGCCAGCCTGCGCGGCGACCTGCGCTTCGCCAAGGGGGCCAACCCGGCGGACGCCGACGGCACCGTCCTGTTCGGCGAGGCCTGGGGCGCGTACGGCTACGCCAACCCGGTGCTCACCGTCTCGCTCACCGGGCGGCAGATCGAGCAGGCGCTCGAACAGCAGTGGCAGACCCAGGCGGACGGCACGGTGCGGTTCGGCCCGCTGGCGGTGTCGGCGAACGTCCGCTACTCCTATGACGCCTCCCGGCCGGTGGGCGACCGGATCGACCCCTCCCAGGTGCTGATCGGCGGCGCCCCGCTGGACCTCGGGAGGACCTACCGGGTGGCCGCCCTCGCGTACACCCTGATCGGCGCGGACGGCTTCACCGCGCTGACCGCCTTCACCGACCCCGTGCGCAACTCCCGCGACTACGACGCGTTCCGCGCCTACCTCCAGGCGAACGAGACGGTCGCTCCGCCCGCGCTCGACCGGGTGACCGCGCTCTGATTCAGGGCCGGCGAGGCGGGTCTCCCCTCCCGGAGACGGCCCCGCCGTCCACCGTCCCAGCAGACTCCCGCATGTCCCGTCGGCAACGGCGACCGGCCGCCGATCCGGTGTCCCGGCGTCGGACCGACCCAACGAACCGGAGCCTCCGTGCACCTTCGCAAGCTTCTGTTGAGCCTGACCCTCGCACCCGCACTCGCCGCGCCGACGGCCGCCCACGCCTCGGCGGCCGGCGGCCCCGGCGTGCTGCCCCAGAAGACCCACTTCGACCTGCAGGCCCACCGCGGCGGCATCGGCATGACGACCGAGGAGTCGCTGGAGGGCTTCGCCAAGGCCCTGCGCCTCGGGGTCACCACCCTGGAGCTGGACACCCACGTCACCAAGGACGAGAAGGTCGTCGTCAACCACGACCGGCAGATCAGCGCCCAGAAGTGCCGCGACACCGGGCCCGTCGTGCCCGGCGACCCGATGTACCCGTACGTCGGCAAGTACATCAAGGACCTGACCCTGGCCCAGATCAAGACCATGGACTGCGGCTACCAGCAGCTGCCCGGGTTCCCCGAGCAGGAGGTGATCCACGGCTTCCGGATGGCCGAGCTCAAGGACGTGCTGGACCTCGTCAGGAGCTACCACGCCAAGCAGGTCACGTTGAACATCGAGACCAAGGTCGAGGCGGGCGCGCCGGAGCAGACCGCGCCACGCGAGCTGTTCGTCCGCCGGGTGTACGAGGAGATCCACGCCTCGGGCATCGAGGATCAGGTCACCATCCAGTCCTTCGACTGGGGCGCCCTGAACGAGATGCACAGGCTCGCCCCGGGCTGGCCGCTGGTGGCGCTCACCAACTACGACTTCCTCCAGGTGGGCAGACCCGGCGCCTCGCCGTGGCTCGGCGGGCTCGACGCCGACGACTTCGACGGCGACTTCGTGAAGGCCGCCGCCGCCATCCCCGGCGTCACGGCGCTGTCCCCGGTGTACGGCTTCCCGCAGAACGGGAAGATCAGTGACCCCGGTTTCCGCTTCTACGTGGACGAGGCGATGGTGACGCGGGCGCACGCGCGCGGTCTGAAGGTCATCCCGTGGACCTGCGACGACCCGGCGACCATCGAGGCTCTCATGGACATGGGCATCGACGGCGTCATCACCGACTATCCGAACGTCGTCCGCCGGATCATGGCCGACCGCGGCATGCGGCTGCCGAAGGCCTACGAGCCGCACTGACGGTCGCGCCCCGCGCTCGAACCGCGCTCTGATCCGGCGCCGGCAGGGCCGCCTCCCTCATCCGGAGGCGGCCCTGTCGCGGCTCACGGACCGGCGCTCACAGTGCTGCATCCTGGGGAGACGGCGTTCTCCTGCCGGCCCTCCCTGCTCTCAGCGCCGCCAGGGCCGGCACCGCCACCGTGAACGCCAGCGCCACCAGCAGCGCGCTGACCCACAGCGGAGATCGGTAGCCCAGCCCGGCGCCGATGGCGACCCCGCCCAGCAGGGGCCCGGCGGTCGCGCCCACGTTGAAGGCGGCCGTCGCGAACGAGCCGCCCAGCGACGGCGCGTCGGCCGCCGCGTAGAGCGCCCGCGCGATCAGCGTGGAGCCGACGGCGAAGGACAGCGTGCCCTGCACGAAGACGAGCACGAACACCGCCGCCGCGTTGCCCGCGGCCGCGCCGAACACGATCCAGCCGGTCAGCAGGGCCAGGCCGCCGGGCACCAGCAGCCACATCGGCCGCCTGTCCGCCATCCGCCCGCCGATCGACACCCCGGCGAACGACCCCAGGCCGAAGAGCGCCAGCAGCACCGGCACCCACTGCCGGCCGTACCCGCCGACGTCGGTGACCACCGGAGCCAGGTAGGTGAAGGTGCAGAAAGTGGCGCCGTTCACCAGGGCGCCCAGCAGCAGGGTCACGAGCAGCCGGGGCCGGCGCAGCGCCCGCAGCTCCCGCCGTGCGTCGGGTACGGCCGCGTCCGGCGGCGTGGCCGGAACGGCGCGCGCGACCGCGACGACGGCCGGCACCGAGACGACCGCCACCGCCCAGAACGCCGAGCGCCAGCCCCACACCTGGCCGAGCACGGCGCCGGCCGGCACCCCGGCGACGCAGGCGAGCGTGATCCCGCCGAGCAGTACGGAGGCGGCCCGGCCTTTGGCGCCGGGCCCGGCCATGGCGGTCGCCGTCGCGAGACCCACGGCCAGGAACCCGGCGTTGGCCAGCGCTCCGGCGACGCGGGCGGCCAGCAGAACGCCGAAGCCGGTGGTGACCGCGCCGGCCACGTGAACGATCATGAAGACGGTCAGGAAGACCAGCAGCGCCCGCCGTCTCGGCCACCGCAGGCTGAGGACGGCCGTCAGCGGCGCGCCCACGATCATCCCCACGGCGAAGGCCGACGTCAGCGCCCCGGCGGCCGGGACGGACACGTGCAGGTCACGGGCGATGTCGGGCACCAGGCCCGACAGCATGAACTCGGAGGTCCCCTGGGCGAAGACCGCCAGTCCGAGCATGTAGATGGCGATTGGCATGACAACTCCACACCGCGTCGCAAACGTCATAGACGTCGCGAAAGTGTCGATGAAGGACACGGCGCGCCGCGGCGACGGCCGGACGACGAGGGAAGGTCCGGCCGGGCACGCGGGGTCGCCGCACGAGGACACCCGGGTTCCGGTGACGCGGTCGGCGACCATGACGGTGACGGTGGTGCGGAGCCCGGGAGAAACGGCCCGTACGACGGTGATCCGGTGACAGGCACGGCGCAGCCGTGCCGGACGCGATGCGCCCCGGCGTGGGGATCCGGCGCGGCGACTCAGCCGCGCGACGCATCAGCCACCGGATGACCGGTGGCTAGCGTCTCGACGCCTCGGGGCTGGACATGGGTGACACGTTAGTTACGGTGTGAGCGCCCTGTCCATCCCTTTGATCACGACAGCCGGGGCCCCCGGGGATCCGGGGCTCCCGCCACCCGGGCTCACGCGCCGGCGAGGCGGGCGATCACCGCGAGAGCCCTGCGGGCGCTCGCCGCGTCGTGGACCCGGAAGACCCGCGCGCCCTGCAGCGCCGACACGGCGAGCGTGGCCAGCGTGCCGGCGTGGCGCTCCTTGACGGGCAGCCCGCCCAGCGTCTCGCCGACGAAGTCCTTGTTGGAGACCGCCACGAGCACCGGCCACCCCGTGGCGGTCATCTCCCCGAGCCGCCGGCTGACCTCCAGCGAGTGCCAGGTGTTCTTGCCGAAGTCGTGAGCCGGGTCGATGAGGATCGCGTCGCGGCGGACTCCCGCGGCGACCGCGCGCTCCGCGAGGTCCGTCGTGTACGCGACCACGTCCGCCACGACGTCGGCGTACGCGACGCGGTGCGGCCGGGTGCGCGGCTCCACCCGCCCGGCGTGCGCGCACACCAGGCCGATGCCGTACGCCGCCGCGACGCCCGCGAGGCCGGGGTCCACGCCGCCCCAGGTGTCGTTGAGCAGGTCGGCCCCCGCCTCGGCGACGACCTTGGCCACCTCCGACCGCCAGGTGTCCACGCTGATGATCACGTCGGGATGCCGCTCGCGCACCGCGGCGACGACCTCCGCCACGCGGCGGATCTCCTCGGCCGGGTCGACCTCCGTGCCGGGACCCGCCTTCACGCCGCCGATGTCCACGATGTCCGCCCCCTCGTCGATGAGACGGGAGGCGGCGTCCACGGCGGCCTGGAAGGCGTAGGTGGACCCCCTGTCGTAGAAGGAGTCGGGGGTCCGGTTGACCACGGCCATGACCGCGAAGTCACCGGGACCGAAGGCACGGCCGCGCAGGCGCAGGACGGACGGCGTGCCGGGCTGCGAGCCGGCCTGCGAACCGGGCTGCGTGATGGGCGCCCCGGTGGGCATCGGCGAACTGGACACGCCGCCAGCGTACTGCCGCCGTCGTGCTGAGGACCGTCCCGCGGATCCCATCGTGGCGAGGTGCCGCCCGGGCTGAGCAGTTCTACTTCCGCCCGCGTCGGGAACCCGTCATCACGATGTCGACGGTCCGGGCCACGGGGGAAACTACCTATGTTGGGCCGTCGGGTGGGCTACCTCGGTTTTCCCCGTTATCGCGCAGCGGTCCGCCGTGAATGCTGGTTGACGGAGGCCGGCACCCGCATCCGGCCGTGGACGAGGAAAGCGACGATGAACAGCATCTCCAACCGGATCGAGCATGCCGAGCGGATCGCGGAGCGCGCGCTGAGCCAGCAGCGGCGGTTCGCCGCGGACGCGTCGCACGAACTGCTCACCCCCATCGCCGCCATTCGAGCCCAGCTGGAGGCCGCGCGACTCTACCCCGACGACGTGTCCGAGGCGATCGACGGGGCGCTGCGAGCCACCGGCAGGCTGGAGGCGATCGTCTCCGACCTCCTGTTGCTGACGAGTATCACGACGATCACACCGTCCGAGAGAGAGGAGATCGACCTCGGCCGGCTCGTCGCCGCGGAACTGGCGCACAGGCGGGCCCACCGCCCGCTCGAGGTCCACCTCGCCCCGGACGTGATCGTGCGAGGGCTGCGGCCGCTGCTGGCCCGCGTGGTGAGGAATCTGCTCGACAACGCCGAACGGCACGCCGCCACGGCCGTCCGAGTGGACGTCCGCAGGGACGGCGAGCGGGCCGTCCTCGCGGTGGGCAACGACGGCGAGACCATCCCCGAGGCCGACCGCGAGCGTATCTTCGACCGCTTCTTCCGCAGGGACACCGCCAGGAGCAGGTCCGCGGGCGGCTCCGGCCTCGGGCTCGCCATCGCCGGGGAGGCCGTCAAGGCCCACGGCGGGGACATCTCCGTCCAGGACGCCCAACCCGGGACGCGGTTCGTCGTCCGCCTGCCGCTCACGCGGCCCGCCGAGACCACGCCGGAGGAGCGGAGGGGACAGGTCGTGCGCCTGCGCGGCACGTCCCCGAGGCCGGGCCCGCCGTCAGCGGAGGGCGCCGCGCTGCGGCTGCCCGTCTTCCACGCCGGTGAGACGGCCGCGGCAGGCGCCGACCCGGAACGGCGAGGCGTTCGGGCGCTCGCCGAAGGCGGTGGAGAGGCCGGAGATCGCGTGCTCCTCAGCGTGGACGGGGAGGTGGCGTGGCTCTGCCGCGATCCCGGCCGTCCTGACCACCGTCCTGATCACTGGCCTGACCACTGGCCTGACCGCCGTCCTGACCACCGGCCTTCCGTGCGGTCACCCACGCGGCGATCTGGGCGCGGGAGTTGAAGCCGAGCTTGGTCAAGATGTGCTCGACGTGGCCCTCCGTGGTTCTCAGGGCGATGACGAGTGCCGAGGAGATCTCCCGGTTGCTCATTCCCTGGGAGACCAGCTCGGCGATCTCGCTCTCGCGCCTGGTCAGCGGTGACGCCGCCGGTATGGCTGCCTCCTGCGGTTCCTCGCCCCGGTCCTCGGTCCCGCGCGCGTCCACCGGCTCGCCGAGCGCCTCGGCGACGGCGTCGTCCAGCGTCAACCGCCCTCCCTGGCGCAGCGCGCGGTCGAAGGCCCGCTCCCCCATCTGCGCCCGGAGCGCGTTCACACACCGCTCGTGGAACTCGCCGTGCTGCACCATCCACAGGGCGCTCATTCCGGCCGTCCGGCACACCCCCACCGCGGCGCCGAACATGCGGGCGGCGGCGGCGTGCCGGCCCTCGCTCTGCATGATCCAGCCGAGCGCTTCCATCGACGTCCCGATCGCAAGCCGGTCGTCGAAACCGCGGCCGACCCGCAGGCTCTCACGGGCCAGAGACGCCGCCCGGGCGTTGTCCCCCCGCTGCCAGGCCTGGATGGCGCACACGTTCAGCACCCAAGATCGGATCCAGCTCTCACCATGGCGCTCGGCGATCGCGAGGCTGCGCTCGAGCAGCCGCGCCGCCCGTTCCAAGTCGCCCAGGTAGCCGACCGCGGCCCCAAGCGAGAAGAGGCCGACGACGAGGGCGATGCCCTCCCCGGCGGCGGCGAGCCCCGCCACGGCCTCCTCCAGCACGACGGCAGCCCGGGCGTGGTCGCCGCTCTGGTGACTCGCTATGCCGGCGACCAGCGACGCCCATGCCAGGATCCTGGCATCGTTCAGCTTCTCCGCGAGCGCCCGGCCCTCGCCGATGCGAAGCTCCCCCGCCGTCGGGTCGCCCTGCATGAACGCCAAGTGCGCGTCGGCGCACAACGCCTCGGCTCGTACGGCGGTCGGCCCCGGAGTCGCCTCCAGCAACCGGTCGAGCCAGTAACGGCCCTCGCTGTAGAACGCGTTGGGCATCCAGAGGGGATCGAACAGGAGCATGGCCATGCGCAGCCCGGTCTCCGCCTCACCGGGCTCGCTGAGGCAGAACTCCATGGCGGCGCGCAGATGTGCCCGCTCCAGCCGCAACCGGGCGTACCACGTCAACTGGGCGGGGCCGAACCACTCGGCCACCGCCCGCTCGACCAGACGGAGGTAGTGGTCACGGTGGCGCCGGGCCAGCGTTCGCCGCTCGTCGGGCCCCTGCAGCCGAAGCCTGCCGAACTCCCGCAGCGTCTCCAGCATGCGGTAGCGGACCTGGCACCCGTGCTCCTCGCGCAGCAGTAGCGACTTGTCCAGCAGCGCGTCGATCAGATCGAGCACGTCCTGCTGTTCGATGCCGTCGCCGGTGCAGACCGCCTCCACGGCCTCGAGATCGAAGTGGCCGGGGAAGATCGAGACGCGGCTGCACAGCGTGCGCTCGGGCGGGGAGAGCAGTCGGAAGCTCCAGTCCACGAGCGCGTGCAGGGTCCGCTGGCGCGGGACGAGGGTCGGGCTCCCGCTCGTGAGCAGGCCATACCGGTTGTCGAGTCGTTCGAGCAGCGCGTCGACCGTCAGCGCCCGCAGCCGTACGGCGGCCAGTTCGATCGCCAGCGGGATCCCGTCCAGCCGGCGGCACAGCTCGACCACGGCGTCCTCGTTGTCCGCTGTCAGGCGGAACCCGGGCACGACGGCCGCCGCCCGCTCCAGGAACAGGCAGACTCCGTCGTAAAGCTCCGGCGCCTTCCCCGGGAGCCGCCGGTCCGGCTCGGGAAGCGCGAGCGGCGCCACCTTCATCTGGTGCTCGCCCATGACCCCGAGCGACTGGCGGCTGGTGGCGATGATCCGCAGATCGGGAACGGCCCGCAGGAGCCGGTCGGCGAGCGACGCGCAGGCGTCTCGCAGGTGCTCGCAGTTGTCGAGCACGAGCAGCGTCCGCTGCGCCGACAGCGCCTGGATCAGCGAGGTGAGGGAGGACTTCTCCGACTGGTCCCGCACGCCGATGGTCGCCGCCACCGTCTCGGTGACCAGCTCCGGGTCGTCGAGGGCGGACAGATCGACCAGCCAGACCGCCTCGAACGCCCGGTGCTGCTCGGCGGCGACCCGCAGCGCGAGCCGGGTCTTGCCGACGCCGCCCGCTCCCGTCAGAGTCACCAGGCGCGAGATGTTCTGCAACCGGCGGATCTCGGTCAGGTCCCGCCTGCGGCCCACGAAGCTCGTCAGCTCGGCTGGAAGGTTGCCGACCCGACGCGCGAGCGGCGCGCTGGTGACCACCACTTCACGCTAAGCAGGACGAACTACCAGGTCAAACGCACTGTTGTCACCGCGACACCGGGCCGCCCGACCGCCTCCCTTCGACCGGTACGCCCGGGAGTCCGGAGCTTCACCGGCCCGCCGGCGGTCTTGCCGGTATGGGTCACCGTGGCGCGACCGGGACAGGTATCGCTCGACGGACGAGGCGATGGAACGATCCAAACAACCGGCATGCGATTCATGCCGCGGAGCCGCCCTCGGCCAGGGCCACGAAGTCCTGCGCCATCGCGGGCAACCGCCGCCGGGCGTGGACGACCGCGATGATCTTCCGGAGCGAGGGATCGAGCGAGCGGACCACGAGACCGGCCCTGGCCGCCTGCTCGGCCATGCCCCGATACCACAGCAGCGAGGCGCGCCCCTCCCGTACGATCCGCAGCCAGCCCCGCCGCTCGTCGGACTCGACGGCCGGGATCGGGCGGACGCCGTACGTGGCGAAGATCTGGTCGAACTCCCTGCGGCGGGGGTTGCCGGGGGCGGGCAGCACCAGCCGCATGCCGTCGAGCCGGGCCACGGGGACGGGATCGGGCAGGTCGAGGCCGGGCGGGGAGATCAGCACGATCTCCTGGCGTTCGAGCGGGTGGCTCACCAGGTCGGTGGGCACCGGGAGGTCGGTCAGCCCGAGATCGGCGCGCTGTTCGCGTACCGCGCTGACCACCCCCTCCCGGCCCTCGCACCGCACGATGTGCACCCGGATCCCCGGATGCTCGGCGGCGTAGGCGGGCAGCAGGCGCCCGGCGAGACCGGGCTCCAGGCTCGGCGTGGACGCGATCCGCAGTTCGGCGCCGGAGGAGTTGCCCTGCGTCGCGAGGGCCTCGATCTCCGCCACCGCGTCGAGGGCCTCGCGGGCCAGCTTCACCACCCGGCGGCCCTGGGCCGTCACGACGACCCCGCGGCCCGAGCGCGCGAAAAGCGTCATTCCGAGTTCACGTTCCAGGTCGCGTATCGCGCGGGACAGAGCAGGCTGCGCGATATAGAGCGATCTGGCGGCATCGGTCATGGTGCGGTGCTCCGCAGTGGCGACCACGTAACGGAGCTGCTGCAGATTCATGCGAAAAACGCTAGGGCAGACGAGCCCGGCGATTCCGGAACATCGCAGAGATCACGCCGGTCGATTACACATCGTGCCCGACATCTGCTACATCCGTGATGGATGAGAAAACAGTATTCTTTTGCCCCAAATCCACAAAGGGGGCAATGTCGTGGCGCAGCAGTACCCTCCCCAGGAGCCGCCCGGGGAGAGTTCTCCCTATTCAGGACCGCCGTATTCGCCGCAACCGGAGGCCGGGCCCGCCTCGCCGGACGGATCGCGATCCTCCGGCCCGGCCCCGGGGCCGTACGGTCCGCCGGGGTGGGGCGGCCCGGAGGGCGGCGCGTGGCAGCAGGCGCCCGGCGCCGCTCCCTACCCGCCGCCGCAGAACGGCTCCCAGGCGCCGGGAGGTCAGGCCTACGGCGGCCCCTATCCGCCCGGGGCACATCCCCAGGGCCCGTCCGCGTACCCGGGGAACGCACCGTCCCACGGCCCGGCCTATCCGGGGAACGCCTCGCCGCAGGGCGGCCCCCAACCTTCCGGCCCTCCTGTTTCCGGCCCTCCTCTTTTCGGGCAGCAGCCTCACGGCGCCGTCTCCGGCATGCCGCAGGGCGGCACCGCCTACCCGCCGAGCGGGCCGCCGCAGGGCGCGGGGGGCTACCCCGGAACTCAGCCTCAGGGCGGTGTTCCGAGCCCCGGACCGAATGGCGGCACCCCCTATCCGCAGGCCGCGCCGCCCTATAGCCAAGGCGCCCACCCGGGGGCCGAGGCGCAGGGGGGCGCCTATGCACCGAACGGCCCATACCCGGGCGCGACGCCCTACCAGCCCGGGCCCCAGTTCCAGGCCGGGACACAGTTCCCGGGCGGGGCACAGTTCCCGGGCGGGGCACAGTTCCAAGGCGAGGCACAGTTCCCGGGCGGGGCGCAGTCGCAGGCCCCGGCGTGGCCGGACGCGGCGGGCGCCGGACCGCACGCACAGCCCCCCGCGCAGTCCCTCGCGCAGCCTCCCGCACAGGCTCAGGCGGGGCCCTACGCGCAGTCCTACGCACCCCCGCCGTCCCCCGCCGCCCCACCCGGCTCTCCGTACGGGCCGCCGAACGGAGCGGCGGGCCACCAGGCAGGCCACGCGTACGCGCCGAACGGGCCCGCCTACCCGCAGGCGGCGCCGCCTCAGGGAGCGCCGTTCCAGGTGCCGCCACCGCAGGCGCCGCCACAGGGGTCGCCGCAGGGGCCGGGGTGGGCCCCGCAGCCTCCGCCTCCCCCGCGCGGGCCCGCCGCCCCGTATCCGCCGCCCGCCTGGCGGCCGCCCCGCCGCAAGTCCGGCGCGGGGGCGGTCGTCGGCGCGCTCATGGGCGTGCTGGCGCTGGTCTTCGTGCTCGTCGTGATCGTGAGCGCACTGGCCGGTCTGTCGGACCACGACGAAACGGTCTCGCCGGTCGCGATCCCGACCTTCACCTTCTCGCCGTTCCCCTCGCACGAAGCCACCACGGACACGGAACCGACCCACAAGCCCACCTCGAAGCCGACGTCGCAGCCCACGACGCGGCCGACTCCGGTGCTCAACCGCACGACGAAGAACAACACCCTCTATCGGGCAGGATCGCTGCCGAAGACGAACTGCCGGGCCGGGAACGCCAGCATCTACAACCACGCCCAGTTCAAGGCGCTGATCCTCAAGACCGGCGCGTGCATGAGCAAGGCGTGGGCGCCGGCGCTGGAGCGGGTCGGGATCGACTGGAGCCCGCCGAAGTACATGATCGCGGCCCGCAAGGGCAGGGGCGCGTGCGGCGACTATCCCTCCCCCGGCAGCAACGTGCCGTACTACTGCCCGAGCAACAGCACGATCTACGCCTCCACCTCGGCCATGACGAGGGAGTACGGCCCGCTCGGTTCGTGGAACGGGATCATCATCAGCATGATGGCCCACGAGTACGGCCACCACATCCAGAGTCTGTCGGGCATCTCCGACTCCTGGTGGCGGCAGACGCTCGACTCCGGCTCGCGGAGCGGCAAGATGGCTCTGAGCCGCCGGCACGAACTGCAGGCGACGTGTTTCGGCGGCATGTTCATGCGGTCGGTCGCCGCCTCGTATCCGATCGACACCACCCGGCGCAACACGCTCCTGTGGGCGTACAGCCACCTGGGCGACCAGCCGGGAGGGCCGCGCGACCACGGAAACACGCGCAGCAACGCCGCCTGGTTCCGCCAGGGATACACCCGCCCGATGGCCTACCAGTGCAACACCTGGGTGGTCGGCTCCAGTTCCGTGTCGTGATGGGCCCCCCGGTTTACGTCTACCTTGTCCGGATATGGGGGTTAGAATCCCTGCCACAGCTTCGGAGGAGAGAGCGGTGAACCATGCGAGGCGGGGGTCCCGCTGACGAGGCCGGAGGGCCCCTGGAAGGTCAGCGGCCAGGTCAGCCCGGTGGAAACACAGGTCAGCCCAGTGGAGCCAGCGGAGACACAGGCCAGCCCGGTGGAAACACAGGTCGGCGTGGTGGGGGCGGGGGCGGCAAGGAACCCGCGGGCCCGCCGCCCACGGCGGCCGCGCGCGGCGAGGGGCCGCGCTTCGGCCCTCGGCTGACCACCGCCTCCCTGATCGGCTGGACGGCGCTGTCGGCCGTCGTACCCGGGGCGGCCCACCTGCGGGCGGGCAACCGCCGCACCGGGATCGCGCTGCTGGCGACGTTCGGCGTCGTGCTGGTCGCCCTGGTGGTCCTGGTCCTGCGACTGAAGGACAACGCGGGGGTCGCGCTGCGCGGCAGCACGATGACCGCCATCATGGCCGGCGCCGCCGTGTGCGCGCTCGCCTGGTTCGCGCTCGTGCTCCTGTCGTTCGTCGCCCTGCGTCCGCAGCGCCTGACGCAGACCGGACAGGTGGTGTCCGGCATCGTCGCGGGCGTGCTGTGCGTGGCCGTGATGGCCCCGTTCGCCTTCACCGCGAACACGATCAGGACGGCCAGCCAGTTACTCGACGACGTCACGGCTCCGGTGGAGGGCTCGACCCCCGTCCCCGTACGGGCCGAGGACCCGTGGAACGGCCGCACGCGCGTGAACTTCCTGCTGATCGGCGGCGACGCGGCGGGCAACCGGCTCGGGGTGCGCACCGACTCGATGACCGTGGCCAGCGTGAACATCGCCACCGGCAACACCGTCCTGTTCAGCCTGCCGCGCAACCTCCAGTACGTCCGCTTCCCCCCGAGCAGCCCCCTGCGCAAGGTGTTCCCCAACGGCTTCAACGCCGAGGGACAGGGCCTGCTCAACTCCGTCTGGTACTACGCCGACAACAACCCCCAGGTCATGGGCGGCAAGAACAAGGGCGCGCAGGCGCTGAAGGACGCCATCGGCTACACCCTGGGCCTGAACATCGACTACTACGCGATTGTCGACATGTACGGCTTCGCGGCCCTGATCGACGCGGTCGGCGGGCTCAAGATCCGGGTCGAGCAGGACGTCAGGTGGGGCGGCAAGTTCGGCACCGCCGGGACCATCAAGGCCGGTTACCGGACGCTCAACGGCGAGGAGGTGCTCTGGTATGGCCGCTCGCGGGTGGACAGCGACGACTTCTCCCGCATGGCCCGCCAGCGCTGCGTCATCGGCGCGCTCGCCCAGCAGGTCACCCCGGCCACGGTGCTCGCGAACTTCAACAAGATCGCCGCGGCGGCCCGGCACATGTTCCGCACCGACATCCCCCGCGACCTGCTGGAGCACCTCGTCCCGCTCGGCATGAAGGTGCGCAGCGCCAAGATCACCAGTCTCCAGTTCGTGCCGCCTCTCATCTACACCGGCAACCCGGACTGGGTCAAGATCAGGCAGCTGACCAAGGAGGCGATCCGGCAGTCGATGTCCGACCGGGGCGCCGTCGCGGCCACCGCCTCGCCGATGTCGTCCGCCGGATCGGCGGCGTCCGCCACCCCCTCCGGTTCGCACTCCCCGTCCGCGTCGCCGAGTCCGTCTCCCTCCCGTACGCCGGTCGTCGCCGGGGCGAGCCCCCGCAGGACGCCCACCACGAACGACAAGGCGGCCAAGAGCCTGTCGGAGCTGTGCGGCTTCTGAGTCAACGCTTCTGAGCCAACGCTCCTGAGCGGGCGACACCAGCGGGTTTTTCCGCGAAGGCGTGGACGCCGCCCTCCGGATGCAGCAAGGTTGTCACGTAACGTATCCACCCAGTCACGATCCGCCTAGTAACGGAGTGGACTCGTCGTGCGCGTACTCATCCAGTTGCGTCCGTCCCCCGATCTGGTCGCCGCCGTCGCCGACCCGTCGGTTCCCTCGATGGCGTCGGACGTGGCCGACGGCCTGCCCGGGGTCGTCCTCGACCACTCGTACGCCCCCGTGGCCGTGCCCCGCCCGATGCCCGCGTCCCCCGGCGGGGACCCGCTGTCGCTCAACCAGCCGCTGGTCTTCTCCATGGCGCCCCAGGACGCCTCGGTCGTGGTCCGCGGGGAGATCGCCGACGACGAGGTCACCAGCAGGATCGCCCTCCTGCCCGCGGCCCGCCGCGACGTGGTCGCGGTGTACGCCGACCCGGCGATCGAGACCTCGCTCACCTGCGGGGGCGACCCCGCCGTCGGCGACTGGCACGACGTCGAACGCCTGCTGCGCGTGCCCGACCTGACGGCCGAGGGGCTGGACGGCTCCGGCGTCCCCCTCGCGGTCGTCGACACCGGCATCAACGCGGCGTACGTCAAGTCGGCCCGCGGCCACGACGTGACAGTGGATCACGAGCGGAGCTGGAACCCCCAGAGCGTCTCCGGAACCCCGGGGGACTTCCCTGTCGACCACGGCACCATGTGCGCCTTCGACGCGCTGATCGCCGCGCCCAAGGCGTCGCTGGTGGACGTGCCCGTGCTGCTGTCGCGGCGGCAGGGCGGCTCGACGCTCGACGGCCTGCTGTCCGACGCGATCGCCGCGTACGCCCATCTACGCGAGATCCTCGACGCCCAGCCCGCCGAGTCGCGGGCGCTCGTGGTGACCAACAGCTGGGGGTCCTTCTCCCCCCGCTGGGACTTCCCGCCCGGACACCCCGGCAACTACTCCGACAACCCGGCCCATCCGTTCAACCTGATCGTCGGCAGCCTGGCCGAGGCGGGGGCGGACATCCTGTTCGCCGCGGGCAACTGCGGGACGCAGTGCCGCGACAGCAGGTGCGCCTACCCCGACCGGCCCATCGTCGGGGCCAACTCCCATCCCCGCGCGCTGTCGATCGGCGGAATCGACACGGCGGGCACACGGGTGGGCTACTCCTCGCAGGGCCCCGGCCGGCTGGCCGCGCGCAAGCCGGACGTCTGCTCCTACACGCACTTCGCCGGCTCTGGCGCGCTCGGCGACGGCGAGCCCGACTCGGGCACCTCGGCGGCCTGCCCCGTCGCGGCCGGGCTGGTCGCCGCCGTACGCTCCCGCTGGCCCTCGACGGTGCTGCCGCCCGCCCAGCTCAGGACCCTGCTCCGCCGGACGGCCGATGATCGCAGTGCCGTAGGGTATGACCACGACTACGGATACGGCGTGGTGGACGCCGCCGGCATCATCGCCGCGCTGCGCCGCCGAGCCGCGAAAGCGGCCTGAGTACCACAGCGCCGCGAGAGCGGCCTGAGGCCGCCGCGGCGTCCGGTGACGACACGTCCAGCAGGGGAGGCGGGGCCGGTGGCCGAGGTGCTCATCACCGTGCGGCTCGCCGCGCCCGCGACGCTGGAGGCCGCGATGCGGCGGCTCGGCCTCACCGAGGACGAGGTCGACGCCGCGTACGGCCTGGTGCCGGTCGATCCCGGCAGGAACCTGTACGTCCTGCGGGTGACGGAGGACGCCGGACGGCGCGTCGGCGACTCGGGCGCGGCGGACGGCGGGCCCTACTCCGATCCGCCCATCGAGCCCTACGGCCCGCCGCGATGACCGCTCCCGTCTGGGTGGTGTCCGGTCCGCCGGGCGCGGGCAAGTCGACCGTCTGCGACCTGCTGCTGGCCCGCCTCGACCCCGTGCCCGCCCTGCTCGACAAGGACACGATGTACGGCGGCTTCGTCGAGGCCACGCTCGCCGCGTACGGCAGGCCCCCCGGCGAGCGCGAGGGGCCGTGGTACGACGATCACGTCAAGCGGCACGAGTACGCCGGCATGACGGCGACGGCCAGGGAGATCCGTTCCCACGGCTGCCCGGTGATGCTCGGCGGGCCCTTCACCTCCCAGGTGCACGACGCGGCGCTCTGGCACGCGTGGGTGGAGGCGCTGGGCGGACCCGAGGTGCGCCTGATCTGGATCCGCTCCGACGGCCCGACGCTGCGTGAGCGGCTCATCCGCCGGGGCCTCGCCAGGGACGGGCAGAAGCTGGAGAGGTTCGCCGAATATCTGCGCGCCATCCGCGTCGACGAGCCGCCCGCCGTGCCGTACGACGAGGTCGACAACCGCCTCGGCGCGCCCCCGCTGGAGGTCCAGATCGACCGGCTGCCGGCGAGGGCGTAGGCGGCGCCTCCCATCGTTCCCGCCTGGTGCTGCGCAAAAGGGGGAATGTGAGGCAAACGGTCGGTCGCCCCTCTCACTTCAGTCGAACGGACGGTCGAGTCCGTTACCGTCCGAGGCATGGAGGCGATGCGCTTCCGTCGCGCCCGGGCGCGGTCCCGATCGGTCACGGAACATGGAGACGACCTTGAAGGCAGTCACGATCCAGGCATTCGGAAGTCCCGAAGGTCTGGCGGTCATCGACCTCCCCGCCCCGGCTCCCGCCGCCGGGCAGGTGCTGATCGCCACCGAGGCGATCGGCGTCGGCGGCGTCGACGCCGTGATCCGAAGCGGCGCTCTGGCCGCCTACGGCTTCTCGGGAGGCCTTATCCCCGGCAGCGAGGTGGCGGGCACCGTGATCGCCGTCGGCGACGACGTCGGCACGTCGTGGATCGGGCAGCGGGTGTGGGCGTTCACCGGCGTGGGCGGCGGCTACGTCGAACAGGCGATCGCCGCGGTCGAGGAGATCCTTCCCCTTCCCGCGAACCTGTCCGCCGTCGACGCGGTGACGCTCGGGAGCTCCGGAGTGGTGGCCCACTTCGGCCTTTCCCATGCCCGCTTCGCTCCCGGCGAGTCGGTGCTGGTACGCGGCGCGGCCGGCAGCATCGGGATCATGACGGTCCAGCTCGCGGCTCACGGCGGTGCCGGTGCGGTGGCGGTCACGACGTCGTCGGCCGAGCGCGGCGAGCGCCTGCGCAGGCTCGGCGCGACCCATGTGCTCGACCGCTCCGGCGAGGGCGGCGCGGACGCTCCCGCGGGCTACGACGTCATCATCGACATCGTCGCCGGCGCGGACATGCCTTCGTTCTTCGCCAAGCTCAACCCGAACGGTCGCCTGGTGGCCGTCGGCGCGGTCGGAGGCCAGCCGCCGGCGGACTTCGGCATGAGGATGATGGCGGCGTTCCGTAAGTCGATGTCGTTCGCCACGTTCAGCGCCGACACCGTGGCCGGGCCCGATCGGCGTGCCGTGAGGACCGAGCAGTTCGCCGCCGCGAGTCGCGGCGCGCTGCACACGGTGGTGCACGAGGTGCTGCCGTTGGAGCAGGCCGTGTCGGCGCACCGGAAGATGGACGCGGGTGAGGTGTTCGGCAGGATCGTGCTGACACCGTAGCCCGCGCGGCTCACGCCGGTCGCCGGTTACACGATCACGTGCCCGTACGCGGCGGCGAGCGGCCGCAGGTCGGGGACGCCGAAGGCCGCGCACATCGACGCGAACGTCTCGGCCTTGTCCTCGCCGTAGCGGCGGACGTGGGCCGCGTAGGCGTCGGCGGTGACGAATCTCGGCGGGTCGGTCTTGCTGTGGAACTTGTCCGCGAACATCACGAGCTCTTCCTCGGCCGACTCCGCGTGATAGTCGGCGGGAGGCAGCGGCAGGCCCTGTCGCAGCACGTCCTCCCGGCTGATCCCCACACCCGTGTGGTGAGAGCAGAACCGGCACAGGCTCTCGGGTAGTCCCTCCCCGCGGAGCAGTTCGTGGCCGAGGATCCCGTGGCGCACGTAACCGGCGTGGTCGAGCCGTCCGTCCTCGTCGTAGAGCAGGTAGACGCCGATGTCGTGCAGGAGGCTTCCGGCCCGCACCAACTCGGCGTCGACGTCGAGCCCGGCGCGGTCGGCCAGGCGCAGGGCGATCGCGCAGACGATCTCGCAGTGCGTGTGGACGAGGTCGAACGCTTCCTCCGTGGGCGCGTGTTTCGCGTGCAGTGCGCGGATCTCAGCGTCCGTCGGAAGCCGCATGCGCGGAGTCTAGCAAGCGACGATCATGGGCCATGAGACGCGGCTCAGGAGGGCACCCGCTCGCCCAGGCTCTCGCGCAGGCTCCTGATCTCCTCGCGCAGGGCCGACAGCTCGGCGAGCGTCGAGCGGTCGTCCCTGGCCTCCTCCTCCATCGCGCTCACCACGACCGCGATGAAGAGGTTCAGCACGACGAAGGTGCAGACCAGCACGAACACCACAAAGTAGATCCATGACGAGGGATGGCTCTCCATCAGCTGCCGGTTGATCTCCGACCAGCCGTCCCCCGTCATGACCTGGAACAACGTGTACAGCGACGTGGGCAGGTCGCCGAAGTACTCGGGCGCGGCGGCGCCGTACAGCTTGGTGCCCATGACGGCGCCGACGTACAGGACGAGGCCGAGCAGGACGACGATCGAGGTCATCCCCGGGATGGCGGTGAGCAGCGCGGAGACCACCCGCCGCAGCGACGGCACCACCGAGATCAGCCGCAACGCCCGCAGGACGCGCAGAGCCCGCAGCACCGACAGGCCGCCCGCCGTGGGGAGGAACGAGAAGCCGATGATCAGCAGGTCGAAGACGTTCCAGGCGTCGCGGAGGAACCGCCACCCGTAGACGTAGATCTTGGCCAGAATCTCCGCCACGAAGACGTACAGGGCGACATGGTCGGCGACGTGCAGTTCCGTGCCGTACCGGGCGACCGCCTCGGCGGAGGTCTCGACGCCCAGCGTGGCCGCGTTGAAGAGGATCACCACGGTGATCGCCTGCTGGAACCGCCGCGACTCGATCAGGCGGCGGACACGTTCACGCACGAAGGACTCCTGGGGGGCCATGAAAGATCGCCACAGAGCCTAGTGCCCCCGTCGGACAATTCCGCGCTCCGGTTGGGCCGGATCCCCGGCCGCAGCCGACCCGTCGGGCGCCTGGCACGACACCTGGACGGGGCCGGTGCTTTCGCTACGCTGGCCCGCGGAGCGGTGATCGCGATGGATGAGGGGCTACATGGCCGAAAGTCCGTTACGTGCCGGAGACCCTGAACGGCTGGGTGACTACCGCCTCGTGGGCCGCCTGGGGGAAGGCGGCCAGGGCGTCGTGTATCTCGGCGAGACCCCGGCCGGGGAGAAGGTGGCGGTGAAGGTCGTGCGGGCGCGGCCGTCCATCGGCGTTCCCTCGTCCTTCGCCAGGGAACTGGCCGCGGCACGCCAGGTGGCCGAGTTCTGCACGGTGCGCATCCTCGACGCCAGGCTTGACGCCGACCCGCCCTACATAGTGAGCGAGGTCGTCGACGGTCCGTCGCTCCAGCAGGTGATCGAGAGCGGCGGGCCGCTCAGGGGCGCGGTGCTGCACCGGCTGGCCATCGGCACCATCACCGCCTTGGCGGCCGTCCATCGAGCGGGGGTGGTGCACCGCGACTTCAAGCCGAGCAACGTGCTGGTCGGCCCCGACGGGCCACGCGTCATCGACTTCGGCATCGCCCGGCTGGTGGACGCCTCGGCCACCACCGGTCCCACCGCCGGCACGCCGCCCTATATGGCGCCCGAGCACTTCCGCGGTGACCGGATCGGCCCTCCGGCGGACGTGTTCGCCTGGGGCTCCACCATCACGTACGCGGCCACGGGGGCGCCGCCGTTCGGCCGGGACACGCCCGCGGCCATCGCTTACCGGATTGTGCAGGGCGAACCCGTCCTCGGTGACCTGGCGGGCGGGCTGCGCGACCTGGTGGCACGCTGCCTGGACAAGGACCCGACGCGACGACCGACCGCCCGCGAGGTCCTCCTGAGCCTCCTGGACGACGTGCCGTCCTCAGGCGGGGACGTCGCAGCGCTCCAGATGGGCCGGCAGGCGGCGATCGGGCAGATCGCGCCGGAGACGACGGGCGGCGGGGAGCACCGGCTTCCCCGCCGGGCTCTGCTGGCCGGCACGGGAGCGGTGGTCGCGGCCCTCGCGGGGACCTGGATCGCGGTCTCCCGCCTGCCCGCAGGCACCGGCGGAGCCACGCCGTCGGTGCCGGGGGAATCGCCCGTGCCGATGGCCGCGTCCGGCTCCTCCTCCCTCGCCGCGGGCGGACCCACCGCGAGCGTCCCCGCCTCGCCGGACTCCACGGCCACCGGGACCGCTTCGCCGTCGGCGAGCCCGGCCCGTGCGGCCGTGCCGTCCCCGGTCGCGGCTCCCGGGACTCCCGCGGAGCTGGGCGCGGCGATCGACGCCGCCGTCACGGCCGCCCCCTCCGCGAGGTTCGCCTGCGAGGGGGCGTTCACCCAGAGCGACACCTTCCTGCGGGCCGACGGCCGGTTCACCCATGATCCCGGAGGCCAGTACGACGGCGACTCCTACGACATGCGCGTCACCTATCCGGAAAGCGAGCGGAAACGCGTCGTCGTCATCGCCGACGACGTCCGCCTTCCGAACGGCGAGAGGCTGCCGCTGGATCTCGACCCGCAGGGGCCGGCCGCCCGTGGGCGCGACGGCGCGGCGGCGGGCGCCGCGCTCTTCATCCTCGTCGGCTCGATCCCCACGATCCTGACCCTCGTCGGCGCCACCCCGAGGGTCTACCGCTCCGGGAAGGACGGCAGGACGTACTCGGGCGGTGTCCTGGTCGCGGACGTCGGTTACGTGCTGCGCGGTTTCCTCGCAAGCTGGCTGAGCCCGGCGCGGGGCCTGGACAGGTCCCGCATCTCATACACGCTGACACTCGACCAGGAGGACCTGCCGGTCAGGTTCGTGTTCACCTGGAAGGCGTCCGTGCCGCAGTTGGGACTGCTCTCGTCGTCCTTCACGACGACCTACCGTGCGTGGGGCCCGGCCCGGCCGATCGTCGCCCCGGCTTCCTGAACCGCGCTCCCTCTTCCTGAACTGCGCTCCCTGAGCCGGGCATCCGGGAGGGTCCCTCGCCCGGGAAGGGAATCAGCGGGCGGCGGCGTCGACGGCCTGGGCCGACAGGACGTGGTCGAGGACCATGAGCGCGCAGCCGGTGATGCCCGCGCCGGGGCCGAGGTGGCTGCGCTCGATGCGCAGGCTGCGGGTGGCGAGCTGGGTGGAGCGCCGGTAGACGACCTCGCGCACGCCCGACACCAGCGGCTGGAACATCTCGGCGACGTCGCCGCCGAGGACCACGACGGCGGGGTTGAGCAGGTTGACCGCGCCGGAGATGACCTCGCCGAGCCAGCGACCGGCCTGCCGCACCACGGCCATGGTCTCCGCGTCGCCGGCCCGGACCAGGGCGGTCACGTCGGCGAGCGACATCACGTCGCGGCCCTTGGCCCGCAGGTCGCGCAGGATCGCGGTGCCGCTGGCGACCGAGTCGACGCAGTCGAGGTTGCCGCAGCGGCACAGCACGCCCCCGCCGTCCCGCACGGGGATGTGCCCGATCTCCCCGGCCGCGCCGAGCGCGCCGCGCAGGATGCCGCCGCCGGAGATCACTCCCGCGCCGATCCGGGTGGAGACCTTCACGAACAGCAGGTCGTCGAGTTCCGAGGCGTAGACGACCCGGTGCTCGCCCATCGCGATGACGTTCACGTCGTTGTCCACGAGCACCGGCACGCGGAACCGCTCGGCGATGATCGGCGGGATCACCACGCCGGTCCAGCTCGCCATCACGCGGGCGCTTTCGACCCGTCCGGCGGCGAACTCCACGGTCGCCGGCACGCCCAGCCCGATGCCGACGACGTCGTCCCGCCCGTCGAGCAGCTTCTCCCAGGTGTCCATGAGCAGGGGCAGGACGACGCCCGGCCCCTCCTCGACGTCGATGTCCAGGTCGGTGCGGTGCAGCACCTCGCCCGCGAGGTCGCACAGCGCGATCTGGGTGCGGCGGGCGCCGAGCGAGGCCACCGGGACGACTCCCCCGGAGGCGGCGAAGCGCAGCCGCATGGGCGGGCGGCCTCCGGTGGACGGCCCCTCGGCGTCCTCCAGGATCAGCCCGCGCTGGAGCAAATCGGCGACGCGGTGCGCCACGGCGGGGCGGGACAGGCCCGTCACACGGCCGATGTCGGCGCGCGTCACCGCCTCCCCGCTCCGGATGAGCTGGAGGACCTCGCCGGTGGTGGCTAGACGTGACATCGAGCGTAAGTGAAGCACAGGAACTCACCTAAGTTCAATGACTTATTCATTCTGAGTTACAAAAGTGGGCTTGAAAAGTCGCATAACTTCCCGATACTGTCCCATCCGTGCCCGATCGACACCTGGTGCCCGATCAACGGATCGGGGCCGGACGCGCCGCCGGGCACACGTCCCGGGACGACAGCCCCGGGGCGAGTTGGACCCGCCTCGCGGCGGCCCCGGCAGGAGGAGGACCTTCCGTGACGAACCCCGTTATCACCGAGGTCACCGATCGCGTGGTCGCGCGGAGCCGCGAAAGCCGCGGGGCCTACCTGGAGCGGGTGCGCCGCGCCGGGGCCGAGCTGCGTGAGCGGGGGCCGGCCCGGGGGCGGCTCGGCTGCGCCAACCTGGCCCACGGCTTCGCCGCCGCGCCCGCCGAGGACAAGCTCGACCTGCGCGGTACGGCGAAGCCCGGCGTGGCCATCGTGACGTCGTACAACGACATGCTGTCGGCGCACCAGCCGTACGAGACCTACCCGCCGGAGCTGAAGCGGGCGGTCCGGGAGGCGGGCGGCGTGGCGCAGGTGGCGGGCGGCGTGCCCGCGATGTGCGACGGCATCACCCAGGGCAGGGCGGGCATGGAGCTGTCGCTCTACAGCCGCGACGTGATCGCGATGGCGACCGCGATCGCGCTGTCGCACGACATGTTCGACGCGGCCCTGCTGCTCGGGGTCTGCGACAAGATCGTCCCGGGGCTGCTCGTCGGCGCCTTACACTTCGGGCACCTACCGGCCATATTCGTCCCCGCCGGGCCGATGACCTCGGGCCTGCCCAACAAGGTCAAGGCCAGGGCGCGGCAGTCCTTCGCCGAAGGCAAGATCGGCCGCCTGGAGATGCTCGACGCCGAGGCGGCGTCCTACCACTCCCCCGGCACCTGCACGTTCTACGGCACCGCCAACTCCAACCAGCTCCTCATGGAGGTCATGGGCCTCCACCTGCCGGGGGCGACGTTCGTCAACCCGCACACCGAGCTGCGGCACGCGCTGACCGGGGCGGCGGCGCGGCGGGCGGTCGAGATCACCCCGCACGGCGAGGAGTACACGCCCGTCGCCGAGATCGTGGACGAGAAGGCGATCGTCAACGCGGTCGTCGCGCTGCTCGCCTCCGGCGGCTCCACCAACCACACGATGCACCTGGTCGCCATGGCGGCGGCCGCCGGCATCGAGCTGACCTGGGACGACATGGCGGCCCTGTCCAAGGTCGTGCCGCTGATCACCCGGATGTACCCCAACGGCCAGGCGGACGTGAACCACTTCCAGGCCGCGGGCGGCATGCCGGTGTTCATCGGCGACCTGCTGGACGCCGGGCTGCTCCACGAGGACGTGCTCACGGTCGCCGGGCGCGGCCTCGGTCTCTACCGCTCCGCCCCCGTGCTCAAGGAAGGCGGGGCGCTCAAGGAGGGCGCGCTGGTGTGGGAGGAGCGGACAGAGCCCAGCGCCGACACCGAGGTCCTGCGGCCGGTCGCCGAGCCGTTCTCCCCCGACGGCGGCATCCACATGCTGTCCGGCAACCTGGGCCGGGCGGTGAGCAAGGTCTCCGCCGTCAAGCCCGCGCACCTGGTGATCGAGGCCCCCGCCAAGGTGTTCGACGACCAGCTCGATCTGCTCGCCGCGTTCGAGCGGGGCGAGCTCGACGGGCAGGACTTCGTCGCGGTCGTCCGCTACCAGGGCCCCCGGGCCAACGGCATGCCGGAGCTGCACAAGCTCACGCCGCCGCTGGCCGTCCTGCTCGACCGCGGCCAGAAGGTGGCCATCGTCACCGACGGCCGCATGTCCGGCGCCTCGGGGAAGGTCCCCGCGGCGATCCACCTGTCTCCCGAGGCCGCCGACGGCGGGCCGATCGCGCTGGTGCGCGACGGCGACGTGATCCGCCTCGACTCGGCCGCCGGGACCCTCACCGTGCTCGCCGACCTCACCGGGCGTACGCCGGAGGGCGCCCCGCTGACCGACGAGCAGTGGGCCGGCACCGGCCGCGAGCTGTTCGCCTCCTTCCGCCGCACGGTCGGCCCGGCCGAGCGCGGCGCGAGCGTCTTCGGAGGTGCCGCGTGAGCCTTCCCTGGCTGGTCGCGGACATCGGCGGGACCAACGCCAGGTTCGGTTTGGTGACGCGGCCCGGAGGGCAGCCGGAGGCGGTAGCCGTACTCGACGTTTCCCAGCATCTCGGCCTTGCCGATGCCGTAGCCGCCTATCTCGCAGACCATGCGGGCGGAGTTCGGCCGGGGGCCGCGTGCCTGGCGATCGCCGGTCCGGTCGACAACGACCGGTACCGGCTGACGAACGCGGGATGGTCGGGGTCCGTGGAAGAGCTCGGCATCCCGCGTACGGTGCTGCTCAACGACTTCGAGGCGCTGGCGATCTCGCTGCCGCACCTGGCGGGGGACGACCTCCTGCCGCTCGGCGGCCCGCCGCCGACCGCCGGCCTGACGAAGGCCGTGCTCGGACCCGGCACCGGGCTCGGGGTGGCCGGTCTCGTGCCCGTGCGGGAGGGCTGGCAGCCGGTGCCCGGCGAGGGCGGGCACGTGGCGGTTCCCGCCGTCACGGACCTGGAGATGGAGATAGTCCGGGCGCTGCGCGCGGACGGCCTGCCGTACGTGGACGCCGAGCACCTGCTGTCGGGCACCGGGCTGCCGCGCCTGCACCGCGGGCTCGCGCTCGTGCGCGGCGTCGCGCCCGAGGCCCGTACGGCGGCGCAGATCACCTCCTCGGACGAGCCGCTGTGCGCCGAGACCGTGGAGGTCTTCCTCGCCCTGCTCGGCGGCTTCGCCGGCGGCGTGGCGCTCACCCTCGGCGCGCGGGGCGGGGTCTACCTGGGCGGCGGCGTGCTGCCGCGCCTGGTCTCGCGGATCCCCGGCAGCGCGTTCCGGGCCCGGTTCGAGACGACCGCGCCGGCGCTGACCGAGTACGCCGCCGCGATCGCCACCGTTCTGATCATCGCCGAGCAGCCGGCGCTGACGGGTGCGGCCGCCTGGCTCGCCCAAAAAAACCCCGATGTGGAGCTGGTATGAGCAACCTTCTCGACCTCGCGCCGGTCGTCCCGGTGGTCGTCCTCGACGACGCCGAGAGCGCCGTCCCCCTCGCCCGGGCCCTGGTGGCGGGCGGGCTGCCGGTCATCGAGGTCACGCTGCGCACTCCGGTCGCCCTCGACGCGATCCGGCGGATCGCCGCCGAGGTGCCGGAGGCCGTGATCGGCGCGGGCACCGTGCGCTCGCCCGAGGACGTGGAGGCCGCGGCCGGGGCCGGCGCCCGCTTCCTCGTCTCCCCCGGCACCACGCCCGGCCTGCTCGCGGCCATGCTCGCCTCGGGCGTGCCGTTCCTGCCGGGCGTCGCCACGGCCACCGAGGCGATGACGCTGGCCGAGCGCGGCGTGCGCGAGCTCAAGTTCTTCCCGGCCGAGCCGGCCGGCGGTGTCACGTACCTGAAGTCGCTGGGCGGCCCGCTGCCCGACGTGCGGTTCTGCCCCACGGGCGGGATCACCCCGTCGAACGCGCCGGCCTACCTCGCCCTGCCGAACGTCGGCTGCGTCGGCGGAAGCTGGCTCACGCCGCGCAGCCTCGTGACGGCGGGCGACTTCGCCAGGATCGAGAAGCTCGCCTCCGAGGCCGCCGCGCTGCGCCCCTGAGCGCTCCCCTCGCGCGGCGCCCCTGAGCGCTGCCCTGGATTTTCCCAGCTCGCCGGCCCGTCCTTCCTCCCTCGGCGGAGCCGGTGGCCATGCTCGTGCCCGCGACCCGGGCACGTCCATGGGTGCCGGGCCCGCGACCGCTCACCTGCGGTGGCGGGCCCGGCGTCGTCTCACGACACCGCACCCAGTCTCACGACACCGGGCCCAGCAGGGCGTCCAGGCCGATCGGGTCCTCGTGCGTGCCCTCCGAGGTGCACGCGTGCGCCCCGGCCACCGCGCCCAGCCGTACGCACTCCTCCAGGGGACGGCCGGCCAGGCGGCCGTACAGGAAGCCCGACACGAACGCGTCGCCGGCGCCGTTGCTGTCGGCCACCGGGCCCGGCAGCGGCTCGGCCGGGAAGCCGCGGACCTTCCCTTCGGCCAGCACGTGGCAGCCCTCGGCCCCGTCCGTGCACACGACCACCGACGCGCGGCCCCGCTCCGCGATCGCCCGCATGACCTCCTCGCGCCGCCCGCCGAGCTTGGTCGCGGACAGGAAGACCACGTCGGAGGAGTAGGCGAAGTCCTCGTGGTGCGGGTTCTCGCCGTCCCAGTCGTGCAGGTCGGTCGAGACCGTCGTGCCGTCGGGGATGTCGGCGTACACGTGCCGGGCGAAGTCCACGATCGAGACGTGGACGTGCCGGGCCGACCGGAGGGCCGGCAGGTAGAGGTCGCGGGGCATCCGCTGGCCGGGGACGACCCGGGGGTCGAAGAGCGAGAGGCGCCTGCCGTCCGGGCCCACGAGCAGGACGCTGCGGCGGGTGCCCGCCTCGGACGGGGCGTGGGCGAAGTCCACGCCCCGGGCGGCGAGGTGGTCGCGGATCAGCGCGCCCTGTGGGTCGTCGCCGATGAGGTCGACGAACTTCACGCGCAGGCCGAGGGCGTGGCAGCCGAGCGCTACTCCCGCGCCGGTGTTGCCGATCCGGTCCACGACGGGCGGCACGGCATAGGTGTCGGCGTACGGCAGGGGCAGTTCGGGCACGTAGACGGTCGTGTCGACGCCGGCGCCGCCGACGACCAGGACGTCGAAGGGGTGATCGGTCATTCGCAACGCTCCTGAGGACGTCATGAGTGTCCGGCGCGGTGATCTCGCACGGTCGCCGGAACGGGGGAAGGGCGATCAGGCCGGGGCGGGCATGCCGGGACCGCTGCGGGTACAGCGGACCCTCGCCGGCGCTTCACGCCGCGGCGCGCGGCCGGGACCGGTGGCGGCAGCGCCCGGGGTCAGACGGCAGTGGCAAGGCTCAGCGGTTGACCAGCGGGCCCGAGCTGGTGGAGCCGCGCACCACGAGCTCAGGCTGGTAGACCAGCTCGACGTGCTTGGCGGGAGTGCCGCCGATCTCCTCGAGCAGGGTCTCGACGGCGGCGGCCGCCATCGCGCCGATCGGCTTGCGCACGGTCGTCAGCGGCGGGTCGGTGAACGCCATCAGCGGCGAGTCGTCGAACCCGACGACCGACACGTCCCCGGGCACCGACAGCCCCCGCTCGCGGGCGGCGCGGATCGCGCCGAGCGCCATGAGGTCGCTCGCGCAGAAGATCCCGGTGCAGCCGCGGTCGAGCAGCGCCGAGCAGCGCCGAGGCGGCGGCCTGCCCGCCCTCGACGGAGAACAGCGAGTGCTGGATGAGGTCGTCGACGTCGGCCGGGCCGAGCAGCTGCGCCATCGCCTGGCGGAAGCCCTCGATCTTGCGGATGACCGGGACGAAGCGCCGCTGCCCCAGCGCGAGGCCGATGCGCTCGTGCCCGAGGTCCACCAGATGCTGCACGGCCAGGCGCGCGGCGAGCCGGTCGTCGGGCGAGATGAACGGCACGGGGATGGCCTCGTTGTAGCCGTCGACGAGCACGATCGGCAGCCCCCGGTCGGTGAGCCGGGTGTAGCGGTCCATCCGCGCGGTGGTGTCGGCGTGCAGGCCTGAGACGAAGACGATGCCGGACACGCCCCGGTCGAGGAGCATCTCGGTGAACTCGTCCTCGGGGGCTCCGCCGGGCTCCTGCGTGCACAGGATCGGCGTGTAGCCGTGCTGGATCAGCGACTTCTCCATCGCCTGAGCGAACGCCGGGAAGATCGGGTTGCCGAGCTCCGGGATCACCAGGCCGATCAGGCCGTTGCTGCGCTGGCGCAGCCGCTGGGGCCGCTCGTAGCCCATCAGGTCGAGGGCGGTGAGCACGGCCTGGCGGGTGGCCGGGGAGACCCCCGCCTTGCCGTTGAGCACACGGCTCACCGTCGCCTCGCTGACTCCGGCCTGGGCGGCGATGTCGGCGAGCCGTGTGTTGTTCATGAGCATTACTTTAGACATCTCTCGCGGTCCACCAGGTGGCGGAGTCGGGAGCGAGCCGGACGACGTCACCGGCGGTCTCTGGTCCTCCGCTGGCCAGCAGCAGGTCGCCGTACCCCTGGACCGCGCCGTGCTCGGGCCCGATCTCCACCCACTCCGGCGTCATGTTGAGCACGCAGACGAACGAGTCGCCGCGCCGGAACGCCAGCGTTCCGGCCGGGCTGTCGATCCAGGTCAGGGTGCCGTCGCCCAGCTCGGGGTGCTCCCGCCTGAGGGCGAGGGCGGCCCGGTAGAGGCTGAGCATCGACGCGCCGTCCCGCAGCTGCGCCTCCACCGACAGGTCGCGCCAGCCGGCCGGCATCGGCAGCCAGCTCTCGTAGATCCCCGGCGGGGTGAAGCCGTACGGCGGCTCGCCCGCGGCGGTCCACGGAAGCGGCACCCGGCAACCGTCGCGCCCGCTGTCGGGGTCGCGCAGCCGCTGCGGGTCCTGCAGGTACTGCTCGGGCAGGTCGAGCACCTCGGGCAGCCCCAGCTCCTCGCCCTGGTAGACGTAGGCCGAGCCGGGCAGCGCCAGCATGAGCAGCGCCGCCGCCCGCGCCCTGCGCAGGCCGCGCTCGCCGCCGCCGTAGCGGGTGACGTGCCGCTTGACGTCGTGGTTGGACAGCACCCAGGTCGGGGGCGCGTCCACCAGCGCCGACGTGCGCACCGACTCGTCGATGACCTCGCGGAAGCGCGCCGCGTCCCAGGGCGTCTTGAGGAAGTGGAAGTTGAACGCCTGGTGCAGCTCGTCGGGGCGGACGTAGTTGGCCAGCCGCTCGGGCGAGGGCGCCCACGCCTCGGCCACTCCGATCCGCTCGCCCTCGTAGGAGTCGAGGATGCGGCGCCAGGCCCGGTGGATCTCGTGCACGCCGTCCTGGTCGAAGAACGGCACGACCTGCGCGCCGATCATCTCGGCCTGGCCCCGGGCGCCCACGTCGGGCAGGCCCGGCGCCTTGACCATGCCGTGCGCGACGTCGATCCGGAAGCCGTCCACGCCGAGGTCGAGCCAGAACCGCAGCACGTCGGCGAACTCCTCGTGCACCTCCGGGTGCTCCCAGTTGAGGTCCGGCTGCTCGGGGGCGAACAGGTGCAGGTACCACTGGCCGTCCTCGACCCGGGTCCAGGCGGGCCCGCCGAAGATCGACTCCCAGTCGTTGGGCGGCAGCTCGCCCGCCGCGCCCTTGCCCTCGCGGAAGATGTAGCGCTCCCGCTCGGGGCTGCCCGGCCCGGCCCGCAGCGCCGCCTCGAACCAGGGGTGGCGGTCGGAGGTGTGGTTGGGCACCACGTCCACGATGATCCGCAGGCCCAGCCGGTGGGCGTCCGCGATCAGCGCCTGGGCGTCGGCCAGCGAGCCGAAGAGCGGATCGACGTCGCGGTAGTCGGCCACGTCGTATCCGAAGTCGGCCATCGGCGAGGGGTAGAACGGCGTCAGCCAGATCGCGTCCACGCCGAGGTCGGCGAGGTACCGCAGGCGGCTGCGCACGCCGAGCAGGTCGCCGATCCCGTCGCCGTTGCCGTCCGCGAAGCTGCGGACGTACACCTGGTAGATCACCGCGTCGCGCCACCACCGGGTCGCGACCGCGGACGGCTGGACGGCGAGTTCGGTCATTGGGATCCCCCGATTCTCATATAGGGTCACGCCTTCGTCGCGCCGGCCGTCAGGCCGGTGACGAGGTGGCGCTGGACGAGCAGGAAGACGACGGCCGCCGGGATGGCGATCAGCACCGACGAGGCCGTCAGCAGGCCCCACTCCGCCTTGTGCTGGCCGACGAACTGGCTCAGGCCGACCGCGAGCGTGTACTTGTCGTCGCCCGTCATGAACGCGGTCGCGTACGCGACCTCCGCCCAGGCGGTGATGAACGAGTAGAACGCGGCCACGGCCAGGCCGGGCTTGGCCAGCGGCAGGATGAGCCGCCAGAACGTGCCGAAGGGGGACAGGCCGTCCACCCGGCCCGCCTCGTCGATCGTCACGGGGACGGTGTCGAAGTAGCCCTTCATCATCCACGCGCAGAACGGCACGGTGGAGGTGAGGTAGGCGACGACGAGGGACGGGAACTGGTTGATCAGTCCGAGCCCGGCCATCAGGTTGTAGATCGGCACGATCAGGATCGCCACGGGGAACATCTGCGTGATCAGCAGCATCCACATCACCGAACGGAAGCCCGGGAAGCGGAAGCGGCTGACCGCGTAGCCGGTGGTCGCCGACAGCAGCACGCCGAGCACGGCCGTGATGAGCGAGACGACGACGGAGTTCGCGGCCCACGTCAGGAACCGGGTCTCCCCCAGGACCTGCGTGTAGTTGGCGAGCGTGGGGTGGTCGATCGGCGCCACCGAGGCGGTCTCGATGACCGTCCGCGGCTTGAGCGAGGTCAGCACCAGCCACGCGACCGGGAACACCGACACGATGCTCGCCGCGATCAGCGTGAGGTGCAGGGCGATCGACTTGCCGGGGCTGCGCCTGTCGCGGCTCCACGCGCCGGCGGGGGCGGCCCGGCTCACCACGCCTCCCCCTGCTGCCTGAGCGCGCGCCGGTAGACCGTTGCCATCACGACGAGCAGCGCGAGGATCACCATGCCCCAGGCGGCGGAGCCCGAGTAGTTCCTGATGCCCTCGAACGCCTGGCGGTAGGCGTACGTCACGAGGATCTCCGTGGCTCCGCCCGGTCCTCCCTTGGTCAGCAGGAAGATGACCGGGAACTGGTTGAACGTCCAGATCGTGCCGAGCAGGACGACCGTGTTCGACACCGGGCGCAGGCCCGGCAGCGTGATGTGGCGGAAGCGCTGCCACGGCGTGGCGCCGTCCACCTCGGCGGCCTCGTGCAGCTCGCGCGGGATGGCCTGCAGGCCGCCGAGCAGCGCGAGCATCATGAACGGCACGCCCAGCCACACGTTGCAGGCGATCACCGAGACCTTCGCCCAGAACGGATCGTCCAGCCAGGCGATCCCGGCGAACCCCGCGGCCCGCAGCATGGCGTTGACCACGCCGAACTCGCCGTTCAGCAGGTAGCGCCAGATGAAGGCGGACACGAAGGCCGGCACGGCCCAGGGCAGCACGAGCAGGATCCGGTAGAGCGACCGCAGCCGCATGGGCCGGTTCAGCAGCATCGCCAGGCCGAGGCCGATGCCCACGTGCAGGGCGACGCACACGACCGTCCACACGACCGTCCAGGTCAGCCGGCCGAGGAACTCCGCGGACGTGAGGATGTCGGCGTAGTTCTTCAGGCCCACGAACTCGTAGGTGGACGGGATGACGTTCATCCCGATAGTGCGGCCCATGGTGGCCTCGGTCGCGTCGGTGAGCGACAGGTACACGCCCCGCACGAGGGGGTAGCCGACCAGCACCAGCATCACGATGACGACCGGCGCGGTCATCGCCCAGGCGTACCAGTGACGCGACAGGAGGCGCCGCGCCCCGGAACGGGGCGCGGCCCTTCTCGTCGCGACGACGTCAGCCGTCATGTCCTACAGGCTCCAGCCCTTGAGGATGCCCTGGTAGGCGGTGGCGACGTCCTTGAGCATGGGCTCGGTCGTCGTCTGCCCGCCGGCGAGCTTCTGGTAGCCGTCGACCAGCGGCTGGAACAGCGAGGCGGCCTCGGGGATCCAGGGACGCTCGACGGCCGTCTCCATCGGCTTCTGCCACTGGGCGATCTTCGGGTTGGCCGTGGCCTCCGAGGCGCTGTAGGCGGGCTGGCGGGTCGGCAGCAGGCCGAGCTTGCCGGCGATCTTTGCCTGGCTCTCCGCGCTGTCCATGAACTGGACGAACAGGTACGACGCGTCGAGGTTCTTGGAACCGGCGTAGACGGTGTAGTCGTGGCCGCCCAGGGGCGAGCCCGCCTTCGCCGAGCCGGCCGGGACCGGGGCGACGCCGAAGTTGTCCGGGTTGTCCTTGAACACCTTGCCACCGAGGTTGTCGGCGTTCGACCACGGACCGTTGAAGATCATCGCGACCTTGCCGTCCTTGAACGCGGTCTCGGCGTTCGTGTAGCTGTCCTGCAGCGCCGGCTTGACGGCGGCGCCCGACGTGATCAGGTCCTCGACGATCTTCACCCCCGCCACGCTCTGCGGGGACGAGATCGTGATCTTCTTGTTCTGGACGTCGACGAAGTCGCCGCCCTCGCCGTAGATGAACGGAAGCAGGAAGTAGGCGTCCACGTTCAGGGCGAGTCCGCCCGCTCCGGTCTTCGACTTGACGTCGAGCGCCACCTTCTTGAGGTCGGCCATCGTGGCCGGAGGCTCGTCGTAGCCCGCCTTCTTCAGTAGTTCCTTGTTGTACAGGAGGCCGAGGGTGTCCGTCACCTGCGGCACGCCGTACGTCTTGCCGTTGTACTTGCCGCTGGCGGACGGGACGGGCAGGAACTCCTCGGGCTTGTCGACCGCGGGGGTGCCGTCGAGCGGCGCGAGGTAGCCGAGCGAGGCGAACTCCGCGACCCACCCCACGTCGGTGCGCAGCACGTCGGGCGCGCCCGCCCCGGACTGCGCGGCGGTCTTGAACTTGTCGCGCGCGTTCGCGAACGGCACGTTGACGTAGTTGACCTTGATCTTCGGGTACTTGGCCTCGAAGTCCTTGATGATCTCCTGGAAGACCGGGCCCTCGGTCGTGGCGTCCGAGGTGTCCCACCAGGTGACCGTGCCGGTCACCTCGGCGGGGGCGGCGCTCTTGGCCGGGGCCGATCCGGCGTCGCCGGAACCGTCGCCACAGGCGGTGACCGCCAAAGCGAGCGCCGCGGCCACCGCCGCGGACGTGAGGACTCGCCTCATCTGCGTCGCACTCCTTGCTCAGGGGGATTTGAGCGGAACGTAACAGGGGTGCGAAGGGGATGAAAGGCCTTACAGAAACTTTCAGCAATTTCGTTACATTTGACGCCTCACAGGGGGGCGCGAGGGAGGTCACGGCGCGACCCTGACAGCCGTCTTTAGCAAGGGGAAAGTTAGGAGTAACGAGAAGTTGCACGTAGATGCCGGATCTTTCACGACACGTATGGACACGAGTGCCCGCGACGCGATGTACTACCTCATCATTCACACCGAAGGCTGGGGATCCGGGCGTGCCTGCCCGG
Source organism: Microbispora sp. H10830 (assembly GCF_014161375.1). Classification (NCBI taxonomy): domain Bacteria; kingdom Bacillati; phylum Actinomycetota; class Actinomycetes; order Streptosporangiales; family Streptosporangiaceae; genus Microbispora; species Microbispora sp. H10830. The sequence continues at coordinate 86,545 of NZ_JABBWX010000015.1, forward strand.
GAGGAACGAGCGCGCATGAGCACCGTCGTCCTCGACAACGTGACGAAGATTTACCCGGGGGGGTACCTCGCGGTCGACCGCATGAACCTGCGCGCGGACGAGGGTGAACTCCTCGTCCTGCTCGGGCCGTCGGGCTGCGGGAAGTCCACACTGCTGCGCATGATCGCGGGCCTGGAGGAGATCACCTCCGGCGACCTGTGGCTGGGCGGGCAGCTCGCCAACCACCTCGCACCCCGGGACCGGGACGTCGCGATGGTCTTCCAGAACGGCGCCCTCTATCCCCACCGGACGGTACGCGGCAACCTGTCGTTCCCGCTGGAGATCGCCAAGGCGGACCCCACGATGGTCAAGCAGCGGGTCGTCGAACTGTCGCGCGCGCTGCACATCGACGAGACGCTCGACCGGCGGCCGGGCACGCTGTCCGGCGGCCAGCGCCAGCGCGTCGCGATGGGCCGCGCGATCGTGCGCCAGCCCTCCCTCTTCCTGATGGACGAGCCGCTGTCCAATCTGGACGCCGGCATGCGCACCGAGCTGCGCATGGAGATCTCGTCGCTGGTGCGCGCCCTCGGGGTCACCACCATCTACGTGACGCACGACCAGGTCGAGGCCCTCACCCTGGCCGACCGCATCGCCATCATGAACCGGGGCGTGCTGCAGGACATCGGCACCCCTGCGCAGGTCTACAACGACCCCGCGACCGCGTTCACCGCCGCGTTCCTCAACTCCCAGCAGCTCAACCTGCTCGCGGCGACCGTGCGCACCCCGCAGAACCAGTTCATCATGCTCGACTTCGGCCCTCATCAGATCACGATGCCCTGGACCGATCCACGGGCGTACGCGGTGTCGCAGCACACCGGCATGCAGATCATCGTGGGGATCCGGCCGGACGGGCTGGTGCCGGTGCCGGAGCGTACGGAGGGCCCGACGTTCTTCGGCCGGGTCAGGACGCTGGAGTATCACGGCCACGAGTGGCTCGCCTACCTGGAGGCCGGGATCCCGGCCGTCAACGTGCCGGAACCGCCGGACCGCCGCCAGCTGAACGGCGCGGGAGGCGGCGGCAGGGCGCGGTCGATGATGCGCCGCCTGCTGAACGGCTCGGTCCCGGCGGAGGAGGAGGAGCAGCCGCCGCCGCTCTCGCAGTCGGGCACGCACCGCCGCGCGGACCTGATCGTCAGGCTCGGCAACCGGCCCGTATGGCGCGCGGGCGACGCCGGCCGGGTCGCCGTCGACGTCTCCCGGCTCATGCTGTTCACGATGGACGGCACCCGCATCGACCCGCCGCGCCGGTAGGACCGTCAGGCGGTACGGCTGACGCCGCCGGCCAGCACGGAGACGATCCCCACCAGGCGGGCGATCTTGTCCAGCTCGGCCCGGTGGAACGCCGGTCCCTGGGAACGCGCCACCACCAGGTGGATGCCGTCCATCGGCACGCTCGCCAGGTGCAGCCCGCCCTCCTCGAACGCCGAGGCGCGCAGCGGGGTGAGGTCGGCCGCGGGCACCTTCTCGGGGGCCTGCCAGCTTCCGTGGACGATCGTGCCGTCGGCCGAGTCGACCCCCACCGCCCACTCGGCGCTGACCAGGTCGGGCACCGCGTCGACGAGGGTGACGTACGCCCGGTCGGGGTCCGCGGCGACGTGGCCGAGCAGGTCGTAGTCGGGGGTCGAGCCGGGCACCTCCCGGGTCGGCCACACGGCCTCCACCCGCGTGCCGGGGACCACGCCGATCCGCTCACGCAGCTCGCCGGGCTCGAAGACGCCCGACCAGGAGACGGTGAAGTCGTCGACCGCGCGGCCCGCCTGCCGCTCCAGCACGGTGACCTGCAGGATGTCCGCGCCCATCACCCCGAACGCGCGCGCCACCTGGCCGAGCACCCCGGGCCGGTCAGGGAGCGAGACCCGCAGCCGCAGCAGCATCCCCACCACCTCCTTCTCGTGCGACACCAACAGTGTCGGACACACGTTTCGCGGCTGTTACGCCGGTGGGTCACGGAATGGCTGCAATGTTTCTGGAAGTTGCAGCAAAGTCTTGCACGGTCCGGGGCCCGACAGTAGCTTCCGGGCCATGGTGACCCCCCAGCACCGGCGTACGCGCGTGCCCACAGCGCTGTCCACCGTCACGGCACTCGCCGCCGCGCTCATCGCCTTCCCCCTGCCGCCTGCCCCGGCGGCGTCGGCCTCCGTCGCCACGGGCACGGTCACGGCGGGCACCGCCACGACCGCCGTCACCGCCACGACCGCCGTCACCGCCGCGACCGGCGCGCCGTCCGACGCCGAACTCGCCCGCGACGCCCTCCGCTCGGACCTGTCCCGCGAGCGACTGTACTTCGCGATGACCGACCGGTTCGCCGACGGCGACCCCTCCAACGACCGGGGCGGGCTGTCCGGCGACCGGCTGACGACCGGCTTCGACCCCGCGGACAAGGGCTTCTACCAGGGCGGCGACCTCGCGGGCCTGATCGGGAAGCTCGACTACGTCAAGGGCCTGGGCAGCACGGCCATCTGGCTCACGCCGTCGTTCGAGAACCGGCCCGTGCAGGGCACGGGGGCGAACGCCAGTGCCGGCTACCACGGCTACTGGATCACCGACTTCACCAGGATCGATCCGCACCTCGGCACCAACGCGCAGATGAAGAGCCTCGTCAAGGAGGCGCACAAGCGCGGCATGAAGGTGTTCTTCGACATCATCACCAACCACACCGCCGATCTCATCGACTACGCGGAGAAGACGTACGGCTATCGCGGCAAGGCCGCCTACCCCTACGTGGACGCCTCCGGCCGGGCCTTCGACGACCGCGACTACGCCCTGCGCGACGACTTCCCGAAGGTCACCGCCGAGTCGTTCCCGTACACGCCGGTGGTGACGGCCAGGTCGAAGGTGCCGTCCTGGCTGAACGACCCGACCATGTATCACAACCGGGGCGACTCGACCTTCTCCGGGGAGAGCTCCGAGTACGGCGACTTCTCCGGCCTCGACGACCTGTGGACCGAGCGGCCCGAGGTCGTGAAGGGCATGACCGACATCTACAAGACGTGGGTCAAGGAGACCGGCATCGACGGCTTCCGCATCGACACCGCCAAGCACGTCGACATGGAGTTCTGGCAGCGCTTCGCGCCCGCCCTGCACGGCTACGCCGCCAAGCTCGGCAACGACAGGTTCTTCATGTTCGGCGAGGTCTACAGCTCCGACCCCGCGTTCGAGAGCCGCTACACCACCACCGGCACGCTCGACGCCACGCTGGACTTCGGCTTCCAGGAGGCGGCGCGCTCGTACGCGAGCGGTGGCGACGCCGCGAGCCTCGGCAGGTTGTACGCCGCGGACGACTACTTCACCGACGCCGACTCCAACGCCTCGTCCCTGCCGACGTTCCTCGGCAACCACGACATGGGCCGGATCGGGTACTTCCTCAAGCAGGACGACCCCTCGGCCGGCGACGCCACGTTGCTCGCCCGCGACCGCCTGGCCCACCAGCTCATGTACCTGACCCGCGGCCAGCCGGTGGTGTACTACGGCGACGAGCAGGGCTTCACCGGCGGCGGGGGCGACAAGGACGCCCGGCAGCCGATGTTCGCCTCGAAGACGGCCGACTACCTCGACGACGATCTCATCGGCACCACCGCCACCCACGCGACCGCCAACTTCGTCACCACCCATCCCCTCTACACCTCGATCGCCGAACTGGCCCGGCTGCGCGACCGCTATCCCGCGCTGGCGGACGGCGCCCAGACCGTGCGGCTGGCGAGCGGGAAGGTGTTCGCGTTCTCCCGGATCGCCGCCAAGGAGCGGGTCGAGTTCGTCGTGGCGCTCAACAACGGCGCGGCCGCCGAGACCGTCCAGATCCCGACGTACTCCCCCGGCGCGTCCTTCACCCAGATCTACGGCGGGACGGGCAGGCTCACCGGCACGGCCGACGGGAAGCTGTCCGTGACCGTGCCGCCGTTGTCGGCCGTCGTCTACCGCGCGGACAAGCCCCTGGCCGCCCCGGCCGGGGCGCCGGGGATCTCCCTCACGCTGCCCGGCACGACGTTGCGCGGCACGGCCGGCGACGGCCGGGTGGCGATCTCCGCCGAGGTGCCCGGCGACGGGTTCGCGCAGGTCACCTTCGCCGCCAAGGCGGGGGACGCGCCGTGGCGGGTGCTCGGCACCGACGACGCCCCCAACGGCCACACCTACCGCGTCTTCCACGACCTCACCAGCGTGCCCGAGGGCACCCCGCTCACGTACAAGGCCGTCGTCAAGGACGCGGCGGGCCGCTACGCGGGCGCCACGGCGACCGCGACGGCCGGGCCGGAGCCCGCGGAGGAGGAGCCGGGCGCGGTCAAGCGCGACCACCTGGTGGTCCACTACAGGCGCGACGGGGGCGACTACGACGGCTGGGGGCTGCACGCCTGGGGCGACATCGACCAGACGGTCGAGTGGGGATCGCCGGTCGCCTTCGAGGGCGAGGACGCGTTCGGCCGCTTCGCCTGGCTGAAGCTCAAGCCGGGGGCCACCGAGGTCGGCCTGATCACCCACAGGGGTGACACCAAGGACCAGGGCGACCGGATGGTCGACCCGGCGCGTACGGACGAGGTGTGGCTCGTCGAGGGCAGGCCGGACGTCTACGCCTCCCGGGCCGCCGCCGAAGGGTACGCCACGGTCCACTACCGCCGCCCCGACGGCGCGTACGACGGCTGGGGCCTGCACCTGTGGGGTGACGCGCTCGCCGACGGCGCGGGCACCGAGTGGGGCTCCCCGCGACCGCCGGACGGGACCGACGCGTTCGGGGCCTTCTGGCGGGTGCCTCTGAAGAACGCCGACGCGTCGCTGAACTACATCATCCACAAGGGCGACACGAAGGACCCCGGGCCCGACCAGTCGTTCGTGCCGGCCAGGCAGCCAGAGGCGTACGTGAACTCGGGCGGGACGGCGATCCACGGCAGCGCGGCGGCGGCGCGGAACGTCGCCGTGCTGCACTACCACCGGGCGGACGGCGACTACGGCGGCTGGGGCCTGCACTTCTGGGGCGACGCGTCCGGCTCGGTCGAGTGGGGCGACCCGCTCGAGCCGGCCGGGACCGACGCCTTCGGCGTGTACTTCGAGGTGCCGCTCGAACAGGACGCGAAGACGCTGGGGTGGATCATCCACAAGGGCGATCAGAAGGACCAGCAGGCCGACCAGTCGCTGGACCTCGGCGTGACCGGCCACGAGGTGTGGAAACTGTCAGGTGTGGACGGATACCTGCTGCCGCAGCCCGCGGCCACCGGGGCGGACGCCGACCTGTCCAAGGCCACGGCCCAGTGGATCGACCGCGACACGGTCGCCTGGAAGGGCGAGGTCGCCGCGGCGAACCACTACGCGCTGGCCTACTCCCCCAAGGGCGACATCGCGTACGACAAGGGCGACCTGACCGGGGACGTCCATCTCATCCGGCTGGCGCCCCGTGCTTCCGACGAGCCCAGCACGCTCACCGACGCCCAGAAGGCCGCGTGGCCGCATCTGGCGGCGTACGGCGCGCTGAAGGTGGACCCGCGCGACGCCGGCCTCGTGCGCGACGCGCTGCGCGGCCAGGTCGTGGCGATCGAGCGCGGGCCCTCGGGCGCGCTGCTGACCGCCACGGGCGTGCAGATCCCCGGCGTGCTCGACGACCTGTACGCCGGGGCCGCAAAGGTCCCGCTCGGCCCCACCGGCCGCGGCGGGCTCGCGGTGTGGGCGCCGACCGCCCAGAAGGTCGAGCTGGCCCTCTACGACGGCCCGTCCACCGATCGCAGGACGGTCCACCGGATGCGCAGGGACGACGCGACGGGCGTGTGGTCGGTCGACGGCCCGGCGTCGTGGCGGGACAGGTACTACACCTACCTCGTCACCGTCTACGCCCCGGCGGCAGGGAAGATCGTGACCAACGAGGTGACCGATCCCTACAGCCTGTCGGTCTCGGCGGGCTCGGGGCGCAGCCGGATCGTCGACCTGGACGACCGGTCGCTGCGGCCCGAGGGGTGGACGGCGCTGAGGAAGCCCCCGGCGGTGCGCCAGGACCGGGCGTCGATCTACGAGCTGCACGTGCGCGACTTCTCGGCCTCCGACACCACCGTGCCGGCCGCCGAGCGCGGCACCTACAAGGCGTTCACCGAGACCGGCAGCGCCGGGATGACCGAGCTGCGGAGCCTGGCGAAGGACGGGCTGACCCACGTCCACCTGCTGCCGGCCTTCGACTTCGCCACCGTGCCCGACCGGAAGGCCGACCGCACCGAGCCCGGCTGCGACCTGGCCGCGCTGCCGCCGGACTCCGACCGGCAGCAGGCGTGCGTCGCGGAGACGGCCGCGAAGGACTCGTTCAACTGGGGCTACGACCCGCTGCACTACACCGTGCCCGAGGGCTCGTACGCGACCGACCCGGACCGGAGGATCAAGGAGTTCCGCGAGATGGTCGCGGGGCTCAACGGCGCGGGCCTGCGAGTGGTCATGGACGTCGTCTACAACCACACCCACGCCGCCGGGCAGGACCCCACCAGCGTGCTCGACCGTGTCGTCCCCGGCTACTACCACCGGCTCATGGACGACGGCACGGTGGCCACCTCCACCTGCTGCGCGAACACCGCCCCGGAGCACGCGATGATGGGCCGGCTCGTCGTCGACTCGATCGTCACCTGGGCGAAGGAGTACAAGGTCGACGGCTTCCGGTTCGACCTGATGGGCCACCACCCGAAGGCGAACATCCTGGCCGTGCGCAAGGCCCTCGACGCGCTCACGCCCGAGAAGGACGGCGTGGACGGCAAGTCGATCATCCTGTACGGCGAGGGCTGGAACTTCGGCGAGGTGGCCGACGGCGCCCGGTTCGAGCAGGCCACCCAGGCCGGCATGGCGGGCACCGGTATCGGCACCTTCAGCGACCGGCTGCGCGACGCCGTGCGCGGCGGCACGCCGTTCGACGCGGACCCGGGCGTCCGGGGCTTCGGCTCCGGGCTGGCCGACTCCGCGCAGGACGACCGGCTCGCGCACTACGAGGACCTGATCAAGCTCGGACTCGCGGGCAACCTGCGCGACTTCACGTTCATTGGGTCGTCCGGCACGCCGGTCAAGGGCTCGGAGGTCGACTACAACGGCAGCCCCGCCGGATACGCCGCCGTGCCCGGCGACACGGTGACCTACGTCGACGCCCACGACAACGAGACGCTGTTCGACGCGCTCGCCTTCAAGTTGCCCGGGGACACCCCGATGGCCGACCGGGTCAGGATGCAGTCGCTGTCGCTGGCGACGGTCCTGCTCGGCCAGGGCACCGCGTTCGTCCACGCCGGCAGCGAGCGGCTGCGGTCGAAGTCGCTCGACCGCAACTCCTACGACTCGGGCGACTGGTTCAACCGCCTGCTGTGGGACTGCCGCCAGGGCAACGGCTTCGGCGGCGGCCTGCCGCCCGCGAAGGACAACGAGGCGCGCTGGCCGTACGCGCGGCCCCTGCTGGCCGACCCCGCGCTGCGGCCCGGCTGCGCGGCGATCGGGGCGGCCAGGGCGAGGTTCGGTGAGTTCCTGCGGATCCGCTCCTCCTCCCCCGCCTTCTCGCTGGGCTCCGCCGCCGAGATCGGCAGGCGGGTCTCCTTCCCGCCGTCCGGCACCCCCGGCGTGATCGTCATGCGCATCGACGCCACCGGCGTCGATGCCGCGAACAAGGCGATCTACGTGGTGTTCAACGCCACCGGGAAGACCGCCGCACCCGCCGTGCCCGCGCTGAAGGGTGCCCGGGTCGCGCTGCACCCCGTGCAGGCGGCGTCGGACGACCCGGTGGTCCGGCAGGCGTCGGCGGACGGGGCGACCGGCACGCTGACCGTGCCCGCCCGCACGGTCGCGGTGTTCACCGAGACGCCGTAGGGACGCCGTAGGGACGCCGTAGGGACGCCGTAGGGACGCTTCAGGAGTGGCGCCGGGCGCGGGCGGGCACCCCCGCGCCCGGTTGCACTCATTAAGAGACTTTGGGCAACTTTGGGGCGAGCTTTTCGCTGTCGCGAGTTTCCCTAAAGATGACCATCAGTAACCTCGGGTAATGCTCCTCCCCAGGCGCTCCCCTTCACTGCGAGCCCGGCTGGCACTCCTCGCCACCGGGACGGCGGCGATCCTGCTGATCCCGCTCGCGATCGTGGTGCACGTACTCGTCCGCGACATGGTCGCGGACCGCATCTGGGACCGGAGCCTGGACACCGCCACCAACGTCGCCACGCAGATCCGCGACGGGCGCCTGCGCGACCCCATCCCGACCGGCGGGAACGACATCGACCTGATCGAGGTGGCGGGGCCGGACGGCCGGGTCGTCGCCGAGAGCGCGGCGGCCAGGGACGTGCCCCGCCTGAGCCCGTTACGCCCGGCCCCCGACCGCGAGGTCACCCAGACGACGGCCTGCTCGCCCGCCGGTCGCGACTGCCTCTACATCACGGTGCTGCGGGTCTCCCCGGGGTCCGGCTCCGACCTCGTCTACGCGGGCCGGGCGGCCCCGGCGATCCTCGACACGTCCTTCACGCTGCCGACGCTGCTCCTGGCGGCCCTGCTGCTCGCCGCGCTCGCGGGCTGGACGGCCTACAAGGTGACGGGCCGCGCGCTGCGGCCGGTGGAGGCGATCCGGTCGGAGCTCGCCGAGATCACCGAGAGGAACCCCGGCGGCCGGGTGCCCGAGCCGCCCGGCGACGACGAGTTCTCCCGGCTGGCCCAGGCGGCCAACGACGCGCTGTCCCGGCTGGACACCTCGATCCAGCGGCAGCGGCAGTTCGCCGCCGACGCCTCGCACGAACTGCTCACCCCCATCGCCGGGATCCGGGCCCAGCTGGAGAGCGCTCGGCTCCACCCCGAGGACACCGTTGAGGCGGTCTGCGCCGCGCTGCGCGACACCGAGCGCCTGGAGGCGATCGTCGCCGACCTGCTCCTGCTCGCGCGGATCCCCACGGTTCCCGAGACCGCCCGGGAGGATGTCGACCTGTCCCACCTGGTCGTCGCCGAGGTCGAGCGGCGGCCGGAACGGCTGCCGACCCACCTCCACAACACCCCGGGGGTGACGGTCAGGGGCATGCGCCGCCACCTCGCCCGGGTGGTGGCGAACCTGCTCGACAACGCCGAGCGGCACGCGCTGAGCGTGGTCTGCGTGCGGGTCGCGCGCACCGAGGACGCGGCCGTCCTCTACGTGCGCAACGACGGCCGGCCGATCTCCGAGGCGGACCGCGAGCGGATCTTCGAGCGGTTCTACCGCACCGACGCGGCGCGCAGCCGCGACCGGGGCGGCACGGGCCTCGGCCTGGCCATCGCCCGCGAGGTGGTGGAGGCCCACGGCGGCTCCATCCGGGTCGAGGACGTCACGGACGGCGAGCCCGGGGTGCGTTTCGTGATCACGCTGCCGCTGGCCCCGGACACCGCGGACGATCCCGCCCCCGATGGCGCCGACCCGTCCGGCGACACCCAAAGTTAAGGACCGCGCCCCTGGTCGTTCAGCCCAGTAACCCCCAACTGGAGGACCTGCTGGCTAGTTTTCGGGACACCCCGGCCCCCTTGGGTCACACGGGTTCCCGAAGTCGCAGGTAGAGGAGTCACTCGTGCGAGTGCTGGCTGTCGTCCCCGCCCGTGGAGGCTCCGTGGGCGTCCCCCTGAAGAACCTGGAGAAGGTGGGCGGCGTTCCGCTCGTCGCCCGGGCGGTGGACGCCTGTCTGCGCGCCGAGCTGGTGGACGAGGTGGTCGTCAGCACCGACCACGACCGGATCACCGAGGTGGCCGAGGCCGCGGGCGCGCGGGTCGTGCGCCGGCCCGCCGACCTCAGCGGCTCGACCGCCTCCAGCGAGTCCGCCGTGCTGCACGCCCTGTCCGAGATCCCCTCCGAGAGCTCCGGCGAGCAGCCGGAGATCGTCGTGCTCGTCCAGTGCACCAGCGCGTTCCTCGATCCCCGCGACCTCGACGCCGCCGTCGCGAAGGTGCTGGACGGCGAGGCCGACTCGGTCTTCTCCGGCACCGAGACCTACGAGTTCGTCTGGACCGGCGCCGGCCACGGGGTGAACCACGACCCGGCCGTGCGCCCGCGCCGCCAGGACCGCGAGCCCCACTTCCGCGAGACCGGCGCGTTCTACGTCATGCGCACGGAGGGCCTGCGCGAGCGCGGCCACCGCTTCTTCGGCAGGGTCGCGGTCCAGCCGGTGCCCGCCCGCCACGCGGTCGAGATCGACACCCCCGAGGACCTGGAGATCGCACGGGCGCTCGCGCCGTTCGTGGACGAGCCGCTGCCGATCGACGTGGACGCGGTCGTCACCGACTTCGACGGCGTGCACACCGACGACCGCGCGTTCGTCGACTCCGACGGCCGGGAGATGGTCGCGGTCAGCCGCTCCGACGGGATGGGGATCGCGCTGCTGCGCCGGGCCGGCGTGAAGGTGCTCGTGCTGTCCACCGAGCGCAACCCGGTCGTCGCCGCCCGCGCCGCCAAGCTCGGCGTGCCGGTGGTGCAGGGCCTCGGCGCCAAGGACGTCGCGCTGCGTGAATGGCTGGCCGCCGAGGGCCTGGCTCCCGAGCGGGTGGCGTACGTGGGCAACGACGTCAACGACCTGTCCTGCATGGCGATCGTCGGCTGGCCGGTCGCGGTGCCCGACGCCCACCCCCGGGTGCGCGCCGCCGCCCGCGTCGTGCTGTCGGCCCCCGGGGGCGCCGGAGCCGTGCGGGAGCTGTCCGACCGGGTGCTCGCGGCCCGCCCGGCCACCGCGCTGGAGACGGTCCAAGCCCCCGCACCCGTCGGCGTGCCCCGCCACCTCGGGCAGCCGCGGCCGGTGCGGATCGGCCGGTCGCTGGTCGGCCCCGGGCAGCCCGTGTACGTGATCGGCGAGATCGGCATCAACCACAACGGCGACGTCGACATCGCCCGCAAGCTCATCGACGTGGCCGCCGACGCCGGCTGCCAGGCCGTCAAGTTCCAGAAGCGCACCCCGGAGATCTGCGTGCCGCTCGAGCAGCGCGACCAGATCCGGCAGACGCCGTGGGGCGAGATGACCTACATGGAGTACAAGATCCGCACCGAGTTCGGCGCGGACGAGTACGCCCACATCGCCAAGTACTGCGAGGAGCGCGGCGTCGACTGGTTCGCCTCACCCTGGGACGTGCCGTCGGTGGAGTTCCTGGAGGACATGGACGTCGTCGCGCACAAGGTGGCCTCGGCCTCGGTGACCGACCACGAACTGCTGCGCGCGCTGGCCGCCACCCGCAAGCCGATCATTCTGTCCACCGGCATGTCCACGATCGAGGAGATCGACGCGGCGGTGGAGATCCTCGGCACCGAGCGCCTGGTGATGATGCACGCCACCTCCACCTACCCGCTCCCGCCCGAGGAGGCCAACCTCCGCATGATCACCACGCTGCAGCAGCGGTATGGCGTGCCGGTCGGCTACTCGGGGCACGAGCGCGGGCTGCAGATCTCGCTCGCCGCCGTGACGCTGGGCGCGGTGACCGTCGAGCGGCACATCACCCTCGACCGGGCGATGTGGGGCTCCGACCACGCCGCCTCGCTGGAGCCCACCGGCCTGGAGCACCTGGTCCGCGACATCCGCATCATCGAGACCGCACTCGGCGACGGCGTGAAGCGCGTCTACCCGGGCGAGGAGGCCCCCCGGGCCCGCCTGCGCCGCGCCACGGCATGATCACTCTCTCCGTGGTCGTGCCGGTCCGGGACGGCGAGGCGTACCTCGGGGACGCGCTCACGTCGCTGGTGCGCAACCGGACACCCGAGTTCGATACCGAGGTCGTCGTCGTGGACGACGGCTCGGCGGACGCGACGCCGGAGGTCGTCGAGGACTTCCGGCGCGACCTGCCGGGGCTCACGGTCGTCCGCAACCCGGTGCCGCTGGGCCTGGCCGGCGCCCGCAACGCCGGGCTGAAGCTGGCCGCCGGCCGGTACGTCACCTTCCTCGACGCCGACGACTGGCTCGCACCCGGCTACCTGCCCCGCCTCGTCGCCGCCATCGACGGGCTCGGGTGCGACTTCGTGCGCGTGGACCACGTCCAGGTCGAGGGCCGCAGGCGGGAGACGCACCGGGCGCCGCAGCCGCGCCGCGGCGTCGTGCTGGACCCGCGCGACGGCATCCTGCCGGCCGATTTCAAGACGATGGTCGACTACCCCTACGCCTGGGCGGGGATCTACCGGCGCGAGCTGGACGACCTGCTGACCTTCCCCGCCGGGCTGCACACCGCCGAGGACCGCCCGTGGATCTGGCGGCTGCACCGCCTGGCCCGGTCGTACGCCGTGGTCTCCCTCGCCGGGGTGTTCTACCGGCGGGGCGTCGCGGCCTCGCTCACGCAGATCGGCGACGAGCGGCAGCTCCACTTCTTCGACGCCTACGACATCGTGCTGGACGAGGCCGAGCCGCGCTACCTGCCGAAGGCGGCCCGCAACCTGTGCGCGCTGCTCGCCCACCACGTGGAGCTGGCCGACCGGTTCACCCCGGCCCTACGCGCCCGGTTCGACGAGCGGGCGCGGGCGGCGCTCGCCCGGCTGCCCCACGAGGCGCTGACCGAGGCGATCGGCGGGCTGGAGCCCGAGCGGGCCGCTCTGCTCGGCTCCTACCTACCGGGCCCCCACACGACAGGAGGGCCGCGTGCCTGACTCCACGCTGTTCTACGCCTCCACGCTGTTCGGCGCGATGACGCTCGCTGCCGCGATCGACGAGGGGCGGTTCCGCGACGGCGGCCGGGTCCTCCTCGTGTCGAACAACGCGGCGATCCCTGAGGTCACCCCGGCGCTGGACGAGGCGCCGGGGTTCGCCGCGCTGCGCGACAGGTTCGACCGCGTCCTGTCCTGGAACGAGATCATCGCGCCGCTTCACCCGTCGGACTGGAAGCCCCGCTCGATCGAGACGCCCATGCTCGGCCGCCTGCTGCGCGACCTGATCGGCGAGCCGGACGAGCTGGTCCTGGAGTCGATCGCGGTCTCCCCGTCGCGTACGCTCGCGGGCCTGGTCAAGGACTGCCCGATCACCGTCTACTCCGACGGCCTCATGAGCTACGGGCCGACCCGCGACCCGCTCCCCCAGGAGATCGCCGGCCGGATCGCCCGGCTGCTCCACCTCGACCTCGTCCCCGGCCTGGCGCCCCTGCTCCTGGCCGAGCACGGGGTGCCGGCCGAGGCCCTGAGGGACGCGTCGTTCGCACGCGTGGTGGGCCGGGTGGCGGAGGCGGCCGAGGCCGTTCCCCGCGCCGAGGCGGTCGTCCTCGGCCAGTACCTGTCCGCGCTCGGCCTGGTCACGGCCGCCGAGGAGGCCGCGTTGCACGAGCACATGCTGCGCGGGCTGGCGGCGCGCGGCCACCGGACCGTGCTGTTCAAGCCGCACCCCGCCGCCGGGCGGCGGCACGCCCGCGAGCTGCGGCCGATCGCCGCGGAGCTGGGCGTCGACCTCCTCGTGGCTCCCGAGACGACGCCCGCAGAGGCGTGCTTCGCCGCGCACCGCCCCGAACTGGTCGCCGGGTGCTTCTCCACCGCGCTGGTGACCGCGCGGCGGCTGTTCGGCCTGCCGGTCGCGGCCACCGGCACCGATCTCGTGCTCGAACGGCTCACGCCGTACGAGAACGGCAACCGGATCCCGGCGACGATCGTGGACGCCGCGCTGCCCCGGCTGGAGGCCGACGGCACGGTCACCGAGCCGCCCGCCGCCGACCTCACCGCCCTGGTGGCGGCCGTGGGCTACTGCATGCAGAGCGGGGCCCACCCCGGCCTGCGCGAGACCGCGGCGGCCTACGTGGGCGCCCACGGACCGGCGCGCTACTTCAAGAAGCGCAGGCTGGAGTCGCTCGGCCTGATCGAACGCGCGGCCCCCGCGCCGGCCCGTCCGCAGGCGCGCCTGCGCCGCCTGCTGTCCCGCTGATCGGGCCGGCGCGGGGGCCGCTTCAGAACGCCTTGAGGTAGCGGCGCATCCGCCGCTTGGCGCGGTAGCCGTACCGCAGGACCTTGGGCGGCACCTCCAGGCGCAGCCGGGCGCGGCGGCGGGCGGCGGCATGCTCGGGACCGTCGAGGAGCGAGCGGCCCGGCTCCAGCGTCCCCGCGCGGGCCGCGGCGACCAGCGCGGCGACGCGGCCGGTCCAGTCGCTGGCCGAGGAGTCGTGGAAGTAGTTGGCCCGGCACCACTCCTCGGCCGGGACCCGGAAGTCCGCCTTGGCCAGGTCGTCGAGCGTGCCCAGGCAGCCGCTGCCCTCGAACACCAGGTTGATCATCTCCGCGCTGACCCCGAAGTCGGACAGCACGAGCAGCGGCACGTTCCCGGCGATCGCCTCAAGCGCGGCCGTCGAGCTGACCGTGACGAATCCGGCGGCGCGGCTCAGGTGCTCGTGCATCGGGCCCGCGGCGAAGCGCACGGCGCCCGCGGGCACCCGGCCCTCGGCCTCCATCGCGGTCCACAGCCGCTCGTAGTGGTGACGTTCGTTGTGCGTCTGCCGCTCGTCGTCGCGGGCCCGCAGCTTGACCACCACGTCCAGGTCGGGCCGGGCCCGCCCGAGCGCGGCCAGGGCGAGCAGGATCCGCTCCCGCTCCTCGCGCCGCCTGGGCACCTTGGCCTGGGTGGCGAACACGACGCGGTCGCGCACGCCCCCGGTGTCGTGCGCGGCCGGTTCGCGGGGCAGGAGGTCCAGGTAGGGCAGGCGGGCCAGCGCCACCGCCCCTCCCCCGCCGAGCCGCGCGCCGATCTCGGAGAACTCGGCGACCTCCCGGCCGCTGTGCACGACGAACAGGTCGCAGCCGCTGCGGAACAGCCAGGCCTTCTCCGTCGCGGGCACCGAGATGCCGGGCAGCCCCGACACCAGCACCGGCCGGGGCCGCAGCCCGGCCAGCGTCTCCGCCGCCAGCGCGTCGACCACCGGCCCGGTGCAGGCCAGCAGCACGGCGTCGGGCCGGAACCGTTCGGCGGCCCGACGCAACTGCCGCGCGGGCAGGACCGGGGGAAGCCCCTCGCCCTGCGTGCGGGTGCCGCTCACCGCGGCGGCGATCTGCGCCGCCGAGGGGGTGATGGGAGTGCGGACGACGGCCAGATCCGTGACCCAGTCCTCCGGAGTCGCGTCGAGCAGGCCGGCGGCCCACTTGAGATACGAGTCGGAGTCGGCCACGGCGAGCAGACGGGTCAAGGAGCGACCTTTCCGGGATCGTGCGTGTGGGGCTGATGAGGTTCGTGCGCGAAGAGCTGGAGGTGGGAGCGCAGCGACGGGGCGGCCGAGGCCGTCCACCAGTCCTCCGGCACGTCCACGGACTCCACCCGTACGCCCCGGGCCGACAGCAGGACGCGCAGCGAGGTCACCGCGGTGGACGGCAGGCTCAGCACCCGCTGGTCCGGCCGCAGGTCGCGCAGCGTCATCTCGGCGGGCGCCCCGGCGTCGTACACGGTCAGCCCGGCGATCCTGCGCACCCGGTCGAGGTCCCCGGGATCCTCACGCCGGTGGGGGAAGTACGCGACGGGCTCGTCGATCCGCTCCAGCCAGCGCAGGTAGCGGTCGCGGTGGATGAGCCCGTTGCGTACGAGCGAGGTGCCGAGCACGACGGTGCGCTCCGGCGGCGGCCGGTCGGCGGGCTGGGCGCGCAGCCAGGCGAAGTCGTGCCGGACGAGCCGCGCGCCCGTGCCCTCCACCGCCTCGGCGAGGCCGGTGGGCACCGGAAGCGCGGTGAACACCGTGGGTCTGCGGGTGCGCAGGCGGAACCCGGCGGCCGCCGCGAGCACCTTGCGGCCGAGGCCCGGGGTTCCTCGGGCGCGCAGCAGCGGACGCCGCGCGACCAGCAGCTCCAGCAGGCGGATCGTGGCCAGCCCGTCGTCCACCAGCACCGTACGGCCGGGAAGGGCCGTGACGAGGGCGAGCTGGACGCGCCCGGAGAAGGCGTCGCCCACCGCCCACACGCGGCCCGGCCGGGGAACCCGCTCGGCCGGCTCGGCGAACTCCAGCCCCTCGGGCAGCCCGAGCCGCTCGAGCTCGCGGCGGGTCAGCCGCAGGGCCGGCAGCCCGGCCCGCGGCACCACCGTGGTGACGGTCCCGAGGAGCCCCGCGTGGTGCGCCTCGACGACGCACAGCAGCTGCAGGGGGGACTCCACCCACGCGACGGCCTGCCCCTGCTCGGCGGCGTGGCGCCGTCCCTCGTTCTCCACGCCCCGTAAAGAAACGTTCACGACGCGCTCACCCTAGCCGCCCGACACGACGACGACGGGAACACCCGGTGAACAGACCCCGAAGGGATCTTCTCGGGGCATTACGGCAGCATGGGAGGCATGAACGTGGTCACCTTGAACAACAATGTGCGGATGCCCCAGCTCGGTTTCGGTCTGTGGCAGGTGGCCGACGACGAGGCCGAGAAGGCCGTGGCGACGGCCCTGGAGTACGGCTACCGCAGCATCGACACCGCGAGGCTGTACCGCAACGAGGAGGGCGTCGGCCGCGCCCTGCGCGCCTCGGGCGTCCCCCGTGAGGAGCTGTTCGTCACCACCAAGCTCTGGAACGACCAGCACGGCTACGACAAGGCGCTGCGCGCCTTCGACGCCAGCATGCGGCGGCTCGGCCTGGAGACCCTCGACCTGTACCTGATCCACTGGCCGGCGCCCAAGCAGGACAGGTACGTCGAGACGTGGAAGGCCCTGGAGAAGCTGTACGCCGACGGGCGGGTGCGGGCCATCGGGGTGTCCAACTTCACCGTGAGCACGCTGGAGCGCCTGCTCGCCGAGACCGATGTGATCCCCGCGCTGAACCAGATCGAGCTGCACCCGCAGTTCGCGCAGCGGGAACTGCGCGGCCTGCACGCCGAGCGCGGCATCGCCACCGAGGCGTGGAGCCCGCTCGGGCAGGGCAAGGGCCTGCTCGACCTGCCCGTCCTGGCCGAGATCGGCGCGAAGTACGGCAAGACGGCCGCACAGGTGGTGCTGCGCTGGCACGTCCAGCTCGGCAACGTGGTGATCCCGAAGTCGGTGACGCCGTCGCGCATCAAGGAGAACATCGAGGTCTTCGACTTCGCGCTGAGCCCGGAGGACATGGTCGCGATCAACGGTCTCGACGAGGGCCGCCGTCTCGGCCCCGACCCCGCCACCCTCGGCTGACCGGCCGGCGGCGGAGGATTCACCAGAGTCTCTCCCATAACGGACGCGGTGCGGTCACGCGGTCACGCTGCGTACGTTTCCCCTGATGAGCACGTGGCAATGATTGCTGCCGTGCCCCAACCACGACGATCGAGAAAGCTGTGGGCCGGGCTCGCCGCGGCGCTCCTGCTGTGCCTCGGGCTCACCGGCGCCTCCCGTGCCGAGCCCGCCCCCACGCTCGCGGCTCAACGGCCCAATATCGTGCTGATCCTCACCGACGACCTGGACGCGGCGGATCTGAGCCGGTTCCCCAACATCACGAACCTCCTGGTGCGTCAGGGCACCACACTGTCGCGCTTCTTCGTCACCAACCCCTGGTGCTGCCCCTCCCGCTCGTCCATCCTGCGCTCGCAGTACATGCACAGCCACCAGGTGGAGAGCAACCGGTCGCCGACCGGCGGGTTCCCGAAGTTCCGGCCGCTGGAGGCCTCCACCCTCGGGACGTGGATGCACGACGCGGGCTACCGCACCGCGCTCATGGGCAAGTATCTCAACAACTACCCCGAGGGCGCGCCCCGCACGTACGTGCCGCCCGGCTGGGACGAGTGGCACGTCCCCGTCACCCGCCTCTACCAGGAGTACGGCTACACGCTCAACGAGAACGGCGTGATCCGGCGGTACGGCGACGCCCCCGAGGACTACCTGGAGGACGTGCTGAGCGCCAAGGCCGCGGCGTTCGCGACCGGTTCCGCCGCCGAGTCCTCCGCCGGGGCGGACGCTCCGTTCTTCCTCTATCTCGCTCCGGTCGCGCCGCACCTGCCCGCGCACTACGCGCCGCGCCACGCCGCCGCCTTCGCCGGCGAACAGGCGCCGCGGACCGCGTCGTTCGACCAGGCCGACCTGTCCGCCGAGCCCCGCTGGCTCGGCGAGCGCACGCCGCTGTCGGCCGCCGACACGCGGCGGATCGACCGCGTTCACCGCGACCGGCTGCGGGCCATGCTCGGTGTCGACGACATGGTGGGCGCCCTGGTCGAGGCGCTGCGCCGGGCGGGCCGCCTGGACGACACCTACATCTTCTTCACCTCCGACAACGGCTTCCATCTCGGCCAGCACCGGCTGCGGCCGGGCAAGACGACGCCCTTCGAGGAGGACATCCGGGTGCCGATGGTGGTGCGCGGGCCGGGGGTGCCCGCCGGGGGCGTGGTCGACGCGCTCACCTCGACGGTCGACCTCGCGCCCACGTTCGCCGAGCTGGGCGGGGCCGCGGTGCCTCCGACGGCCGAGGGCCGCTCGCTCGTCCCGCTCCTGCAGGGGCACGACGTCCCCTGGCGCGACGCCGTGCTCGCGGAGTTCTACCACCCCTCCTACTCGCCGAACTCGCCGCCCACATATGCGATGCTGCGGACCGGGCGTTACGCGTACGTGGAGTACGAGACCGGGGAGCGGCAGCTCTACGACCTGCGGGACGACCCGGCGGAGCTGCACAACATCGCGGCGACGGCCGGCCCGGGCCTGACGGCCGCGCTCGCGGCCCGGCTCGCGCTGCTGCGGGCCTGCTCCGGACCGGCGTGCCGGCTGGCGGACGCCGCGGGCACAGTGGTCTCAGGCACGGTGATCCCCGGCACAGTGATCCCAGGCACGGGGATCTCGCTGGGCGGCGGAGTGTCCTCGGCGACGGCCGCGGCGGCCCACGAGTGAGGTGACGGAGCGGATAAGGGCGGGCGCCCCGGCAGGTTCGGGGCACCCCCTATTCATTTCTGCCCATATGGCTATGGGAGCGCTCCCAAGCGCGGTATGTCCTAGTATGTCCCATTGACCGGCTCTAACCACCCAGGGAGTAACAGTTAGGTTTCGGCATATTGACGCCCCGGTTGCTCATAGAGGACCCTTCGTGGGAGCGCTCCCAACGGTGCTTGGTACACCGTGCGGGAGCACCGAGCACAACCTTCGATCGCGGGCCGTGAGATCGGGGACCGGCCTGGGATGCACCTCCCACGAACGATTCGGGATACCACCTGAGAGGGGTCCGGAATGATTGCAAACTCGCGCCGCGGCAGGCTGCTCGCGGTCGCCGCGGTGGCGGCGCTGGCTCTCGGCGCCACCGCCTGCCAGTCCGACGACAAGCCCGACACCGCGTCGGGTGGCGGGTCCACGGCGGCGGCCGGCCCCGTCACCATCACGCTCCAGACGTTCGGCGGCGGCAAGAACTTCGGCTACAAGGAGGCCGTCGACAAGTGGAACGCCGAGCACAAGGACATCCAGATCAAGTATGACAACCTGACCGACCAGTTCGAGCAGGTCTACTGGCCGCAGATGATCCAGTGGCTGCAGTCCGGCGCGGGCGCCGGCGACGTCGTCGGCATCGACGAGGGCGGCATGGGCCTCGCCAAGGCGCACCCCGAGTGGTGGGCCGACCTGGGCGAGTTCGGCCTGCAGAACCGCAAGAGCGACTTCGCCGCCTGGAAGTGGGAGAACGGCGTCACCGCCGACGGCAAGCTGTTCGGCCTCGGCACCGACGTCGGCGGCATGAGCCTGTGCTACCGCCGTGACCTGTTCGAGAAGGCCGGTCTGCCCGCCGACCGCGAGGAGGTCAGCAAGCTCTGGCCGACCTGGGACGACTTCGTCAAGGTCGCCCACAAGTTCCAGGACAAGATCAAGGACACGAAGTTCGTCGACGGCACCAACACCCTCTACAACGTGGTCCTGGTGCAGGAGGGCGCCAAGAACGGCAACGTCACGTACTTCGACAAGGACAACAACCTGATCGTCGACAAGAACCCGGCGGTCAAGACGGCGTACGACTTCGCCCAGAAGATCAGCCAGGAGGGCCTCACGGCCAAGCTGCGCAACTTCACGCCCGAGTGGAACACCGGCATGAAGAAGTCGCAGTTCGCCACCCTCGGCTGCCCGTCGTGGATGCTCGGCGCGGTGAGCGGCGACGGCGGCGCCGGACCGGACTTCAAGGGCAAGTGGGACGTCGCGGCGGTGCCCGGCGGCGGCGGCAACTGGGGCGGCTCCTGGCTGGCCGTGCCGAAGCAGTCGAAGCACCCCAAGGAGGCGGCGCAGGTCCTCGACTACCTGACCGGCAAGGACGCCGAGGTCAGCGTCTTCAACTACGCCGGCAACATGCCGAGCAACGTCCAGGCGCAGCAGGACCCGGCCGTCCAGGGTGCGAAGAACGAGTACTTCAACGACGCCCCCGTCGGTGAGATCTTCGCCAAGTCGGCCGCCTCGCTCCAGCCGATCTTCCTCGGCGTCAAGCACGCCCAGGTCAAGAACGCCATCGAGTCGGTCGTCTCCGCCATCGACGACGGCTCCGTGCCGTACGCGAACGGCTGGAAGAAGCTCGTCGACGACGCCGTGAAGGCCGCGGGCTGATCCTGCCCGCCAGGTGAGCACCGGCCCGCCGCAGCGGCACCCCGCCGGCGGGCCGGTCGCCTGCTTTCACCCGAAAGGTAACTCATGAGCCTGCACGTCGACGCCGGGCAACCGACCCGGGCACCGATGCCGCCCAGCCGGAGGCACGTCCGGCCGAGACCGGGCCGGTCCTTTCTGACCTGGCTGGACCTCAAGGCCGCACCCTACCTCCTGGTCTCTCCCTACTACATCCTCTTCCTGATCTTCGGGCTCTTCCCGCTCGGCTTCACCCTCTACTACTCGTTCTTCGACTACGACCTCACGGGCACGGTCGAGTGGACGGGCCTCGGCAACTACACCGCCATGCTCGGCGACGCCGATTTCTGGAAGGCGGTCGTCAACACCCTCGCGATGTTCGTCCTCGCGACGGTCCCGCAGATACTGCTGGCCCTGCTGCTGGCCAACGCGCTGAACAAGCGGATGAAGGCGCAGCTGTTCGTCCGGCTGGGCGTCCTGCTCCCCCTCGTCACCTCGGTCGTCGCGGTGGCGGTCGTCTTCACCCAGCTGTACGGGCGCGACTGGGGCGTGGTCAACTGGGTTCTCGGCTGGTTCGGGGCCGACCCCATCGACTGGAAGGCCGAGCGTCTCCCCTCCTGGCTCGCCATCGCGACCATGATCGACTGGCGCTGGACCGGCTACAACGCGATCATCTTCCTGGCCGGCATGCAGACGATCCCCAAGGACCTCTACGAGGCGGCCTCGATCGACGGCGCGTCCCGGCGGCGCCAGTTCTGGCAGATCACGATCCCGATGCTCCGGCCCACGATGATCTTCGTGGTGCTGAACTCCACCATCGGCGGCCTCACGCTGTTCTCCGAGCCGACGACGTTCTACAACGGCAACGTCCACGGCGGCACCAACAGCCAGTTCCAGACCGTCTCGATGTTCATCTTCGAGCAGGGCTTCCGCGAGTTCGACTACGGCTACGCCTCCGCGGCCGCCTGGCTGCTGTTCCTGCTCATCCTCATCGGATCGGCCATCAACTTCCTGCTCATCCGCCGGATCGGGGGCAACAAGTGACCACGCTCTCCGCGCCCGCCACCACGCGGCGGCGCCGCGCCAAGGGGCCGGGAGGTGCCGCCGGCCTCTGGACCGCCACACCGATGACGAGGCTCATCCTCGCGGTCACGATCATCATCTCGGCGTTCCCGCTGTACTACATGATCGTCATCGCCTCGCGCACCAACACCGAGGCGACCGACATGCCGCCGCCGTTCCTGCCGGGCGGCAAGCTCGGGGAGAACATCCAGCGCGTGCTGACCAACCCCGACGCGCACTACCTGACCGGTCTCACCAACTCCCTGATCATCGCCGCCACGGTGACGGTCTCGGTGGTGGTGATCTCGACGTTCGCCGGCTTCGCGTTCGCCCGGCTGAACTTCAAGGGCGGCAAGATCCTGCTGCTGCTGGTGCTGCTGACCATGATGGTCCCGCTGCAGCAGATGGGCATCGTGCCCCTCTACCGCCTCATGGTCAGCCTCGAATGGGTCGGCTCGATCAAGGCCGTGATCCTGCCCTTCCTGCTCAACGGTTTCGGCGTCTTCCTCATGACGCAGTACACCCAGCAGGCCGTGCCCAACGAGCTGGTCGAGGCCGCCCGCGTCGACGGCGCTTCGACGCTGCGGATCTGGTGGAACGTCATCCTGCCCGCCGTACGGCCGGGCATGGCGGTGCTGGGCATCAACACGTTCATGCTGATCTGGAACGACTTCATGTGGCCGCTGATCGTGCTGACGCCGGACAACCCGACGGTCCAGGTTGCCATCAACTCGCTCAACGCGAAGTACGGCACGGACTACGTGCTCATCTTCAGCGGCACGCTCATGTCGATTCTCCCGCTCATCGTCGTGTTCATCGCGTTCGGCCGACAGATCATCGGCGGACTCATGGAAGGTGCGGTCAAGGCGTGACAACGCAAGGCACACGACCCGAAGCGGAGACGGCCGGCCTGATGTTCCCCACCGGGTTCGTCTGGGGCGCCGCCACTTCCGCCTACCAGATCGAGGGCGCGATCACCGCGGACGGGCGGGGCCGCTCCATCTGGGACACCTTCTGCGGTCAGGACGGGCGCATCGTGGGCGGAGACACCGCCGAGATCGCGATCGACCACTACAACCGGTATCGCGAGGACGTCAAGCTCATGGCGGACCTCGGCCTCACCGCCTACCGGTTCTCCGTCTCCTGGCCTCGGATCCAGCCCGACGGCTCCGGCGCGTACAGCGCCAAGGGCCTCGACTTCTACAAGAGGCTCGTCGACGAGCTTCTCAGCTACGGCATCGACCCGTGGCTGACGCTCTACCACTGGGACCTCCCGCAGGCGCTCGAAGACGCCGGCGGGTGGCCGTCGCGCGACACGTCGAAGCGCTTCGCCGACTTCGCCGCGACCGTGCACGCCGAGCTCGGCGACCGGGTCAGGAACTGGAGCACGGTCAACGAGCCCTGGTGCGCCGCGTTCCTCGGCTACGCCTCCGGCGAGCACGCCCCCGGGCGGCGCGAGCCGGCCGCCGCGCTGCGTGCCGCGCACCACCTCAACCTCGCGCACGGCCTGGCCGTCCAGGCGATGCGGGCGCAGAACGCGCACTCGCAGATCGGCGGGTGCGTGAACGTGTACCCGGTCACGCCGGCCACGGGCAGCGAGGCCGACCAGGACGCCGCCCGCCGCATCGACGGGCTGCAGAACCGTTTCTTCCTGGACGCGCTGCTCAAGGGCTCCTACCCCGAGGACGTGCTGGCCGATCTGAGCCACCTGTCCGACATGGAGTTCATCCAGGACGGCGACCTGGCCACGATCGCCGCCCCGCTCGACATGCTGCTGATCAACTACTACAGCCGCTTCACCGTTTCCGGCGCGCCCGGCGGCGCCGCGTCCGCGGCCGCCGCGCCGACGGACTCCGGATCGCCGTGGATCGGCAGCGAGCACGTGGGCTTCGTCAACGGCGGCCGCCCGGTCACCTCCATGGGCTGGGAGATCGACGACAGCGGCCTGCACGAGATGCTGCGGCGGATCGCCGACGAGTACCCGCGGGTCCCGCTCTACATCTCGGAGAACGGCGCGGCGTACGACGACGTGATCGGCGAGGACGGCACGGTGCACGACCCCGACCGGGTGGCCTACATCGACGCCCATCTGCGGACCTGCCACGCGGCCATCGAGTCGGGCATCCCGCTTCAGGGCTACTTCGCCTGGTCGCTGATGGACAACTTCGAGTGGGCCTGGGGATACGGCAAGCGCTTCGGC
This sequence comes from Microbispora sp. H10830, assembly GCF_014161375.1. Classification (NCBI taxonomy): domain Bacteria; kingdom Bacillati; phylum Actinomycetota; class Actinomycetes; order Streptosporangiales; family Streptosporangiaceae; genus Microbispora; species Microbispora sp. H10830. The sequence goes on from NZ_JABBWX010000015.1 coordinate 110,212, forward strand.
CTTGTTTACGTCGACTACGAGACCCAGGCGAGGACCATGAAATCGAGCGCTTTGTGGTATGCCGACACCATCAGACACGGCGGCCTGCTGGGTCGGGCACAATAAGCGCAGACACGATAAGGGGGCAGTATAGATGAACGGGGACCGCCGTTCCGGAGGCCGGCCGACTCTGGAAGCGGTCGCCGCACGCGCCGGGGTCGGCCGCGGCACCGTGTCGCGGGTCATCAACGGCTCGCCCAAGGTGAGCGACCGGGCCCGCGACGCGGTGTTATTGGCGATCCAGGAGCTCGGCTATGTGCCCAACCGGGCGGCGCGCACCCTCGTGACCAATCGGACCGACACCATCGCGCTGGTGGTGTCGGAGTCGGAGCAGCGCGTCTTCGACGAGCCGTACTTCGCCGGGCTGATCCGCGGCATCGGCTCCGCGCTGGCGGAGACCGGCCTCCAGCTCATCCTCACGATGGCGCAGAACCGTGCCGAGCACGACCGGCTGGAGCACTACCTGACCGGGCAGCACGTCGACGGCGTGCTCCTCACCTCGGTGCACGGCGCCGACCCGCTGCCGGGACGGCTGGAGGAGCTGGGCGTGCCGACCGTGCTCGGTGGCCGCCCGGTGGGTCTCAACCCGTACAGCTTCGTCGACATGGACAACCGGGCCGGTGCCCGGCAGGCGGTCAAGTACCTGCTCTCCAAGGGCCGTACCAAGATCGCCACCATCGCCGGTCCGCAGGACATGGGCGTGGGCGTCGACCGTCTCGCCGGATACCGCGACGCGCTGCTGGCCACCGGCATGACCGAGCGCGTCGCGTACGGCGACTTCTCCGAGGAGAGCGGGGAGGCGGGCATGCGCGACCTGCTCGCCCGTCACCCCGACCTGGACGCCGTCTTCACGGCCTCCGACCCGATGGCGGTCGGCGCCCTGCGGGTGCTGAAGGAGCAGGGTCTGGTCGTGCCCGACGACGTCGCGGTGATCGGCTTCGAGGACTCCAAGGTGGCGCTGCACACCGATCCTCAGCTGACGAGCGTGCACCAGCCGACCGAGGCGATGGGCCGGCAGATGGTCCAGCTCCTGATCGCCCGGATCAACGGCGAGCCGCTGGAGCAGCCGGTCGTCATCCTCGACACCCATCTGGTGATCCGCGCCTCCGCCTGACGGCCACGGCCAGACCGCGGACGACGAACCGCCGCGCACCCCGAGGGGGTGCGCGGCGGTTCGCATCAACGCTCCTGCCAGAGCCGGTGATCGACGGCCGTGGACGGAGTGGGATCAGTCCCCGGGCCGTTCCTGTGCCGGTGGGGCGGTCACGGAGAGGGCGCGCAGGTCGTCGAAGGCTTGGAGGAGATGTGCGTCCAAGCTCTGTGAGGGGTCGTCGATCCAGGCGTGGACCGCTTGGTGAAAGGCGGCCCAGCCGGTCTGAGCAGCCAGGCCGGCCAGCCGATGGGTGACGCCGCGCTGCCGCAGTGCCTCCGCCACGGCTTCTGTGATCGACGCGGCCTTGGCCAGGTCGCGTTCACGGAGTGCCGGTGTCGCCGCGATGACGTGTAGTCGTGGTTCGGCGAACGGGCGGTTGTCCTCAAGGATCCGTTCGACCTTCCGGAAGGCGCAGAGCAGCATTTCGAGCGGCTGCAGATCATGAGGCGCTTCGGCTACCTCCCGCGTCAGCGCGGCGCGCAGGTCGGATTCGCCGTCGAAGAGCACCTCGCGCTTGTCCGGGAAGTGCCGGAAGAACGTGCGTTCGTTGACGCCGGCCCTGGCGGCGATCTCGGCCGTGGTCGTCTGCTCGAACCCGCGTTCCCGGTACAGCTCCAGGGCCGCCTGCTGAAGGCGGCGGCGCGCTTCTGCTCCGCTCCGTGGCACGCTCCGAGGATATCGCATATGTCAGTGAGTGGCGCTACTTGACGCCAGTCACTGACGCTACCTAAGGTCAGTGACTGGCACTAGGTAGTGCCAGTCACTGGCGTCAAGCGGGAGAGCGTTTCATGCATGTCTTCGTCACCGGTGGTTCGGGCCAGACCGGCCCCGCGGTCGTCGCCGAGCTCATCGCGGCCGGCCACACCGTCACCGGTCTTGCGCGCTCGGATGCCGCCGCCGCCCGGCTGGAGTCTCTGGGGGCCACACCACACCGCGGCTCCCTGGACGACCTCGACAGTCTGCACAGGGGCGCCGAAGCCGCCGACGGAGTCGTGCACATGGCCTACGGCGGCGACTTCTCCGACCTCGACGACATGATGAGGCGCGACCGGACCGCGATCGAGACGCTCGGCCGGCCGTTGGAACACTCGGGCAAGCCGCTCGTCGTCACCTCGGGCACCCTGGTCATGCCGGCCGGCCGGGAGTCCACCGAGAAGGACGAGCCCGACGCGGCCGGGATCGCCGCCTTCCGCATCGCGGGTGAGCGAGCGTGTCTGGGCTTCGCCGCCCGGGGAGTGCGCGCGAGTGTGGTCCGTCTCGCTCCCACCGTCCACGGTCCCGAAGACCACGGTTTCATCCCCATGCTCATCGCCACCGCGCGAAAGACCGGCGTCTCGGCGTACATCGGAGACGGCGCCAACCGGTGGCCCGCGGTGCACCGGCTCGACGCGGCGGTCCTGTTCCGCCTGGCGGTGGAGAAGGCACCCGCGGGCAGCGTGCTGCACGGAGTGGCCGAAAGCGGCGTCACTTTGAAGAGCATCGCAGAGACGATCGCCCGGGGCCTGGATCTGCGCACGGTCTCGCTGACCCCCGACGAGGCCGCCACACACTTCGTGAGCCCGTTCATGGCCACCGCCTACGGCTTCGACGGGCCCGTCTCCAGCTCCTACACGCAGGAGCTGCTCGGCTGGTCGCCCACCTACCCGACGCTGCTCGAAGACCTGGAGCACGGCGATTACCTGGTCACGCCGGCCGCCCGGACAGCATGAGGCGGACGCCCGGACGACACGAGGCGGGCGCCCGGAAGCACAGGGCGCCCGCCTCGCGTTCAGCTGCCGGCGGACGAGAGCAGGCGCTCGGCCTCTTCCTCCGACATGTTCTCCAGCTCGGCCACCAGCAGGTCCTCCAGCGCGACCGCCAGCTCGGCCACGGTGCGCCGCTCGAAGATCGTCCGGACCGGGACCTCCACCCCGGTCCCCCGGCGCAGCCTGGCCGCGATCCTCGTCGCGAGCAGCGAGTGCCCGCCCAGGGTGAAGAAGTCGTCGTTCACGCCGATGGAACCGACGCCGAGCAGTTCCGCCCAGATCTCGGCCACCAGCAGCTCCGCGTCCGTGCTCGGCGGGACGTGCCCGGCCGACGGCGTCCGGACCGGCGCGGGCAGTGCCGCCCGGTCCACCTTGCCGCGGCTGGTGAGCGGCAGCGCGTCGAGAACGACCCAGGCGGTCGGGACGAGATGGCGCGGCAGGGTCCGCGCGAGGTGCCCGGCGAGCTCCTCCCCGCTCGCGGTCCCGGTCACGTACGCCACCAGCTCCTCGGCGTGGACCGTCACGAACGCCTGGCCGACGCCCGGGTGGTCGAGCAGCCGCGCCTCGACCTCGCCCGGCTCGATCCGGAAGCCGCGGACCTTGAGCTGCCCGTCGAGCCGTCCGAGGAACTCCAGCGCGCCCTCCTGGTTCCAGCGCGCCCGGTCGCCGGTGCGGTACCTCCGCGATCCCGGCGGTCCCAGCGGGTCGGGGACGAAGGCGGCGGCCGTGAGCGCCGGGCGGCGCAGGTAGCCGCGTGCCACCCCGGCACCGCCGATGACCAGCTCGCCGATCACGCCCTTCGGGACCGGCGCCCCGGCGGCGTCGAGCAGGTGGACCGTCGTCGCGCCGACGGGCCGCCCGATCGGCGGCCTGCCGTACGGCGTCGCGCCGAGGTCGGTCGCGGTCGCGATGACCGCGGCCTCGGTCGGGCCGTAGGTGTTCACCAGGCGGACGCCGTCGCCGAACCTGCCGCGCCAGCGCGTGACCGCGCCGCCGGACGCCTGCTCGCCGCCGATGACGACCAGACGGAGCGCGGGCGGCCAGGCGATCTGGTCGATCTCCTCGACCAGGTGGTGCCAGTAGGCGGTGGGCAGGTCGAGCATCGTGATCCGCTCCCCGCCCGGGGCGGCGAGCAGGTCGGGCAGCGTCGCCGCCCCGCCCGGCAGCAGCACCAGGGTCGCTCCCGCGGCGAGCGTGGGGAAGACCTCTTCGAGGTGGGTGTCGAAGCTCAGCGACGCGAACTGGACGACGCGGTCGCCGGGCGCCAGGCCGTACTCCTCGCGCATCCAGCGGATCCGCGCCGCGATGGCGCGGTGCTCGACGGCGACGCCCTTGGGCCTGCCGGTGGAGCCGGAGGTGGAGATCACGTAGGCCACGTCGCCCGGGCGCGTCCCGGCCGGTTCACCCTGATCGCCGGGGGCCGCATCGTCCTCGCCGCCCAGCGGGTCGACGGCGGTGAGCCCGGCGGGCAGCGCCCGGGTCGTGATCACGTGTGTGGCCCCGGCGTCCGCGAGCGAGAAGGCCAGCCGCTCCTCCGGCTCGTCCGGCTCGAACGGCAGGTAGGCCGCGCCGGCCCGCCAGACGGCGAGCAGCGCGCTGATCGCCTCGGCGGAACGGGGCAGGCAGACGCCGACCACGTCGCCGGGGCGCACGCCCTCCGCCCGCAGCGCCGCGGCGAGACGTGCCGCCCGCCGGTCCAGCTCGCCGTAGGTGATCTCGGTCTCCCCGCAGACCACCGCGACGGCGCCGGGCATGCGCCGAACGGTCTCCGCGATCATCTCGGGGACCATCGGTCCTCTGCTGTCCGGCTCCGGGGCGTCGGCGCCGTCGCCGGCCATGGCACGGATGTCGGCCTCGTCGTCGCCGGTCCAGACGCGCAGCTCGGAGATCCGGCGACGCGGCTCGGCCACGGCCGACTCGAGCAGGAGCAGGAAGCGCTCGGCGAGCCGTCGGACGGCCTCCGCCTCGTGCGGGGATCCGCTGGACCCGTCGTGGCCGAACGACACGACGATCTCGCCGTCCTCGAACCACGCCTCGGCGTACAGGCCGAGCTTGACCTGCCGGTATCCGTCGGGGAAGAAGCCGACGGACAGGTCGCCGAACGGCCGGGTGGGCCCCAGGTCCTGGGTGTGCAGGATGAACATGGTCGGCATCAGCGCCTCGGCGGGGTGCCCGATCCGCTCGAACGGGACCGAAGGCCGGCTCAGCGCCGTCAGCGCCTCATGCCTGATGCGCCCCAGCAGTTCGGTGAACGGCGGATCGCCGTCGAGGTCGCCGCGCAGCACGACGGTCTGCGAGAGGTAGCCGATCATCGGCTCCAGCTCGACCCGGTCGCGGCCGGCCACGGCCGTGCCGACGAGGACGTCGGTGTGGCCGGTGTGCCGGTGCAGCAGCACCTGGTAGGCCGTCATGAGCACGGTGAACAGCGTGGTCCTGTGCTCGCGGGCGAGCCGGTCCAGCTCGCCCGCGACCTCCCGGCCCATCCGGACGACCTGGAAGCCCGCGCGCCCCTCGTCACGGATGCCCTCGTCACCGGTGCCCCCGCTCCCCATGGCGCAGGGCAGGTCGGGCGGCGGCGGATCGGCCAGCCGCTCCTGCCAGTACGGCACCGCGCGCTCGGCGCGGCGGCGCTGCCAGCGGGCGTAGTCGGACGGCTGGACCGGCAGCGGCGCCAGACTCGGCGCGCGCCCGTGCAGGCGCGCGGTGTAGCACTCCGCCAGGTCGTCGAAGAGGATCCCCAGCGACCAGCCGTCGCCGATGATGTGGTGCATCGTGACGCACAGGACGTGGTCCAGCGCGCCGATCGCGATGACCGCGACGCGCAGCGGCACGCCCTCGGCGAGGTCGAACGGCGCGTTCACCCGCTCGGCGACGAGCCGCCGGGCGTGCTCCTCGTCGCCGGCCTGGATCCGCTCCACCGGCGGGAGGGACCCCGGCGCCCCCGGCGGCTCGGCGACCGCCCAGGGGACGCCGTCCTCCTCGTCGAACCGGGTGCGCAGGCCCTCGTGCCGGGCCACGACGTCGGCGAGGGCCTGTTCGAGGGTGCCGGTGTCGAGGGGCCCGCGCAGCCGGCGGACGGTGTACATCGTGTAGGAGGCGTCGCGGGGATTCAGCCTCTGCAGGAGCCAGAGCCGTTCCTGGCCCGGCGACAGGGGCGCCCTCATGCGTCCGACGCCATCTCGTCGAGCACGGCCGCCAGGTCCTCGGCGCTGAGGCCGTCGAGCTCGTCGCGGAGCGCGGCGATCTCGGCGAGGTCCAGATCGTCGTCGTCGAGCCGGTCCATCGCCGCAGCCAGGTCGGCCACCGTGGGGTTCTCGAACAGCACCACGATCGGCACGTTGATCGCGAAGCGCGCCTGGATCCTGGCGATGATCTGGGTGGCGGTCAGCGAGTGCCCGCCCAGCTCGAAGAAGTCGTCGTCGACGCCGACCGGCTCGGCGATGCCGAGCACCTCCCCCCACATCGCCGCGAGGTCCTCCTCCAGCGGGGTGGACGCAGGCCGGTAGGGCCGGCTCCGCGCCCGGGTCCACTCGGGCACGGGCAGGGCCTTGCGGTCGAGCTTGCCGTTGGGGGTGAGCGGCAGGGCGTCCAGCACCACGAGGTGCGCGGGCACCATGTACTCGGGCACGTCGCGGCGCAGCCGGTCACGCAGGGACGGCCACAGGTCGGCCTCCTCGGGCTCCCCGGCCGCGCGTACGACGTAGGCGACCAGACGCGGCAGCCCGTCGGGGCCGTCGCAGACGCCGACGGCGGCGCCGGCCACCTCCGGCGCGGCCCGCAGCACGCTCTCGATCTCGCCGAGCTCGATCCGGAACCCGCGCACCTTCACCTGCTGGTCGGCCCGGCCCAGGTAGCGGAGCCTGCCGTTCTCGATCTGGGCGAGGTCGCCCGTGGCGTACAGGCGGGCCCCCGGCGCTTCGGAGAACGGGTCGGGCAGGAACCTGGCCGCCGTCTGGCCCGGCATGCCGCGGTATCCCCTGGCCAGGCCGGCGCCGCCGATGTGCAGCTCACCGGCCTCGCCGGGCTGCACGGGACGCCCGTCGGGGCCGAGGATGTGCACCGTCGTGTTGCCGATGGGCTCGCCCAGGTCCACAGGCGCGGGAGAGGGCGCCACCCGGCCGGCCGTCGACCAGACCGTCGTCTCGGTCGGGCCGTACACGTTCCAGAGCCGGGCGCCGCCGTCGAGGAGGGCGTCGGCGAGGTCGCGGGGCAGTGCCTCGCCCCCGCACAGCCGGGTCGCGACGTTCTCGGGGACCCCGCCGGATTCGAGCAGGATGCGCCAGCTCGCCGGGGTCGCCTGCATGATCGTGACGGCCTCGCTCACGGCACGCGACCGCAGGGCGCGGCCGTCCGCCGTCTCATGCCCGGACGCGACCACCACCCGGGCACCGCAGGCCAGCGGCAGGAGGAGCTCGAGCACCGAGATGTCGAACGACAGCGTCGTGACCGCCAGCCAGGCGTCGCGCGGGGTGAGCTCCAGCAGGGAGGCGAAGGACTCCAGCAGGTTGACCACCGCGCCGTGCGGCACGGCGACCCCCTTGGGCCTGCCGGTGGAACCGGAGGTGTACATGAGGTAGGCCAGGTCGCCCACGGGGCCGCCGACCAACACCTCGCCGTCGCCGGACGCCCAGCCCGCGACGGGAACGCCGTCCTGCGTCAGCTCGACCACGTCGGGGACGCCGTCGAGCAGCCGGGACCCGACGCCCTGGCCGGCCAGCACCAGCCGGATGCCCGCGTCCTCCCGCATGAACCGGAGCCGGTCCTCGGGGAATCCCGGGTCGAGCGGCACGTAGGCGCCGCCGGCCCGCCACACGGCGAGCAGGGCGACGACCATGCCGGGGCAGCGCTCCAGGCACAGGCCCACCGGGACCTCCGGGCCGACTCCGCGGGCGCGCAGCAGCGCCGCCAGCCGGTCGACCCTGTCGTGCAGCTCCCGGTATGTCAGCACGCCGCCGGCGCCGCTCACCGCGACCGCGTCGGGGCTCGCGTCACGCCACCGGCGGATCAGCGCGAGCGCCGTATCAGGGCTGGTCACGCCGCTCACCGCGTCACTCACTTTCATGCACCTTTCACTTCGGGAACACGCTCGCGAACGCGCCGCTCAGCGCCGACAGCGGGACGTCCGGGTCGGCCCCGGCCCGCCGTACGACCTCAGTGAATCCGCCGAGGAGGCGGCGCGCGGTCGCGGGCGCGAACAGATCGCTGCTGTAGTCGAGGACGCCGCCCAGCCCCTCCGGGCCCCGCCACAGGTCCATCGAGACTTCCGACTTGGTGTGGCTGGGCGGGACCGTGTAGACCTCCCGATCGAGGTCGGCCATCCGGGTCCCCAGCAGGTCGTCCTTGGGCAGGTTGTGCAGATTGAACATGGCCTGGCACAGCGGCGGCCTGCTGATGTCGCGGGGGACGCGCAGCGCGGCCAGGACGTGCTCGAACGGCACCTCCGCGTGCCGCATCCCGGCCAGGGTCGACTCCCGCACGCGGTCCAGCAGCTCGTGGAACGACGGGTCGCCGGACAGGTCGGCGCGCAGCACCATCGTGTTGCCGAAGTAGCCGATCAGCGGCGCCAGCTCGCTGCGGGTACGGCCGGCCACCGGCACGCCGATACAGAAGTCGGTCTGGCCCGACGCCAGGGCGAGGGTCGCCTGGTAGGCGGCGACCAGGGCCATGAAAGACGTGCAGCGCCGCTTCCTGGCCACCTTCTCCAGCGGCGTGATCTCCTCCGGCGGCAGCAGCAGGTGTTCGCGCCCGCCGCGCCCGGACCAGCGGTCCGGCCGGGGGTGGTCGGCCGGAAGGTCCAGCGCGGGCGCGCCGGCCAGGCGGCGCGTCCAGTGCTCCAGGCCCTGCGCGTGGTCCCGCTGTCTCTCCTGTACGGCGAAGCGGGGGTACTGCGTGGGCAGCTCCGGCAGCTCGGGCTCACGTCCCTCGCGCCCGGCGGCGTAGCACTCCGTGAGCTCGCGCAGGAGCACGTCGAGCGACCAGCCGTCCATCACGATGTGGTGCAGGACGATGCACACGACCGCGTCGTCCTCGCCCGGCTCGGCCAGCCCGGCCCGCAGGGGAGGCTCGTTCTCCAGGTCGAACGGGCGCTCGACGAACTCCTTCAGGGCCCGGTCGAGGTCGGCCTCCCCGGAAAGCGCGATCTTCTCCAGCGGCACGGGTCCGGGCGGCAGCACGACCTGCACGGGGGCGTCCCCGCGCAGCCGGAAGCGGGTCCGCAGCACCTCGTGCCGCTCCACGATCCGGGTGAACGCCGCGGTCAGCGCGTCCACGTCGAGCGGCCCGCGCAGCCGCATGCACCAGGGCGTGTTGTAACTGGTGTCGCCGGGGTCGAAGCGGCTGAGGAACCACAGGCGCTCCTGTCCCGGCGACAGCGGCCACTCCTGCCCGCCGGGTTCCCGCGGCGCGCCCCCGAGGGAGCGCAGCAGCGCCGCCCGGCGCTCGGGGGGCAGCCCGGCCAGCTTCTCGATCAGCGCGGCGCGGCGCTCCGCGGTGGTCATCTGTCCCGGGCGCTCAGCGTTGCCGGGTCGCGTACGCTCAGCGTTTCCGGGTCGCGTGCGCTCAGCGTTGCCGGGTCGCGTACGCTCAGCGGGCGCATGTCGGTCCACACCGTCTCGATGTGGTCCAGGCATTCCTGCCGCGTGCCCGCGAAGCCGGTGGCCCGCCACCCGGCGGGCGGCTCGCGGTCGCTCCACCATACGGAGTACTGCTCCTCGTCGTTGACGACCACGAGCATCGGGGAGTCGGTCATGTCACCTTCCCAAGACGGTCATTGCGGAGGACGGGGCTCGGCCACCGCCCTCGATCAAGCGGGGACAGGCGGGCCAGCCGGCGGGGCCGGCCGGCGGCGCCGTGCACAGGACGTAGTGGTGGGGGGCGAGCACGTCGGTCCGGCCGGCCGCGGCGCGCATCACGGCGGTGTGGACGGCCTCGGGCGTGTCCAGCCCGGGACGCGCGACGAGATACCCGGTCAGCCGGGCCGCGGCCGCGTCTCCGGCGTCGTCTCCGGCGTCGTCTCCCGCGTCGTCTCCCGCGTCCTCCACCACGACCGCGGCCAGGTCGGTCCCGCACACCCGGCGCAGCAGCGCCTCGGTCTCCGGCACGTCCACCCAGTCGGGGCCGATCGCCGTCCACCCGGCGGGGCGCAGCACCGGGTCCAGGCCCGCCACCTTCGCGACCTGGTCGAGCGGCACCTCCTCGGAGACCGCCCGGACCAGCAGTTCCTCCAGGCCGGTGAGCATCCGCCCGGCGACGTCTCCGGGCAGGAAGGCCGTGTCCACCAGCACGTAGAACTCGCAGGTGGACGGGGCCGGGCCGGTGGCGAAGAAGATCCTCGCCTTGACCTTCGAGTAGGCGCCGACGAAGAACGTCCTGGTCCGGTCGCGCAGTGCGGCGAGCGCCGCGGCGTCCCCGGGATCGACCGGCGGCAGGCCCTGCCAGCGGCCCGCCTGCCTGACGTCGTTGAAGAACGCGTCCAGGTCGATGTCGGCGCCGCGGTCCCACGCCTCCGCTTCCCACGCGGCCTGAACGAGCGCGGGGTCGTAGTGCCCGTTCCGGTAGGTAGCCATGGTCCTGCGGTGTCCGTGCCGCAGCGCGTCGGCGAACGTGCCGGCCCCCAGCTCGACGACGCACAGCCCGTCCTGGGCGGCGGGCCCGGCCATCGCCTCCATCCCCGGGTGGTGCCGGTTCGACACGATGAGCTGCAGCGCCGCCGTGGGGTGCCCGGTGACGGCGGCCAGCAGCGCGGCGCTGGCGACCGTGAGCACGCTGGAGGTCGTCACGCCGTGCCGGGCGGCGAGCGCCTCGGCGGCGACGGCCGCCGCCGGGGAGTCCATCCCGTGCCGGACGAAGCGCGGCTCCTCGGGTTCCCTCGTCGGGAAGTCGAACATCGAACGCGGGGCGGACGCCAGCCCGGTCCGCCAGTGCCGCAGCGCCTGGCCGCCGGGCGGCGGGTCCGACCGCTCGGAGGCCGCCTGGTCGAGCGGCTGCCAGCCCGGGCCGGGCAGGTCCTCCCCCGCGACCAGCCGCGGCCACTCCGCGGCCACCATGTTCAGCGACCAGCCGTCGAGCGCGAGATGGGACAACGCGAGCGCCAGCGCGCGTGGCCGGCCCCTCTGGCAGACCACCGCGCACCGGATCGGCAGCTCGGCCGCGTAGTCGAACCCGGTCGCGGCCAGCTCGGCGGCCAGCGCCTTGGCCGCGCTCATCGGCTTGGCCGCCGCCTCGTACACGCCGACCGTGAGCCGGCCCTCCCGGCTGACGCGCTGGACCGTGTTCTCCCCGGTACCCTCCCCGTTCCCCCCGGTGCCCTCCCCGTCCTCGCCGTTCCGGACGAACGCCGTGCGCAGCGTCTCGTGCCGCTCGACGAGACGGCCCACGGCGCGCAGCACCGCGTCCAGGCCGGCCGCGCCGGTCACCGGCAGGGTCCAGGCCAGGTTGAAGTAGGGGTCGCCGTCGTCCAGCCACTGCGTGGAGCGCCAGATCCCCTGCTGGCCCCAGGTCAGCGCGGCCTGCCCGCCCCGTGCGCCGCGGAACTCCACGGTGCGCGGCGGCAGCGCCGTGAGACCGGTGACCTGCGCCGGCGGGCTCGCGGTCACTTCCGCTGCCCCGCGATGTGCTCGACCAGGCCGTCGAGCGTGTCGAGGTGGCCGCCGTCCAGGTCGACGTCGCAGTCGAACTCGGTCTCCAGCAGGTCGATCAGCCGGAGGTAGGCGATCGAGGTGAGGCCGAGCGCGGGCAGGCTGCAGTTCGCCGCCAGGATGTCGGCGACGGTGAGATCGCCGCCGCTCGCCTTCGACACCAGCTCGGCCACGCGCTCCCTCAGCACGCCTCCTCCCGCAGGCGGGCGATCTCCGCCGCGATCCCGGTGATCGTCGGCTCGTCGAAGAACACGTCGAAGGACAGCTCCACGTCCATCCGCTCGCGCACCTTCGCGATGATCTGCGTGATCGACAGCGAGTGCCCGCCGAGGTCGAACAGGTCCTCGTCCGGGCCGATCTCCGGCATGCCGAGCACCTCGCGCCAGATCTCGCCCACCTCCGCGAGGTACGGCACGGCGTCCGCCTCGCCAGCCCGTGCCGAGGGGGCCGGCTCCCCGGCCCGGGCGAAGGACGGCTCGAGCGGGGAAGGCAGCGGCAGGTCGGCCACGTCGGCGTCCGGAGCGGCGGCCAGCGCCCGCAGCAGGGCGAGCAGGTCCTCGGCGACGGTCTCGCAGCCCGACCGGTCCAGGACGAGCGGGTTGAACTGCAGCCGGGCCGCGACGCCGTCCGGCGCGTCCACCACCTGCAGGTGCAGCGTGCCGCGCACCGCGTGGTTGAACGACATCCAGTCCACCGACGCCTCGACGCCGGGGAACTCCGGCGCGCTCCCGTCACGCCTGCGGTAGCTGACCGACACCGGCGTCAGCGCGGTGCGCGGGCTCACCCCGCCGACCGCACGCGCGAGCGGCACCTCCCGGAACCGGTACGTGGCCCGCAACTCGTCGCGTACGGTGTGGGCGAACTCGGCGAACGTCCCGCCGGGTGCCGGGGCGGGCACCGGCAGTTCGTTCACGAACAGGCCGATGTGGCCCCGCGTCTCCTCGGTCCTGGTCGACAGGTCGACGGCCACCGCCGCGCCCTCGTTGCCGTACGCCGCGAGCAGGGTGTGCACGGCGGCGAGCACCAGCTCGAACCGGGTGACGCCCATCTTGTCCGCGGCGACGGCGAGATCGGCGGGCAGCGCGAAGTCGACGGCGTCGCCGTCCGCCGCGCGGGTCGAGACCCCGGACAGCCCGGGCAGCCGCAGGTCCTGCCGGTCCTGCCAGCGGCCGCGCCAGAACTCGGCGGCGTCGCCGAGCAGCTCGGCCACCCGGGTGTTCTCCCGCTCGACGGCCTCGCCGTAGGTCAGGGGAAGGGCCGGCGACGGCAACCCGGCGTAGGCGCCGGCCAGGTCGCGCACCAGGATGTCCTTCGACATGCCGTCGAAGACGGCGTGGTGGGCGACGAAGACGAGCAGGTGCCGCTCCGGCGCGAGCCGGAACACCGTGAACCGGGCGGCCGGCCCGGTCCCCAGGTCCAGGGCGAGCGACGCCTCGCGGTCGACCAGCTCGCCGGGCTCACGCCCTGCGTCCTCGAACCCGGAGGCGTCCTCGAACCCGATCGGCGGCGGCACGGCGGCGGGCACCAGGCGCACCACGCCGTCCCGCTCCGCCAGGGCCGCGGCCAGCTGGGGATGCGCGCGGACCACGTCGTGGCAGGCCGCCAGCAGCCGGTCCACGTCGAGGGGGCCGTCGAACCGGATGGCCAGCGGCATGTGATACACCCGGCCCCCGCAGCCCATCTGCTCCGTTATCCACATGCCGTGCTGTGCGAGGGACGCCTGCTCCCCCTCGTCGATGAGTGTCGGTGACATCTCACTTGCCTTCCGTCGTGCTGATCACGGAGTCGCCCAGCAGCGCGGGCAGCTCCTTCTTGATGACCTTGCCTGACTGGTTCCTGGGCAGGCTGTCGACCACGAGGACCCGTTCGGGCAGCTCGTGCCAGGCCAGCCGGTCCATCAGGAAGGCGCGCACCTCGCTCTCCGACAACCCGAGGCTTGCCGACTGTCCCGGCGACCGGGGCGAGCCGGGCACGACCGCGGCGCCCAGCACGGAGCCCAGCACCGGATGCGGGAGCCCGAACACGGCCGCCTCGGCGATCCCCGGGTGCTCGTGAAGCGCGGCCTCCACCTGCAGCGTGGACACCTTGAACGCGCCGGTCTTGACCACGTCGCTCTCCCTGTCGACGAGGTAGAGGTAGCCGTCGGCGTCCACGTATCCGACGTCTCCCATGCGCACCCAGCCGTCGCGGAACGACCGGGCGCTGGCCTCGGCGTCGCCGTAGTAGGACCGGGTGGCGGTGGGCGACCGCATCCACACCTCGCCGGTCTCCCCGGGCGGGAGCGGGTTGCCCTCCTCGTCGGTGATGCGCAGCGAGCCGCCGAACGCGGGCCGCCCCAGCGCGGCCGGCCGCGTCCGGTCGTAAATCATGATCGTCTGGGCGGGGGCGGCCTCGGTGGACGTGTAGTAGTTCGTCACGGTCGCGTTCGGGAAGGCCACCGACAGACGTTCCGACAGGGCGGGGGGAAGCGCGGCCGCCGCCGACCCCAGCAGCACCACGCTGGACATGTCGTGCCGCTCGTGCAGCCCGGCGTCGAGCAGCTCGATCGCCATCGAGGGCACCAGGAACACCGTGCCGGGACGGTAGGTCTCGATCAGCCGGGCGAACCGGCCGGGCGTGAACCTCGCCGGGGTCAGCACGGTCGGCCGGGCGTCCAGCGCGTTGATCAGCATGGTCTGGCCGGCGTTGGTGCCGATCGGGAAGGCGTGCAGCAGGTGGCGCGAGTGGGCGAACCTGCGGTGCTTGGGCTGTGTGACGCACCCGTAGGCCAGGTTGGCGTGGCTCGCGCCGACCCCCTTGGGCCGCCCGGTCGTGCCGGAGGTGTAGAGGATCTGCGCCAGGTCGCCGGGCCGCACCCGCGGTCCTTCCTGCGCCGTCTCCGCCCCGAAGCCGGCTTCCAGCTCCGCCGGGGTCGCGGTCCACGGCTCCCCGGCCCTCTCCACAGGCCCCGGCCCCGACGGCGCCGTGAGGTCCCGGCCGAGCAGCACCGCCGACGCCGCGCAGTGCTCGATCATGTAACGCAGCTCGGCGGGCGCCAGCCGGTCCGACATCGGCACGGCCACCGCGCCCGCCTTGAGCACCCCGAAGAACGCCACGGCGAAGTCGATCCAGTCGCGGCTGCCGAAGTGCAGCGCCACCCGGTCGCCCGGAGCGACGCCCCGGTCCGCCAGCCCGGCGGCGAGCGCCGCCGACCTGCGGTCCCATTCGGCGAAGGTGAGCGTCCCGTGCCCCTCCACGATCATCGCGACGCCGTCCGGTTCCTGCCCCGCGCGCAGCCGCAGCAACTCCGGCACGGTGAGCGCGGGCGCGCCCCGCGTCCTCGTCGTCCTCGTCGTCCCCGTCATGCGTGCTCCTTCTCGGGTTCGCGGGCCGCCCGTGTGTCCGTGCGCGCGTCCGCCCGTGCGTCCGTACGGGCGGCCGCGATGCGTTCGGTCAGGGCCTGGTAGCCGACGACGTCGTCCGGCAGGGCGTCGGGCACGTCGGTGTCGAACCGGCGCAGCACCCGGATCCGCAGCGCGACCAGTGCGATGACCGCGATCGCCACCGCGAAGCAGGCGTACATGAAGCCGATCCCGCGGCCGACGCCGGTGCCGAGCACCGCGCCCGCCGTGCTCGCGAGCGGCCCGTCCGGAGCGAGCAGCGGCTCGAAGACCTGCGCGCCGTACGGCGCGACCAGGCCGAACCCGATGGGCAAGGTGGACCAGGCGATCAGCGTGTTCAGCGCGATGACCCGGCCGTGGAACCGCTGCGGCACCTTGACCTGGATGATCGTGGCGTAGACGCCGTTCAGCAGGGTGAGGCACAGCGACATGCCGAACGCGCCGACCGCGATGAGGAACAGGTCCGGGCGCAGCCCGGTCAGCAGGCAGAACACCGACAGGGCGAGCGTGGACAGCAGCACGCCGAGCAACCGCCTGCGGCGCGGTCCGCCCCAGGCGGCCATGGCCAGGCCGCCGAGGAAGGCGCCGAGCCCGCCCGCGAACGACACCCGTCCGACCTCGGCCAGCGACCCGAACGACAGCACCAGCGGCGAGATCATCATGAACAGCGGGGACAGGAAGATGTTCAGCACCGCGAAATAGAACAGCATCGCGCGGAAGCCCCGGTTGCCCCAGGAGTGGCGGATGCCGCCCATCATCTCGGCGAGCACGCTCTCCCGCCGCTTCCAGGCCATCGTCGCCGGGAAGCGGATCAGCGCGACGGTGAGCGTGGCGACGACGTAGCTGACCACGTCGATGACGAGGATGCCCTCCAGCCCGATCGCCGCCATCAGCCCGACCGCGATCAGCGGCACGATGAGCTGCGCGGTGCCGGTGGCCATCTGGACGACGCCGTTGGCGTGCCCGAGGAACCGTTTCGGCACCAGCTGCGGGATCGCCGAGCCGTACGCGAGCCGTTGGAAGGTGAGCGCGACCGACAGGCAGACCAGCAGCGGATAGATGTGCCAGGTCTGCAGGTTCCCGGTCCACAGCAGCAGTCCCAGCACGAGCTGGGTGCCGCCGGCGGCCGCGTCCCCTGCCATCATGACCTTGCGCCGGTCGAACCGGTCGACGATGGCTCCGGCCAGCGGCGCGACGAGCATGCCGGGCAGCAGTCCGAGCACGGAGAACAGCGCGAACCGGGCGAGCGAACCGGTGGTGAGGTAGATCCACAGCGGGATGGCGAACTCGGTCAGCGCGGAGCCGGTGATCGAGACGAGCTGTCCGGCCGCGACGACGAGGAAGCGCCGCATGCTGGGCGGTGGGCCGACGCGCACCGGCGTGCCCACCGCGCCGTCCGGTTCGTCCTGCGTCCCGCTCACCTCGGCCTCAGCCGCGCCGGTTTCAGCCGCGTCCACCTGGGCCGCGTCCATCTGGGCCCTGGCCGCGGCGGACCGGCGCGAGACGCCCTGCAGCCACCAGGTGCGGTCCTCGTCCCGTTCCATCCCCTCCGTACGCCCGGAGGCGAGGGCGGCGTAGGTGCCGGTGACGATCTCGGCCAGCTCCTCGTTGCGGTAGCGCAGGAAGAAGTGCCCGGCCTCGTCGAGGACGACGCACGCCGTCTCGTCTGACAGGCAGTGCCACTCCTTGTAACGTTCCTGGTAGAACTCGGCCGCCGGGTCGCGTTCGCCGACCACGGAGATCACCGGCGCGCGCAGCGCCGGACCGCCGCCCTCCTCGAAGATCCGCGTGAAGTACCGCTCGGCGGCGCGGGTGCCTTCGCGGCGGTTGCGCACGATCAGTTTGACCTGTTCCCGGCCGAGGTCCTCCACGTCGAGCCCGGCCGCGGTCAGGGCGTTGACCCGCTGCTGGTCGCTGGTGAGGCGGTCGAAGAAGGCACCGAGCCAGTTCAGCCCGCGGCCCGGGCGGGCGAAGGGGAACACGCCGCCGAGGTACAGCGCGTCCACCGTGCGGCCGTCCGCCTCCAGCCTCCGGGCCATCTCGGCGGACAGCATGACGCCGAGGCCGCAGTGGCCGTACAGCACGAGCGAGCCGCCGTCCCTGTCCATGATCTCGGAGATCTCGGCCACGCAGTCGAGCACGACCTCGTCGAACGGCCGGGCCTCCTCACCCAGCTCGTGACCGGGCACGGCGACCGAGTAGAGCGCCCAGTCGTCCGGCAGCGCGTCCGCGAGCGGCTGGTAGACGACCGCGCTGCCCCCGCCGTATGGCACGCACACCAGGGTGGTGGTGGCGGCCCGGGCGGGGGTGAGCCGGTGCAGCAGGGATCGCGGCACGTCCCCCTCGGCCGTGAGCAGCCGGGCCAGCTCACGGACGGTGCGGTGCTTGAACACGTCGAGCACCGTGATCTGCCGGTCCGGATGCGCCTTGCGCAGCCGGGCGATGACGCGCATCGCCAGCAGCGAGTGGCCGCCCAGGGCGAAGAAGTCGTCGAGCGCCCCCACGCGCTCGACGTCCAGCACCTCCGCCCAGACGCGGGCCACGTCCTCCTCGGCGCCGGGCGCCGGGGCGACGTATTCGGCCGCCGCCACGTCGGCCTCCGGCTCGGGCAGCCGCGAGCGGTCCACCTTGCCGTGCGACTTGAGCGGCAGCTCGTCCAGCCAGGCGTACCGCGACGGGATCATGTACGCGGGCAGCCGGTCGGCCAGCCACGCGCGCACGTCCGCGGTCTCCGGCCGCGCGCCGTCCACGGCGCTTTCGGCGTTCCCGGCGGCGGCGGGGACGAGGTAGGCGACGAGCTGCTCGCCGCGTGGCTCGACCACGGCCTGGGCGACGTCCGGATGGTCGGCCAGCACCGACTCGACCTCGCCGAGCTCGACCCGGTAACCGCGGATCTTCACCTGCAGGTCGCGGCGGCCGAGGAACTCCAGGTCGCCCGCGTCGGACCACCGGCCGAGGTCGCCGGTGCGGTACATGCGCGCGCCGGGCGGGCCGTACGGGTCGGGGAGGAACCGGTCGGCGGTCAGGCCGGGACGGTTCAGGTAGCCGCGGGCCAGCCGGTCGCCGCCGAGGTAGATCTCCCCCGGCACTCCCGCGGGCACCGGCCGCAACCGCTCGTCCAGCACGTACGCCCGCGCCCCGGGCAGCGGCGAGCCGATCGGCAGGCTCACGCTCGCCTCGGCCGGGCCGTCGGGAGCGGGCAGCCGGGCGACGTCGTAGGTGGTCACGCCGACGGTGGCCTCGGTCGGCCCGTAGTGGTTGACGACCCGGCAGCGGCCCGTCGCCTCGAGCTCGGCCGCCCAGCCGCGCGGGGCCGCCTCGCCACCCAGGAGCAGCAGCTTCCTGGGCAGCAGGTCGTCAGGCCCGGCGTCCGCGAGCAAGGCGGCCAGATGCGACGGCGTGATCTTGAGGTAGTCGATCCCGGTCCGCCGGAAGATCTCCGCCAGCTCGGGACCGGCGGTGCGCGAGGGCACCAGGTGCAGGGTGCCGCCGGTCATCAGGCACAGGTAGAAGACCGTGACGCCGAAGTCGAAGGCGAGGGACTGGAGCAGGGCGAAGGACGAGCCGGGCTCCACGTCAAGCCGCTCGCGCACGCCGGCGAGGTAGACCATGACCTCGTGGTGCTGCACCGCGACGCCCTTGGGCCGCCCGGTGGTGCCGGAGGTGTAGATCACGTACGCCAGGTCGCCCGGCGCCGCGGGCTCCCAGGGGTCCACCGGCTCCTGTGCCTCCTCGTCGAGGTGCACGGCGGTGATCGCGTCGGGCAGCCGGTCGCGCAGGTCCGGGCTGGTCACGACGATGGACGCGGCGGCGTCGGCCAGGACGTACTCGAGCCGGCCGCGCGGGTGCTCCGGGTCGAGCGGCAGGTAGGCCGCGCCCGCCTTGAGCACGCCGAGCACCGCGACCGCGAGCCCGGTGGACTGCTCCAGGCAGATCGCCACGCGGTCGTCGCGCCGCACGCCGAGCCCGCGCAGCCGCCGGGCGAGCCGGTCGGCCGCGGCGTCCAGCTCGGCGTACGTGAGAGCGTCGCCGCCGCAGGCGACGGCGGTCGCGGACGGGGTGCGGGCCGCCTGGGCGGTGATCACCTCATGGAGCGCCGACGCCCCGCCGAACGCGTCCGCCGGGGGCGCCACGGCCTCGGGAGCCGCTCCCGCGAACCCGAGCACGCGGTCGCGCTCGGCCGCCGGGAGCAGCTCCAGGGTCGACACCCGGGCGTGGGGATCGGCGACGATCGACCTGAGCAGGTTCTCGAAGCACTCCGCCAGGCGCGCGATCGTGGCCGGCCGGAACAGCTCGGTGCGGTAGGTGATGTTGCCGCGCAGGCCGTCGCCCTGGTCCATCAGATAGAGCGCGAGGTCGAACCTGCTGGCGGTCACCTCGAACGGGTACGCCGACATGGTCAGGCCCTGGGTGCGCAGCGGGGCCGACCGGTAGTTCTGCAGCGCGAACATCACCTGGAACACCGGCGATCTGCTCACGTCGCGCTCGACGCCGAGCTCGCCGACCAGCCGGTCGAAGGGGAGTTCCTGGTGCGCGTAGGCGTCCAGCGCCGTCTCGCGCACCCGGCCGAGCAGCTCGGTGAAGGTCGGGTCGCCGGACAGGTCGGCCCGCATCGGCAGCGAGTTGATGAAGAGCCCGACGACCCGCTCCAGCTCCGGCAGGTCACGCCCCGACACGGGCGATCCCACCGCGAAGTCGTCCTGGCCGGAGTACCGCGCGAGCAGCACCTGGTAGGCGGCGAGCAGGGTCATGTACAGCGTCGCGCCGTTCTCCCCGCCCAGCGCCGTGAGCGCGTCCACCAGCTCGCGGTCCAGCGCGACGCCGTGGGCGGCCCCCGCCGAACCCTGCTCCGGCGGGCGCGGCAGGTCGGTCGGCAGCTCGAGCGGCGGCAGCCCGGCCAGCCGCTCCCGCCAGTAACGGATGTCGTCCTCGTGGGTCCGTTCGCGTTCCCACAGCGCGTAGTCGCCGTACTGCACGGGCGGGGCGGCGAGACCGGCGTCGGTCCCGGTCCGGTACGCCTCGTGCAGGGCGAGCAGCTCCTCCATCACGATGTCGCACGACCAGCCGTCGGTGACGGCGTGGTGCATGGTCAGGAGCAGCACGTGTTCGCGGGCGCCGAGCCGGACCAGGAGCAGCCGCAGCAGCGGGCCGGTCGCGAGGTCGAACGGCCGGCTCAGCTCCTCCTGTACGTCCTCCTGCACAGTCGCGGGGTCGTCCGACAGCCGCAGCTCGACCAGCCGCAGCTCCACCAGGGGCTCGTCGTCCAGCACGATCTCCGGCGTCCCGTCGTCGGTGGTGACGAACCGGGTGCGCAGGCTCTCGTGGCGCCGGGCCACCTCGGTGAGGGCGCGCTCCAGGGCCGCGTCGTCGATCTCACCGCCGTCCAGCCGGACGGCGAAGGCGACGGTGTAGGCGGTGGTGCCCGGGGCGTACTGCTCCAGGAACCACAGGCGCTCCTGCGCGTGCGAAAGCGGCGGGTGGGTGCCGACCGGCCGCGGCGGCACGGTGACCCTCGCGGCTTTCCCGGCCCTGAGCCGCTGCGCCAGTAGCGCCTGCTTGGCCGGTGAGAGGCCGGTCCGGGTCACGACGCCGGCACCTCGGTTGAAATTTGCATTAAGAACATGGCATTCCTCTGTGCGCTCTGCGCCCGGTACGCCGGCGATTCGATGCGAAGACGCGGACGACCAACGATCCGGCGACGGAATCACCGCCGGTGAGCTTCCTGCCTGGTGCCTGGCGCGGCACGGAATACACTGGCCGCTCGCGCCGGTAACCCCCATTTCGGACGCGGTAGTGGGAACGCTCCCACGGCAGTGGAGGCTAGGGATCACGGCTTTCGTTCGTCAAGTGTCGTGGAAGTTTCTGTCCGTTATTAGCCCCAAGGCGGGGAATGTGAGGATATTGCCGCAGATCACGGACAATGCGGTCGTAATCTCCCAAATTCACCGTATGGCCAGGGATTGACAGGGCTCCTTACCGCACCTACCCTCCGTGGGAGCGCTCCCAGACAGGATGCTCCTGTCAATGATGCTGGCGCTCCTGTCCACGGATGCTGGTGCTCCTGTCCCGGGCAGCGGGGCCCGGCGTCGAGCGCGCCCTCGACCAGAGACGCACCAGGAGCGGACCACCTGTGATCGTCACCGCTGCACCGCCCCGGAGCCCGCGGCATGCCCTCAACGACGGGGATCTCCGCTCACTCCTCCTCATCCGGCACTTCGAACGCGCCCTGCTCCGCCTGTTCGAGCAGGGCGTGCTGAGCGGCACCACCCATACCTGCCTCGGGCAGGAGTACATCCCGGTCACGCTGTCGGCCCTGCTCCGCGACGACGACTTCGTGTTCAGCAACCACCGGGGGCACGGCCACTTCCTCGCCCGCCATCCCGACCCGCACGGCCTGCTCGCCGAGATCATGGGGCGGGAGGGCGCCCTGTGCGGGGGCGTCGGCGGCAGCCAGCACATCTACCACCGGCGTTTCCTGTCCACCGGCGTGCAGGGCGAGAGCCTGCCCGTGGCGACCGGGGTGGCACTGAAACTGGCCGGCACGGGAGCGCTGGCCTGCGCGTACATCGGAGACGGCACCTGGGGCGAGGGCGCCGTCTACGAAGCGCTGAACATGGCGTCCCTCTGGCGGGTGCCGCTGCTCGTCGTGGTCGAGCACAACGGCATCGCCCAGTCGACCCCCACGTCCGCGCAGATGGCCGGCACGATCGCCGCCCGGGCGGCGGCCTTCGGCGTCCGGCACCACCACGTCACCTCCACCGACGTCGGCGAGATCAGGGAGGCCCTCGCCCCGCTGGTCGACGCCGTGCGGGCCGAGCCGTCCCCGCTGGTCGTCGAGTTCGCCACGCACCGCCTCGGACCGCACAGCAAGGGCGACGACACCCGCTCGCCGGAGGAGATCCGCCGGGCACAGGAGTCCGACTGGTACGACCGATACGCCGAGGCCGATCCCGAGCGGTTCGCCCGGCTCGACCGGGAGCAGCGAGAGCTCGTCGAGCGGGTGGTCGCCGAGGTCTCCGCCCGGCCCCTCTCCCGGCCGGGGGGAGCGGCGTGACCAGGGTCTCCGAGCACCTCAACCAGGCGCTGCACGATCTCATGGAGTCCGACCCCTCGGTCCACCTGCTCGGCGAGGACGTCAGCGACCCCTACGGCGGCGCGTTCAAGGTCACCCGGGGGCTGTCCGGCCGGTTCGGCTCCCGCGTGAGGTCCACGCCGCTGAGCGAGGGCGCGATCGCCGGGGTCGGGGCCGGGCTGGCCCTGGCCGGCGACAAGGCCATCGTCGAGATCATGTTCGCCGACTTCGTGGCGCTGGCGTTCGACCAGATCACGAACTTCGCCGCCAAGTCCACCTCGATGTACGGCAGGCCCGTGCCGGTGCCGCTCGTGGTGCGCTGTCCCACGGGCGGCAACCGCGGCTACGGCCCGACCCACAGCCAGAACCCGCAGAAGCACTTCATCGGCGTGCCGGGGCTGTCCCTGTTCGAGATGACGCCGTTCCACGACGCGGGCGAGCTGTTCGCCCGGATGTTCGGGCTCGGCCGGCCCTGCCTGTTCTTCGAGGACAAGGTCCTGTACACGCGGCAGATGTACCGCACGGACGACCTGTTCCGGTTCGAGCTGGTGGACGACGTGGCGCGGGTGTACCTCGACGGCGCGGGCCGTCCCGACTGCACGCTGGTCACCCATGGCGGGCTCGTCCACCGGGCGCTCGACGCCATGCGGGCGCTGCTCCTGGAGGACGAACTGGTCTGCGAGCTGCTGGTGCCCGCCCAGCTCTACCCCGTGCCCCATCTGCCGGGACTGGAGGACGCGCCGCACGTCTGCGTCGTGGACGACGGAACCGAGGGCGGCACCTGGGCGGCCGAGGTGGCCACGGCGCTCTACCCGCGCCTGTGGGACCGCCTGCGCCGCCCGATCACGCTAATAAATTCGGCGGACGGGGTGATCCCCGCCGCCCCCCATCTGGAACGTGAGGTGCTCGTGCAGGCCGACAGCATCCGGGCCGCGGTGAGGGAGGCGCTGTCGTGACCGACTTCCGGGTGCCCAAGCTCAACAACAACGACACGTCGTACGTCCTGGTCGAGTGGCTGGCCGAGGACGGGCAGGCGGTGCGGGACGGCGATCCGATCGTGCTGCTGGAGACGTCGAAGGCGACCGAGGAGGTCGAGGCCCCGGCGGACGGCGTCCTGCGGCGGCTGCTCGCCGAGGGGGCCGAGTGCGAGCCGGGACAGGTGATCGCCCGCCTGCTCGGGAGCGCGGACGAGGCCGCCGGGGACACCGCGGGCGAACCCGCGCGGGAGGCCGCCCAGAAGACCGCTCAGGAGGCCGCGGACGAGAACCCGGGCACGCCGGAGACCCCGGCGCCGCCCGGCGACCCCTCCGGCGTGGTCGTCACGGCGCCCGCGCGCGAACTAATCGAGGCGCACGGCATCGCCATGGAGCGGGTGTACGCCCTCGGCCGCAAGGTGATCAGGCGGACCGACGTCGAGGAACTGCTCGGCGGACAGGCGCCGCCCTCCCCCGCGGCCGTCACCGGCGACGCCCCGGCGGCGGCCGGAGCGGGCGGGGACGACGACGCGCAGTGGATCACGCTGTCGCGGGCGCAGCAGCGGACGGCCGAGGTCGTCGAGCGCTCCCTCCGCGAGATCCCGGCGGCCTTCACGGCGATGAACGTCGACGTGACCGAGGTCCTGTCGCTCGCCCGCGACCTCACCCGCCGGCTGCGCACCCTGGTCGGCCTGCCCGAGATGGTGGTGAAGGCGGCCGGCGGGCTGCTCGACCGCTTCCCGATGTTCTTCGCGGCGCCCGGCCCCGGCCCGCGGGCGAGAAGGGCCGCCACCGCCGACGTGGGCGTGACGGTCGACGTGGGCCGCGGGCTGTTCATCCCGGTCGTCCGCGACGCCGGCAACCGGCCGCTCGCCGAGATCGCCGGCGATCTGGTCGGCTTCCGCAAGACGGCGCTCACCGGGTCGTTCCGGGAACGCGACCTCCAGGGGGGAGCCATCACACTCACCCTGCACACGCACGACGGCATCGTGTTCGCCGTCCCGATCGTCTTCCCCGGCCAGACGTGCGCGCTTTCGCTGACCGCGCCGCGTTCGGAGGTCGTCCAGGACGGTTCGGGCTTCGCCGTACGCAGGACCGCCACAATAGGCCTCGCATACGACCACCGTTTCATCAACGGTCGCGATGCCGCGGAGTTCCTCGGCGAACTCCGCACGGCGCTCGAATCACCCGCGCGTTTCCTCACCGAGAATGGATGAAGCCATGAACTCACCCGCACGGTTTCCGGCCGACTTCGTCTGGGGCGCGTCCACCGCGGCGTACCAGATCGAGGGCGCGACCACGGAGGACGGCCGCGGGCCCTCGGTGTGGGACACCTTCTGCGCGGTCCCCGGCAACGTACGCGACGGCGACAGCGGAGAGCACGCCGCCGACCACTACCACCGATACAACGAGGACCTGGACCTGATCGCCGATCTGGGCCTGGGCAGCTACCGCTTCTCCATCGCCTGGCCGCGGATCCAGCCGACCGGCTCGGGAAGGCCCAACCAGAAGGGCCTCGACTTCTACCGCCGGCTCGTGGACGGGCTGGCCGAACGCGGCATCCGGCCGATGGCCACGCTCTTCCACTGGGACCTGCCGCAGGAACTGCAGGACCGAGGGGGCTGGGAGAACCGGGAAACGGCCGAACGCTTCGCCGAGTACGCCGAGATCTGCTTCGACGCCCTGGAGATCAGGGACTGGCTGACGATCAACGAGCCCAAGACCGTGGTCGACTGCGGATACCGCTTCGGCAGCCACGCGCCGGGCTTCAAGGACGACGCTCGCGCGTTCGTCGCCTGCCATCACCTGCTGCTCGCCCACGGCCTCGCCTCCCGGGTGCTGCACGAGCGGCACCCCGGACGCCGCATCGGGCCGGCGCTCAACCTGCACCCCACCTACGCGGCCGACGACACGCCGGAGGCGCGCGAGGCGGCCCACCACCAGGACGGGCTGGAGAACCGGCTCTACCTCGACCCCGTCTTCAAGGGCCGCTACCCCGAGGACACGCTGCGCTGGATCTCCGAGCGCGGCCCGATGGCCGACCACATCCTCGACGGGGACCTCGGCGTCATCAGCGAGCCCATCGACGTCCTCGGCGTGCAGTACTACACCCCGGTCTTCGTGGACGGCAAGGGCGAGCGGGTCTTCCTGCACGAGCGGGCCCAGGCCGAGTGGCTCGAGATCTACCCCGATGGCCTCCACGACATCCTCGTCCGGGTGCAGCGGGACTACCCCGGCGTGCCGATGATCATCACCGAGAACGGCCTGGCCACCGTGGACGGGGTCGACGCCGACGGCCGCGTCCGCGACGCGCGACGGATCGCGTACCTGCGCGACCACCTGAACGCGGTGCACCGCGCCATGGAGGCCGGCGCGCGGGTCGAGGGCTACCACGTGTGGTCGCTGCTCGACAACTTCGAGTGGGCCGAGGGGTACAGCCAGCGGTTCGGCATCGTGCACGTGGACTACACGACGCAGCAGCGCACTCCCAAGGACAGCGCGTTCTGGTACCGCGACGTCGTGAAGAGCGGCGAACTGCGCTGACACCCCTGCGGGCCGCACGGGCCCGATGATCAGGGCCGGACGATCAGGGCCCGATGAACAGGGCCCGGCAACAGCCCGGCGAGCCGGCCCGGTGGGCGAGGCGGTTCCGCGCCGCGCACCGGGCTGGCGGCTTTCCGCCGACGGCCCGGGCTTCTCCCCGCGCCTTTTCCACCGGCGATTCCGCGGCACGGTGCGCACCCGGCCGCGCCTTTTCGCGTGCCCGGAACCATGGTGCGCGACGGCACGATGACGGCTGCCCGGAGCTGCTGAAACTTTCAGCACGGAATGGTGGGCGGTCGCCCATGCACGTGCATGCGAGGACCGCTCTGCGGCAAATTGATGCCGTTATACCGATCTACGCGATAATCCCGCGAATAAGTTGACGCGTCCGCCGAAAAGACTTAGCTTTACCCGAAGTGGGAGCGCTCCCACTATCCTCCCACCCCGCTTGGATCAAGGGCGATGAGCTGGGATAAAGTCCCTGCATACCGTCAGATGACCCGCTTCTTGACGTCGCGTCAGCGAGAGGACTCCCCCGTGCCCGATTACACGATTGCCGGCGGCGGATACCAGGCCACGATCAGCGAGCGGGGCGGCGCGCTCCGGGCGCTGTCCCACGAGGGCCGCGATCTGGTGACGAGCTGGCCGGAAGGCGGGCCGGTCCCCTACTACAGCGGCACCATCCTGGCCCCGTGGCCGAACCGGGTGGTCGGCGGCACGTACGTCTTCGAAGGGCGGCGCCGCCACCTGCCGGTGAACGAGCCCGACCGCGGCCACGCCCTGCACGGCCTGGTCGCCGAGCTCGACTGGAAGTGCGCGGAGCTGCTGTCGGTCGAGGACCACCACGGCCACGTACGGCTGACGCACGTCGTGGAGCCCACCGAGGGCTACCCGCACAGGATCGCCCTGGAGGTGCGGCACTCGGTGTCCGAGGAGGGCCTGTCGACCACGCTGACGGCGCAGAACGTGGGCGAGACGGCGGCGCCGTACGGCTGCGGGCCGCACCCGTGGCTGCTTGCCGGGCCCGACGTCACCGCCTACGAGCTCGGCCTGCCGGCCGGGCGGGTGCTGCTCACCGACGACCTGCTCGCCCCCACCGACCTGGTGGAGGTCGCGGAGACGCCGTACGACTTCAGGACGCCGCGCGTGATCGGGGACACCGCCGTCGACCACGCCTTCACGGGCGTGACGGAGGGGCGCGTGCGCGTGCTCGGGCCCGAGGGCGGGGTGGAGCTCACCTGGGACCCGGCGGTGATGCCGTGGGTCCAGGTCTGCACCGGCACGGGGCTCGGCCACCGGGGGCTGGCCGTGGAGCCGATGACCTGCCCGCCCGACGCGTTCAACTCGGGCACTGATCTGATCGTTCTGCAGCCGGGGGACAAGCACGAGGCCACGTGGACCATCGCGGTCACCACTGCGTCATTGGAAGGGTGAATGGACAGCAAGACGAAGAGGCGGTTGTCCCCCGCCCAGCTCGACGAGGTCACCCGCGACGCGCTGGGCTGCGGGGTGACCTCGTCGGAGGAGCTCGCCGACGGCTTCGCGAACGCCGTCTGGCGGCTCGGCCTCGACGACGGACGTCAGGTGGTGCTCAAGCTCGGGCCGCCGCCCGATCTGCGGCTGCTGACCTACGAGCGCCACCTGCTGCGCACCGAGGCGATGGTCTACCACCTCGCCCAGCCCGTGGGGCTGCCGATGCCCGCCCTGCTCAAGGCGTCGTTCGACGACCCGCTGCTGGGCGGCGACTACCTCATCCTGTCCGCCCTCGACGGGATGCCGTGGAACCGGACGTCGCTCAGCCCCGCGGAGGAGAGCGCGCTGCGGTTCGAACTGGGCCGCCACCTCGCCCGCCTGCACGCCATCCCGGGCACGGGTGTCTTCGGCTACCCGTACGCCGGGCTGACCGGCAGGACCTGGCGGGAGGCGTTCCTCGTCATGGTCGGCGCCCTGCTGGACGACGCGGTCTACTACAACACCCCGCTTCCCGCGACGATCGTGGAGATCGTCGGGCTCGTCCACATGAACGCGCACGTCCTCGACCAGGTCACCGCCCCGTCGCTGGTGCACTTCGACATGTGGCCGGGCAACGTGTTCCTGAACGGCGACAAGCGCGTCCAGGCGCTCATCGACCACGAGAGGGCGTTCTGGGGCGACCCGCTCGCCGACTTCGTCACCCCCACCATCTTCGATGAGCTGCGCGAGGACGATCCGATGCTCGCGGGCTACCGGCAGGAGGCCGGCCCGCTGACGCTGGACCACGCCGCCCGCGTCCGAATCGCCCTCTACCGGGTCTACCTCTACCTGATCATGCTGGTGGAGGACGGCCCGCGGCAGTATCCGGAGGAGGCCTACGCCCCCACCAGGGACATCACCACGCGGTCACTGGTCGCCTGCCTGGACCTGCTGCGCGCGGGGTCCCGAAACCACGCGCACGTCTGAGGTCACGCCTCCAGCGTGAGGGACTGCGAGCCGCACCCGTTGCCGGTGTGCGGCTCGGAGTCGCCGGTCGCGGCGAGGGCCGCGGGCGCTCCGACGGTCAGCGACGCCACAAGGGACAGGACCATCGCCCCGGCCGCGACACGGGGCAGGTGACTGACACGAGCACTCACAGCGGACTCCAGAAGGCCGACTCCATTGATCACAAAATAGCGGTCCCGCGCGCGCTCCGGTAGGCCCACATCTGGCGGCCCGGGCTCCCGCGTGAGATGATTTCAGCGGGTGATGAATTATGGAGACGACATGTGTGATCGCGGGCGGCGGGCCCGCGGGGGCCATGCTCGCGCTGCTTCTGGCCCGCGCGGGCGTCGACGTCACTCTGCTGGAGAAGCACGGGGACTTCCTGCGCGACTTCCGCGGTGACACCATCCATCCCTCGACCCTCCAGGTCCTGGACGAGATCGGCCTGGCCGAGGCGTTCCACCGGCTGCCGCACCGCAAGGCGTACTCGATGTCCATACGGACCGACGACGGCCAGGTGCCCATCGCCGACCTGCGGCGACTGCCGGGGAAGTACCGGTACATCGCCTTCGTTCCGCAGTGGGACTTCCTCGACCTCCTCACCCGCGAGGCGGCCGCGTATCCCAACTTCCACCTCCTGATGAACGCCAAGGTCGTCGATCTCGTACGGCACGACGGCGCGGTCCGCGGGGTGCGCTACCGCGACGAGCGAGGTGAGGAGCACGAGATACGGGCCGTGCTCACGGTCGCCGCCGACGGCCGGCACTCCGACGTGCGGCGGGCGGCCGGGCTGTCGCCGAGACGGTTCGGCGCGCCGATGGACGTCGTCTGGTTCCGGCTGACGCGGGAGGAGGGCGATCCCGAGCAGCCGTTCCTGCGGGCGTCGGCCGGACGGCTCATGGTCGCCATCAACAGGGAGACGTACTGGCAGCTCGCCTATCTCATCCCGAAGGGCGGCTTCGCCGCGCTCGAGGCGAAGGGCGTCGACGCGCTGCGCCGCGACGTGGAACGGCTGCTGCCCTACCTCGGCGGCAGGACCTCCGAGCTGCGCGGCTTCGACGAGACCGGCGTGCTCAGCGTCGAAGTGAACCGGCTCACGCGCTGGCACCTGCCCGGGCTGCTGCTGATCGGCGACGCGGCCCACGCCATGTCGCCGGTCTTCGGCGTCGGGATCAACCTCGCGGTGCAGGACGCGGTCGCGGCCGCCAACATCGTCGGGCCGGCGCTGCTGCGCGGCACGGCCCCCGCCGCGGTGCTCGCCAGAGTGGAGCGCCGCAGGAAGATCCCCACGGCCGTCGTGCAGACCGCGCAGCGGGTGGTGCAGGAACGCCTCATCCGGCCGGCGCTCGCCGGTCCCGTTGCGTCGGTCCCCGACCTCACCCGCGTGCCGGTGGTGCGCTCGCTGGTGCCCCGGCTCATCGGGCTCGGCGTGCTGCCCGAGCACGTACGTCTTCCGCTGCGAGAAAAAAGATCTCAGCAAATGGACAGGAAGGGGTCCACACGGGACAGGGTGCAATAACCTTGGTACCCGTGAGCGCAACGAACCTCGACCCCGTGAGCGGCCCGGACACCCGGCGTGCCCTGGACACCTGGCGCGACCTGCCCGCGGCCCAGCAGCCGGACTGGCCCGACCGCGGCGAGCTGGACAAGGTCGTCGCGGAGCTGGCGTCCCTGCCCCCGCTGGTGTTCGCCGGCGAGTGCGACCAGCTCAAGGACAGCATGGCCGCCGTGGCGCGCGGGGAGGCGTTCGTCCTGCAGGGCGGCGACTGCGCCGAGACCTTCGCGGGCGCGACGGCCGAGAACG
Source organism: Microbispora sp. H10830 (assembly GCF_014161375.1). Lineage (NCBI taxonomy): Bacteria > Bacillati > Actinomycetota > Actinomycetes > Streptosporangiales > Streptosporangiaceae > Microbispora > Microbispora sp. H10830. Next base: position 140,016 of record NZ_JABBWX010000015.1, read on the forward strand.
TGCGCAACAAGCTCAAGACGCTGCTGCAGATGGCGATCGTGCTGACCTACGCCGGCCGCGTGCCGGTCGTGAAGATCGGCAGGCTCGCCGGGCAGTTCGCCAAGCCGCGGTCCAAGCCCATGGAGACCCGCGACGGCGTCGAGCTCCCGGCCTACCGGGGCGACATGGTCAACGGCTTCGACTTCACCGCCGAGGCCCGCCGTCCCGACCCGAACCGGCTGCTGCGCGCCTACCACTCCTCCGCCGTCACGCTGAACCTCGCGCGGGCCTTCACCAAGGGCGGCTACGCCGACCTGCGCCAGGTCCACGCGTGGAACCAGGACTTCGTCGCGGAGTCCCCGGCGGGGCGGCGCTACGAGCAGCTCGCGCGGGAGATCGACCAGGCGCTCTCGTTCATGCGGGCCTGCGGGGCCGACCCCGAGGAGTTCCACACCGTCGAGTTCTACTCCTCCCACGAGGCCCTGATCCTCGACTACGACCGGGCGCTGACCCGGATCGACTCGCGTACGGGCCTGCCCTACGACGTGTCGGCGCACATGGTGTGGATCGGCGAGCGCACCCGGCAGCTCGACGGGGCGCACGTCGAGTTCTTCAGCCGCATCCGCAACCCGATCGGCGTGAAGCTCGGCCCGACCACCACGCCCGAAGAGGCCATCGCGCTGATCGACAAGCTCAACCCGGACAACGAGCCCGGACGGCTCACCTTCATCGCCCGCATGGGCGCGGGCAAGGTCCGCGACGCCCTGCCGACACTGGTGGAGAAGGTCAACGCGAGCGGCGCCACCGTGGCCTGGGTGTGCGACCCGATGCACGGCAACACCTTCGAGGCGCCGAGCGGCCACAAGACCCGCCGCCTCGACGACGTGCTCGACGAGGTCGCGGGCTTCTTCGAGGTGCACCACGCGCTCGGCACCCACCCCGGCGGCATCCACATCGAGTTCACCGGCGACGACGTGACCGAGTGCGTGGGCGGCGGGCACGCGATCGTGGAGGAGGACCTGGCGCTGCGGTACGAGACCGCGTGCGACCCCCGCCTCAACCGCGGTCAGTCGCTCGATCTCGCCTTCCGCGTCGCGGAGCTGTACCGGTCGAGCTGACCCGCACCGGGCCTTACTGTGCCGCCCGGTACTGTGCCGCCCGGTCCGGCCGTCTGAATCCGCCGTCGCCCTCCGATCACTCGGACGGGGTGACGGCGGTTTCCGTTTCCGGGGCGCGGCCCGGGGGCCTCAGGAGTTCTTGGCCTCCGCCTCGATCTGAGCGCGGATGGCGTCCATGTCGAGCGCGCGCAGCTGCCGGATCAAATCCTCGAGCGCCGGCGCGGGAAGGGCGCCCGGCTGGGCGAACACCACGATGCCGTCGCGGATCGCCATGATAGTCGGAATCGCGGTGATCTCGAAGCCCTCCGACAGGGCCGGCTGCGCCTCGGTGTCGATCTTGCCGAAGGTGATGTCCCCGTGCTCCTCGGACGCCTTTTCGAAGATCGGCGCGAAGGACCGGCAGGGGCCGCACCAGGATGCCCAGAAATCGAGCAGTACGATGCCGTTGTCGGCGATGTCGTTGAAGTTCTTCTCGGTTACCTCGATGGTCGCCATGGGCGACTCCTTTCGCTCGGTCTTCAGCGGGCATAACCAGCCGGACAATCCCAGCATTCCATTTCGCGATGAGCCTCGTGTGATTGGGCAGGAGACCTCCTTGACCTAGAAGGAGCACCCGGATGACGACTCATGCCGTACGGCCGACCGACTTGACGGCCCAGAAGGGCACAGGCGCCCGGATCGCCTCATGGTTATCGAGCACGGACCACAAGGTGATCGGAAACCTCTATCTGATCACCACGTTCTTCTTCTTCCTGGTCGGCGGCCTGCAGGCGATGGTCATCCGGGCGGAGCTCCTCGAGCCCGGCATGCAGTTCGTCACGTTGCAGCAGTACAACCAGCTGTTCACGCTGCACGGCACCATCATGCTGCTGTTCTTCGCGACGCCGTTGTTCGCCGGATTCGCCAACGCGATCATGCCGCTGCAGATCGGCGCTCCGGACGTGGCGTTCCCGAGGCTGAACATGGCGAGCTACTGGCTGTTCCTCTTCGGCGGCCTGATGGTGCTCGGATCGATGCTGACCGGTGGGGCGCCGACGTTCGGCTGGACGGCTTACACGCCGCTGTCGACCGCGCCGTTCACCCCGCAGCTCGGCGGGGACCTGTGGGTGATGGGCCTGGCCCTGTCCGGCCTCGGGACGATCCTCGGCTCGGTCAACTTCATCACGACGATCATGTGCATGCGCGCCCCGGGCATGACGATGTTCCGGATGCCGATCTTCACGTGGAACGTGTTCTTCACCTCGATCCTCGTGCTGATCGCCTTCCCGGTGCTCGCCGCCGCGCTGCTGGCACTGGAGATCGACCGCAAGCTGGGCGCCCACATCTACGACCCGCAGACCGGCGGTCCGCTCCTGTGGCAGCACCTGTTCTGGTTCTTCGGCCATCCGGAGGTCTACATCATCGCGCTGCCGTTCTTCGGCATCGTCACCGAGGTGATCCCGGTCTTCAGCCGCAAGCCGCTGTTCGGGTACGTCGGGATGGTCGGCGCGACGATCGCGATCACCGCGCTGTCGGTCACCGTGTGGGCGCACCACATGTTCGCCACCGGGAACGTGCTGCTGCCGTTCTTCTCCCTGATGACGTTCCTGATCGCCGTGCCCACGGGGGTGAAGTTCTTCAACTGGACCGGCACGATGTGGCGGGGCCATCTCACCTTCGAGACGCCGATGCTGTGGGCCGTGGGCTTCCTCGTGACGTTCCTGCTCGGCGGGCTCACCGGGGTGATCCTGGCGTCGCCCCCGCTGGACTTCCACGTGACCGACACCTACTTCGTGGTCGCCCACTTCCACTACGTGGTGTTCGGCACGGTGGTCTTCGCGATGTTCTCCGGCTTCTACTTCTGGTGGCCGAAGCTGACCGGCCGGATGCTGAACGAGCCGCTCGGGAAGATCCACTTCTGGATGCTGTTCATCGGCTTCCACATGACGTTCCTCATCCAGCACTGGCTCGGCGCGCAGGGCATGCCGCGGCGGTACGGCGACTACGCGGCCGGCGACGGCTTCACGTGGATGCACCAGGTGTCGAGCGTGGGGGCGTTCCTGCTCGGGCTGTCCACCCTGCCGTTCCTCTACAACATCTGGTGGATCGTACGGCACGGGGAGAAGGTGACGGTCGACGATCCGTGGGGGCACGCCAACGCGCTGGAGTGGACGACGTCCTGCCCGCCGCCGCGCCACAACTTCGTGTCGATCCCGCCGATCCGCTCCGAGCGGCCCGCCTTCGACCTGCGCTATCCGCGGATCGGCGGCAAGCCGGGCGAGCCGCCGGAGACCAAGCGGGACTTCGTCGATCCCGACGCGAAATAGGAGCGCGGAACAGAAAGGGGCCCCGTCGCCGGGGGCCCCTTCGCGTGCGAATCGTCAGCTCTTGCCGCCGGGCAGGTTCAGCCCGATCAGCAGCGGGTCGTGGTCGGAGGAGCGGAACGCGTCGGGCCGGTAGAGGCTCGGCGGGTTGTACTCCAGGTTGTAGTCGAGGATGCGCGGCTCGTCGGCGTTGACGTGCCAGATGGTCGCCCCGGTCACCCGCTTGACCAGCTGCTTGCCGGCCATCGCGTGGTCCAGCTCGCCCGACAGCCCGTCGAACAGGTAGCTGTAGCGCTGGGCCGCGGGGACGAACCGCTTGGACAGGCTGGTCAGGCCGCCCGTCTCCAGGGTGTGGATCGGGTCCTCCTCGCCGTACGCGTTGAGGTCGCCGATCACGAGCGGGTTCGGCAGGTCCATCGAGTCGATGAGACCGAGCACGGCCTTGGCCTGCCGTACGCGCTCGGCGTTGTAGCAGCTCTGCCCGTCGCCCTGGTCGGTGTCGCCGCCGGTGGCCTCCTCGTCACAGCCCTTGGACTTGAAGTGGTTGACGAGCAGCGTGAACGGCTGGCCGCCGCCCACCCGGCGGAAGGTCTGGATCAGCGGCGGCCGCCGGAAGACGGGATCGGTCGAGGACCGCGTCTGTCCGACGGGGGTCAGCTTCGCCGGCTTGTAGATCGCGGCGACGTGGATGGCGTCGGTGCCCGGGTAGGGGTGGGTCAGGGCGGCGTACGTGCCCGCGCCCACCTCGGCGTTCAGGGCGTCGACCAGCGCGTCGACGGCCGTCTGACCGTTGTTCTCGACCTCCATGAGCCCGACCACGTCGGCGTTCAGGCCCTTGAGCGTCGCGACGGTCTTCTTGAGCTGCCGCTGCTGCTCCTCGGCGGTGCCCGCGCCGCGCGAGCCGAGCGTCGTGAACCAGTTGAGCGTGTTGAGACTGGCCACGCGGACGTTGCCGCCCACGGGAAGGGGCGCGGGCAGCCGCGGGTTGGTGCGCAGGAAGGTGACCTGCTTCGTGGGCTCCAGCAGGTACTGCCCGAAGCCGTAGGTCAGCACGCCGGTCATGCCCACGGCGGTGTCGCCGAGCCGGACGACCTGCGGCGTGGTGTACGGGATGGTGGCGGGGTTCTCGGTGCTGGAGCCGTCGTCGACCAGCAGCGACCTGCGGGCGTCGAGTGCGGGGTTCACGCCGGGCCGGTCGGTCGGCTGGAAGAGCCTGCCGCCGGCGGAGACCGTCACCTCGCCGTACCGGCCGAGGTTGTAGTGGTCGGTCACGGTCAGCGGCTCGGGGAAGGTCACGAGCATGTTCTCGTACGGCTCGAAGGTGGCGCCGTCGGCCCGCGGCAGGTCGTAGGCCTTCGGCGTGATCGCCCCGGTGCCGCACACGTCCACCGCCGTGACCGGGGACAGCTCGGTGAGCCCGTTGAACTCGGTGACCCGGCCGGTGACGAGCACGCGGTCACCGGCCTTGACGTCCTTGAACGACGCCCGGGCGAACGCGAACAGGCCGTCGGAGGTGGCCGGGTCGGCGTCGGGCGTGGGGTCCTGGAAGTAGAACCCGCTGAGCTGGTTCGTGGCCTGGAAGTCGCCGGTCACCACGCCCTCGACCCGGACGGTCTGCCCTGCGAGCGGGGAGGCGGCGCCGCTGCCCTGGACCTCGGCGATCTGCCGGTTCACCGGCACGTCGCACGGGTCCGTGCTGGGCGTCGGCGAGGCGGAGGGCGACGCCGACGGCGAGACCGAGACCGAGGGCGAGGGCGAGGCGGACGGCGACGGGGAGGCGGCGCCACAGGGCGCCGGGGGCGTCGCGGTGTTGCGCGGCGCTGGCGTGCCCGCGGCGAAGTCCGCGGCGTTGTCGTCGGTGTCCGCGCAGCCGCCGCCGGCGCGCACCGCGGCGGTGGAGTTGCTCAGGCCCGGGGCCGCCGCCGTGCCCTCGAAGTAGTTGGCCGTGCCGTATCCGACGAGGTCGGCGATCTGCGCGGTCTGCTCGGGTGTGCAGGGCGAGGAGCCGCCGTTGCAGGCGAGACCGGTGGCCGAGCGGACCAGGGCGACCTTGCCGGCCGTGGCGCTCAGGCTGAGAGCGCCGACGGTGTCGGCGGACGGCAGCGTACCGCTCGGCGTCGATCCGGCGGAAAGCTGAACCAGGTGATATCGACCGGGGGCGAGCGAGCCCGACAGGTCCTGCTTCTGGGAGCCGAACTGGCCGGTCCCGGTGGCACTCGTGTACTGGAGGGACCAGCCGTCCAGCGAGATCGTGGCGGTGCCGCGGTTGAACAGTTCGACGTAGTCGTTGGTGTAGGGGGCGCCGGAGTTGCCGCCGCCTCCGTACACCTGGCTGATCACCACGGCGCCCGGCTCGGCCGAGGCGGGCGCCGGCGACGCGACCGTGACGCCGGCGGTCAGGAGACCGGCGGCCGCGAGCGCGGCGACCGCGCGGGCGCCGCGTCTCGCGCCACGTCTCAGGTCGCGGCCACCGGGGTGGTCATCGGGAAAGGCCCGGGAGAGAGCACGCATGCCCCGGACTTTAGGGGTAGACCACCGCGACACCAGGACCAATAAGTGTCTTTAACACAAACTTGTATGAATTTGCCGATTGCCTGACGGCGCAAACGTAGGCGTGCTGCCCTTGCGCGGCGCGGTTCGGGATGGATCGGTCCTATCCGGACGGGTCCCCCGGTCAGCAGTGGACGACGGCCACCGGACAGGTGACCGCGTCGATCAGCGGCCGGGTGACCGATCCGAGCCTGCCGAGCACCCCTCGGGCGCGGGTCGCGCCGACGACCAGCATGGTCGCACCGGGTGCGGTGTCGGCCAGCACGTCGAGCACGGGCCCCTCGACGGGCTGGAGCACGATGTGCACGTCCGGATACCGCGCCCGCCAGGGCTCCAGGGTGCGCTCCAGGGCCTCGACGGCCTCCCTGCCGGGGACGTCGGACATCACCATGGGCGCCATGCCCGCACTCCAGGCGGCGGCCGGGTAGCGCCAGGCGTGCACCGCGATCAGCGACAGCCCGCGCAGGGCGGCCTCGCGGAACGCGAAGGCGAGGACGTGGTCGTCGCCGCCGCCGACGCCGGCGACGATGGGGCCGGGGTGCCTGCGATGCGGCAGCGACCCCGTGCCGCGGACCACGATCACCGGGCAGAGGGCGTGCGTCGCGACGTGCCCCGCGACCGACCCCATCATCCGGCGGGCCGCGCCGCTCAGGCCGCGCGACCCCACGACGACGAGGTCGGCCGTCTCCGACAGCGCGACGAGCCGGTCGGAGGCCGGCCCCTCGAACAGGTCCTCCCGCACGCGGACGCCGCTCGTGCACTGCCGGGCGCATTCCGCGCCGTGCCACAGCACGTGCTCGGCCGCCTGGTGCAGCGACTTGCGCGCCTCCTCGTCGCCCGCGCCGTACGGCGACTGCCAGGCGTGGCAGACGGTGATGGGCGTGTCCCTGAACTCGGCCTCGTCCATCGCCCAGTCGAGCGCCTGCATGGCGAAGTCGGAGCCGTCGTACCCGACGACGATGCCCTGGTTGGTGGCTGGGCCGCCGGCTGGGCTGTTGGGGTCCATGCCCTCATGCTCCGCCCGGGCCGTGCGGTCCGGCAGGGCGGAAAGTCCCGAGACCGGGAGGACATCCGGCCCCCGGCGGAGGTCAGGTCAGGACCGGCTGCCGGCGAGCACTCCGGGACGGCGGTCGTGCTCCATGCCGGGCAGCACGACGACGACCGGGCACCTGGCCCGCAGCAGGCAGGCGGAGACGACCGGGTTGAGCACGGGGTAGGGCTCGGACTCGGCCTCGTGCGCGCCCAGCACCAGCAGGTCGGCGCCCTCTGTCGCGCGCAGCAGGACCTGCGCCGGCGGACCCTCGACGACGACCGGCTCGACATGGCGCTCACCGAGTTCGGCGACGGCCTGACCGGCGACGTCCAGGGCGGTCCTGCGCTCGTCCTCCCGTGAGGTGCGGCTCGCGATCGGCGCGTAGTGGGCGTGCAGCCCGCCCGTCCACTCCCAGGCGTACACCGCCTCGACCCGCGCGCCGCGCAGCGAACCCTCGGCGGCGGCCCACCGCAGTGCGGCCTGCGACGCCATCGACCCGTTGATGCCCACCACGATCTTCGGCTGGTTCACGTTCCGCCTCGCTCTCCGCTCTCAGTCTCGCCGACCAGGGTTAACAGGGTGTTGCCGCGGCGAAACGGTCAGAAGACACCGCCCACGAGCATCCCTGTACCCACAAAGACCGCCTGTCCCTCCCACCTCAGAAGGGACAGGGCCATGTTTTGGGGGGCCGGGCTCACCTGAGGACAGGGTATCTGCGAACCGGAGCGGTGCCGCTCCCCCCCTTTACCGATCCGGAGACGCCCGCTGACCGTCTCGTTGCCCGCTCCACATCCTCAAGGACACCGCACGGCGGCCCGCGGCGGCAGTGCCGTACGGCTCGGGTCGCACGGGACCTTGGGCCCAGGTCAGGGATCACCCTGATGCGCCCCAGGGCTCCCGGCCGTACGCTTGCCGCAGACCGGGGAGGGACGATGGGGAACGCGGGTCCGATCGACGAGTACGTCGCGTCGATGCGTCATGCGCTGCGGGGCCCGGGCGGCGCCAAGCGCGACCTGCTGACCGAGGCGCGCGACAGCCTGCTCGACGCGGCCGAGGCGTACGAGGGCGAGGGTCTCCCCCGGGCCGAGGCCGAACGGCTGGCGGTCGCCGACTTCGGGACCGTGCCCGAGGTCGCGCCGGGCTTCCAGGGGGAGCTGACGGTGAGCCAGGGCCGCCGCACGGCCACGCTGCTGTTCCTCAGCGTGCCGCTCATCGCGTTCATGTGGGCGGTGATCTGGCGGATCTTCCCCGAGAGCCCGCATGTCGACGAAATCAAACCGGCGTGGTTCGGGCTGCTGGCCAGGACGGTGGACCTGCTCCAGCTCAGCGTGGGCGTGCTAGGCGGCGTCGCGCTGCTCGCGTTCGGCCGCGGGGCGCGGCGCGTCCGCCGTCCCGCGCGGCTCACCCGGTGGCTGGGGTTGTTCGTCTGGATCGAGACGCCGCTGATCGGGGTGTCGGGCCTGGCGCTGGCGGCGGCCGCCCACGGCCCTGTGGGGTTCTCCGGCTACGCCCCCGGACTGGCCGTGGCCCTGGTCAGCGACCTGCTCTCCGCCTGGCAGCTGTACAGCGCGGCGCACTGCCTGCGCTGCACCAGGGCCGTCGCCGCGCTCAGCGCAGCGGATCGAGAACGCTCCCTATCGCGGTCGTGAACGACCGCCAGGCCGACCGCTCCCCCGCCAGCGACTTGCGCCCGGCGTCGGTGAGGCGGTAGGTCCGCCGTTTGCGCCCCCCGTCGGAGGCCCACTCGCCGGCGAGCAGCCCGGCCCGCTCCAGCCTGCGCAGCGCGGGGTAGACCGTGCCCGTCGGCACGTCGAGTGCGCCGCCGCTGCGCTCGCGCAGCGCCTCGATGATCGCGTAGCCGTGCAGCGGCTCGCGCTCCAGCACGGAGAGCAGCAGGGCGTCCATATGGCCCCGGAGCGCATCGGCGTTCACGCCCGCAGCCTATCCCGGTTCTTCACGCGTCCAGTCTATATGTAGGCTGTCTATATGTAGGCAGTCTACGTATAGGCTTCAAGACGCCAAGGAGAGACCAATGGACGTCGTCGGCCTCGCCCGGATGCAGTTCGCCGTGACCGGAAGCCTCCACTTCCTGTTCGTCGTGCTCACGCTCGGGCTGGCCCCACTGGTGGCGATCATGCACACGCGGTACGCCATCGGCGGGAACCCCCTGCACGAGCGGATGACCCGCTTCTGGGGGCAGATCTACGTGATCAACTATGCGCTCGGCGTCGTCACCGGGCTCGTGATGGAGTTCCAGTTCGGGCTGAGCTGGAGCGGGCTTTCGCACTACGCGGGCGACGTGTTCGGCGCGCCGCTGGCCATGGAGACGCTGCTGGCCTTCTTCCTGGAGTCCACGTTCCTGGGCCTGTGGATCTTCGGCTGGCACCGGCTGCCGCGCGGCCTCCACGTGGCCTGCATCTGGCTGGTGACGCTGACGGCGTACGCCTCGGCGCTGTTCATCATGGTCGCCAACTCCTTCCTGCAGAACCCGGCGGGCTCGGCCGAGGAGGGCGGACGGCTCGTGCTGCGCGACTTCGGCGCCCTGTTCACCAACCCGACCCTCGTCTTCGCGCTCCCCCACGTGCTGAGCGCCGGTCTGTGGGCCGGCGGGTTCGTCGTGATGGGCGCCAGCGCCTACCACCTGTACCGGCGCACCACCGACCGGGAGTTCTTCACCCGCTCCCTGCGCATCGGCGTGCTGGCCGCCTTCGTCGGGTCGCTGTTCACGGTGGGGTTCGGCTACGCCCAGTTCGGGCCGGTCAGCGACGTGCAGCCGGACAAGTTCCACGGGGCGGCCCCCGGCGTCGCACTCGGACTGATGATCATGATCGGGCAGTTCGTCCAGTTCGGCGTGATGTTCGTGCTGGCGCCGCTGCTCATCCGCGACCTGCTGGCCCGCTGGCGCTGGCTGCACCCGCTCCTCATGATCATGACCCCGCTGCCGTTCGTCGCGGCGATCGCCGGTTGGATCGTCCGTGAGGTCGGCCGCCAGCCCTGGCTGGTGTACGGCAAGCTCTCCGTGGCCGACGCCCTCACCCCCGGACTGACCCGGGCGGACATCACCGCCTCCTTCGCGGGGTTCGCGGGCGTCCTCGGGCTGCTCGCCCTCGTCGACTACGTCCTCATCGCCCGTGCCGTACGGCGCGGCCCGGGACGGGTCGCGCTCGGCGCCGCGGACCTTCCCGTCACCGCCGAGCCCGTCCCCGCCCACTCGCTGTAGAGGACACGCTCCCCATGGACATCTTCTGGTTCCTGACGTTCGCCGTCCTGCTGGCCGGCTACTTCGCCCTGGAGGGCTTCGACATCGGGCTCGGCGTACTGCTGCCCGTGCTGGGCCGCTCCCCCGCCGACCGCGACCGCCTCGTCGGCGCGATGGCGCCGTTCGTGCTCGCCAACGAGGTGTGGCTGGTCGCGCTCGCCGGTGTGCTGTTCGGCGCGTTCCCGGTGCTGGAGGGCCAGGCGCTGAGCCGCCTGTATCCCCTCGTCGTCGCCCTGCTGCTGGCCTGGATCGTGCGCGACGCGGGGCTGTGGTTCCGCCGCAGGGCCGACGGCGCCGCCTGGCGGCTGGCGTGGGACGGCGCGCTGTGGGCGGGCTCGGCGGGGCTGGCGCTCGCGTGGGGCGCGATCCTGGTGGCCGTCGCGCGCGGCCTGCCCGCCTCGCCCCTCGACGTCCCGGCCGTGGCGGGAGGTGTGGCGCTGCTCGCGCTGCTCGCCTGGCACGGCCGCACCTTCGCGGCCTGGCGCCTGCGGAACGGCCCGCGCGGGAGCGGGCGGGCGCTGCTGCTGTCGGCCTGCGCCGCCGCCGCGCCCGCGGTCCTGGTCATGGCGGCCGCGGCCGCCCGCATGCTCGGCAACGCCGCCCCGGATCAGACACTGACTGTGCTCAGTGTCATGGTGGTCCCGGTCGCCCCGATCCTCGCGGGCGCGCAAGTATGGGTGTGGCGCACCTTCTCCAGGGGCGCGCTGCCGACGTTCTTCTGATTGGGGACCGTTGCACAAGGATCTCCTCCGGCTGGCCCGCGCGGAGCGGAGCGTCCGCATCCATCTCGCCTGCTGCCTGGCGGCGGCGGTGGTGGCCGGGCTGCTCGTGCTCGTGCAGGCGGAGTTGCTGGCCGGGGTGCTGTCCGGCCGGTTCGCGGTCGTCGTGCTGCTCCCGCTGGCGCTCGTCGTCGCCTGCCGCGGGCTGCTCGGATGGGCGCAGGGAGTGCTCGCGGGCCGCGCGGCCACCGCGCTGAAGTCGGCCCTGCGGCGGCTGCTCCTCGGCCGGGTGGAGGGGCTCGGGCCGGCGTACCGGTCGGGTGAGCTGGTGACGCTCGCGGGCCGGGGACTCGACGCGCTCGACCCCTACCTGACGGGTTACCTGCCGTCGGTCGCCGTGGCCGGGGTCGTGCCGCTCGCGGTCGTGGTCCGGCTCTTCGTGGCCGACCTGGCCACCGCCGTGATCGTGGTGCTCACGCTGCCGCTGATCCCGATCTTCGGGGCGCTGGTCGGGTGGACCACCAAGACCGTGACGGAACGGCAGTGGCGCGCGCTGGCCCGCCTCGGCGGCCACTTCCTCGACGTCGTGCGCGGCCTGCCCACGCTGCGGGCCTTCGGCCGGGCCCGCTACCAGGCGTCGGTGATCCGCGAGGTGGCCGAGGCCCACCGCGCCGCGACCATGCGCACGCTGCGGGTGGCGTTCCTGTCGTCGCTGGTGCTCGAACTCGTGGCGTCGCTGTCGCTGGCGCTGGTCGCGGTTCCCGTGGGGCTGCGGCTGCTGTCTGGCTCGCTCGACCTGCGCACGGCGCTGCTCGTGCTGCTGCTGGCCCCGGAGGCGTACCTGCCGCTGCGCGCTATGGGCACCCGCTTCCACGCCGCCATGGAGGGCGTCGCCGCCGCCGACGAGGCGTTCGCGGTGATCAACCCGCCGCAGGAGGCAGGGCAGGAGACCCCGTCGGCCGGAGCCGCGACGGGCACGGGGAAGGCGCCAAGCGCGAGGAGCGCGGAGAAGGCAGGGGCCGCGGGGCGTGCCGCGCCGGCCGGCGGGCCGCCGGAGATCCGGCTGGAGGACGTCACCGTGCGCTACCCGGGCCGCGAGGAGACCGCGCTCGACGGCGTCTCGCTGGTCATCCGGCCGGGTGAGCGGGTGGCGATCGTCGGCCCGAGCGGCGCGGGCAAGAGCACGCTGCTGCACCTGCTGCTCGGGTTCGTGACCCCGTCCGAGGGGCGGGTGCTGGCGGACGGGACGGATCTGGCCGGCCTCGACCTCGACGCGTGGCGGCGGCGGCTCGCCTTCGTGCCGCAACGCCCGCACCTGTTCGCGACGTCGGTGGCCGACAACATCGCGCTCGGCTCTGCCGCCGGACCCGACGAGATCAGGGCCGCCGCCGAGGCGGCGCGGGTGGCCGAGTTCGCCGGCGCCCTGCCGCAGGGGTACGACACCCCGCTCGGCGAGCGCGGCGCGAACCTGTCGGCGGGCCAGCGTCAGCGGGTCGCCCTGGCCAGGGCCTTCTGCCGCCCCGCCGCCCAGGTGCTGCTGCTGGACGAGCCCACGGCGCGGCTCGACGGCAGGAGCGAGGCGGCGATCGTGGCGGCCACGCGCAGGCTGGCCGAGGGCCGCACGGCGATCATCGTCGCGCACCGCCCGGCGATGATCGACCTGGCCGACCGGGTCGTCCGCCTCGACGGCGGCGTCCTCGTCCCGCCGGTTCCGGTGCAGGGCGGGGAGGCCCGATGAGCCGCGCGAGGACAACCACGAAGACAGCCACGGAGACGACCGCAGCGGCCTCACCGCTGTCGGTGGTCACCGGCACCGGCATGGGCCGGCGGCTCGTGCTCGCCGCGCTCGCCGGGGCGGCGGCCGACCTCGCGGGGGTCGCGCTCATCGCGTCGGCCGCCTGGCTGATCACACGGGCCGCCGAGCAGCCGCCCCTGGCGGCGCTGTCGGTCGCGATCGTGGCCGTGCGGGCGTTCGCGACCACCCGCGGCGTGTTCCGGTACGGCGAGCGCCTGGCCGGGCACGACGTCGCGCTGCGGGCCCAGGCGGGCACCCGCGAGCGTCTCTACCGGGCGCTGATCCCGGCCGGGCCGCTGCCGCAGCGCGGGGCCGACCTGCTCAGCCGCATGGTGGACGACACCGACGCCGTGCAGGACCTGCTCGTCCGCTGCCTGCTGCCGGCCGCCGCCGCGCTGATCACCGGCGTCGCCGCCGTCGTCATCGCGGGCTTCCTGCTGCCCGCCGCCGCGTTCGTACTCGCCGCCGGCCTGCTCGTCGCCGGGGTGCTGCTGCCCGCGGGCACGGCCGCCGCCGCGCGGCGCTGGTCGGCGCGGATCGCCCCGGCCCGCGCCGACCTGGCCGCCCGGGTGGCCGACCTCGTCCACGGCGCGGCCGACCTCGCGGCCTACGGCGCGCGTGACCGGGCGCTGTCGGCGGCGATGGACGCCGACGGGCGGCTGTCCCGGTTGGAGCGGGGGCAGGCCCGGATCAACGCCGCCGCGCTCGGCGTCGGCATGCTGACCCAGGGGCTGACCGTCGTCGCCGTGGTCCTGACGGCCCAGGCCGCCGGTCTCGACCGGGTCGCGACCGCCGTGGCCGCCCTGACCTCGCTGGTCGCCTTCGAGCCCGCGCTGCCGCTGGCGGCGGCGGGCGAGCGGTTCGCGGGAGTCGTCGCGGCGCTGCGCAGGCTCAGGGAGATCGCCGCCACTTCCCCTGCGGTGCGCGAGCCCGCGGACCCGGCGCCCGCGCCCGAGCCGCCGCTGATAGTTGAGGTCGACGACCTCGTGGTGCGCCACGGCGGGCGCGAGCCCGCGCTGAACGGCGTGAGCCTGACGCTGACGCCGGGCCGCCGCGTCGCGGTGGTCGGCCCGAGCGGCGCGGGCAAGAGCACTCTGCTGTCGGCGCTGATGCGGACCGTGGAGATCGAGTCCGGCGCGATCCGGCTCGACGGGATCGACGTGCGGCGCCTGTCCTCCGACGACGTGCGGGCGCTCGTCACGGGTCTCACCCAGGACCCGTACGTCTTCCAGGCCACGGTCAGGGACAACCTGCGCCTGGCCGGGCCGCGGGCGTCCACCGAGGACATCGAGGCGGCCGTGCGACGGGCCCGCCTGGACGCCTGGACCGAGCGCACCGGCTGGGACGCGGTGCTCGGCGAGGACGGCCGCACCGTCTCCGGCGGCCAGCTCCAGCGGCTCGCGCTGGCCCGGGCCCTGCTGTACGACCCGCCGGTGCTGCTGCTGGACGAGCCGGCCGAGGCCCTGGACGAGGAGACGGCCGACCTGCTGATGGCCGACCTGCTGGACGCCACCCGGGGCCGCACCACGCTGCTGGTCACCCACCGGCTGCGCGGCCTGGAGCAGGTCGACGAGATCGTCGTGCTGGAGGGCGGCAGGGTCACCCAGCGCGGCACGCACGCCGACCTCGTCGCCGTGCCGGGCTACTACCGCGACCTGTGGGAGTCGGAGGCCCTCACCCGCCACCGCGGCTGAACGCTCCCGCCCCGCCACCTGTTCGCGTGAACCTTCCGTGAAGAAGGCATTGCGGATCTTGTCAGATGTAAGTAATTTTCAGACAACGCGATGACCTTGCATGGCATTTACCTACACGCATGGCGCTCGCCGAACTGGCTACGAGCCGAAAGGGAGTCTCATGAAGAGAAGGTGGATCGCGGGAGCGATCGGCGTGCTCGCGGTGGCGCTGGCGGCGTGCGCTCCCGGGGGCGGCGCATCCGGCCAGGGCGGTGAGGCACAGGGCGACAAGGCGGGCGGTGACAAGGTCACGCTGAGCCTGTGGTCGTGGCGGGTGGAGGACGTCAAGGCGTACGAGAAGATCCTCGCCAAGTTCGAGGAGTCGCACCCGAAGATCCACGTCGAGTTCAAGCCGTTCCAGGCCACCGAGTACAACAACATCCTGGCCACCGGCCTGTCCGGCACCGCCGGGCCCGACGTCGCCCAGCTGCGGGCGTACGGCGGGCTCCAGCCGCTGGTCGAGGCGGGCCAGCTGGTGCCGCTGGACGGCAAGGTCGAGGCGCTGTCCGGCTTCGACGCCAAGCTGCTGGAAGGTGCCAAGGGCCACAAGGACGGCAAGATCTACGGCGTGCCGTTCGCCTACCAGACGCTCCAGGTGCTCTACAACAAGAAGCTCTTCGGCGACAACGGCATCCAGCCCCCCGCCACCTGGGACGACATGATCGCGGCGGCCGGGAAGCTGAAGGCGGCCGGGATCACGCCGTTCGCCGTCGCGGCAGGGCCAGACGCGACCTGGACGCTGCCGATCGTCCACGAGATCTTCGGCAACGCCCGTTACGGCAGCACGAAGTTCCGGGACGCGCTGCTGAGCGGCGAGAAGAAGTTCACCGACCCCGACTTCACGGCCTCGATCAAGCTGCTCAAGGACCTGGAGCCGTACTTCCCCAAGGACGTGGTGGCCGTCAAGATCCCTGACGTCCAGGCGCTGTTCGCCACCGGGAAGGCCGCGATGTACCCCACGGGCAGCTTCGACCTGGCGCCCGTGCTCGCGGCCAACCCGAGCCTGGAGGTCGGCGCCTTCCAGGTGCCGCCGCCGCCCGGCTCCCCGGTGACCACGCCCGTCACGCCGGGCTGGGCCGACGGCTCGTTCGGCGTCAACGCCAAGTCGGCTCACCAGGCCGAGGCGCTCGAACTGGTCAAGTGGATGGCGACGCCGGAGTTCGGGCAGCTCTACGCGAGCGAGCTCAAGCAGCTGTCCGCGGTTCCCGGGGTCACGCCGTCGGATCCGCTGCTGGCGGAGATGGCGAAGAACTACGCCGCCAACGGCGCGCCGTACACGCTGCTCGTCGACTTCCGGTACGGCCAGCCGAACGGTGACGCGGTCTTCCGGGACGAGGTGCAGAAGATGCTGGTCGGCCAGACCGATCCCAAGGCGGTCGCCGAGAGCGTGCAGAAGGGCGTCGAGCAGTGGTTCAAGCCGGGGAACTGAGCGCGCGCCGACGCTCTCCCGGCCGCTCTCCCCGCCGCTCTCCCGGGCGATCCCCCGGAGGTCGCGCGGCACGCACCGGCGCCGGTCGCCGCTACGTGCCGCGGTGGCGGGTGCTGGCCGTCTTCCTGCTGCCCGCGCTCCTGCTCTACTCGGTGTTCATCGTCTATCCGCTGGTCACCGCGCTCGACTACAGCTTCTTCGAGTGGCGCGGGATCCGGCAGACAGGGTTCGCCGGGCTCGGCAACTACCGCGACCTGTTCGGCGTCTACCCCTACGACCAGCAGCTGTGGCGGGCGTTCGGGCACAACGCGCTGTTCTTCGCCGGGACGATGCTGATCCAGAACACGGTCGGGCTGCTGTTCGCCCTGCTGCTGTACCGGTACGGCCGCGGCAAGCGGTTCCTGCAGGCCGCGTTCACCACGCCCTACCTGGTGGACCCGCTGGTCGTCGGCTACCTGTGGAGCCTGCTGCTCAACCCGACGTTCGGCCCGGTCAACTCCCTGCTCGAGGCGGCCGGGCTGGACTCGTGGGCGTTGCCCTGGCTGGGCGACACGCGTACGGCGCTGCCGATCGTCATCGTGGTCAACGCGTGGCAGTGGGTGGGCTTCCCCATGCTGCTGTTCTCGGCCGCGCTCGCCGGAATCCCGGCCGAATACCACGAGGCGGCCCGGGTCGACGGCGCCTCGGCCTGGCAGGCGTTCCGGCGGGTGACGCTGCCGCTGCTCACCCCGGCGATCGGCGTGGTGAGTGTGCTGACGTTCATCGGCAACTTCAACGCCTTCGGGCTGGTCTACGCGATGGCCGGATCGACCGGGTCCCCGGCGGGCTCGACCGACGTGCTCGGCCTGCTGTTCTACCGGGTCGCGTTCGTGGAGGGCGGCACGGAGGCCATCGGGCGGTCGTCGGCGCTCGCCGTGCTGATGTTCGTGTTCATCTTCGGGGTGTCGCTGCTGGCAAGCTCGTACTTCCGCCGCCGCGAGAGGAGACTGCTGTGACGGCCCCGCACCGGGCTCCCGGGCGCGTCGCCGTCCACCTGCTGCTGTGGGGGTACGCGGTCGTCGCGCTGCTGCCGTTGGCCGTCATGGTGCTCAACTCGCTGCGGCCCACGAGCGAGATCTTCACCACGCCGCTGGGGCTGCCGGCGTCCCCCACGCTGCACAGTTACGCCCGGGTGTGGACGGAGGCGTCGTTCAGCACCTACCTGCTGAACTCGCTGGTCGTCACCTGTGGCGCGGTGCTGCTCGGCACGGCGGTCTCCGCGCTGGCCGCCTATCCGCTGGCCCGCTACGACTTCGTCGGCAACCGGGTGCTCGGGGCGTACTTCCTGGCGGGGCTGATGCTGCCGATCCGCCTGGGCCTGGTGCCGATCTTCTACCTCATGGACTCCATGGGCCTGATCGACTCGCTGCTGGGGCTCACGCTGCTGTACGCCGCGTCCGGGGTGCCGTTCTGCATGTTCGTGCTGTCGGCGTTCTACCGTTCCCTGCCCGGCGAGCTGGACGAGGCGGCCAGGCTCGACGGGGCCGGCGAGTTCCGGATCTTCGGCCAGATCATGCTGCCGCTGGTGCGGCCCGCGCTGGCGTCGGTGATGCTGTTCCAGTTCGTGCCGCTGTGGCATGAGTTCCTCTACCCGCTGGTGCTGCTGCGCTCCGACGAGAAGTTCACGATCCCGCGCGGGTTGTCGCAGTTCTTCGGCGAGTACACGACCGACTGGTCGGCGCTGTTCGCCGGGCTGGTCCTCGCCACGGCACCGCTCTTCGTGCTGTTCGTCCTGGCGACCAAGCAGATCATCGCCGGGCTGACCGCCGGCATGAGCAAGTAGAGGCAGGGTGGCGTGAGCACCGGCGGGGACTATTCGAACGGGATTCTCGTGCGGCTGCGCGGCGCGATCCGGTCTCTGCGGCCCGCGGAGCAACGGGTCGCGCGGGCGGTGCTGGCCGACCCCCAGGGCGTCGCGGACCGGCCGATCGGGACGCTCGCCCGCGAGTGCGGCACCTCGGAGGCCACCGTGCTGCGCTTCTGCCGGGCCATCGGGCTGCGCGGTTATCCCGAGCTGCGGATCGCGCTCGCCCGCGAGGCGACGCTGGAGGCGTCGCGTGCCGGGAGTGCCCGCCCGCTCGACGGGGACATCAGCGCCGACGATCCGCTGGAGGAGATCATCGCCAAGATCGGGTACAGCGACTCCCGCGCGGTCGCGGAGACCGCCGAGCATCTCGACATCGCCGCGCTGGAGCGCGCGGTCGACGCGATCGCCGAGGCCCGCCGCGTGGATCTCTACGGCGCCGGGGCGAGTGGCTTCGTCGCCGCCGATCTGCACCAGAAGCTGCACAGGATCGGCCTGATGGCGTTCGCCTGGCAGGACTTCCACAGCGCGCTCACCTCGGCCGCGCTGCTGCGCGCGGGCGACGTCGCGATCGGCATCTCGCACACCGGCACCACCGTCGACGTCCTGGACGCGCTGCGGCTCGCCGCCGACCGGCAGGCGACCACGATCGCGATCACGAACTTCGACCCCTCGCCGATCACGGAGCTGGCCGACATCGTGCTGCGGACCGCGGCACGCGAGACCCCGTTCCGCTTCGGCGCGATGGGCAGCAGGATCGCCCAGCTCACCGTCGTCGACTGCCTCTCCGTCGGGGTGGCCGCCCGGCGCACGTACGACGAGACCCTCACCGCCCTGGAGGACACCTTCCGCGCGATCAGCGGCCGCCGGCGCAGGTAGCCACTGTTCCGGAGAAAAGCGATCGCCGGCGGGCCGTCCCCCCAGAGGCCCGCCGGCGACGTTCGTGGGCCGTCAGCTCGTCGGCGACTTCTCCGCGAGCGTGGCGGTGATCGTGTTCTCCTTGCCGTCGCGGGTGAAGGTGACGGTCACCTTGTCGCCGGGGCGCGAGCTGCGGATGGTGCCGAGCACCGCCTCCGCGCTGTCCACCAGCTTGTCGTTGATCTTGGTGATCAGGTCGCCCTCCTTGAGGCCGGCCTTCTCCGCCGGGCTGCCGGCCGTGATCGAGCTGACCACCGCGCCGGACGAGCCGCCCACCGCGTCGGCCACGCTCACGCCGAGGAACGCGTGGGTCGCCTTACCGGTCTTGATGAGCTGGTCGGAGACCAGCTTCGCGGTGTTGATGGGGATCGCGAAGCCGACGCCGATGTTGCCGGAGCTGGAGCCCGAGGTGGCGATCGCGGTGTTGACGCCGACGACCTGCCCGGAGGAGTTGACCAGCGCGCCGCCGGAGTTGCCGGGGTTGATCGCGGCGTCGGTCTGGATCATGCCGCCGATCGTCGTGCCCTGGCTCTGCGGCTGCTGCTGCTCCATCCCCCAGGGGAACTGCTGCTGCTGCTCTTCGGGGGCCTCGGTCAGCGTGCGGTCGAGCGCGCTCACGATGCCGGAGGTGACCGATCCCTCCAGGCCGAGCGGGCTGCCGATCGCGAGGACGGCGTCACCGACCTGGAGCTTGTCGCTGTCGCCGAGGGAGGCGGGGGTCAGGCCGGACACGCCCTGCGCCTGGATGACCGCGAGGTCCGTGAGAGGGTCGGTGCCCTTGACGACGGCGTTGGCGGTCTTGCCGTCGCTGAACTTCACGGTGACCGTGCCGCCGCCCCCGCCGCCGATGCTCACCACGTGGTTGTTCGTCAGGATCAGTCCGTCGGCCGACAGGATGACGCCGGACCCCTCGCCGCCGGCCGTGGCGGTCTTCACCTCGATGGACACCACCGACGGCATGATCGCCTTGGCCACCGCGGCGATCGTGGTGGTCGAGGAGTTGGACACTCCCTTGACCACCGGGCTCGCGATCACCGTCTGCCCGCCGTTCACGCTGTTCGCGACGAGGGCCCCGGTGACCCCGCCGCCCAGTGCCACGGCCACGAGGGCGAGGCCCGCGCCCGCCTTCTGGCGGGCGGTCAGCGTGCCCTTCCGCGCCGGTGGCGGCGGAAACTGCGCCGTGTCATAAGAGCCGCTCCCGTAGGCGCCGTACGACTGGTACGCCCCGGTGTACTGCCCGTGCTGCGGCGGGGTGCTGCCGAACTGGCTCCAGCCGTGACCGGGGAGTATCTCGGTGTTCTCGTTGCCGGGAACGTGCTCAGGTGAGCTCATCGCCATCCCCCTCAATGGATTCGCCGGTGATCCCGGCTCTCCGCCGGTACACGTAATACGATGACGCATCGGCGATAAGGTCACGCTAAGCGATCAGCGGCAGGGATCCCCGAGCGCCCTACGCGTACTTTATGTCAGCTCGTCCGAGGCCAGTACTCGTCCCTGAGCAGGCGCTTGTACAGCTTGCCCGTGGGGTGGCGGGGCAGCTCGTCCCGGAAGTCGACCGACTTCGGGCACTTGTAGTGGGCCAGGCGTTCCCGGCAGTAGGCGATCAGCTCGGCCTCCAGGGCGGGACCGGCGCCCGCCGGGTCCGCCGGCTGCACCACCGCCTTGACCTGCTCGCCCATCTCGGGGTCCGGCACCCCGAAGACGGCCACGTCGGCCACCTCGGGATGCAACGCCAGCACGTTCTCGGCCTCCTGCGGGTAGATGTTCACCCCGCCAGAGATGATCATGTACGAGCGCCGGTCGGTGAGGTAGAGGAACCCGTCCTCGTCCAGGTAGCCGATGTCCCCCAGCGTGGTCCAGCCGCGGCCCTTGGGGTCCTGGACCGACGCGGTCTTCTCGGGGTCGCCGTGATACTCGAACTTCGGGCCGTCGGAGAAGTAGACCGTGCCGTGCTCGCCGGGCGGCAGCTCGCCGCCGTCCTCGTCGCAGACGTGGGTGACCCCGAGCAGCGGCCGGCCCACCGTGCCCTTGTGGCCGAGCCAGTCCTCCGGCCCTGCGTACAGGAAGCAGTTGCCCTCCGTGCCCGCGTAGTACTCGTGGATGATCGGCCCCCACCACTCCATCATCCGCTCCTTGACCTCGACGGGGCAGGGCGCGGCGGCGTGGACGGCGCAGCGCAGCGACGACAGGTCGTAGCGCCCGCGCACCTCCTCGGGCAGCTTGAGCATCTTGACGAACATCGTGGGCACCCACTGCGCGTGGGTGACCCGGTGCCGCTCGACGAGCGCCAGCGCCTCCTCGGGGTCGAACCTCTCCATCACCACCACGGTCGCGCCGAGGCGCTGGAAGGACATGCTGTAACGCAGCGGAGCGGCGTGGTAGAGCGGCGCGGGCGACAGGTACACGCTGTCGGCCGAGGGCGCGAACAAAAACTGGATGAGCTGCACCAGGGCCCCGGGGGCCTCCAGCGGCGCCCGGCTGAGCGGCGGCTTGACCCCCTTGGGGCGTCCCGTGGTGCCCGACGAGTAGAGCATGTCGGCGCCCTGGCACTCGTCGTCGAGCGGTGTCGCGGGCTGCCCCGCCACGGCCTCCTCGTAGGAGGTGAAGCCCGGGGCGACGCCGTCGACCATGAGCCGCAGCTCGACCCCGGGCGTGGCCTCGGTGACGGCGGTCGCGACGCCGGCGAGCTTCGCCGAGGAGATGAAGACCCGCGCCCCGCAGTTGTCCACGATGTACGCCAGCTCGTCGGCCTGCAGACGGGAGCTGATCGCGGTGTAGTACAGGCCCGAGCGGTGCGCGGCCCACGCGATCACGAGGAAGAGCGGATGGTTCTCCAGCATGAGCGCGATGTGGTCGCCGGGCTTCAGGCCCGCCGCCCGCAGCAGGTGCGCGAGCCGGTTGGATTCCTCGTCGAGCTCACGGAAGGTGACCACGCGGCCGGAGCCCGCCATGATCACCGCAGGCTTGTCCGGCGTCACCGCCGCGATCGCCCCAGGGTGCATAACCGAACGTTACTCGGTTTGCCGTCGATGTGGTAGGAGTCACATCCTGATGCGCCCGTGATCAGCTCTCCAGCGTCCGATAGGGGTCGCGCAGCAGTGCGGCCCGCTCGGCGAACGCCGCCTTGATCTCCGTCATCTTCGGCCCCGGCGCGTAGAAACGCCCCTTCGTCTCGCCGTACGGCCGGAGCCACCCGGTGGCCGCCAGTTCGCGCAGGTCGCGGGCGGCCTGGCCCTGGCTCAGCCCCTCGTCGGCCTGGTACATGCCCCGGCGCAGCCGCCTGGAGACGAACACCTGGTAGAGCGCCGAGACGGTGCGCGGGTGCAGGCCCTGCGTCCCGGTCCGCTCCTCCAGCAGCATCCACACCTCGCCCGCCTCCGCGAGCCGGCGTCCCACCCGCTGCGCCTGCATGTGGTGGCAGCGCAGGACGAACCGCACCCACGAGAGGGTGTCCCCGTGCGGGCTCCACCGGCGGCGTCCCACCTCGCCCAGCACGTCGTAGTAGTCGTAGGTGGTGCGGCCCTCGCCCAGCCACTCCTCGATCGAGGCGAACTCCGGCGTGGTGATCTGGTCGCGGCCGAGCACGAGCGTCTGCAGCGCCCGCGACATGCGCCCGTTCCCGTCCCGCCAGGGGTGGATCTTGACGAGGTTGAGGTGCGCCATGGCGGCGCGCACGTAGCTGGGCGCGTCGAGGTCGCCCCCGTTGAGCCACTCGACCAGTTCCGTCAGCAGGCCGGGGACCTGCTCGTGGTCCGGGCCCTCGTAGACCACCTCGCCGGTGGCGGAGTCGCGCACGTAGATCCCACCGGGCCGCACCGTGCCCGGCGTCTTGTCCACGTGGTGGCCGATCATCATGAAGTTGAGCCCATGAAGCAGGCCCACGTCGTAGCGGAAGGCCCACACCCGCGAGAGGGTGCCGATGTAGGTGAGCGCCTGCCGGTAGCCGGCGATCTCGCGGGCCACGGCGGCCGACGTCTCCAGGGGGTCCTCACCCGACATGATCGACTCGATGTCCTCGACGCTGGCGTGGTAACCCTCGATGGAGTTCGACCCCTGGATCGCCCGCGCCTGCAACTGCCGCCGCAGCAGGCCGTCCCAGCGATGCGCCTCGGCCAGCCGATATTTCAGGTCGCGCCGCATCTCCTCGATCTCGGCGAGCACCTTCTCGTCCGAGGCCTCCAGTGCCGGTGTGCCGTACAACATGGAGTCATGACAGCATGAACGAATCATCCGGTCAAGCGACTGGATGATTCGTCCACGTATGTGCGCGTCAGGCGGCGGGGATGACCGAGCCCTTGAACGTGTCCTCGATGTACTTCTTCACCTCGGGGCCGGTCAGCAGCCCGACCAGCGTCTTCACCCGCGGGTCGCTCTCGTGCCCCTGCGCGACCACCAGGCCGTTGGCGTACGGGTTGCCCTCGGCCTTCTCCAGCACCAGCGCGTCGGAGGACGGATTGAGGTTCGCCTCCAGGGCGTAGTTGCCGTTGATCACGGCGGCGTCCACGTCGTCGAGCGAGCGCGGGAGCTGGGCGGCCTCCAGCGGGCGGAAGGTCAGGTTCTTCGGGTTGCCGGTCACGTCGCGCTCCGTCGCGGCGGTGCCCACGCCGTCCTTGAGCGTGACCACGCCGTTGTCGGCGAGCAGCTTGAGCGCCCGGCCGAGGTTGGTGGCGTCGTTGGGCACGGCGACCGTGCCGCCCTGCGGCAGCGAGGCGAGGTCCTTGACCTTCCTGGAGTACAGGCCGAGCGGCTCCAGGTGCACCGGGGCGACGAAGCTCAGCTTGGTGCCCTTGGAGGCGTTGAAGTCGTCCAGGTATGGCTTGTGCTGGAAGTAGTTGGCGTCGAGCTGGCCGTCCTGGAGCTGCAGGTTGGGCTGCACATAGTCGCTGAACTCCACGATCTCCAGCTTCAGGCCCTTCGCGGCGGCCAGGTTGTCGGCCACGTACTTCAGGATCTGCGCGTGCGGCACCGGGCTCACGCCGACCTTGAGCGGGGCGTCCGCCGCCGCCGTGCCGGAGGCGGACGCCGTGTCCGGAGACGAGGACCCGCAGGCGGACAACACGAGCGCGACCACGGCGGCGATGACGAGGCCGAGCGTTCTACGCATGGGACAGAACTCCTTCGATGGGTTAACGGTGAGAAAGCCGACGGGCGACGGCGTCGCCCAGGGTCTGCGCGAGCTGCACCACGACGACCAGGACGACCACGGTGACGACCATGAGCGTGGTCTCGAACCGCTGGTATCCGTAGCGGACGGCGAGGTCGCCGAGACCGCCGCCGCCGATCACTCCGGCCATCGCCGAGTAGGAGATGAGCGTGACCACGGTGACGGTCAGCCCCGCGACCAGGCCGGGCAGCGCCTCGGGCAGCAAGACGCGCGCCACGATCGTCACCCGGCCCGCCCCCATCGCCTCGGCCGCCTGCACGATGTCGCGGCCCACCTCGCGCAGCGCCGTCTCGACCAGCCGGGCGAAGAACGGCACCGCGCCGATCGTCAGCGGGACCACCGCGGCGGCGGTCCCGATCGTGGTGCCGGTGAGCACGCGGGTGACCGGGATGACCGCGATCATGAGGACGATGAAGGGCAGCGACCGTCCCACGTTCACGACCAGGCCGAGCACGCGCCGCACGGCGGGCGCGGGGAACAGCCCGCCCCGGTCCGTCCCGGCGAGACAGACGCCGAGCGGCAGCCCGAACAGCACGGTGAACAACGTGGACCAGCCCACCATCACCGCGGTCTGCCCGGTGGCCTCCCACAGCAGGGGGCTCATCTCCGACCAGGTCATGCGTCCTCCTCCACCAGCAGGCCGCGCTCGCGCAACTCCGCGAGGGCGGCGGCCGTACCGGCTCCGGTGACCCGCAGCCGCAGCCGGCCCGCCGGGACCCCGGCGACCTGCTCGACCGCGCCCGCGGCGATGGCGACGTCCACGTCGTGCGTACGCGCGAGACGCGACAGCAGGGTCTGGTCCGCGGCCAGGGCGACCGTCACGGCGCCTGGCTCGGCGGGCGGCAGCGGGAACAGCTCGGCCGCCAGGCGCGACCCGGGGGTGGCGAGCAGCTCGGGGATGGCCCCCGCCTCGGCGATCCGCCCGTCACTCATGATCGCCGCCGAGTCGCAGACGGCCTTGATCACGTCCATCTCGTGGGTGATGAGCAGGATGGTCAGCCCCAGCTCCCGGTTGAGCCGCCGGAGCAGGGCCAGGATCGACTGGGTCGTGGCGGGGTCGAGCGCGGAGGTGGCCTCGTCCGACAGCAGCACCGACGGCTCGGCGGCGAGCGCCCGCGCGATGCCGACCCGCTGCTTCTGGCCGCCGGACAGCTGCGCGGGGTAGGCCCCGGCGCGGTCGGCCAGGCCCACGAGGTCGAGCATCTCCGCGACGCGCCGGGCCCGGGCGGCCCGGCCGACGCCCATGACCTCCAGCGGGAAGGCCACGTTGCCCGCCACCGTGCGCGACGACAGCAGCGCGAAGTGCTGATGGATCATGCCGATGCGCTGGCGGGCGCGGCGCAGGTCGGCGGCGCCGAGGGCGGTCAGCTCGCGCCCGTCGACGGTCACCGCGCCCTCGTCGGGACGTTCGAGCAGGTTGACGCAGCGCAGCAGGGTGCTCTTGCCGGCGCCGCTGCGCCCGAGCACACCGAAGACCTCGCCCTTGCCGACGTGGAGGTCGACGCCGTCGAGCGCGACGACGTCGCCGTAGGCCTTGCGCAGGCCGGAAACCGTGATCACTTGCTGTCCTTCGAAGACGTGTGGGCCGACTCCGTTTCGCGTCGCGAACGTGCGGCTAGCGCGTGCCGGGCGGGAAGGGCAGATGCGTGATCCGGCGCAGGATCAGATCGGGCAGCGGGGAGAGCGTCATCGGTGAGTGCCTTCGTGGGGAGGGTGCGGACGGATGATGTTCAGGCCGCGGGACACCCTCGCTCGGGCGGGTTCACCAGGTTCGATACGCTCACGACCGGCTGAAACAGGGGCGAGCTAATCCTTATTCCATACCGGGAATGTGTCCTTTGTCACAAGGAAGGGCCCGCGTCACAGGGAAAAGGCCCGCGCCTCCGAGAGGACGGAGACGCGGGCCGGGTGGAGTGGGTCAGGCGACCGCCTGCCGGGCGAACGAGGCCGGAGTGAGGGCCAGGTCGAGGGCCTCGCGCACGTCGCTCACCGCGTGGACGGTGAGGTCGGCCAGCACCTCAGCCGGGACGTCGTCCAGGTCGGGCTCGTTGCGCGCCGGGATGAGCACGGTGGTGATCCCCGCCCGGTGGGCGGCCAGCAGCTTCTGCTTGACCCCGCCGATCGGCAGCACCCGCCCGGTGAGGGACACCTCGCCGGTCATCGCCACGTCGGCGCGGACCGGCCGGCCCGACAGCAGTGAGGCCAGGGCGGTGGTCATCGTGACACCGGCCGACGGGCCGTCCTTCGGCACCGCGCCCGCGGGCACGTGGATGTGCACCGACCTGTCCTTGAGCGACCCGACCGGCAGCTCCAGCTCCGCGCCCCGGGACCGCAGGAAGGACAGCGCGATCTGCGCCGACTCCTTCATCACGTCGCCCAGCTGACCGGTCAGGGTCACACCGGTCGCCCCGGTCTCCGGGTCGGCCAGCGACGCCTCGACGTAGAGGACGTCGCCGCCCGCGCCGGTCACCGCGAGGCCGGTCGCCACGCCCGGCACCGCCGTACGCTGCCGAGCCTCCGGCAGGGACGACTCGGGCACGTGGCGCGGCCGGCCCAGGTAGGAGACCAGGTCGTCGGCGGTGACCGTCACCGGGAGAGCGGCCTCGCCGAGGGCGACCTTCGCCGTCACCTTGCGCAGGATCCGGGCGATCGAGCGCTCGAGAGAGCGGACGCCGGCCTCGCGGGTGTACTCGCCGGCCAGCCGGCGCAGCGCCGACTCCTCCACCGCCACGTCGTCGGCGGTGAGGCCCGCCTTCTCCAGGTTGCGCGGGAGCAGGTGGTCGCGGGCGATGGCGACCTTCTCGTCCTCGGTGTAGCCGTCGAGCGTGACGATCTCCATGCGGTCGAGCAGCGGCCCTGGCACCTGCTCCAGCACGTTGGCCGTGGCGAGGAACAGCACGTCGCTCAGGTCGAGCTCGACCTCGAGGTAGTGGTCGCGGAACGTGTGGTTCTGCGCCGGGTCGAGCACCTCGAGCAGCGCGGCCGTCGGGTCGCCCCGGTAGTCGGCGCCGACCTTGTCGATCTCGTCCAGCAGCACGACCGGGTTCATCGAGCCCGCCTCGCGGATGGCGCGGACGATGCGGCCGGGCAGCGCCCCCACGTACGTGCGCCGGTGACCGCGGATCTCCGCCTCGTCGCGGACGCCGCCGAGGGCGACGCGGACGAACGTGCGGCCCATGGCGCGGGCGACCGACTCGCCGAGCGAGGTCTTGCCGACTCCGGGAGGACCGGCCAGCGCGAGGACGGCGCCGCTGCGGCGGCCGCCGACCACGCCGAGGCCCTGGTCGGCCCTGCGCTTGCGCACCGCGAGGTATTCCACGATGCGGTCCTTCACGTCGTCCAGACCCGTGTGGTCGGCGTCGAGCACCGCGCGGGCCCCGGCGATGTCGTACTCGTCGGTCGTGTGGACGTTCCACGGAATGTCGAGCACGGTGTCGAGCCAGGTGCGGATCCAGCCGCTCTCGGGCGACTGGTCGGAGGCCCGCTCCAGCTTGTCGACCTCCTTGAGCGCGGCCTCCCTGACCTTCTCCGGCAGGTCGGCGGCCTCGATGCGGGCGCGGTAGTCCTCCTCCTCGTCAGAGGGGTCCCCGTTGAGCTCGGCGAGCTCCTTGCGCACGGCCGCGAGCTGCTGGCGGAGCAGGAACTCGCGCTGCTGCTTCTCCATGCCCTCCTGGACGTCCTTGCGGATCGTCTCCGCGACGTCCAGCTCGGCGAGGTGGTCGCGGGCCCAGCCGACCAGCTTGTCCAGCCGCTCGGCCGGATCGGGGGTCTCCAGCAGCAGCAGCTTCTGCGGCGTCTGCAGCCAGGGAGCGTACCCCGCGCTGTCGGCGAGGACAGCGGGGTCCGTGATCTGGTTGACCGCGTCGACCACCTGCCACGCGCCCCGCTTCTGCAGGATCGTGGTGGTGAGGGCCTTGTACTCCTTGGCGAGCTCCTCGGCCCTCGGCCCTGCCGTGACCGGCTCCAGCACGGTCGCCTCGACCCACAGCGCCGCGCCGGGACCGGTGGTGCCGGTGCCGACCCGCATGCGGTCGACGCCGCGGACCACGGCCGCGGGCTCCCCGCCCGGCAGGCGGCCGACCTGTTCCACGACGGCGCTCACCCCCACCGGGCCGTAGCGACCGTCTACGCGGGGCACCAGCAGGACCGTGCTCTCGCCACTGGCGCGGGCGGCGTCGATGGCGGCGCGGACCTCGGAGGCCGACAGATCGAGGGGCACGACCATGCCGGGCAGGACGACCTCGTCGTCGAGCGGGAGGACGGGAAGGATCTGGGACATCAGCACTCCACTAGGTTGAGTTATGTCGGCTCAACTAACAGGAGTCCGATCCTGTTCCCTGTTCTGCGTCAGTTCGCTGTGAGCGATCGTAATTGTGTAATCCGTCTTGCCGCGACGGCGCGTTCACTCCCCCCGGTAACGCATGATGTGGTCCATGACATCCGGAAATATCCGGCTTCGCTCGGCGCCAGGCCGGTGGGTGCTGCTCACCACGGTCCTCGGGTCGGGCATGGCGACGCTCGACGGCACCGTGGTCAACGTGGCCCTTCCCGCCCTCGGGCGCGACCTCCACACCGGGATGTCCGGCCTCCAGTGGACCGTGAACGCGTACACACTCACCATGGCCGCGCTGATCCTGCTCGGCGGGTCGCTGGGCGACCGGCTCGGCAGGCGGAAGGTCTTCGTCGCCGGGGTGGTCTGGTTCGCCCTGGCCTCCGCCCTCTGCGGGGCCGCGCCGAACACGCCCGTGCTCGTGCTCGCCCGTGCGCTCCAGGGCATCGGCGGGGCCCTGCTGATCCCCGGGTCCCTGGCGATCATTCAGGCGAGCTACGTGCCGGACGACCGGCCGCGGGCCGTCGGCGCCTGGTCGGGACTGGGCGGCGTGGCCGCCGCCCTCGGGCCGCTGCTCGGCGGCTGGCTCGTCGAGGCGGCCGGCTGGCGGTGGGTCTTCCTGCTCAATCTTCCGCTCGCGGCCGTCGTGGTCGGCGTCGCCGCCCGGCACGTGCCCGAGACCCGGGACGCCGGGCCACACGGCCGCTTCGACGTGCTTGGGACCGTCCTCGCCGCACCCGCGCTGGCCGGGCTGACGTACGGCCTGATCCTCGCGGGCGACGGGCTGATACCGCTGGCCGCCGGGCTCGTCCTGGCCGCGTGCTTCGTGGTGGTGGAGATCAGGCGCTCCCCCCGGTCCCTCGTCCCCGTGGGTGTGTTCGCCTCGCGGGAGTTCACCGCGGTCAACGTCGTCACGCTGGTCATGTACGCGGCGATGGGCCTGGTGTTCTTCCTGCTGGTCGTCCAGCTCCAGGTGTCGGCCGGGTTCTCTCCCGTCGCCGCCGGGTCGGCGATGCTCCCGGTCACGATCCTCATGCTGCTGCTGTCGCCCCGGGCCGGCGAACTGGCGAAGCGGGTGGGCCCACGCCTCCCCATGGCAGGAGGGATTTTCCTGTGCGCGGCCGGACTGCTGCTGATGAGCCGCATCGCCCCGAACTCGTCCTATCTCGCCGACGTGCTGCCCTCGGCGGTCGTGTTCGGGCTCGGCCTGTCCGCCGCCGTCGCCCCGCTCACCGCGACCGTGCTCTCCACGGCGGAGGAGCGGTACGCGGGCGTCGCGAGCGGGATCAACAACGCCCTGGCCAGGACGGGCGGCCTCCTGGCCGTCGCCGCCGTCCCGCCGTTGGTGGGGCTGGCCGGGGACGCCTACGACTCCCCGGCGGCGTTCACCCGGGGGTTCCACACCTCGATGCTGGTCGGCGCGGCCATGATGGCCGTCGCGGCGGTCGTCACGTTCGTCACGATCAGGACGAACGTCCTCGCGGCCGCGCCCGAACCACCCGCCCCCGGCTGCCCGGTCGACGCACCATCCCTCGATCCCGGGCCTCCGAGGAGTTCGGGGACTAGACCAGCAGCGTCTTGAGGTCCTCACGCAGGGCGGCCGCGTCGCGGAAGTGGACTGCGGCGAGCCCCGCCTGCTCGGCCGCCGTGACGTTCTCCAGCCGGTCGTCCACGAAGACGAGGTCGCCGGGGGCCACTCCGAGCCAGGCCACGGTCTCGTGGAAGATCTCCGGCTCCGGCTTCACCAGGCCCATCCGGCCGCTGTAGAACCGCGGGCCGATCGGCCGCATGAACGGCAGCGCGTCGATGCCCTCGGCGACGCAGACCGGCATGTTGGACAGCAGCGCCATGGGCACCCCGACGGCGGCCAGCTCGTCGATGATCGCCACGGTCTCCTCGTTGGGCCGCGACCAGCTCGCCGCGTCGAGGGCGACGACCACGTCGAGCTCGGCTCCGTCCATCGGCCTGCCGTACACGTGGGACCAGTAGGCGGCCGGGTCGAGCGTGCCCCGGTCGAAGTCGAGCCGCACCTCCCAGTAGCGGTCCTCGAACCCCGGATCACCTCCCGCCATGCGCGCGACGTCCTCGGGGGCCTGGGGAAGCGACACGACGTTGCCGTAGTCGAAAAGCACAGTCTTCATGGTCGTACGATCATAACCGGTGTTCGTAACTCAGGCCACGTAGGGCTTGAGGTACGCGTTGGCGCTCCCGCAGCGCAGGTAGTTGCGCACGGTGTGGAAGTCGAGCCAGTCGATGTCGCAGGAGACGTCCCGCTCGACGCCGTCGAAGCACGACGCGAGCACGGCCGGGATCGCGGCGATGTCGTCCTTGTCGGCGATGTTGATCCAGCGGCGCACCCCCGGCGGGCGCGCCCCTCGTCCCCGGACCGGGACCGGCGCGAGCCGCTCGAAGACCACGTCGCGCATGCCGAGCGGGCTGCCCAGCGTCACCAGCAGCTCGACCGACAGATCGGGGTGCGCCCACAGCGCCTCGTACGTCACGACGCTGCCGAGGGAGTGGGCGACGACCACCCGGGGACGGCGCCTGCGGACGACGTCGGCCACCGCGTCGCGGGCCCGCACCCGCGGGTCGCCGCCGCCGAGATAGGCGGCCACCTCCGGGCAGAAGTCCTGGGCGAACCGCACCGCCTGCGGGCCCATCCTCGTCAGCAGCCACCCGGCCAGCCGGTGCGCGAGACCGGTGAGCGACTCCCCCGCCGCGTCGCGGAACGGACCGCCGAGCTGGACCGCCCAGTCGGCGAGGACCAGCTTGGCCGGCGCCTCCATCCGCCGCGGCGGCTTCGGCGGCCCGCTGTGCAGGTGGTGGGCGTAGTAGGCGATCTCGGCGAAGTACTCGCCGGCGCCGTCCGCCCGGCCGGTGAGACCCTGGTGCAGGTAGGCGTTCCACTTGGCCCGCATGACCTCGGCGGCGCCGCCCGCCGACCCGTCGGCCTCCTCGTAGTAGTGGTACTTGCCGATGCCGTGGACGCCCACGATCGAGGTCATGCTCCCCGCCCGTCCCTGTCGCCTGGAGTACGGGGGCCACTGTGCACGACGCGATGGACCGCGACAACCCGCAGCCGCGTTTACGGTGATAAATGGAGAGCGGCGGTGATATTCACCCCGATAAGTTGGTCGTCCCGTCAGTACGCCAGAGGAGAGAAAGGGAGAGAACCGATGTCAGGCCCGTTGCACGTGCGCGGCTCGATCGTCGTGCCCGAGGCGGAGCTCGCCTGGCGCTTCTCCCGCTCGTCCGGCCCAGGCGGCCAGGGCGTCAACACCACCGACAGCCGGGTCGAGCTGAGCTTCGACCTCGCGCGCACCACCGCCCTCGGCCCGGCGCTCAGGGCCCGCGCGCTCGAACGGCTCGCCGCCCGCGTCGTGGACGGCGTGATCACGGTGGCGGCCTCCGAGCAGCGCTCGCAGCTGCGCAACCGGGAGGCGGCGCGGGAACGGCTCGCCGCCCTCCTCCGCGACGCGATCGCGCCGCCGCCCAAGCGGCGCCGTCCCACCAAGCCGTCGAAGGGCGCCGTCGAGCGCCGCCTGGCGGCCAAGAAACAACGCTCCGACCTCAAGCGCCTGCGTCGTACGGAGGACTGAGCCGCGACGCGCTCTCGCGCAGGTGCCGGATGCCCATGTCCAGCGCCGCCTCCAGGTGGGTGAGCCGGCCGGTGGACAGATGGAGCAGCACGCCGCCCTGGATGCCCGCGAGCAGCGCGGCCGCCGCCCGCACGGGATCGATGCCCGGGTCGATCTCGCCCGCGGCCTGCATGTGCCGCACGCCGGCCGCGATCTCCGCCTCCCACCGGAGCATCAGCTCGGTCACCACGGCCTGAGCGCCCGGCGTGCTGTGGCCCACCTGCGACATCACCACGTTGAGCGGGCACTGCCGCCCCTGCTCGCGGTAGCGCTCCACCACGCGGTCGCGCCAGGCCCGCCAGGCCGCCCACGAGGTGAGCTCGCCGAGGTAGGGCTGCTGGTCGGCGAGCACCCGGTCGGCTTCGAAACGGGCCACGGCCAGCAGCAGCTCCTCCTTGCCGCCGGGAAAGTAGTGGAACAGCTGGCTCTTGCTGGTGCGCGTACGGGCACGCACGTCGTCGAGAGTGGTGTCCATCACCCCGCGCTCGCGGATCGTCTCGGCCGCGCCCTCGACGATCCGCTGCCGCGTGGCGGCCCCCTTCGTGGTCAGCGTCCGCACCGCGGCCTCCCTCTTCTGGACTTGCTGGTCCATTCTGCCGCAGGCGGCGACCGCCCAAGGGGGCGGCTATCCGAGATAGGCCGCGATGGCGTCCTCCCAGGAGCGCAGGAACGCCGGGTAGCCGGCGGCGAAGGCGGCCAAATCGGCCTCGGCCGCGGCGGTGAGCGGGGTGAGGTCGTAGGTGACCGTCACGTCGCTGTGCCCGCGCTCCGCCCGGGCGAGCGTGACACCGACGGTGCCGGCGTGCACCCCCTCGCGCACACGGGCGTAGGAGACCGACCGGCCGGGCTCGCGGTGCAGGACGATCCACGTGGTGGTCGCGCCGTCGGCATGGGTCTGGAAGACCGTGCCGGGCGCCGTGTCGTCCGTGCCCCGTTCCGGGAACCGCGGCTCCCATCCCTCCACCCAGTCCCGTTCGCCGTACGGAGTGAACAGCCGGAACGCCTCGGCGGGCGCGAGCGCGACCCGGAGACTGCCGGTGAGGCGGCGGCGCCGCGGCCCGGCGCTCACCTCTCCTCCAGCCGGTGGGCGTCGGCGGCCGTGAGCGTCAGGCCGTAGACCTCCTTGAGCTGCCCGATCTTCGCGAGGGTCTCCGGCCCGAACGGCGCCTTGCCCTCGAAGGCGTGCAGGACGATTCCCTCCACGAGGTCACCGAGGGACACGTCCAGGTATTCGGCCAGGCCCTTGAGGACCTTCAACGTGTTGCGCTCGACACGAAGGCCGGTCTGCGCCCGCTGCACTGTTACCATGGTAACAAGTTACCACGCTTTTGTGGACAGGCCGGCCGCGTCGAAGACGAAGGCGCCGCCGACGACCGTGGCGAGCACGGCGACGTCCTTGATCCGCTCGGGGGCGACCGCGAACAGGTCGTCGCCCAGGACGACGAAGTCGGCCAGCTTGCCGCGCGACAGCGTGCCCTTGTGCCGCTCCTCCCCCGCGGCGTACGCCGAGCCGATCGTGTACGCGCGCAGCGCCTGCTCCACGGTGAGGGACTCGGCGGGGGTGAACGGCACGCCGCTCGCCGTACGGCGGTTGACCAGGTCGTGGATGCCGAGCAGCGGGGCGCCGTCGGCCACCGGGCAGTCGGAGCTGCCCGGGACCACGATGCCGGCCTCCAGGAACGACCTCTGCCGGTAGCAGCCGAGGGAGCGCTCGGGGCCGAGGGCGGCGAGCATGCCGTCGCCGAGCTCGGAGACGAACCGGCCCTGCGGCACCGGGATGACGCCGAGCCTGGCGATCCTCGCCACCTGGGCGTCGCTGGTCACCGCGCAGTGCTCGATGCGGTGGCGGGCGCCGGGCCGGGGATCGCGCGCCTGCGCCTCCTCGTAGGCGTCGAGGACCACGTCGACCGCGTGGTCTCCGATGGCGTGGGTGGCGATCTGCCAGCCCGCGGCGTGCGCCCGCAGGATGAAGGCACGCAGCGCCTCGGCGTCCTGCTGCAGCAGCCCCCGGTTGCCCGGCTCCCCCTCGTAGTCGCAGCACATGGCGGCGGTGCGGCCGATGAGCGAACCGTCGGAGAACAGCTTGACCGGCCCGATCCGCAGCCGCTCGTCGCCGATGCCGGTGCGGAACCCGAGGTCGAGCCCGAACCAGCCGTCGCCGATGTCGTGCAGGTTGGGCGAGCCGGGCATCAGCGTGGCGCGTTGCGGCAGCACGCCCCGCCGCACGGCCTCCTGGAAGGCCGCGAGGTCCCAGGCGCCGTTGCCGGCCAGACCGCGTCCGATGCCCGGCTCGGTGAAGCTGGTCAGGCCCTCACCGGCCGCCACCCGGCCGGCCAGCGCGATGCCCTCGACGAAGTCCTCGAACGGCACCGGGCGCAGCACGGCGTCCGCCAGGCCCTGGGCCTGCTCCGCCAGCAGCCCGTCGGGCCGGCCGTCGGCGTCCCGCCCGACGGTGCCGCCGGCGACGTCCGGCACGTCCTCGACGCGGTCGAAGCCCATGCGGGCGAACGCCGCCGTGTTCGCGACGCCCATGTGGCCGGAGACGTGCTGGAGCCAGACGGGCCGGCCCCCGGCCGCCCGGTCGAGCGCCTCGCGGCTCGGGTGCAGGCCGCCCAGCTTGTTCTGGTCGTAGCCCGCTCCCTTGACCCACGCGTCCTGCGGCAGGCCCGCGGCGCGCTCGGCGACCTTCGCGTACAGCTCCTCGATCGTCCGCACCCGGCCGTCGCGCAGGTTCAGCTCGCGCAGCCTCTGGCCCCGCATGCTCAGGTGATGGTGGGCGTCGTTGAACCCCGGCACCACCGGCGCCCCGCCCAGGTCGACGACGGCCTCGGCGGTGAGCCCGTCCAGGTCCTCGTCCAGCCCTGCGATCCGGCCGGCGAACACGCCGAGCCGGGTCGCGGCGGGCCGAGCGGGGTCCAGGGTGGCGAACCGGCCGTTGACGAACAGGACGTCCAGACGCATGGTGCTTCCCTTCGAGGTTGCTCAGGCGGCCGTGGTGACGGGCCGGGCCTTCGCCGCGACGGCGGAGCGATACCGCAGGCCGGCGACGCACGCCATCGTCAGCAGGATGATCACGATGTACTGCGCCACGACGAGCCAGATCGTCCCCGACCAGGTCAGCAGCGCCTGCGCGACGAGCGGGGTGGTGCCGCCGATCAGCGCGCCGCACAACTGGTAGGACAGCGAGATGCCGGTGTAGCGCACCCTGGCCGGGAACACCTCCGCGAGGAAGCCCGCCAGCGCCGCGTACGACGCGCCGCCGAACACGATGCTCAGGGCGAGGCCCAGCGTGGCCAGCGGCGCGGAACCGGTGCCGACCAGCAGGAACGTCACCGGCGTCATGACGATCAGCACCGTGAACGCCGCCAGCATGAACTTCGCGGCTCCCCAGCGCTGGCCGAGCACGGCCCCCACGGGCTGCGTGACGAACTGCACGACCGACACGACGAGCAGCACGTTCAGCATCGTGCCCTTCGTGATGCCGAGGTCGGTGGTGGCCCACGACAGGATGAAGGTGTTGGTGAAGTAGGCCGACGCGATGCCGACGCCGCTCGCGCCGATGCCGAGCAGCACCAGCGGCCAGGCCGTGCGGAAGACCTCGGCGACGGGGAGCTTGGCGACCTCCCGCTGCTCGCGCATCCGCACGAACTCCGGCGACTCCTCCACCCGCAGCCGGATGACCAGCCCGATCACGAGCAGGACGGCGGAGGCGAGGAACGGGATGCGCCAGCCGTACGACAGGAACGCGTCGTCGGGCAGCAGGTTGACCAGCGCGAACATGCCGGTGGCGAGGATCGAGCCCGCGGGCGAGCCCTGCTGGGCGAACGCCGCGTAGAAGACGCGCTTGGGCCCGGCGTGCTCGGCGGCGATCAGCACGGCGCCGCCCCACTCGCCGCCCACCGCGATGCCCTGCACCAGCCGGAGCACGGCCAGCAGCACGGGCGCGGCCATGCCGACGGACGCGTACGTGGGCAGCACGCCCACCAGGGTCGTCGCGCCGCCCATGAGGAGCAGCGTGGTGATGAGTGTGCCCTTGCGGCCGATGCGGTCGCCGAGGTGGCCGAAGATCACACCGCCGAGAGGACGGGCCAGAAACCCGACCCAGAACGTGGCGAAGGACGCCATGACGCCCGCCGTGGGGCTGGCCTCGGGGAAGAACAGCTTGCCGAACACCAGCGCCGAGGCGGTTCCGTAGATGTAGAAGTCGTACCACTCGATGGAGGTGCCGACGAAGGAGGCGATGCCCGCGCCGCGGGCCTTGCTCGTACTCAATTGCGTATCACCAGGGGGACTAGGCGAAGTGATGCAGTCGGGACAGGGGCACCTCGGTGGCGGGGTCCACGTGGACCTCGGCCCCGTCCACCAGGACGGGACCGGGCTCCCCGGAGACCTCGACCCGCGGGGTCGCCGTGTTGCGGCACATGTCGGCCCTGGTCAGGCCACGCGCGCGGCGGATGGCCGCGTAACGCAGGCCCGCGGGCAGGGCCTCACGGGCGTCCGCGGAGTCCAGTGCCTCGTGGGCGACGAAGATCCGCGACAGGCGGGCCGGCGCGTCGCCGAGCCCGCCGAAGTACGGGCGGTAGATGCGGGGCTGGGTCAGCCGGGTCGAGCCCGAGCCGCTGCCGGACACACCCCAGGCGACGAAGCCGGCTTTGATCACGAGTTCGGGCTTGGTGCCGAACCACGCCGGGTTCCACAGCACGATGTCGGCCAGCCGCCCCGGCTGGAGGGTGCCGACCTCGTGCGCGATCCCGTGGGCGACGGCGGGGTTGAGTGTGAGCTTGGCCAGGTAGCGCAGCACCCGGGCGTTGTCGGGCCGCGCGGTGTCCGGTCGGCCGGCCCCCGCCCGCAGTGCCTGCAGGTGGGCGAGCTGCCAGGTCCTGCGGATCGTCTCGGCGATCCGTCCCATGCCCATCGAGTCGGAGTTGACGATGCTGATGGCGCCGAGGTCGTGCAGCGCGTTCTCGGCCGCGATGGCGTGCGCCCTGATCCGGCTGCGGGTCACCTCGACGTCGCTGCCAATGTGGTGGTTCTGCCGGTGGACGGTCATCGTCATCGGGAACAGCTCGCCGACCGTGTTGGTGGTGTAGGGGATGGTCGGCGTCGTGGACGACGGCAGGATGTTCGGCTCGGAGAGGATCTGGAGCAGGTCGGGGTGGCCGCCGCCGCCCTCCACGTGGTAGGCGTGCACCGTGCGGCCCCGGGTGGCGGCGATCGTGTCGGCCAGGTAGCCCGACTCGTTCATCGAGTCGGTGTGCAGCGCCACCGGCAGATCCGCCTGCTCGGCGACCCCGAGGCAGGTGTCCACGATCCGGGGGGTCGCGCCGAAGTCCTCATGGATCTTGAAACCCCCGGCGCCGGCGAGCACGGCCTCCTCCAGCAGCCTCGTCGAGCTGGAGGAGCCGCGGGCGAGGAAGGCGACGTTCATCGGGGTGCCCCGCCACGCGCTCATCAGCGTGTGCAGGTTGTGCGCGGGGTTGCAGCCCACGTCCCAGACGCCGCCGAGGCCCATGCCCACGACGGTCGTCACGCCGGAGGCGAGCGCCGCCGGGGCGATCTCGGGCGAGGACAGGTGCACGTGGGAGTCGATGACGCCCGGCGTCGCGATGAGGCCCTCGCCGGTGACGATCGCGGTGTGCGAGTCGATCGCGAAGTCCCCGCCGCCGATGCTGACGACCCGGCCGTCCTTGACGCCGATGGCCGTCTTGCGCACACCGAGAACGGCGTCGAGCAGCACGACGTTGGTGACGACCAGGTCGAGTGCCGACTCCCGGTCGGCGCGCGGGGAGGCCAGCAGCCCGTCCCTCAGCGTCTTGCCGCATCCGCCCAGCAACTCGTCGCCGTACGGCGTGTCGTCGTGCTCGACCTCGATCCACAGGCAGGTGTCGCCGAGCCGTACGCGGTCGCCCGTGGTCGGGCCGTAGATCCTCGCG
The DNA here is from genome assembly GCF_014161375.1 of Microbispora sp. H10830. NCBI lineage: Bacteria > Bacillati > Actinomycetota > Actinomycetes > Streptosporangiales > Streptosporangiaceae > Microbispora > Microbispora sp. H10830. Next base: position 177,760 of record NZ_JABBWX010000015.1, read on the forward strand.
TAGGTCTCCCTCGGGATGGTCGTCACGCCTTCACCACCTCCACGGGCCGCTCCACTCCGGGAGGGAAGGCGAGCGCCGTGCCCGCCGGGATGTCCAGGCGCATGCCCTCCGCCCGCGCCCGGTCGAAGGACAGGGCGGGGTTGACCTGGTCGAGCGGGAAGTGCGAGGAGACGTAGACGGTCTGCTCGCCCTCGTTGCGCACGGTGATCCGCCCTCGGTCGCGCCCCGCGTTGAGGCGCAGCTCCCCTTCGGCGGTCTCCACCGCGCCGGGGCCGTGCCCGTCCCCCAGGCCGAAGGGGGTGTCGACGCAGACCAGGGCCGTGCCGTTGGGGAACAGCGCCTCGACCTGCACCTGCGGCACCAGGTCGGGCACGCCCTCCATCACGTCGTCCGCGGTGAGCAGCGACCGCGCCGCCGCCACGACCTCCTCCAGGGACGCGCCGTCCCAGGCCTGTTCGAGGATCTCGTCGCAGAGCAGGGCGATGGCCTCGGGGGCGTTGAGCCGCCGGCCCCGGGCCCGGCGCCGCCGCGCCAGTTCCGCGACCGTGAAGAGGGTGAGGCGCTCCTGCTCGCGAGGCGTCAGGTGCACAGTCCGCCCTCGCTTTCGTCTCCGCTCAATGACCCGTCCTTACGGGCGAGTCAACCGTAGGCGCAGGCCAGGGGCCTTCCCAACGGCATTCCGTCGCGGAAATCGGCGGCTAAATTGTGCAGATGAACACTCCCCCTCCAGCCCCGGTGACCGAGCTCGCGTTGCGCTGCCTCGACGACATCGACGAGATCGTCGAGGGGTGGCTGGCCCAGGTCGAGCTCGTCGACCCGTACGGGTCACCCGACCCGCCCGTCTGCCGGGACGAACTGCGGGGCACGGCGCTGACCGGGCTGGACATGCTGCTGCGGCACATCGCCACGGGATCGGTCTCCTCCGGCATGGCCGGGCTGTCCGAGCGCGTCGGGGAGCGCAGGGCCGGGCAGGGGGTGCCGCTCGAGTCGCTGCTGGCCGCCGCGCGGCTGGACGCCCGGGTGCTCTGGCAGGCCATGAACGCGCGGGTGACACCGGAGGCGCTGCCCGGCCTGATCGCCGGGGCCCACCTGGTATGGGAGGCGGTGGAGCAGCACGTGACCGGGCTGATGACGGGCTACCAGCGGGCGGTGCTGGAGATGGGACGGCAGCGGGAGGACCAGCGCAGGGCCTGGTTCACCCGGCTCATGGACAACCAGGGCCGCAATCCCGACGTGGTGCGCGACGCCGGCCGGGTCCTCGGGCTCGACCCGTCGCAGCCGCTCCTCGCCGTGGTCGCCCATCCCGGGGAGGGGGCGGCGCTGCGCGCGGCGGAGGCCGCGATGGCCGCGAGCACAGCCGGGAGCACGGCCGGGAGCGGGGCGGTGCACTGCTATCGGCACGAGTCGCCGACCGGCGACGTGCTGATCGTGCAGCCGCCGGCCCGGACCGCCGATCCGCCGCGGTCGGTCCTCGCCGCGCTCGCCGGGGTGCGCTGCGGCGTCTCCCCCGTCGTCAGCGGACTGTCGGAGGTTTCCCGTGCCGTACGGCTGGCCTCGGCGGCCGCGGGGGCGTCGCGGGCCGGTGCGGGGCCGCGGCGGCTGGAGGACGCCTGGCTGGACGTCTTCGTCGGCGGCAGCGGGGAGCTGGCGGCCGAGCTCGCGCACCAGGTGCTCGGCCCGCTGTCCGCCCTGAGCGGGTCGGAGGGCGAGCGGCTGCTGGAGACCGTACGGATCCACCTGAGCGGCTCGGGCTCGGTCGCCGACACGGCCGCGGCCCTGTACTGCCATCGCAACACCGTGCAGCACCGCTTCGCGCGCTTCCGCGAGCTCACCGGCCGGGACGTGCGCGTCCCCGAGGACGCCGCCGTCGTCGCCCTCGCGCTGCGCGCCGCCGGCGCCCTCCCCTAGACGCGCCGTCCTAGAGCCTGCGGTCTTCCATCTCCCAGATGTGGTCGACCACGTGCCAGATGATGCGGCGGGCGGCGTACCGGACGGGCCAGCCCTCACCACCGGGAGGAAAGGCATCCGCGGGCCGCTCGAGCACCCGCGCGATGTCCTCGCGCATGGCGGTCAGGCCGGCCTCGTCCTTGAAGGGCTTGTGCCGCACGCCGATCTTCCGGGCGTACGAGCGCTCGGCCTCCACGACGTGGGCGACCATCTTGTCCCTGTCCCTGCCACCGCCCCTGGGACCCTTGCGCAGTTCCTCCGGGGAGGCCGCGGCCGCCTCGGCGAACACCGCCCAGGCCGCCCGGGCGAGGGCGGCCGCCCGCGCGGCCTCCGGCGCCTCCACCGGCTCCCGGTCGAAGTCCGGAATGGCGGAGATCGCGCCGAAGTCCGTCGTGCTGTCGCCCTTGACCCGCTCGACGACCGCCGGGTCCCCCGGCGCGAACTCCAGCCCCGCCCGCTCGGCGATCGTCCGGAAGCGCGGCGTGTAGTCCACGAGCGTGTCGAGCGCGGCCTCCTCCGTCCTGCCGATGCGGCACCAGCCCGGCCAGTCGATCGAGCAGGCGAAGACCTTCTTCGGGCCGATTTCCAGGTAGACGCGATGGTTCATGCCGGTCAGCATGTCACCTGTACGTGACAGAACACGTCAGGTTCAGACCAGCTCGATGAGGTCGGCAACGGAGTTGACCACCTGCGTGGGCCGGAACGGATACCGGTCGATCTGGTCCTTCTGGGTGACGCCGGTGAGCACCAGGATCGCGTGCAGGCCGGCCTCGATGCCGCAGACGACGTCGGTGTCCATACGGTCGCCGATCATCGCGGTGGTCTCGCTGTGCGCGTCGATCCGGTTGAGCGCGCTGCGCATCATCATCGGGTTGGGCTTGCCGACGAAGTACGGCTCCACTCCGGTCGCCTTGGTGATCATCGCGGCCACCGCGCCACAGGCCGGCAGCGAGCCCTCGGTCGAGGGGCCGATGGGGTCGGGATTGGTCGCGATGAAGCGGGCGCCGTTGTCGATCAGCCGGATCGCCCGTGTTATCGACGTGAAGCTGTAGGTGCGGGTCTCGCCCAGCACCACGTAGTCGGGGTCGAGGTCGGTCAGCACGTAGCCGACCTCGTGCAGGGCCGTGGTCAGCCCCGCCTCGCCGATCACGTACGCCGAGCCCTCGGGCCGCTGGTCGGCGAGGAACTTGGCGGTGGCCAGCGCGGAGGTCCAGATCGCCTCGGGCGGCACCTCCAGCCCGGCCGCGCGCAACCGTACGGACAGGTCGCGGGGGGTGTAGATCGAGTTGTTCGTCAGGACGAGGAACCGCTTCCCCGACTCCTTCAGCCGCTTGATGAACTCGTCGGCACCCGGCACCGGCTGCCCCTCGTGGACCAGCACCCCGTCCATGTCGGACAGCCACGACTCGATGGGCTTTCGCTCGCTCATGTGTCCAAGCATGGCAGGTGACGGTGCAGCGAAGCACATCCCTCACCGTGTCCGGAAATATCCTGATGCGACCTCAGGTTGGGCCGAACATGAGCGAGCGAAGCAATAGCCACAGCGCGATTTGCGACCGAGTTGCCTGCGCGCCTCCGGCACGACGAAACCCCGAGCCGCTAGGCGAGGGGGTGGCATGAGCGACGACGACATCCGGGGAGTGCCGCGCGGGACGGCCGAGGCGCCACTGTCGATCCTGGAGCTCGCGACCGTCGGCGAGGGCACCACACCCTTCGAGGCGCTGCGCGACGCCACCGAACTGGCCCGCCGGGCCGAGGAGTGGGGCTACCACCGCATCTGGGTCGCCGAGCACCACGGAATGCCCGGAGTGGCCAGCTCCTCTCCGGCCGTGCTCATCGCGCACCTCGCGGCGGCGACCAGGTCGATCCGGATCGGCTCGGGCGGCGTGATGCTGCCCAACCACGCCCCGCTGGTGATCGCCGAGCAGTTCGGCACGCTGCACGCGCTGCACCCCGGCCGCATCGACCTCGGCCTCGGCCGCGCCCCCGGCACCGACATGGCAACGGCGAACGCCCTGCGCCGCTCGGCCGAGGTGGACCCCGACGAGTTCCCCCAGCAGGTGGCCGAGCTGACCGGCTTCCTCGACGGCTCCTTCCCGCCCGGCCATCCGTACGAGAAGATCCGGGCCGTGCCGGGCGGCGCCGACTCGGCGACCACGGGCCGCCCGCCGATCTGGCTGCTCGGCTCCAGCGGGTTCAGCGCCAGGCTGGCCGGGCTGCTCGGGCTGCCGTTCGCCTTCGCCCACCACTTCAGCGCCGGCAACACCGAGCCCGCGCTCGACCTCTACCGCTCCTCGTTCCGGCCCTCGGAGGTGCTCGACCGGCCGTACGCGCTGATCGGGGTGGCGGCCGTCGCGGCCGACACCGACGAGGAGGCGCTGCGCCAGGTCATGCCGGGCGCGCTGTCGTGGCTGCGCCTGCGACATGGGCGGCCCGGCCGTACGCCCACTCCCGAGGAGGCGGAGGCGTACCCGTACACCCCGATGGAGCGGGAGTTCGTCCGCGAACGGCTGTCGACGGTGGTCCACGGCGACCCCCAGACCGTGCGGGACGGGCTGGAGGAGCTGCGCAAGCGCACCGGGGCCGACGAACTGATGATCACCACGCAGGTCCACGGCGGCGCGGCGCGCCTGCGCTCCTACGAGCTGATCGCCCGCGCGTACGGCATGATCCCCTGATCCCCGGTGGAAGCGGTCGCGGGGAAAATCGCGGAGACCGCGAACCTCGGCGGCCGGCCGGCCATCCAAAGAACCGGAGCCCGGAGGGGAGGGGCCTCTCCGGGACATTCGGCGAAAGGATGGACCATGATCCAACGGGGGATCCGCAACGGCGTCCTGACCCTGTCCGCGGCGGCGCTGCTGACCGTCGCCGCCGCCGCTCAGGCCGGCACCGCGTCCGCCGCCCCGGCGTCCGCGAGCGCCGCGAGCTGCGCGCGCGTCAACCACTCGTCCGGCTACGTCACCCAGACGGTGAAGGTGACCAACAACTGCGGCTACACCGTCTCCTTCTCGGTCCGGCGCGTGGGGCCCGACAGCCCCTGCTACATCGTCCGCCCTGGTCACTACCGGACGTACAAGTGGGGCAACGGGCTGAACTACCAGGGCATCAGGTGGAACTGCTCCTGAGGCTCGCTTCGCGGACGCCCGCCTGAGCGGGCGTCCGCCCAGGACGTCAGCACCGTATGAGGTGCCCGGCCCGCCTCAGTTCTCGGCGTCGGCGTGCGCGGCCAGCAGGCCGCGCACGATCGCCCGCACGCCCGTCTCGTAGGTGTCACGGGCGGTCAGCTCTTCCCAGCGCTCGCCCAGCGCCGCCAGATTCGGCAGCTTCGCCGGATCGAGGTTCGCAAACACCGTGGCGCGATAGGTCGGCCTGTCGTTCTCCCGCCGGCGCGCCGCGGCCGCCCGCGCGGTGATCTCTCCCGCCGTGTAGTGCCAGATGATCCGGTACATGTCCACGGCGGCCTCCCTCGGCACTCCCGAGCGCACCGCCGCGTCGATGATCGTCTCCGGATACCACAGCGCGTGGACGGACATCAGATCGTCGGCTCTCAGCACCTCGACGATCCACGGCACGCCGATCAGGGCGTCCCGCATCGCGACGGCGGCGGCCACCACGCGCTCGCCCGGATCGAGGTCGCCCGAGAGTTCGGGCCTCATCACGCCCGCCGCGTAGTCGTCCAGCAGCAGCTGCAGCAACTCATCCTTGTCGCGCACGTGACGGTACAGGGCCATCGCGGTTGTGCCCACCTCTCCGGCCAGCTTCCGCATGGTCAGGCCCTGCGTGCCCGCCTCCCGCATGATCCGGTGCGCCGCGGCCACGATGTCCGCTCTGGAGATCTTGGGGGGACGCCCCGTGCGCGTCGGCATTCCGCCATGTTACTTTGTTTACATGTATACAAAGTCCCGCCCTTGGGCAGCCGTCGGCGTGCTGGCGTTCGCCGTGGCCGTGGGCACGCTGCAGATGACCGCGGTCGTGCCAGTGCTTCCCGTCCTGCAGCGGCAGCTCGCCGTCTCGTTCTCCTCCGCCTCATGGATCCTCACCGCCTCACTGCTCTCCGGAGCGGTGTCCATCCCCCTGCTGGCGCGCCTCGGCGACCTTTACGGCAGGCGGCCGGTGACCACGGCGGCGCTCGGCCTGCTGGTGGCCGGATCGGTGCTCGCGGCGTCGGCCAACACGCTCGCCGCGGTCATCGCCGGCCGGGTTCTCCAGGGCACGGCGGCGGCCCTGCTGTCCCTGGCCATGGGGATCGCGAGAGAGGAGGTCACGCGGGAGAGCCTGCCGACGGCCATGGGCGTGCTGAGCGCCATGATCGGAGTCGGCAGCGGCGGCGGGATGATCCTGGCCGGTCTCGTCGGCGGCGGCTACCGGGCGTTGTTCTGGATCCTCGCCGGGCTCGGCGCGATAAGTCTCGTCCTGGTCGTCCTCGTCGTCCGCGAGCCGGTCCGGCCCCGGGCGGGCGGCCGCCCCGATCTCGCGGGCGCGGCACTGGTGGCCTCCTGGCTGGTCTGCCTGCTGCTGGCCGTCAGCAAGGGATCCGCGTGGGGCTGGACCTCGCCGCTCATCATGGGACTGGCGGCGGCGGCCGTCGGTCTGTGCGCCGTCTGGGTGCTGACGGCCCGCCGCACCGCGTCGCCCCTGATCGAGATCCCCATGCTGCTGGACCGCAGGACGGTGGGCGCGACGGTGGCCTCGCTGCTCCTGGGATTCGCGCTGTTCGGCATCATCACCACGCTCTCATCCGTCGCCCAGGCGTCCCTGAACGCCTCGGTGCTCCAGGTCGGCCTCTACCTGCTCCCGACTGCGGTGCTGATGCTCGCGGTCTCGCTGCTCGCCGGTCCCCTGATGCGCCGGTTCGCGGCGTCGTCCCTGGTCGGCACCGGGTCCTCGCTGGTCGCCGCAGCCGCGCTGTTGCTGGGCGTCAGTCACGAGAGCCCGGCGGTCCTGTACGGCGCCGGGGTCGTGCTGGGCGTGGGGATCGGCCTCAGTTACGCGGCCCTCGGAACGATGGCGGTACGGCACGTCGAGCCCGCCAGGACGTCGGCGGCCGGAGGCGTGAACGCGTTGGTCAGGGTCGTCGGCAGCAGCCTGGCCGGGGCCGTGTCCGCGGCCGTGATGTCCGGCGCGGGAGCCGGTTGGAGCTTCGGCGCCGCCGCGCTCGCGGCGGCGGCCTCGGCGATCTCCGGCTTCGGGCACGCCGCCGTCGTCCGGATCCCGCGACTGGCCGTGGAGGAGCCCGTATGACCCGGAAGGACAACGCCATGGACCCGCGGGTGATCGCGCTGGGCGACGAGCTGGTGAAGCTGCACGACAGCTTTCGCCGCAGGCTCGCGGAACTCCGGACGCCGGGTTCGCGACCCGATCTGCGCGAGCACTGCCTGACCTTCTGCGAGGCCCTGCACGTCCATCACGCCGGCGAGGACGACGTGCTCTTCCCACACCTGGACGGCCTGCACCCCGAGCTCGCCGGGGTGCTGGCCCGGCTCCGCCGCGAACACCGGGTCGTGGGGCGGATCCTGGCGCGGATCCGCGCCCTTCTGGACGGCGGCGACCCGGAGATCGCCGCCGAGCTCGACCGTCTCGCCGGAGAGCTCGAGGCCCATCTCGACTACGAGGAGGAGCAGCTCGTGCCCCTGCTCAACCAGATGGTCGAATTCCCCGAGGGACTCTAGGCCGTGAGGCTCACCGGGGGGCGAGGGCTTCGAGTGCCTCTTCGGCCCGGCGCATGGAGTCGCGGGGGTCGGCCTCGGGGTTGCCGATCTCCGGGTCGAAGTTGAGGTCGTGGAAGACCTCGGTCACGCCCTTGGCCTCGAGCGCCTCGACGTCCCGCCGGATCTTGTCGTACGACCCGGTCAGCGGGCCCTCGTCGGACGGGCGGACGCGGGTGACGCCGCGGACGACGAACCGCAGCGCGCCGGGGTCGCGGCCCGCCCTCCGGGCCGCCTCCTTCACGACGGCGATCTGCTGGTCGATCGTGTCCAGGTCGGCGCGGCTGGAGCTGATCCAGCCGTCGGCGATCCGCCCGGCCCGCTCCAGCGCCACCCGGGCCGTGCCGCCGAGCATCACCGGCGGCGGCGTGGCCGGCTTGGGGTCCTGGTGCGAGCGCGGCACCTCGTAGAACTCGCCCTTGTGCTCGACGACGTCCTCGGTCCACAGCCGCCGCAGCAGGCCGACGTACTCCTCGCCGCGCCTGCCCCGCCGCTCCATCGGCACGCCCGACGCCGCGAACTCCTCGGGCAGCCAGCCGAGCCCCAGGCCCACGTCGAGCCGGCCGCCGGACACCTCCTGCAGGGAGGCGAGCTGCTTGGCCATCAGGACCGGGGAGACGAAGGGCAGGTTGAGCACGGCCACTCCGAGCCGTACCCGCTCCGTGACGCCTGCCAGGTACGCGAGCGCGACGACGGGGTCGTGCACGCTCCGGTAGACCGGCCCCATCGGGTTGCCGACCGGATAGAGCAGGCGCTGGAACGTCCACACCCCGTGGTAGCCGAGTTCGTCCGCGCGGCGCGCGATCCGCCTCATGTTCTCCGGCGTCGCCCACGAGCCCGACACCGGCACGGAAAACCCAATCCTCATAAGGGCACTTTAGGGTGTCCCCGTGATCGAGGAACTGGCGCGGCTGGCGCGCCGCGACGGGCCGGTGACGGTGCTCAAGCAGACCCGCGTGCTCGTGGTCCGGGCCGGCGACGTCGTCGTCAAGGCGCATCCCCCGGACACCGACGAACGCGCCCTGCGTGCCCGCCTCGACGCCGCCGGGAACCTGCCCGGCGTCATGCTGGCCCCTCTCGGCCTCGAACGGCTGGACGGCAGGCTCGTCACGATCTGGCCCGCCGGCGAGGCGCTGACCATCGCCGACGTCGACGCGGGGACCACCCCGTGGGAGGAGGGCGGCCGGCTGCTCGCCCTGCTGCACTCCCGGCAGGCACCCCCGGAGCTGCCGCCCGCCGGGGGACCGTCACGGCTGCCCAGGGCCATGGCCGAGCTGGCGGCGGCCGGTGTCCCGGACCCGGTCGCCGCGCCCGTCCGGGCGGCGTACGCGACGCTGCCGCCGGTCCGTGAGGGCGGCGCGCTGACGCACGGCGACTGGCACCTCGGCCAGATCGTCCGGCACGACGGCGCGTGGCTGCTGATCGACCCCGACGACCTGGGCGCGGGCGACCCCGCGTGGGACCTGGCCCGCCCGGCCGCGTGGTACGCCGCCGGCCTGCTCGACCCGCGGGACTGGGAGCGCTTCCTGACCGCCTATCTCGCGGCGGGCGGGACCGCCGTCTCCGCGGACGACCCGTGGCGGGAACTCGACGCGCCGGCCCGGGCGTTGACCGTCCAACTGGCCGCGACGGCGGTGGCCGCGGCGGCGCGGGCGGGGGAACCGCCCGACGACGCCGCCGAGGCCCTGGTGTCCGCCTGTGGGAGGATCGTCGCGGCCACGGAGGCCGAGACCTGACCGAGGGAGAGTTCGTCACATGGAGTGCCCCAAGTGCCGTGGACGGATGCGGACGTTCGACCGCAACGGGGTCCACATCGAGCAGTGCGACAACTGCCGGGGGATCTTCCTTGACTACGGCGAGCTGGAGACGCTGACCCGCATGGAGTCACAGTGGGCCCAGCACCAGTACGCTCCGCCGCCGCCGGCGCACGGAGGGCCCGCCTGGGGCGGTCACCACGGCGGCCACCACGGCCACCACCATCGGGGGCACAACAGCTGGATCGGCATGCTGTTCTCCAGCTGACCCCCTACGAAGGCTTCGGACGGAGGCCGCGGTCCGGATCCGGGCCGCGGCCTCCGCGTGTCCGGTCATCCCGGGAACGCGTCCGGGTCCACCTCGCTCGTGGTGGCGTTCCCGCCGAACACGGCGTCGAGGGTGAGCGTCCAGTCGCTCCACCTCACGCTGTACCCGGCGTAGACGGTCTGGAATTTCAGCGCGTCGTCGAACTTGGAGAAGCCGCAGTTCCTGGTGAAGGCACGGGTGCCCCTGTCGTAGTCCACGCCGGTGGTGAAGTAGACGCGGTAGGTGCCGTCCTTGATGTTCGCGACCTTCGCGGTCGCCCCCTTGCGCACGTAGAAGCTGACCGCCTTGCGCCCTCCGCGCACGAGGGTCACCACGCCGTCCTGCGTGCCGCCGTTCTTCACGGTCAGGCTGCCCCGGCCGCCGCGGACCGCCGAGAGCAGCGTCGCGCCGTTGCCGAGGCGGCGGGCGCGCCGGGCCGGCGGCTTGATCTGGACCACCGGGTAGTCTCCGGCCTTCGCGAGGTCGCCCGCGGAAGCCCTGAGTTCTTTGAACTCGCCCGAACGGCCGAGCCCGGCCAGCACGGCCGTCCCGCTGCACAGGACGTGCGACGTCACGTCCTCGTCCAGCGCCCCGAGCCTGCCGTTCAGGCCGCGCAGCGCCGCGACGTAGTCGGCGTGCTCGGGGGCGACGTCCGCGGGAGGCCGCAGGCCGCCGAGCCGCTCCAGCGCGGACTCCAGGGCGCTTTCCGCCCGGTCGATGCGCTGGTGGAGCGACCGGAAGGTCCGCGCCTTGGCGATGGCGGCGAGCGCCGTGCGGGCCGGGCGGCCGGCGGCGTCGAGGGCGCTCCGGTACGCCTCCGGCGTCAACGCCGGCGGGCCGGAGGCGGCGGCGGACGGCGCCGCCTCCTCGCCGGAGGCGGCTTTTCCCGATCCGCCGGGCGATCCCGTGCAGGCCGCGAGCGTGACGGACGCGGCCAGCACGGCGACGGCGCCGGCCGGGACGGTACGTGAGAAGGTCCGGGGGGAGATCACGCGAAACACTGTCAGCCGGTGAGCGGACGCTGTCAACACGAGTTCACGCCGACGACGTCGCCCCCTCCGCGCCCAGGGTGAGCCACCGGGTGATGCCGATCGACTCCAGGAACGGCAGGTCGTGGGAGACCACCACGAGCGCGCCCCGGTAGGCCGACAGCGCCTGAGCGAGCTGGCGCACGCTGGCCAGGTCGAGGTTGTTGGTCGGCTCGTCCAGCAGCAGGAGCCGCGGCGCGGGCTCGGCCAGCAGCAGCGAGGCCAGCACGGCGCGGAAGCGCTCGCCTCCCGACAGCGTGCCCGCCGGCCGTTCGGCCCGTGCGCCCCGGAACAGGAACCGGGCGAGCCCGGCCCTGACGGCGTTGACCGACGCCGCGGGCGCGACCGCCCGCACGTTGTCGACCAGGCTGAGCGCGTCGTCGAGCACGTCGAGCCGCTGCGGCAGGTAGCGCACCGGGACGTCGAGCCGGACCGAGCCCTCACGCGGCGGGATCTCCCCCAGGATCGTGCGCAGCAGGGTCGTCTTGCCCGAGCCGTTCGGCCCCAGCAGGGCGACCCGCTCCGGGCCGCGGACGACCAGGTCGCCGATCGGCCCGGCGGCCGTGCGCAGGCCGTCCAGTTCGAGCACGGTGCGCCCGGCCGGGACCTCTGTGGCGGGCAGCTCCACCCGGATCTCGGCGTCGTCGCGCACCGCCTCCTCCGCCTCGGCCAGCCGCTCGCGGGCGGCCGCCACCTTCTCCTCGTGCATCGTGCGGTGCTTGCCCGCCGAGACCTGGGCCTGGCGCTTGCGCTCCTGCATGATGATCTTCGGCTCGCGCTTCTGCTCGTACATCTTGTTGCCGTAGCGCACCCGCCGCGCCAGCTTGGTGTGCGCCTCGATCAGCTCGCGCCGCTGGCGGCGCAGGTCGCCCTCGGCCGCGCGGACCATCCGCTCGGCGGCCTCCCGCTCGACCGCGAGCACCTCCTCGTACTCGCCGAGCGTGCCGCCGAAGGTGCGGCGGGCGGGCAGGTCGGCGATCTGGTCCACCAGGTCGAGCAGTACGCGGTCGTGGCTGACGACGACCAGCGTCCTCGTCCACGACGAGACGGCGTCGTACAGGCGCCGCCGCGCGTCGAGGTCGAGGTTGTTGGTCGGCTCGTCGAGCAGCAGCACGTCGGGCTCGGCGAGAAAGCGCGCGGCGAGCCCGACCATGACGGTCTCGCCGCCCGAGAGCGTCGCGACCGTCCGGTCGAGGTCCACCCCCGCGAGCCCGAGGCGGTCGAGCTCGGCGCGGGCGCGCTCCTCGACGTCCCAGACCACCGCGTCGTAGTTCGCCTCGCTCAGGTCGCCCCGCTCGATCGCGTGCAGCGCCTGCCTCGCGGGCGTGATCCCCAGCAGGTCGGACACCGTACGGCTCGCGCCGAGCGGGAGGTTCTGCGGCAGGTAGCCCAGCCGCCCCGTGACCGACACCGAGCCGCTCGCCGGGGTCAGCTCTCCGGCGATCAGCTTGAGCAGGGTGGACTTGCCGCTGCCGTTGACGCCGATGAGCCCGGTCCGGCCGGCGCCGAACGCGAAGTCGAGCTCCTCGAAGACGGACGTCCCGTCGGGCCAGGAGAACGACAGATCCGTACAGACAATGGAATGAGACATAAGGCGGCTCCGGGTATCCCCAAGGGCGAAATGGTGAACAAACCGTGGAGACACCGCGGGCACGGGCCGCGAGGCGAGGGTCTGCCTGAGGTCGCTGCGCCGGACCACCGATGGCGGCCGTGGGCGCGGTGTCGAGACCTCAGAGCTCCAAGTGACCCTCCAGGGTGCGGCGGCAGGACGTCCGTCACCATACGCGGGACGGGGAAGGGACGCCATCGAATTAAGCGGCCGGGCGCCGGGCCGACACCCGGCGTCCTCCTTGCCGGCGAGGGCGGGCCGTAGTCTCACCCGTCCCTGAAGGTGACAAAAGACCTACCCCGCTCCACGGGTTCGGGACCTTGTCGGTAAGGTGAACCTGCCCTAAGTTAGGTTAGGCTTACCGACCGTCCGGAGGACGATGTGTTCGCGAGTTACCTCATCGGCCTTCGAGAGGGCCTTGAGGCCTCTCTTGTGGTCTCCATCCTGGTGGCCTTCCTCGTCAAGAGCGACCGCCGCGAGCGGCTGCCCATGGTCTGGGCCGGCGTCGGCGTCGCCGTCCTCCTCTCCGTCGGATTCGGCGCGCTGCTGACCTTCACCGCGGCCCACCTCGCCACGCAGCAGCAGGAGATGTTCGACGCCGTGACATCCCTGGCGGCCACCGTCTTCGTCACCTTCATGATCTTCTGGATGCGCACGGCGGCCCGCAAGATGTCGGGCGAGTTGCGGGAGAAGATGGGCGCGGCCCTGGAACTCGGGGCCACCGCCGTGGTCGTGGTGGCGTTCCTGTCCGTCGCCCGCGAGGGACTGGAGACCGCGCTGCTGTGGTTCGCCGCCGTCCAGGGCGCGACCAGCAGCGCGAGCCCGCTGATCGGCATCACGCTCGGGTTGCTCACCGCCGTCGCGCTGGGCTGGGGGCTCTACCGCAGCGCCCTGCGGATCAACCTCACGAAGTTCTTCACCTGGACGGGCCTGCTGCTGGTCCTGGTGGCCGCCGGGATCTTCAAGTACGGCGTGCACGACCTGCAGGAGTCGGGACTGGTGCCCGGTCTGAACACCCACGCCTTCGACATCAGCGGGGTGCTCGACCCCACCGCCTGGTACTCGACGCTGCTGAGCGGGATGTTCAACATCACTCCGCAGCCCAGCGTGCTGGAGGCCGTCGCCTGGGTCGTCTACCTGGTTCCCGTCCTCATCCTGTTCCTGCGGCCCGCGGCCAAGACGCCGGCGAGCCCCGCCTCCAAGTCTCCCCAGCCCGCTTCCTGACCGGAGTCCACCGAAATGCGCACCCCCACCGTCCTGGCCGCCGCCGCGCTGACCCTCGCCGGTCTCACCGCATGCTCGTCCGCGGGCTCCGGCACCACGACCCAGGCGACCGCGGCCGGCGACGGGAAGATCACCGTGGCCGCGACCGACACCGAGTGCAAGGTGGCGAAGTCCGACCTGGCCGCCGGCACCTCGACCTTCTCGATCACCAACAACGGCACGAAGGTGACCGAGTTCTACGTCTATGCGACGGGCGACCGGGTCATGGGCGAGGTCGAGAACATCGTGCCCGGCCTGACCCGCGAGGTCGTGGTGGAACTTCCGCCGGGCGTGTACGAGACCGCCTGCAAGCCCGGGATGACCGGCAAGGGCATCCGCGGCCCCCTCAAGGTCAGCGGCGAGCACAAGCCGCTGACCGGCGACGCCAAGCTCGCCGAGGCCGTGGCCAGCTACAAGCGCTACATCAAGAGCCAGTCCGACACGCTGCTCGACAAGACCAAGGAGTTCACCGAGGCCGTCAAGGCCGGCGACGTGGCCAAGGCCAAGGAGCTCTACCCGGTCGCCCGCACCTACTGGGAGCGGATCGAGCCGGTCGCCGAGGTCTTCGGCGATCTCGACCCGGCCATCGACGCGCGGGAGAACGATGTGCCCGACGGCGAGGAGTGGACCGGCTTCCACCGCATCGAGAAGGACCTGTGGGTCAAGAAGGACGTCGGCGGCGACGGCCCGATCGCCGACAAGCTGATGACCGACGTGAACACGATCGTGACGAAGGCCGCGACGGTCGACCTGTCCCCCGTGCAGCTCGCCAACGGCGCCAAGGGGCTGCTCGACGAGGTCGCCACCGGCAAGATCACCGGCGAGGAGGACCGCTACTCGCACACGGACCTGTGGGACTTCGACGCCAACGTGCAGGGCTCGAAGGCCGCCGTCCAGGCGCTGCGCCCGGTGCTGGAGGAGCGCGACGCCGAGCTGGTGAAGACGCTCGACGCGAAGTTCGCCGACGCCGAGAACGCGCTCGCCGCCCACCGCAGCGGCGACGGCTGGAAGCTGCACACGGACCTGTCAAAGGACGACCTCAGGGCGCTGTCCGACGCGATCAACGCCCTGGCCGAGCCGATCAGCAAGGTAGCCTCGGTGGTGGCCCGGTGACCCGGAAGAGCACAGCAGGCAAGGGGATCAGCCGCAGGCGGCTGTTCGGCCTCGGCGCGGCGAGCGTGGCCGCCGTCGGGGCGGGCGCCGTCGTCACCCGGTCGTTCGCGGAGGAGCCGGTCGCCCACGCGGCCTCGGCCTCCGACCCCGTGCCCTTCTACGGCCCGCACCAGGCGGGCGTCACCACTCCTGCCCAGGACCGGCTGCACTTCGTGGCGTTCGACGTGATCACGAAGAACAAGGCCGACCTGGTGGAGCTGCTCCAGGAGTGGACCGCCGCCGCGGCCCGGATGACCCAGGGCAAGGACGCCGGCACGTTCGGCGCCGTGGGCGGGGCGCCCGAGGCGCCGCCGGACGACACCGGTGAGGCGCTCGGCCTGCCGGCCTCCGGCCTGACGCTGACCGTCGGCTTCGGCCCGTCGCTGTTCGACGAGCGGTTCGGCCTCGGCGACCGCAGGCCGCCCGCGCTGGCCGACCTGCCCGCCTTCCCCGGCGAGGACCTGCAGCCCGAGATCTCCGGCGGGGACATCTGCGTGCAGGCGTGCGCGCACGACCCGCAGGTGGCGGTGCATGCCATCCGCAACCTCGCCAGGATCGGCTTCGGCAAGGTCTCCGTCCGCTACTCGCAGCTCGGGTTCGGGCGCACCTCGTCCACCTCGCGGGCGCAGGCGACGCCGCGCAATCTCATGGGCTTCAAGGACGGCACCAACAACCTCAAGCTCGAAGACACCGCCATGCTGCGCGACCACCTGTGGGCCGCGCCCGGCGACGGCCCCGCCTGGATGGACGGCGGCACCTACCTGGTCACCCGCAAGATCCGGATGCACATCGAGACCTGGGACCGCGCCCCGCTGGCCGAGCAGGAGGCCATCTTCGGCCGCGACAAGGGCAAGGGCGCGCCGCTCACCGGGCACGGGGAGTTCGACGCGCCGGACTTCGCCAAGAAGGGCCCGGACGGCACGCCCGTGATCGCCGGCAACGCCCACGTACGGCTCGCGCACCCCGACGCCCACGGCGGCGCGCGGCTGCTGCGGCGCGGTTACAACTTCGTGGACGGATCCGACGGCCTCGGGCGGCTCGACGCCGGCCTGTTCTTCATGGCCTACCAGCGCGACCCTCGCAAGCAGTTCGTCCCCATCCAGCGGATGCTGTCCCAGAAGGACGCGCTGAACGAGTACATCAAGCACGTCTCCAGCGGCCTGTTCGCCTGCCCGCCGGGGGTGACCGACGGCGGCGACTACTGGGGCCGCACGCTGTTCGCCTGACATCTCCGCCGCCTCCGCGAGAACCGGGACGTGTATAGTCCCGGTTATGCGGATGGGCGAGGGCGTCGAGTGGGGGCTGCACTGCTGCGTGACGCTGGGCTGGCTCGACGACCAGGCCCCCGTGTCGATCCGCCGGCTGGCCGCCTGGTTCGACCTGCCGCAGGAGTACCTGAAGAAGCGACTGCAGCCACTCGCCCGCGCCGGGATCCTCACCTCCACTCCCGGCGTCCGGGGCGGCTGGTCGCTCGCCCGCCCACCCGATCGGATCACGGTGATGGACGTCGTCACCGCCGTGGAGGGGCCGCTCGAAGCGTTCCGTTGCACGGAGATCCGCAAGCGCGGAGCGAGCGGGCGTGACGCCGGCGCCGAGTTCGACCGGCCCTGCGGCATCTCCAGCCTCATGCGCCAGGCCGAGCTGGCGTGGCGGCGCGAACTGGCCGGCCGTACGATCGCCGACCTGATGGGGCAGGCCCCCGCGGGCGCGGCGCGCACCCGCCGCAACTACGGCCGCATGACCGACTGATTCCCACCTGGCACGGAGCATTCTCATGGACAAAACAGGGACCTTGAATGTCCCGATTAGCTCCCGCGAGGCCACGCTGCGAGGGCTCGGCTCGACCCTCGTTCTGGCCCTCGGGACGTTCGCCGTCGGGACCGACGCGTACGTGGTGGCCGGGTTCCTGCCCGCGATGGCGCACTCGCTGCGCGTGACGGAGAGCACCGCCGGGCAGTCGGCGACGGCGTTCGCCATCGCCTACGCCGTGCTGTCGCCCGTCCTGGCCACCGCGCTGGCCCGGATGCCGCGCCGGGCCCTGCTGGTCGGCGCCCTGGCCGTGCTCGCCCTGGCCAACCTCGCCTCGGCGCTCGCGCCGAACTTCGGCGCGCTGATGGTCACGCGGGTGCTTGCCGCGTCCGGCGCCGCCGCGTTCACCCCGAACGCGGGCGCGGTGGCCGCGTCGCTGGTCGCGCCCGCGCAGCGGGCCCGGGCGCTGGCCGTGGTGGTCGGCGGCCTGACCGTCGCCACCGCCCTCGGCGTGCCCCTGGGCAACCTGGCCGGGAAGATCCTCGACTGGCGCTCGGCGCTCGGCCTGGTCGCGGCGTTGTGCGCCGTCTGCGCGCTGGGCGTGTTCGCCGCGATGCCCGCGTTGCCCGGTAACCCGCGCATCCCGCTGCGGGAACGGCTGGCGGCGCTGCGGCAGCCGGGGGTGGTCGCGGTGCTGCCGCTGACCGTGCTCGGCCTGGCCGCCAGTTATGGGCTCTACGCCTTCGCCGTTCCCGTGATGCGCGCGCTCGGGGCCGGAGCGCGGGCGGAGACCTGGCTGCTGTTCCTGTACGGCGTCGGCGCGGTCGCGGGCAACCTGGTGGCGGGCGCCATGGTGGACCGGCGCGGGCCCATCCCCGTGCAGGCCGTGGGGTTCGCCGTGCTCACCGTGACGCTGGCCGTCTCCGCGTGGGCGGCCGGGGCGGGCACACACTGGCTGCCGCTGACCGCCGTGCTGATGGCGGCCTGGGGCGCGGCGACCTGGTTCCAGACCCCGGCGCAGCAGGTCCGGCTGATCAACGCGGCGCCCCGGGAGACCGCCGTGGTCGTCGGCCTGAACTCCTCGGCCCTCTACGCCGGGATCGGTCTCGGCACGGCGCTGGCCGGCGCTCTGCTTCCGGTCGGCCCGCCCGTGGCGCTCGCCGTCTGCGCGGGATTGGCCCTGGTGTGCCTGCCCTACCTGGGCGTCACCCGCCGGTACCGCTGACGCCGCCGGGGCGACAAAAGGTGATATAGCAGTATTCTCGGCATCAAATCGTCGCTACTCCCATTTATTACCCCACAATGAACATTTCCTGAATTCTCAGCCGCACCCTTCTCCTCTCGCTCGCCCATTCCCGCTATCTCCCATAATCCGGAATACGGGGATCAGGGCCACGGGGCGAAGGAAAGCATGAATGAAGCGTTGGATCGGGGTCGGGCTGGCGCTGGCGCTGGGCGCCGCCGTCGTCCTCGCCCTCCTGCTGGGCAACGGCGGGGACGGCGGCGGTGAGCAGCGGACGCTCACCACGGTCCGCGGTGTGATCGGTTCGGAGAAGAAGCCCTTCTTCGACGATCCCGCGGTCAGGGCGGCGTTCGCCAGGCACGGACTGCGGGTCGACGTCGACACCGCGGGATCCCGCGAAATCGCGACCACGGTGGACCTGCGCCCATACGACTTCGCCTTTCCCTCCAGCGTCCCGGCCGCCGAGAAGATCAGGCAGTCGCGCAGGATCGCGCGGACGTACTCGCCGTTCTACTCGCCGATGGCGATCGCGACGTTCCAGCCGATCGTGGACGTGCTCGCGAAGGCGGGCGTGGTCCACGACTCGGGCGCGGGCTACCAGGTCCTCGACCTGCGCAGGTTCCTCGGCCTCGTCGCGAAGGGCACCCGCTGGGACACGCTGCCGGGCAACGCCTCCTATCGTGCCCGCAAGCGGGTCCTGCTCACCACCACGGACGTCCGCACGTCGAACTCGGCCGCCATGTACCTCGCGGCGACCAGCTACGTGGCCAACGGCGACGACGTCGTGACCTCGCGGGCGCAGGTCGCCGAGGTGGCGCGGACGGTCGCCCCGCTGTTCCTCGACCAGGGCTACTCGGAGTCCTCCACCGAGGCGCCGTTCGAGGACTACCTCGCGCTGGGGATCGGCAAGACGCCGATGGTGGTGATCTACGAGGCGCAGTACGCGGCGCGGCTGTTCGCGGGCGGCGGGGCGATCCGGCCCGACATGCGGCTGATCTACCCCGCGCCGACCGTGCTCAGCAAGCACACACTCGTCCCGCTCACCGACCGGGCCGCGGAGGTCGGGCGGCTGCTGCAGGAGGATCCCGAGTTCGCCCGTCTCGCCGCGAGATACGGCTTCCGCACCGCCGATCCCAAGGTCTTCGCCAATCTGGTGACCAAGACGAAGGCCCCGATCGCCGGAAGCCTGGTCGACGTCGTCGAGCCGCCCGCCTACGACCGGCTGGAAGACCTCGTCTCGACCATCGAGCGGAGCTACCTGGCCGGCGCGAAGCCGTCGTCCTGACCCCGGTTATTCAGGAAGAGTCCCAGGAAGAGAGGACACCCGTGTCCGAAGATCTGGTGCTGACTCCGCCCACCCCGGTGGCGGCGGTGCCGGCCGACAAGGCGGCCGGCATGCTGCCGCTTCCCGGCGAGCGCGGCGCCGAACTCGCCCGTAAGGCGTCCGGCTTCGCCGAGGAGCTCACCACGCTCGACCACCGGTCGCCGGAGTTCACCAGGAAGGTGCACGACATCACCTCGATGGGCGACTCGGAGATCCGCGCCTCCTCCCAGGTGGCCAACCGGATGCTCAAGCGCCCGGTCGCGGCGCTGGCCTCGGCCAAGGGCGAGGGCGAGGGCGCCGACGGCCAGGCGCGGGTCGCCGGTCAGCTCGTCGCGCTGCGCCGCACGATCGTCGACCTCGACCCCAAGCAGGCGACCGCGGGCACCCGGCGGCTGCTCGGGATCATCCCGTTCGGCGACCGGCTGCGCGACTACTTCGCCAAGTACCGCAGCGCGCAAAAGCACATCGACGACATCATCCGGGCGCTCAGGTCCGGGCAGGACGAGCTGCGTAAGGACAACGCCGCCATCGAGGGCGAGAAGGCGAACCTCTGGGAGTCGATGACGAAGCTCCAGGAGTACGCCGTGCTGGCGGCGGCGCTCGACGCGGAGCTGCAGGGACGGATCGACCAGATCGAGCTCACGGACCCCGAGAAGGCGAACGCCCTGCGGTCGGACGCGCTGTTCGGCGTGCGCCAGAAGCACCAGGACCTGCTGACCCAGCTCGCCGTGTCGGCCCAGGGCTACCTCGCGCTGGATCTGGTGCGCAAGAACAACCTGGAGCTGATCAAGGGGGTGGAGCGGGCCACCACCACGACGATCGCGGCGCTGCGCACGGCCGTCACGGTGGCCCAGGCCCTCGCCGACCAGAAGCTGGTGCTCGACCAGATCACGGCGCTGAACACCACCACCTCCGACCTGATCCTCGCGACCAGCGAGATGCTGCGCACCCAGGCGGGAGACATCCAGACCCAGGCCGCCGCCACGACGGTGAGCATGGAGGCGCTGAGCAAGGCGTTCGACAATGTCTACTCGACGATGGACATGATCGACGGCTTCAAGGCCAAGGCCGTGGAGAGCATGGCCGTCACCGTCGACAACCTGACCGCGGAACTCGACCACGCCCGCGCCTATCTGGAGCGATCCCGCCGCGGCGACGAGGCGGGGTCATGAGGAGAGCGATCACGGCCGCCGCCCTGGCGCTGCCGCTGGCCCTGGCGCTCACCGTCACCGCCGCCTGCTCGGGCGCGGGCGGGGACACCCCTCCGGAAGACGGCCCTGACGTGCTGCGCGTCCTCGCGGGCAGCGAGATCAAGGACCTGGAGCCGCTGCTCGCCAAGGCGGCCGGCGCGGCGGGCGTGAAGGTGTCGCTCTCCTACACCGGCACGCTGGACGGCGCCGAGCAGGTGGCGAACGGCGGCGCGGACGGCCGCTACGACGCGGTCTGGTTCTCCTCCAACCGCTATCTGTCCCTGATCGACGGTGCGAGCGCGCGTCTGTCCACTCAGACCAAGATCATGGTCTCGCCCGTGGTGCTCGGCCTCAGTCGCGCCAAGGCCCGCGAACTCGGCTGGGACACCGGCCAGGCGACCTGGACGGACATCGGCGAGGCCGCGAGGAAACACCGCTTCACCTTCGGCATGACGAACCCCGCGTCGTCGAACTCGGGCTTCTCCGCCCTGGTCGGTGTGGCGGCGGCGCTGTCGGACGCGGGCGAGGCGCTCGACCAGGCCCAGGTCACGGCCGTCACCCCCCGGCTCACCGGGTTCTTCTCCGCGCAGACCCTCACCGCGGGCTCCTCCGGCTGGCTCGCCGACGCCTTCCGGCGGCGTACCGACGTGGACGGGCTGATCAACTACGAGTCCGTGCTGCTCGGCCTGCGCACCGCCTCCGGCGAGCCGCTCACGCTGGTCTATCCCGGCGACGGGGTCGTCACCGCCGACTACCCGCTGACGCTGCTCGCCTCCTCCGCCAAGAAGGAGCTGTACGGCAAGCTGGCGGCCTGGCTGCGCACACCCGGGGTGCAGCGCGAGATCATGACGACCACGGCGCGGCGGCCCATCGTGCCCGAGGTGCGGCCCGACGCCAGGTTCGGCACGGCCCCGCTGCTGGAACTGCCCTTCCCCAACCGCCGCAGCGCCGCCGACGCGCTGATCAACGCGTACCTCAACCAGGTGCGCCGCCCGTCGCGCACGGTGTTCGTGCTGGACACCTCCGGGTCGATGGAGGGCGACCGCATCGACGCGCTCAAGCAGGCGCTCACCGCGCTGACCGGCGCCGACGCCTCGGCCTCCGGCCAGTTCTCCCGGTTCCGCAACAGGGAGACGGTCACGCTGCTGCCGTTCAGCACCGTGGCCGGCCCGGCGAGCACGTTCACAGTGCCGGAACACGATCCCGCGGCCGTCCTGCGTCGGATCCGTGCGTACGGCGACGTCCTGACGGCGAGAGGCGGCACCGCGATCTACGACGGCCTGCACGACGCATACGAGACGGTCAGGGGCGGGCAGGGCGGCGGGCAGGGCGGCGAGGACTTCACCTCGGTCGTGCTCATGACGGACGGCGAGAACACCGACGGCTCCTCCTACGAGGACTTCGCCGGCTTCTACCGGACCCTGGGCACCCGGATCCCCACGTTCGTGGTGCTGTTCGGCGACAGCGACGTGGCCGAGATGCGCCAGGTCGCCACGCTCACCGGCGGCGCGGTGTTCGACGCCCGGCAGGCATCGCTCGCCTCGGCGTTCAAGGAGATCCGTGGCTACCAGTGACCGGATCCTGTCCTACCTCGGCTCGACGCGGAACATCGTCGGCTCCGCCCTCGCGCTCGGTGGCCTCGGGCTGCACTTCCTCGGCCTCGCCGGTTCGCTGTGGCCGGTGGTCGTCGCCGGGCTGTACGGCGTGGGCGCGCTGCTCACCCCGCCCGACCGGGTGCGGCTGACGATCTCCCACGCCGAGGTCGAGACGCGGGCGCTGCGGGACGACCTCGACGCCCTCGTGGCCAAGGTGTCGCCGCCCCGCTTCCCCGAGGACGTCGTGGCCAAGGTCGGCGACCTCGCCGCGATCCTCCGCGGCGTGCTGGCCAGGGCCGAGGCGCTCACCTCCGCCCCCGACCACCTGCACGTCGTCTCCCAGGCCGTCCGCGACTACCTGCCTACCAGTCTTGAGGCGTACGCCAACCTGCCGAGGTCGTACGCGCTGACCCGCCGGGGATCGCGCGAGCGCAGCGCGCACGAGGAGCTGATGGCCCAGCTCGGCCTGCTGGAGTCGGGGGTGTCGGCGATCGCGGAGGCCGTCTACCAGGGGGACGAGCAGGCGCTCAGGGATCAGGGCCGGTTCCTGCGGGACCGCTTCGGCGGCTCGTCGCTCGACCTGTAGTCACAAGCGGGCTTCGTACACCGCCCTGGCCTTCTCGATCAGGTCCAGGTGGTCGCGCAGCTGGGCCCGGGTCCGCAGGCGGGCCCTGGCCCTGACCAGCTCGTCGAGCAGGTCGAGCCACCGCAGGCACCAGCGCACGTCCTCCTCTCTTGCCACATGCCGCCCCCGCACGTCGAGGTAGACCGGGCTGGTGTGGGCGTACGCGCGGCCGCGCGGGGAGCGCGGATGAGGGCCGCCGCGGACCACGGCGACCACGTAGGTGGCGTCCGCCACGGACAGCGACGCGGTGATCTCGTGGCCCGGCCCCTCGGCGAGCACGCCGGCCGCGGTCCTGATCTCGATGCGCTCCACCTCCGGCCCGACGGCCCTGGCCCGGATCGCGACCGTCTCGCCGCCCTCCAGGGCGAGCGTGTCCCCCGGCCCCAGGCCGTTCACCGTCAGCTCCAGCCAGGGGCCGGTGGTGGCGAACGTGCGGCCCCGCCGTACGGCCTCGGCGTACGACTCGGCGCTGAGCGGCCCGTCCACGCGTGCGTAGACGCGCTCCCAGCCCGGCGGGCTGGAGACCGTGTCCTGGCGGGTGAACGACAGCATGGTGTCGGTTCCGGCGAGCGCGGCGAGGCGGTTGCCCGCGCCGACCAGCCTCCGGTAGACCTCGGCGGTTCCCGGCGCGGGCGACAGGTCGCCGAAGTGCAGCACCTCCACTCCGTCGACCAGGCCGAGGGCGGCGTCGACGACCAGGGCGCGGCCGCTGCAGTTCCTGGTCCCGTTCGCGGCCACGTCCTCCGGGGAGGAGACCGGGCCGTGAAAGGGGTGGGCGTACCCCAGGACCGCGCGCGGCTCCCGCAGGTCGCCGCAGACCGTGGCATTGGGCGGCCAGTCGGCGTCGGCGCCGAAGCCCGTGTGGTAGACGGCGGGCGGCGCGGCCACCCCGAAGACGTGGACGTGCCCGAACAGGTCGTTGCGATACTCCACACCCATCCGGGCCACGTGCCCGGCGTCCGACCACGGCAGGTCGCGCCCGGCCCAGTGCTGGAGCGCCTCCCGGTCGTAGACCCGGTCCCCCGCGACGTTCCCGGCGACGAGGTTGAGCACGTGCAGGTCCTCGCCGAGCTGCGCGGCGGCCGCCTCCGCCGGGACGGCGACCAGGTCGCCCGCCCAGTTCATGTGGACGTGCAGGTCGGCGCCGTACCAGCCGCGGGCGGCGGCGTCGTACAGCCGCTGCGGCGCGAGCCCGACCAGCGTCTCCTCCCCCGTCCTGGGGACGACCGTCGTCTCGGCGATGCCGTACTCCATGCCGCGCGTGACCCGGATCGTGACCGGCTCGCAGGGCACGGCGAGCACGATGTCGTCGCCGTGGAAGAACGGCCTGTCGTCGTTGTCGCGCCGTTCCGGCGCTCCCTCCGGATACCACCCCTGGCCGTCGGCCGACGTGACGCTCCACCGGCACGGGAATCCCGCGCGCAACCGCAGCCGCGCGGCCGGTGCGGGCCGGGTCAGCCCCGACAGGTCCACCTCCTCGCCGTCCACCGTGAGCATGGTCGCGGTCGTCACGTCGAGGAGCCTGGCCCCGCCCGCCGCGATCCCGTACGGCACGCCGTCGGCCATCACCTCCGCCGGGTGCGGCAGCGCGGAGTCGACCAGCAGGATGACGGGCACCGGCCCCGGCGACAGCAGCGGCCGGGCCGGGCCGTGCTCCAGGCGGTGCTTCAGCCGGTGGCCGTCCGCGGTCAGCCGCAGCGCCACCAGGCCCCGGGGGACCTCGCCGGCCAGAGTGTCGCGGAACTCCGCGTCGAGGTCGGGCCTGATGCTCATCCGGTCGGCCTCCTCGGGAAACCGCAGGAACGGCATCATCCGGACGTAGCCCAGCGGCGGCTCTCCCCAGGTCATCCCATGTGCGGACAGTAACGCCCGATACTCCCGCAGAGCGCGTTCCACCTGCGGCGGCATCATCGGATCGTGGTTCATCGCACCTCCCCGTAATCGAAAGCGGCCACATGGTGGCACGGTTTCGGCCGGGGAAAACGTGCAACAGTGCATTCCCGGTCACACGGGTAGCGATCTTTCTCACCCGGGAGGAAAGGTGATCCCCCGGGTGTCATGAGAGGCGTCCGTGGGCAGGAAGGCCGCCAGGATGCGGTCGGCCGCCAGCGCCGGGGTGAGGGTGCCGTCGAGGACCTGTCGTTCGATCTCCGGCGCGATCTCCGCGGTGGCGTCGCGGAGCATGGCCAAAAGCCGTTCCCTGACCAGCGCCCACGTCCACTCGACCTGCTGGCGGCTGCGCCTGGCGGCGAGGTCGGCGCCCTCCTGGTGGCGCACGACGTGCGCCCACAGCTCCTCCAGCCCGGCGCCGGTGAGGCCGCTGCAGGTCAGCACGGGCGTGGCCGAGCGCAGCAGCCGCAGCGCCCCGGACAGCTCACGCGCCGCCTTGCGCGCGGCCGTCTCGTGCTCCCCGTCGGCCTTGTTGACCGCGATGACGTCGGCCAGCTCCAGCACGCCCTTCTTGATCCCCTGGAGCTGGTCCCCGGTGCGGGCGAGGGTGAGCAGGAGGAAGGTGTCGACCATGTCGGCGACCGCGGTCTCCGACTGGCCGACCCCGACCGTCTCGACGAGCACGATGTCGTAGCCCGCCGCCTCCACGACGACGATGGCCTCGCGGGTGGCCTTCGCCACGCCGCCGAGCGTCCCGGCCGTGGGGGACGGCCGGATGAAGGCGTTCGGATCGGCCGACAGCCTGGCCATCCGGGTCTTGTCCCCCAGGATGCTGCCGCCCGAGCGCCGCGACGAGGGGTCCACGGCCAGGACGGCGACCCGGTGCCCCTGCCCGGTGAGATGGGTGCCGAGCGCCTCGATGAAGGTCGACTTGCCGACCCCTGGCACCCCGGACACGCCCACCCTGCGGGCCTTGCCCGCATGCGGGGTGAGCTCGACCAGCAGCCGCTGCGCCATCTCCCGGTGATCGGCTCTGGTCGACTCCACCAGCGTGATGGCCCGGGCGGTCCACCGCCGGTCGCCCGACAGCACGCCCTTGACGTAGTCCTCGATCACCGATGCGATCACCGATGACCCAGCCGGGCGGACAGCTCGCGCAGCAGCTCCAGGGCGGCGTCGGCGATCACCGTGCCGGGCAGGAAGATCGCCGAGGCGCCCGCGGTGCGCAGCTCCTCGACGTCGCCCGGGGGGATCACCCCGCCGACCACGATCATGATGTCCTCCGCGCCGAGGTCGCCGAGCGCCTGCCGCAGCGCGGGCACCAGCGTCATGTGCCCGGCCGCCAGCGAGGAGACCCCGACCACGTGCACGTCGGCCTCGACGGCCTGCCGGGCGACCTCCTCGGGCGTCTGGAACAGCGGACCGACGTCGACGTCGAAACCGAGGTCGGCGAAGCCGCTCGCGATCACCTTCTGGCCCCGGTCGTGACCGTCCTGGCCCATCTTCGCGACGAGGATCCGGGGCCGGCGGCCCTCCGCCTTCTCGAACTGCGCGCACGCCTCCCGGACCCGGTCCGCGGCGCCGCCCACCTCCGCGCGGTACACGCCCGATATCGTACGGATCTGCGCGGCGTGCCGTCCGAAGACCTTCTCCAGCGCGTCGGAGATCTCCCCGACCGTGGCCTTGGCCCTGGCGGCGTTCACCGCGAGCTCCAGCAGGTTGTCCCCGCCGGCCGCGCCCTTCGTCAGCGCCTCCAGCGCCTCGTTGACGGCGGCGGCCGAGCGCTCCTCGCGCAGCCTGCGGAGCTTGTCGATCTGCTGGTTGCGCACCGCCGTGTTGTCGACCTTGAGCACCTCGATCGGCTCGTCGGCCTCGGGGCGGTACTTGTTGACGCCGATCACCGGCTGCCTGCCGGAGTCGATGCGGGCCTGGGTGCGAGCCGCCGCCTCCTCGATGCGCATCTTGGGCAGCCCCTGGTCGATGGCCCTGGCCATGCCGCCGGCCCGCTCGACCTCCTGGATGTGGCCCCAGGCCGCCCGCGCCAGCTCCCGGGTCAGCCGCTCGACGTAGTAGGAGCCGCCCCACGGGTCGATCACCCGGCAGGTGCCCGACTCCTGCTGGAGCAGAAGCTGGGTGTTGCGGGCGATCCGCGCCGAGAAGTCGGTCGGCAGCGCGAGCGCCTCGTCCAGGGCGTTGGTGTGCAGCGACTGGGTGTGGCCCTGGGTGGCCGCCATCGCCTCGACGCAGGTCCGTACGACGTTGTTGAACACGTCCTGCGCGGTGAGCGACCATCCGGAGGTCTGGCTGTGCGTGCGCAGCGACAGCGACTTGGGGTTGCGCGGGCCGAAGCCCTTCACCAGGCGGGCCCACAGCAGCCGGGCGGCGCGGAGCTTGGCGACCTCCATGAAGAAGTTCATGCCGATGCACCAGAAGAACGAAAGGCGCGGCGCGAACGCGTCGATGTCCAGCCCCGCCTGGACCCCGGCTCGCAGATACTCCAGCCCGTCGGCCAGCGTGTAGGCGAGCTCCAGGTCGCAGGTCGCCCCGGCCTCCTGGATGTGGTAGCCGGAGATCGAGATGGAGTTGAACTTCGGCATCTTCTTGGAGGTGTACTCGAAGATGTCGGAGATGATCCGCATCGACGGGTCCGGCGGGTAGATGTAGGTGTTGCGGACCATGAACTCCTTGAGGATGTCGTTCTGGATGGTCCCCGCCAGCTTGTCGGGCGTGACGCCCTGCTCCTCGGCCGCGACGATGTAGAGCGCCAGGATCGGCAGCACCGCGCCGTTCATCGTCATCGACACGCTCATCCGGTCGAGCGGGATCCCGTCGAACAGCTGCCGCATGTCGTAGATCGAGTCGATCGCCACGCCCGCCATGCCGACGTCGCCCGCGACGCGGGGGTGGTCGGAGTCGTAGCCCCGGTGGGTCGCGAGGTCGAAGGCGACCGACAGGCCCTTCTGCCCGGCCGCCAGGTTGCGCCGGTAGAACGCGTTGGACTCCTCGGCGGTGGAGAACCCGGCGTACTGCCGGATGGTCCACGGCTGGGTGACGTACATCGTCGGGTACGGGCCGCGCAGGAAGGGAGCGACGCCCGGGTAGGTCTCGAGGGACGGGCCGTCCTCCAGGTCGGCCGCCGTGTAGAACGGCTTGACCGCTATGCCCTCCGGCGTCTCCCACACAGGAGGCTCCCAGGCCGGGCCGTCGGGGATGTCCGCCGCCGGGGCGCCCGGCCCCAGGTCAATCTCCGAGAAATCCGGAATCATCGGTCCACTCCCAGATCGTCGAACGTCGCGCGGAGCACCCCGAGCGCGTCACAGCCGGCGTACAGGGTGGCGTCCACCCCCTCATACTCCCCCTTCCCGGCCAGCCAGACCCTGCGCGCCCCGGCCTCCCGCAGCGCCGCCGCGACCGCCGCGGCGTGCTCGCCGTACAGCCGGTCGCCGGAGCACAGGCAGGCCACGGGGGTGCCGCAGTCGCGGAAGGCCGCGGCGATCGCGGCCGGGTCGGTGCCCGGGCCGCTGGTGACGGTGGCGACGCCGCCCGCCGCGAACAGGTTGGCGGCGAACGTCGCCCTCGCGGTGTGCGCGGCGACGGGCCCGATCGTGGCGAGGAACACCGTGGGACGGCTCGGCTGGGCGTCGGCGAGGTCGCGCAGCGCCTCGAACTCCTCGGCGTAGCGCATCACCGGCAGTCCCCCACCCGGCGCCCCACCGGACACACCGGACACACCGCCGGACGTCGCGGCGAGCCCGTGGCCGGTCCGCCGGGACACCGGCCTCTCCTTCAGGTCGGGGAACTCGCTGACCCCCGTGATCGGGTCGCGGCGGTGGGCGAGGTTGTCCGCGCGCCTGGCCCTGGTCGCCGCCAGCCGCTCGGGAACCAGCCGCTCCAGCGCGGCCGCCATGCCGCCGGCCCGCTCGATCTCCTGGAACCACTCCCAGGCCCGGGCGGCGAGGTCGTCGGTGAGCCGTTCCACGTACCAGGAGCCGCCGGCCGGGTCGGCCACGTGGGCGACGTTCGCCTCCTCCACCAGCAGCGACTGGGTGTTGCGGGCGATGCGGCGGGCGA
The DNA here is from genome assembly GCF_014161375.1 of Microbispora sp. H10830. NCBI lineage: Bacteria > Bacillati > Actinomycetota > Actinomycetes > Streptosporangiales > Streptosporangiaceae > Microbispora > Microbispora sp. H10830. The sequence goes on from NZ_JABBWX010000015.1 coordinate 206,212, forward strand.
ACGCGTCGGGCAGCCCGAGGCAGGCGTCGAACGGCTGCACGGTCACCGCGTCCGCCCCGCCCGCCCCGGCCGCGAAGCAGGCCACGGTCGTGCGCAGCATGTTCACCCAGGGGTCCCTGACGGTCATCATCGCCGACGAGGTGACCGCGTGCTGATGCTGCCTGCCGGGTTCCCGCGCGACCCCTGTGACCTCGGCGACCCGCGCCCACAGCCGTCGTGCGGCCCGGAGCTTGGCGATGGTGAGGAACTGGTCGGCGGTCGCGGCGTAGCGGAACTCGAGCTGCCCGAACGCCTGCTCGGCGGTCAGGCCGGCATCGGTCAGCGCCCGCAGGTAGGCGACGCCGGTCGCGACCGAGCAGCCGAGCTCCTCGGCGTCGGCGCCGCCCGCGTCGTGGTACGGCAGCGCGTCGACGGTGATCGCCCGCAGGCCGGGATGATCCGCGGCGCAGCGGCGGGCGAGCGCCACGGCGGCGCCGGTGTCCGCGGTCGCGCCGGTGCGGGCCGCCAGCCCGATCGGGTCGGCGCCCAGATTGCCCCCGGGCAGCGCCACCCCGCCGGCCACCCCGCCGGCCACCCCCTCGACCAGGCGCAGGAACGCCTCCGCCGCCTCGGCCGTACGCGGGCCGGCGTCGAGGACGACCGGGGCGAGGTCGAGCAGGACGCCGTCGAGCACGGCCGGCAGCGCGGCCGGGTCGATCGCGTTCAGATCGAGCCACAGGGACGTGACGCCGTTCTCCAGGTCGGCGTGGATCGCCTCCCGGGTCGCGGCCGGATCGGGGTCGGCGTGCCGCTGGCGCACATCCCACGGGCCCGGCGCACGCGTCGTCCGCGGCGCGGCCGGCAGGTCGGCGGCGTCGTACAGCGGGGCGACCGCCACCCCGTCGTAGGTCGCGGTGGTCAGGGCGGCCTCGGCCTCGTCCGGCGAACCGTCCCAGCCGGATCTGCGCAGCACCTCGGCCGCGAGCGTCCTCCACTGCTCCCGCGTGGCCTGCGGGAACCCCGCTGCGGGATCGGCGAGATCGTCGAGTTCAACAGGCGGCACCGTCATGAACCGGATGCTAAATGCACCGGCCCGGCCTCGGGGCTCCGGGGTCCCGGTCTGTGGACAACGCGGACGGCCCGGCCGCCGTGGCCGGGCCGTCCCCGGGTGGTCTCAGGCCGGGACCAACTGCCATTGCTGGTTGGCGCCGCCGTTGGCGGCCCACTGCACGACCTGGGCGCCGTCGGAGGTCGACGCGCCATACACGTCCGCCAACAGCCCGCTGCTGTAGCTGACGATCGTGTAATAGCCGTCGCCGGTGGGCCGCAGGTACCACAGCTGGTTGGCGCCGCCGTTGGCGGTCCACTGCTGCAGTTGCAGCCCTTGGGTCGTGCTGCTGCCGTTGACGTCGAGGACCTTGCCGGTGGGGACGTAGCGCAGGGTGTACGCACCGCCCTGACCGCTGGTGACGGTCCACGCGGCGGCGCCGGTCTGCTGCACGGCCTTGGCGCCGTCGGCCGTGGAGCCGCCGGCCACGGCGAGCGGCTTGCCGCTGTTGCGGTTGACGATGCGGTAGGCCGCGCCCGACACCGGGCCGCCCGAACCGGACCCGAGGGTGAAGTACTCGACCGCGTCGGTGAACGTCGTGGCACCCGACTTGGTGGTCGTCAGGACCAGGTACACGCGTGAGCCGCTCGCCGGTGCGGTGAAGGTGACCGGCTGCGTGGCCCGCGAGCCGAGTGGGATGTTCAGTGTGGTCTGCCCCGACGCGACGACGGGGCCGTCGGGCCGATCGAGCCGCGCCGACCAGGAGAATCCGACGGAGGTGTCGCGCAGGTCGTCGTTGAAGACGGTGATGTTGCGGGTCACGGAGGCGTTGTAGGCGTAGGCGTTCACGGCCTGCGGCAGCGGGAAGTCGCCGTTGGCGTCGGAGACCCCGGACGCCGACCAGTAGGGCAGGTCGATCGCCGCGACCGGGTTGAACGCGGCTTGGACGCGCTGGATCTGGGGGTTGTTCCAGGGATCGGACAGGTTGTCGGCACCGTAGAGCGGATGGCCGCCCTCCTCCGGCACGAAGTCCGTCGTACGCACGCCGGGCACGAAACCGGCCCACGCGGACAGCAGCGTGTACGGGCGCAGGTCGGCGGCGTCCTTGCCCCGCTTGGCGGCCGTCGCCGTGGCGAACCACATGAAGCCCTGCTTGGTGTTGCACTTGTTCCAGACGTACTCGCCCTCGCCGTCGGGGCGGCCGGTCACGGAGGCCACCCGCTCCCCGTACTGTCCGACGCCGTCGAGGTAGTGCGAGAAGATCGCGAAGTTGGCGTACCTCATGTTCGGGTACCGGCTGGGCGAGTCGGCACCGGGCGCGGCGTCAAGGCTGACCGGGCGGGTGCCGTCGTTGCCGTTCATCGCCGCGTAGAGATCCTGCTCGAACTGCTCGGAGTCGTTGCCGAAGGTCGGTTCGTTGGCCTGGCTCCAGCGGATGACTGCGGGGTGATTGCGGTCCCGCACCGTGAGTGCGCGGGCGTGCGCGACCATGTGGTCGTGCCCTGCGACGAAGTCCTGCGCGCTGCCGCGGACGCCGGTCTCGTCGGTGATCATCAGGCCCGTCTCGTCGGCCACGTCGAGCATGTACGGGCTTGCCGGCTCCTGGTGGATGCGCACCATGTTGTAGTTGAGCCGCTGGTAGTTGTCAACGGCCTGCGGCCAGCCGCCGTTGCCCGCCGAAGGCGGGAGGAAGCCGGGCAGCGTGTCGTAGGCGTCGCCCTTGCCTCCGTAGTCGACCCGGTCGTAGTCGGCACCCTGCAGGTTGTCACCGCGGAAGTTCACCCTGACGCCGTTGATGAAGTAGTACTCGCCGTTCTGGGTGGTCTCCCGGAACCCGAACCGGTACGTCGCGTCACTCGTGCGGCCGTCGTCGGTCGCCGCGTGGACCTTGAGACGGTGAAGCTGGGCTCGATAGCCCGGCCGGTAGGGGACGTTCGGCCACCAGTACGAGGCGGCGCCGAGGTTCCACGCGACGGAATCGACCGTGACCTTGGCCGTCGACCGCGCCCCCACGGTCACGGTGCGGGACGGCAGCGCCGGGTAACCGAACGTCCCGCCGCCGTCAGAGGACAGCTCGCCGGTCAGCGTCACCGATCGGGCGCTGCTCGAGGTGTTGGTCACCCACACGTCGTAGCCTAGGGTCTGATTCGCCACCGACGTGCGGATGAACGTGTCGCTGACGTACACGGCCGGATACACCCGCAGGAACGCGGAGCGGTAGATGCCCTGCGGGACCGCCTCGGACCAGTCGGCGGCCACGGGCACGATGTACTTGCCGTTCGCCGGGTTCTTCAGCGCGCCGCGGCCCTTCACGTCAACGCTGATCGTATGGGTGGTGCCCGGGGCGGCGTAGGCGCTGATGTCGAACTTCGACGGGGTGAAGGCCGTGGTCTGCGTCGCGACCACCCGGCCGTCCACCGACAAGGTCGCCTGGTGGTTCACGGCGCCGAACTCGATCCATGTCGACTGCGGCTGCCCCGAGTCCGGCACCGTCACCGTACGCGAGTACACCGCCTGGGACACATCCGTGAAGCCCTGCTTGTACCAGCCGCCTCCGGGCACCTTGATCGACGTCGTCGACCGGCCCGCCGGGGTGAAGCTCCACGTCCCGGCGAGATCGACCGAGGCGATCGCGGCATTGCCCGCGGTGACGCCGTCGATGTCCCCAGCGGCGGCGGCAACCGTCGCGGTGGACTCCGACGGCGCGGACTGCTGTGCCGCCACAGCCGGCTGAGCCCCGATCATCGCGAGCAGGAAGGCCGCCAGCACAGTCGGCCACCTGCTCGCCGGACGTCGAGGACGGGAGGAGGGATCGCTCCGCTTCAGTGGGGGCACGCTGTCTCCTGGTGATGGGGATGTCGTATCGATTCGACGAAATGTCCGGACATCACACGTAAGCCCCGGGGGCCCTCCCGTCAAGGCTCGCGGTGCAGCGGAGATGGGATCAATTCAGGCATGCGGTTCCACTACAGCCGATTCACCAGACGTGTTTCGGCTGCGATGCAACTTTCAGACCGCGTCGGATGCCTCGCACATGGGATGTGTCAGTGGTTCCATGTTTTACAGCCGCCGGCGCATGCGTCAGGAACATCCGGACTGCGCCGGGCTTGTGCCGACGACTCGATTCGATGCCATCGGACAGTCGGGCATGGTCCTCCCCGACCCTGAGCCGGGCTCCTCAGGACGTGGCGAACGCGGCGTTCCAGGTCTCGGGGCCGACGATGCCGTCCGCGTCGAGATGCCGGTCCTTCTGGAACCTGCGGCACACGTCCTGGGAGTCCGGCCCGTACGCGCCGTCCACGGCGATGTCGTAGCCGAACTCCTTCATCCGGGCCTGCCAGGCGCGCACGTCGTCGCCGCGCATCACGGGCGGGTATCTGAGCAGGCGGCCGGGCCACTGCTGCGTGGGCTCCGGTTCGGGCTCCGGCTCCGGCTGGGTGGTCCCGGGACGCGGCGCGCCCTTCTTGATCCAGGCGTACAGCGGGTCGCCGGGGCAGTCGGTGGAGTAGCCGTCGCGGTGGCCCTTGATCTCCTTGCCCGCGCCGCCCTTGGCGCGCAGATACTCCACCGCGTCCAGGATCGCGTGCAGGATGCCGTCGGTCGGCTGGATCAGGCCGGCGTTGCCGACGAGACCGAGCACGGCGTAATGGCCGGAGTTCAGGCCGGGGCCGTTGGCGGCCGGCAGGTGTCCCGGCCCGCGGCCGACGAAGACCTTCCGATGCGGGCAGGCCACCATCGAATACCCGATGTCGATCCAGCCGTTGCCGTCGATGTGGAAGTTCTGGATGGACTTCACCATGGCCACGCACTTGGCGTGGTCGGTGACGATACCCGGGTCCACCCGGCCGCCGGTGTAGTGGACCTTCACGCCGCGCGTGGAGGTCAGCGACGAGTACGAGCCCCTGGGAGGACGCGCGCCCCATTCAGCGCGGGACACGAGATCGATGGCCACAGTGCTCTCCGTTGAAAACCGTACGACTGGACACCGAGCGTAGCGGTAACGCCCCAGCAGGTACTGCCTTTTGCCCATATGAAACTGCTTAAACGGCAAGCAAACTGAATAGGCCCATAAATCCATTCGACAGAGCGAGTCGTACGTCGAGATCATCGCCGTATGTCCGTTCTCAAGGAGGTCGACTTCTCTCCTCACTCCACGCCCCCACCGCCGGTGCCGATGCGGATCTGGCTCGACGACACCGACAGCCCGGCCGACGTGATCGACGCCATGGCGCTGTCGCCGTTCGCGACCGGCGAGCAGCCCTGGTCCCGCACCACCAGCCTCGGCCGGGTCCGCGCCGACGCCCCGCTGACCGCCGAGGGCGGCCGGTTGCTGCGCGTCGCCCAGCACACCGACGGGTACGAGACCCGGCTGATCGCGGGCGAGGGATGGACGCTGCGGGTGGTCCGCGGCGCGAACCGGTCGGCGACGCTCACCGCCACGGCGGTGAGCGAGGAACTGGCCGGCTCGGTTCTGGAGCAGGCGACCAGGAACGCGGAGGAGGCGGCTCCCGACGCCGACCACGTGCGAATGGGCTTCTGGTGGAGGTCGAGCCACGGGCCGCACCGCTCCGCCAAGCCCATCACGACCTCCTCATGGCGGGAGATCAGGAGGAACTACCCCACGGCGGCCGTCGGCCGCCTGGACGCCCTCATGGCGACGACCGCGGCCGATGTGTCGGGCCGGCTGGTCCTCCTGCACGGCCCGCCCGGCACCGGCAAGACGACGCTGCTGCGCACGCTCGCGCGCGAGTGGGCGTCCTGGTGCCAGGTCGACTGCGTGCTCGACCCCGAGTTGCTGTTCAACGACCCGGGCTACCTGATGGACGTCGCCGTCGGCTGGGACGGCCCGGGTGAGGACGAGAAGCCGCGCTGGCGGCTGCTCGTCCTGGAGGACTGCGACGAACTGATCCGCGCCGAGGCCAAGCAGTCGACGGGCCAGGGCCTGTCACGCCTGCTCAACCTGACCGACGGGCTGCTCGGCCAGGGCAGGGACGTGCTCGTGGCCATCACGACCAACGAGGACCTCAGCAGGCTCCATCCGGCCGTCGTACGGCCCGGACGGTGCCTGGCGCAGATCGAGGTCGGCCGGTTCGACGCCGGGCAGGCGGCCGAGTGGCTGGGCGCCGGGTGCGCGGGCGCGGGCGGCGCGACACTGGCCGAGTTGTTCGCCCTGCGGGACGGCCGCCCGGCCGCCGCCGAACCCGCCCCCGCCACCGGCCTCTATCTCTGACCGGCCGCACGATCTGACCGGCCGCACGGAGCACGGTCGCCGATGGCGTAGCGTCCCATGTGTCGGATACGTAAACCATCCGATGTGCCAGGTCGGGGCGGTAACAACAATCGGCGAGGTGGTCACCCTGCTGTCGGCCGGACCGAGCCCCCAGGTGAGCCCCGTCGTCCTCCACCGGTGGTCCGTCGAGGCCCGGGAGGCGGGGACGGCGAAATATCTGGATCCGTTCGCTCCCGGCGGCGAGCGGGAGTGGCCCTACACCCGCTGGACGTCCCCCGAGCGGGAGATCGGCTTCGCGGCCACCGAACTGGTGCCGTCGTGGACGGCCGCCGCGCCGCCCGGCGCCTGGCTGGAGATCGAGCTCCAGGCGAGGACCGTCACCGGCGACCTGACCAAGTGGTACGTCATGGGCCGGTGGGCCGAGACCGACGCCGACATCCACCGCACGTCGCTGCCCGGCCAGGGGGACGCCGACGGGGACGTCGCCGTCGACACCTTCGTCGCCGCCCGCCCCGTGACGTCGTACCGCGTCCGCGCCACCCTGTACGGCAGCGGCGGCGGCATGCGCTCGCTCACCGTGATGGCCTCGGCGGTGGGGCAGGCGGGCAGAGGCGGCCCGCCGGGGCCGCGGGCGATCGAGCTCGACGTGCCGCGCCGTTCGCAGAAGGTCCACGTGGGGCACTATCCGCAGTGGGACGGCGGCGGGGAGTCCTGGTGCAGCCCCGCGTCCTTCACGATGGTGCTGGGCTACTGGGGGCTGGGGCCCGCACCGGCCGACCTCGCCTGGGTGACCCCCGGCGACCCGTGCCCGGCGGTCGACCACGCCGCGCGCGACATGTACGACCACAGCTACCAGGGCACCGGCAACTGGCCCTTCGGCGTCGCGTACGCCGGACGGTACGGACTGGACGGCTTCGTCACGCGGCTGCGCTCGCTGGCCGAGCTGGAGCGGTTCATCGCCGCCGGGATCCCGGTGATCACCTCTCAGGCGTTCCGCGATCACGAGCTTCCCGGTGCCGGATACTCCACGGGCGGGCACATCATGGTCGTCACCGGATTCACGGCGGAGGGCGACGTGATCGCGAACGATCCGGCCGCGCCGGACGACGGCGGCGTGCGGCGGGTATATCCCCGCGCGGCGTTCGAGAGCGTCTGGCTGCGCGCCACGAGCAGCGGGGGGATCGCGCACATCGTGCATCCGCCCGGCACTCCGCTTCCAGACTCCGGGGGGAACTGGTGACCATTCGGGCCGTCGACGTCGCGCGGGTGGACGACCGCCCGCTGTGGGTGGAGACCTCCGGAGACGAGGTCTGGTGGGACGAGCCGCGCCCGCGGGAGGGCGGCCGGCGCTGCGTGGTGCGGCGCAGGGCCGACGGTGTGATCGAGGACGTGCTCCCGCAGGGCTGGAACGCCAGGAACCGGGTCATGGAGTACGGCGGGCGGTCCTGGCGCGCGCACGAGGGCCGTCTGGTGTTCACCAACTGGGCGGACGGCCGGATCTACCTGTGCTCCCCCGGCGGGGAGCCGGTCCCGCTCACCCCCGAGGAGCCCGCCCGCTACGCCGACCTCGTCGTCCACGGCGACGAGGTGTGGTGCGTGCGCGAGCGGGGCGACGCACGCAACGGCGAGCGCGACATCGTCGCTGTGCCGCTGGACGGCTCCCCCCTGCGCAGCGTGGTGAAGACCCATCATTTCCTGATGAACCCGCGCGTCTCGCCGGACGGGCGGTCGCTCGCCTGGATCGGCTGGAACCACCCGGACATGCCCTGGGACGCCACCGAGCTCTGCGTCGGATCCGTGGACGGCGGCCCCCACCGCGTCCTGCTGTCCGGCGCGTCCACCTGCCAGGCCGAGTGGCACGACGACGAGAGCCTGTACGCCGTCACCGACCCCACCGGCTGGTGGAACATCCACCTCGTCGGCCTGGACGGCACGGCGCGCGACCTGACCCCGGTGCCGCTGGAGTTCGGCGACGCCACCTGGAAGATCGGCGCCACGTTCTTCGCCGTCGCGGACGGGCGGATCGCGACCGTGTACGGCACGGCCGACGAGCGGCGGCTCGGGGTCCTCGACGACCCGGCCAAGGCCGGTTCCGTACGCGACGTCGGCGGCGGCTACACCTACTGGGCGTCCGCCCTGTCGGCCCGGGGCTCCCATGTCGTGGGCGTCGCGGCCTCGCCCCACCGGCCGTACGAGGTGGTGCGGGTCCACCTGGAGACGGGGGCGCACGAAGTGCTGTCCCCGGGCAAGCCGGTGCCCGAGGACGTGGAGCTGCCGACGCCCGAGGCGGTGACCGTCGAGGGGGTCCACGCGCACCTGTACGCCCCGGCGGGCCGCGGGCCAGCGCCGTACGTGGTGTTCGTGCACGGCGGGCCGACGAGTTCGGCCCCGCCGGTGCTCGACCTGGAGATCGCGTACTTCACCAGCAGGGGCATCGGCGTCGCCGAGGTCAACTACGGCGGCTCCACCGGCTACGGCCGGGCCTACCGCGAGCGGCTGCGCCACAGCTGGGGCGTGGTGGACGTGCGCGACTGCGAGACGGTGGCGCGGTGGCTGCTGGACAGCGGGCGGGCGGAGAAGGTGGCGATCAGAGGCGGCAGCGCGGGCGGCTGGACGTCGATGGCCGCGCTCGTCCACAGCGACGTCTTCTGTGGCGCGGTGTCCCACTACGGCATCTCCGACCCCGAACACTGGGCGGCGGAGACGCACGACTTCGAGTCGCGCTACCTCGACGGGCTGATCGGCCCGTTGCCCGAGACCCGGCGGCGCTACGCGGACAGGTCCCCCGAACTGCATGCGGAACGGGCGTCCGGCCCGGCCCTGCTCCTGCACGGTCTGGAAGACAAGGTGGTCGATCCCGCACAGTCGGAGCGCTTCGCCGCAGCGCTGGCCCGCCACGGGCACCGGTGGGCGTACCTCACGTTCGAGGGGGAACAGCACGGGTGGCGGCGTGAGGAGACCATCGTCCGGGCCCTGGAGGCCGAGCTGGCCTTCTACGGGATCGTCTTCGGCTTTCCGACGCCCGAGGTCCCGCCCCTGAAGCTGGAAGGTGGGATGTTGTGAGTGAGGTCGCGGCGATCTGCTCGGAACTGCTGCGGATCGACACCACCAACGACGGGTCCGGCGACGGGCCGGGCGAGCGGCGGGCCGCCGAATACGTGGCGTCCCTGCTCGCCGAGGTCGGCATCGAGCCGATGGTGTTCGAGTCGGCGCCGCGCCGCACCAGCGTGGTGGCGCGCATCCCCGGCGAAAGCCCCGACGCGCTGCTCCTGCACGGGCACCTCGACGTCGTGCCCGCCGACCCGGCCGAGTGGCGTACGCACCCGTTCTCCGGGGAGATCGAGGACGGCTGCGTGCACGGCCGGGGCGCGGTCGACATGAAGGGCACGCTCGCCATGACCCTCGCCTGGGCCCGCGAGAACGCGCGCAGGGGCGTGCGCCCCAGGCGCGACCTCGTGCTGGCGTTCCTCGCCGACGAGGAGTCGACCGGCGAGTACGGCGCGGGCCACGCGGTCGAGCGGCACCGCGACCTGTTCGAGGGCTGCACGGAGGCGATCAGCGAGTCCGGCGGCTTCTCCTGGTATGAGGGCGACGTCCGCATCTACCCGGTGGCCGTCGGGGAGCGCGGCACCGCCTGGATGCGCCTCACGGCCCGCGGCGTGCCCGGTCACGGCTCCAAGCCCGCCGTGGACAACCCCGTGGCCGAGCTCGCCCGGGCTCTCGCCCGCCTCGCCGACCATTCCTGGCCCGTACGGCTGACGCCCGAGGTGGCCCGGCTGATCGACGAGCTGGCGCGGGCGCTCGGCCGGCCGATCGACGTCGACCGGCTGGAGGAGGAGATCGAGCGGATCCCCCGCGCGGCGGCCCTGTTCAAGGGCGTGCTGCGCAACTCGGCCAACCCGACCATGCTCGACGCGGGATACAAGGTCAACGTCATCCCCGGCACGGCCGAGGCCCACGTCGACGGCCGGTTCCTGCCGGGGCAGCGCGACGAGTTCCTGGAGACCGTCGACCGGCTGCTCGGGCCGAAGGTCACCCGCGAGTTCGTCAGCTTCGAGGAGGCCGTCTCCTCCCCCGCCGAGGGCCTGTTCGACGAGCTCGCCGCCGCCCTGCTCGCCGAGGACCCCGGCGGCAGGCCGGTGCCGTACGTCATGACCGGCGGCACCGACGCCAAGTGGTTCGCCAGGATCGGCATCAGGGGGTACGGCTTCGCGCCGCTGCTGCTGCCGCCGGACCTCGACTACTTCGGCATGTTCCACGGTCTCGACGAGCGCGTTCCGGTCGAGGGCCTGGAGTTCGGCGTCCGCGTCCTCGACCGGCTGCTCGTCGCGCCCTCGTGAAAGGCGAGCGCGCCGACCGACGGTGAGGGACGGCGACGCGGGGTAGAACCTCGCCGGAGGTGCCGATGGCTCCAGGGATGAGGGTGGCGGTGACGGGTCACCGCGACCTCTCCTCGTCGACGTCCGAACTCGTCGACGCCGCCTTTCGCGCGGAGCTGGCGGCGCACGCGCCCGGCCTCGTCGGCGTGTCCTGCCTGGCCCCGGGCGCCGATCAGATCTTCGCGGAGGCGGTGCTCGACCTCGGCGGCGCGATCGAGGCGATCGTGCCGGCCCACCGCTACGACCGGGTGCTCACCCCCGGGGACCGCGCCGCGTTCGACCGGTTGCTGTGCCGCGCACGCATCGTGGTCCGGCTGCCCTACGAGCACCCGACGCCCGCCAGCTACCAGGCGGCCAACGAGACGCTGCTGCGGGACGTCCACCTGCTGCTGGCGGTGTGGGACGGGGAGCCGGCGCAGGGCCGGGGCGGCACCGCGGAGGTGGTGAGCGACGCGCGGCGGCGCTCCATCGAGGTCAGGGTCCTCTGGCCCGAAGGTGCCTCCAGGACCGGCCACCCTTGACACCCCGGAAGATCCCCATTCATCTCGAATCGTGGAGACCCCGCAGGAGAACGAGCTCCCCGCGATCTACCGCGCCGCAGACCGCCGCGCCATAGACGGTCAGCGGCGCCTGATGAGGACCACGGCCCTGCGTCTGACCAGCCTGGTCCTGGCGGCCACCTTCGGCGCCTTCAGCCTGAACATGGGCAGGCTCGACGCCGCGGCCGTCGTCGCGGCGACCGCGCTCGCGTCCGCGCTCGTGGTCGAGGTGTACATCCTGTCCTCCACGCCCGACAGGGAATGGGCGCAGGCGCGGGCGGCGGCGGAGTCCGCCAAGTCGCTGGCGTGGCGCTACATGGCGGGTGGTGAGCCGTTCGGCACGAACGGGCACGACGAGCACAGCGCGGACCTGCTGCTGCTGCGGCGGCTGACCGAGATCACGCACGACCTGCACCACATCGCGCCGATCCCCCTGTCGGACGGCGACTCCCAGGTGACGCCCGCGATGCGGGCGCTGCGGGCCATGCCGCTGCCCGAGCGCAAGGATCACTACCTCCGCGGCCGGATCGACGACCAGCGCGCGTGGTACCGCGCCCGCGCGGCGGCCAACGAGCGGCGCGCCTCCCGCTGGTCGGTGACGCTCTCGGCTCTGGAGGCCCTGGGCCTGGTCGCGGCCGTCCTCAACGGCGCGATGGTGCTCGACCTGGACCTTCCGGGCATCGTCGGGGCGGTCGGCGCCGCGGGAATCGCCTGGATGCAGACCCGGCAGCACAGGCAGCTCGCCGGCGCCTACTCCGTGGCCGCCCTGGAGCTCGGCGACGTCGTGTCTCGTGCCGACTGGCCCGCGACGGAGGAGGAGTGGGCGCGCTTCGTCGACGAGGCCGAGGACGTCATCTCCCGCGAGCACGGAATGTGGCGATCGTCCCATACCTAAAAAAATCAGGCATATGTCCACAAACGGGCGTTTGTGATGCTTGTGCACCAAAGGCCCCGGGCCGGCTTCCGTCGGAAAACAGAACGACAATTTGCCTGGACAGAGCGGCACAACCGGGGGGCGCTCAGTCAGACTGGTCGCAGGATCCAGCAGGACCGGCCATACCGGCGAGATGGTTCCTGAGCCTTTTTTGGGACTAGAGTTCTCCTGGGCCGCGGCCGCGCATCGGTGCGCACGTCCGCCGCGGGCTCATTCGCGCTCACCATTTCGGAACGGTCGAACATGCTTATTGTCGATGACGAATCATCAGAAATAACGACCGAGGTCAGTGACCTGTCGGATACTTCCCTCGACGAGATGGCGGCGCGCAGGGACACGATGGACGCGACGGTGGACCGAATGCTGCCCGCCGGCCTGCCGGTCGCCGCGTTCAACTCCTCATTGTGATGGAGCGGGGCGGCGCGAGCGGGCCGATCCTGCCGTTTCGCCAGTTCGTGCTGAAGGTGCACAGCCGGTGCGATCTCGCCTGTGACCACTGCTACGTGTACGAACACGCGGACCAGAGCTGGCGGGGCCGCCCCACCACGATGTCACCGGAGACGATCGCCCTGGTCGCGGAGCGCATCGCCGAACACGTGCGCGGCCACGGCCTGGACGAGGTTCACGTCGTCCTGCACGGCGGTGAACCGCTGCTCGCCGGCCGTGATCGACTCGCCTCGACGGCCACCGAGCTGCGCCGCCGCCTCGACGGCCTGTGCCGCCTCGACCTGCGGATTCATACCAACGGCTTGATCCTCAACGACCGTTTCCTCGACGTGTTCGCCACCCACGGCATCGTCGTGGGGGTGTCGCTCGACGGGGACCGGGCCGCCAACGACCGGCACCGGCGCTACGCCGACGGCCGCAGCAGCCACGCCAGGGCCGTGCGGGCGGTCGAGCTGCTCCGGCGGCGGCCCGAGCTGTACGGCGGGCTGCTGTGCACGATCGACGTCGCCAACGATCCGATCGCCGTCTACGAGGCTCTGGTCGCGCTGCGGCCGCCTCGTGTCGACTTCCTGCTCCCCCACGCGACTTGGGACGCGCCCCCGGCACGTCCCGGCCCGACGGCGTACGCGGACTGGCTCGTCAAGATCTACGACCGCTGGGAGGCCGACGGGCGGCCCATCGGCGTCCGCCTGTTCGAGTCGATCCTCAGGACCGCGCACGGCGGCCTCAGCCTGACGGAGGCGATCGGGCTCCAGCCCAGCACGTTGATCGTGATCGAGACCGACGGCTCCTACGAACTGGTCGACTCGCTGAAGGTCGCCCACGAGGGCGCCCCGGCCACGGGCCACCACGTCGCCACCGCGTCGCTCGACGAGGTCGCGGCCCACCCGGGGGTGCGGGCGCGGCAGCAGGGCCTTCGCGGCCTGTGCGCCACCTGCAGGAGTTGTCCCGTCGTACGCAGCTGTGGCGGGGGCCTGTACCCGCACCGGTACCGATCCGGCTCGTTCGACAACCCCAGCGTCTACTGCGCGGACCTGTTCGCGCTGATCGGACACGTCAGGGAGACGACCTTGCGCGCCCACACCCTGCGTGCCCACACCCTGCCCGCGGCCGCCCTGGACACGCTCGCCTCCGGGCTCGGCGGGTCCGAGGAGGTGGAGCGCCTCGCGACGGCCCAGCTCAGCCTGCGCCGGGCCCTGGTCGCGGCGGTTCACACGAGAGCGGGCGAACCCGCGGCGTGGGACCTGCTGACGCGGATCGACCGCGATCACGGGGCGGCGCTCGCCACGGTGCTGGCCCATCCCTACGTCCGGGCCTGGGCGGTCGCCTGCCTTCGGGGGAACGCCCCGGCGGCCCGCCTGTCGAACATCGCGGCGGCGGCGGCCGTCCACGCGCGGATCGACGCGCGGATCGACGTGGAGGCCGTGGGCGGCGAGGTGCACCTGCCGACGATCGGCGTGCTGGAGGGCGCTCCGGAGGGCCGGGCCGCCCTCGTGATCGAGGAGGGGCGGGCGCGGCTGCGGGACGGCGGCCCGGAGTCGCTGTCACCCGTGCGAAGGCTCGTCGCGGGACGTTTCTCGGTCCTGCTGGAGGACGCCGACCCCTACCGTGACTGCCACCGATGGCAGCCGGCCGGCCGGCTGACCGTCGAAGAGGCGGCACGGTGGCAGGAGTCCTTCGAGCAGGCGTGGCAGCTCATCGAGAAGGACTACCCGGCGTACGTCCCGGCGATCGAGACGGGACTGACGGCGATCGTCCCGCTCGCCCCCGCGGACGCGGGCCGCGAGGTGAGCTCGGCCGCCCGCGACGCCTTCGGCGCCGTCGCCGCGGCGCTGCCCGCCGACCCCGCGACGCTCGCGCTGCTGATCCTGCACGAGTTCCAGCACGTGAAGCTCGGCGCCGTGCTCGACCTGCTCGATCTGTTCGACGCGTCCGACCGGCGGCTCTTCCACGCCCCCTGGCGGGAGGACCCCCGGCCGCTCGAGGGGCTGCTGCAGGGGACCTACGCCCATCTCGCCGTCACCGACTTCTGGCGCGTCCGCAGGCACGGCGAGCCCGAACCGGCGCGCCGTCACTTCGCCCACTGGCGGGCCCGGACCGCGGAGGCGATCGAGACCCTCACCGGCTCGCAGGCCCTGACTCCGCTGGGCGAGCGCTTCGTCGCCGGGATGCGCCGCTCGATCGTCCCGTGGCTGTCGGAGGAGGTCGCCGAGACGGCCGGAACGTCCGGGAGGTGACGTTCGGACACCTCACGCGTCTATCTGCGGGCGGTGGCCGGGATGACCGAGGCCGAGGAGCCCCGGTACCGGGCGCTATGCCCGCCTTCGGCCCGCTGACCACGCCGTCGGCCGGCACCGCCGTCCGCCTCGGCCGGATCGGAAACGCGGAATGCCGCCTTTTTCCCATAACCGGGGCTGTCCGATTCGCCGCCGAGTGGCTGGCAGAACACCGTGATCCGGACGATTTCCCCCCATCACAAGGTCACTTGACTTACGCTGCGTTCCCATAGTGAATGAATCTGGGGGAAGGAGGCGAATGCCCCTACAACCGGGCGCGCATGGGCAGGTGCCATATTTTTTCCTGAGCTACGCTCATATCCCCATGCACGACCCGAATAGCAGGAAAGACCCGAACAAGTGGGTGGCGAAGCTCTTCGCCGACTTGTGCGACCACATCAT
This sequence comes from Microbispora sp. H10830, assembly GCF_014161375.1. Taxonomy (NCBI): domain Bacteria; kingdom Bacillati; phylum Actinomycetota; class Actinomycetes; order Streptosporangiales; family Streptosporangiaceae; genus Microbispora; species Microbispora sp. H10830. Next base: position 221,446 of record NZ_JABBWX010000015.1, read on the forward strand.
CAACATGACCAACCTGTCGCAGGGGCAGGCCGGGTTCATGGACGTGGAGCTGCGCTCGGGCCACCATTGGCCGGACCGGCTGTCGGACGCCCTGTCGACGTGCCGGGTGTTCGTTCCCCTCTACTCCGCCCGCTATTTCGAAAGCGAGCAGTGCGGTAAGGAATGGGCCGCGTTCCTCCAGCGCGTCCGAAACCACGAGGGACCGGACGGGCAGATGCCGGAGGCCATCGTTCCGGCGCTGTGGACGCCGTTACCGCCCGACCACCTGCCCCAGGTGGCCCGGTCGATCCAGTTCACCCACCACGATCTCGGCGAGCGGTACGGCGAGGAGGGCTTCTACGGGCTCGCAAAGCTCGCGGGGATGCGCGGTCACTACCAGAAGGCGACCCTGGAGCTCGCCAAGCGGATCGTCCACGTCGCGCAGCGCACCCGGGTCGGCGCCCTCGATCCCCCGCCCAGATACGACGAACTGCGCAGCGTCTTCCACGACTATTCGCCGCAGCGGCCCCTCCGGGTGACGGTGGTCGCCCCGGACCTGGACCATCTGCCGTCCGAACGCAGCCCCTATTTCTACGGGCAGACGCCGCAGGAGTGGAACCCCTTCCGCCGGGGCGGCAACACCCGGACCCTCGTGTCCCACGCCGAGGAGATCGCCACGGCCCACGGCTTCCTGCCGGAGGTGGGGTCGCTGGAGGAGCACACCGAGATCCTCGCCTCCGACGCCCCGGAGGAGCAGCCGTCCGTCATGCTGGTCGACCCGTGGGCCACGACCACCGCCGACTGCCGCCGGCGGCTGCGCGGCTTCGACCGGCGCGAACGGAGCCGGACCAGCGTGATGGTGCCGTGGAACCTCGACGACCGGGAGACGGTGGCGGCCCGGGCCAGGCTGCAGCGCTCGCTCGAATCCGCCCTGCGCAACAATCCGCCCGACTCCAGCCCGGAGATCAACTCGATCACGGCGTTCCGCGGCGCGCTGTCCGACGCGCTCGGCAAGGCCGCCAACCAGTTGTTCAAGACCGCCACCGCCTACCCGCCGGCCGGCGCGCCCACCAGACGACCCAGGCTGATGCAGCCGGAGGATCCCCGATGAATGACGTCCACGACGGCCGCGTCGTCACGTTCTACTCCTACAAGGGCGGGACGGGCCGCACGATGGCGCTGGCGAACACGGCGTGGGTGCTCGCCAGCAGCGGCCTGCGCGTCCTGGTGGTCGACTGGGACCTCGAGTCCCCCGGGCTGCACAAGTTCTTCCATCCGTTCCTCGACAGCAGCGTCATCACGGCGACCCCCGGCGTCATCGACATCATCAGCAACTACATGTGGGCCGCCGTGCGCCCGCGGGAGCGCACCCCCGACTGGCACCTCGAGTACGCCCGCGTCGTGCCACACGCCGTGTCGCTGGACTGGGAGTTCCCGGGAGACGGAACGCTGGACTACGTCTCTGCCGGGCAGCAGAACCGCGACTACTCCTCGCTGGTGTCCACGTTCGACTGGGACAACTTCTACGAACGGCTCGGCGGCGGGAAGTTCCTCGACGCGCTGCGCGCCGACATGAAGCGGAACTACGACTACGCCCTCATCGACAGCCGCACCGGGCTGAGCGACATCGCCGACATCTGCACCATCCAGCTCCCGGACATCCTCGTCGACTGCTTCACGATGAGCGACCAGAGCATCGAGGGCGCCGCGAAGGTGGCCCGGTACATCGACGACCTGTACCACGAGCGGAACATCCGGATCCTCCCCGTTCCGATGCGCATCGACGACGGGGAGAAGGAGAAGCTCGACGCGGGGCGGCTGCTGGCGCGCACGATGTTCGACCGCTTCCCTCAGGGGCTCACCACGGAGCAGGTCAACCAGTACTGGGGCGCGGTGGAGATCCCCTACAAGCGGTTCTACGCCTTCGAGGAGACGCTGGCGGCCTTCGGCGACACTCCCGGCTCCCCCACCTCGCTCCTGGCGGCCTACGAGCGCCTGACCGCCGCGGTCAGCGACGGACGGGTCACGTCGTTCCCGCCCCTTGACGAGCACGTCCGGGCCCGGTGGCTCGAGGCGTTCACCCGCCGACAGCCATCCCGGCCGGCCGACGTCTTCCTGAGCTACGCCCCGGAGGACCGCATGTGGGCCGACTGGATCGGCGGCGTGCTGGAACGCGCGGGGTGCCGGGTCACGCCGCGCGCCCTGGGCTCCGCTCCGCACGCCGACGTCGGCGAACCGAGCCGCGCGATGGTGGTGCTGTCGCCCGCCTACACCCGCTCACCGCAGGGCAGGGAGGTCGTGGAGCGGCTGTCGGCCGTCGACCCCGTCGCGAGCAGCGGCGGTCTCTCCCTGGTCCGCGTGTCCGAGGTCCGGCTCGTTCCGCCCTTCGCCGACGTGCCGCTCGTCGACCTCGTACGGCTCGGCGCGGAGCCGGCCGCCGAGGCCGTCCTGCGGGCTGTCGGGCGGCAGGACGCGGACCAGCTCGCCGGCCCGTCGCAGGCGGGGGCGCGCTTCCCCGGCAGCGTGCCCCCGGTGTGGAACGTGCAGGCGCGCAACGCCGCGTTCACCGGGCGCGGGATGGCCCTGGAGACGTTGCGGGACCAGCTCGTCGGGGGTAACCAGGCGGTGGTGCTGCCACAGGCGCTGTACGGCCTGGGCGGCGTCGGCAAGACGCAGATCGCCCTGGAGTACGCCCACCGCTTCATGGCCGACTACGACCTGGTGTGGTGGATTCCCGCCGAGCAGCCCGAGCTCATCAACCCCGCGCTGGCCGAGCTCGCCGTACGGCTTGGCATCCGGGTGGGGGACAACGTCGTAGGGGCGGCGGAGGCGGCGCGCGAGGCGCTGCGGCGCGGCGAGCCGTACTCCCGGTGGCTGCTCATCTTCGACAACGCGGGCGACCCCGAGGAGGTGCGCGGCTACCTGCCGGGCGGGCCGGGCCACGTCGTGGTGACCTCGCGGAACCAGTCGTGGTCCACGTTGGCCGCCCCGCTGGAGGTCGACGTCTTCAGCCGGGAGGAGAGCCTGGAGCACCTGCTGCGCCGCGTCCCGAAGCTCAAGCCGCAGGACGCGCTCGGCGTGGCCGAGGCCCTCGGCTACCTGCCGCTGGCGGTGGAGCAGGCGGCCGCCTGGCTGGGCGAGACCGGGATGTCGGCGGCCGAGTACGTCGAGCAGGTGCAGACCCAGGCGGCCGAGCTCCTGGCGACCAACCCGCCCCCCGGGTACCCGCAGCCGGTGGCCGCCACCTGGAACATCTCGCTGGGGCAGCTCCGGGAACGGGCCCCCGCCGCGGTGCGGATGCTGCAACTGTGCGCCTTCTTCTCGCCCGACCCCATCTCCATGACGCTGCTCTACAGCGACGAGATGATGCGTTCCCTGCTGCCGCACGACAACTCGCTGCGGGGCGAGAAGCTCATGCTGCACCGCCTCATCCGGGAGATCAGCAGATTCGCGCTGGCGAAGGTCGACCCCGGCAGCAACACGATTCAGGTGCACCGCCTGGTCCAAGCGGTGATCAAGAGTCAGATGACCGCCGAGGAGGTGGACTCCACCTCGCACGAGGTGCACCACATCCTCGTCGGCGCCCGGCCCCGGCTGGGCGAGGTGGACGATCCCGAGAACTGGCCGGCCTACGACCTCATCTGGCCCCATCTGCTGCCCTCGAACGCGGAGAACTGCGTGGAGGAGGAGACCCGGCAGCTGCTCACGGAACGGGTCCGGTACCTGTGGAAACGCGGCGAGTTCGCCGGCGCGCTGCAGCTCGGCCAGCGCCTCGCCGACTACTGGGAGGTGGAGTTCGGGCGAGACGAGCGGCAGCGGCTGCACCTGCTGTTCAACATCGCGAACGTGCTGCGCTCCGAGGGAAAGTCGCGCGAGGCGCGCGAACTCGACGAATGGGTCTGGGCCCGGCAGAGCGACCTCCTCGGCCCCAGCCACCCCCACACGCTCATGACGACGGGCGGCCTCGCCGCCGACCTGCGCGCCCTCGGGGAGTTCGACCGGGCGCTGGAGATGGACAAGCAGACCTACGAACGATGGCAGGAGCTGTACGGCGAGGACAATCCGAGGACGCTGGCGGCCGCCAACAACCTCGCGGTCTCCTATCGCCTGGTCGGCGACTGCTACAGCGCGCTCGACCTCGACAAGGAGACGCTCGAGCGGCGGATCACCGTGCTCGGCACGGCGCATCCGTACACGCTGTTCTCCCAGGCGAACCTCGCCAGGGACCTGCGCGAGGCGGGGCGGTTCCGCGAGTCGGTCGACCTGCTGCGCGCGACCGTCGAGCTCTACCGCGACAGCCTGGGCGACGACTTCCTCGACACCCTGCGGACGGCCAAGAGCCTCGCCGTGTCGCTGCGCAAGGCCGGGCAGCAGCACGACGCCTGGCTGATCGCCCAGCAGACGCACGAGCGCTACCAGCAGCTCTACCCCTCCTCGCCGGACGCCACGGCCGCGGCCCTCGAACTCGCCTGCTGCCTGTCCGCCCTGGACGACAAGCCGGGCGCGCGCGACCTGGCCAGTAACATCCTCGAGTCCTACAAGGCGAGCCTCGGTGAGGAGCACCCGTTCACGCTGGCGACCGCGAACAATCTGATGACCTACCTGCGCGGCACGCGCGAGGTCGCCGAGGCGTACGCGCTGGGCGGCAGAACGCTGGACGCCCTGCGCGGCGAGCTCGGGCCCGCGCATCCCTTCACGCTGTCGTGCATGCTGAACGTCGCCAACTGCGCCGCCGACATGGGGCGGCCGCGGGAGGCGCAGTCCCTTGAGCAGGAGGCGCTCGGCGTCCTGCGCCGGACGCTGGGGCCGGAGCATCCCGACACCCTCGCCGCCCAGGCGAACCTCTCGATCAGCCTGCGCGGCACGGAGCAGGCCGCCGAGGCGGAGCGGCTCACGCAGGACACCGTGGACGTGATGCGGCGGGTGCTCGGCGAGAACCATCCGAACGTCACGGTGGTGCTGTCGGGGCGGAGGCTGAACCGGGACCTCGAGCCCCAGCCCACCTGATCACGCCCGCACCAGCCACAGGAGGACCCTGGGCAGCACGCCGAATGCGCCGAAGTGCGCCGTGCCCCGCTGGATCCTGACGGTGGCGTCGGGGATCCGCCGGCCGAGCCAGCGGGAGTGGCCGGCCGGCGAGAAGACGTCGTTCTCCCCGTGCCACAACAGGGTCGGCACCCGGATGTCGGCCGGGTCGAATCCCCACGGCCCGGCGAAGGCCAGCACGTCGTCGACCCAGCCGTCCGTGGAGTCCCGCAGACCCTCGGCGAAGTTGCGTACGAGCAGCCGGCGGATGCCGTGGTCGGCGACCACCCGGCGGTCGGACTCGGGCACCTCCCGGAACAGGCCCACGACCTTGCTCGCGGGATCGGCCCTGATCTGGTCGGCCGCCCGCGCCAGCCGCGCCGCGACGGCGCGCCGGCCGGCCAGCGCGAGCCGATACGCCACCACGTTCGACTCCGTCATGCCGGCGAACCAGTCGAGCCCCTCGGCCTCCCGGGGGGCGAGCGCGACGAGCGCGGCGGCCCTGGTCAGCCGGTCGGGCAGCAGCGCGGCGCAGGCGAGCGCGTGCGGGGCGCCACCCGATCTCCCGACGACGGCGAACGTGCCGACGCCGAGCGCGTCCGCGATGGTGACCACGTCGGCCGCGACGTCGGCGACCGTCCTGCCCTGCAGGCGGTCGGAGCGCCCGTAACCCGGTCGGTCGAAGGTGATGAGCCGGATACCCAGCCGGTAGAGCACGGTCGCCCGGGGTGAAGGACCCACCCTGCTGCCGGGCGTGCCGTGCAGCAGGAAGACGGGATGCCCGTCCGGCTCCCCCTGCTGCTCGACCGCGAGCCTTCTGCCGTCCGGCGCCACCATCAGTTCGGTCAAGGCGATCTCCCCGCGACGCACCCTCCTCCCAAGAGTCACCCCAGGTGTCGGGTTTGTCCACGCCGTTTCATGCGTGGAGTCTCCCGCGTCAGCGCAGGCGGGGGTCGAGGGCGTCGCGGACGACGTCGCCGAGCATGAGGAAGCTCAGCACGGTCGCGGTGAGGAACAGCGCGGGGAAGACCAGCAGGTGGGGGTGCTCGGCGAAGAACGTCTGGGCGATGTTCAGCTGCAGGCCCCACGACACGTCGGGATACTGCAGGCCGACGCCGAGGTAGTCGAGGGTCGCCTCCCCCGCGATGACGTTCCCGACGTTCAGCATGGCCACGACGATGACCGGCGCGACGGAGTTGGGCAGGATGTGCCGCACCATGAGCCTGCGGTCGCTCGCGCCCAGCATGCGGGCCGCGGCGACGAAGTCCATGTCCTTGACGGCGATGACCTGGCCGCGCATCAGCCGGGTCATGGTCGTCCAGCCGAGCAGCACGAGGACCAGCGTCATCGCCCATATCCCGTGGTCGGGGAAGGCGACGAGCACGACGGTCGCGCCCAGCACGAACGGGATGCCGAAGAACACGTCGGTGAGGCGGGAGATGACCGCGTCGGCGACGCCCCCGTAGTAGCCGCCCACCAGCCCCAGCAGGATGGAGATCAGCATGGCGAAGACGGTGACCGAGACGCCGACCACGATGGACGCCCGGGTGCCGTGCACGACCTGCGACCAGTAGTCGCAGCCCTGCAGGTCGTACCCGAACAGCGCGCCGCTCGCCGGGCCGCGCTTCGACATGCGCAGGTCGCAGGCCTCGTTGGGGCCGAGATGGGCGAACAGCCCGGGGAAGGCCGCCATCGCCACGGCCACCAGCAGGACGGCCGCGGAGAACCAGAACACCACCCGGCCGCGCAGTTCCAGCCAGGCGTCACGCGCGAGCACGGCGGATCCTCGGGTCGAGTACGCCGTACAGCAGGTCGACGGCCAGGTTGGCGAGAATGAAGATCATGACGAGCAGGGTGACGACGCCGACGACGACGGGACCCTCCTGGAGCTGGATGGACTGGAACACCTGCTGGCCGATGCCGGGCAGGTTGAAGATGCCCTCGGTCACGACCGCCCCGGCCATGAGGTTGCCGAAGTCGACACCGAGGTAGGTCACGACCGGGATGAGCGAGTTGCGCAGCGCGTGCAGCCCCACCACCCGCCGCCGGGACAATCCCTTCGCGGTCGCCGTGCGGACGTAGTCGGCGCGCAGGTTCTCCACGAGGGAGGTGCGGGTGAGCCTGGCCACGTACGCCAGGCCGAACGAGCCGAGGACCATGCCGGGCAGCAGGTAACTGCCCGGCCAGCCCTCCTCGGTCCCCGCGGTCGGGAACAGCCCCAGATTGAGGCCCAGCACGATCTGGGCGGTGTAGCCGACGACGAACACCGGGACCGCGATGACGAACGTGGTGCCGGCGAGGACCGCCGTGTCGGCGACCCCGCCGCGGCGCAGCCCGGCCAGGACGCCGAGGCCGATGCCGACGACGAGCTCGAAGACCCAGGCGGTCAGCGCGAGCTGCGCGGTGACCGCCCACCGGTCCTGGAGGAGCTCGCTCACCGGCTGGCCGGTGAAGGTCTCCCCCAGGTCGCCCTGGAACACCCCGAGCATGTAGCGGCCGTACTGGACGAGCAGGGGGTCGTCCAGGTGGTAGCGCGCCCGCATGACCGCGAGCACCTGCGCGGGCACCGGCTTGTCGCCCGCGAGCGCCAGGATCGGGTCGCCCGGCAGCGCGAACACCATCGTGTAGATCAGGAAGGTGGTCGCGAAGAACACCGGGATCGCCTGGGCCAGGCGCTGCGCGGCGTACCTCACCCTTGTGTCACCCCTGCTTCACGGTGATCGTGTACAGGTTCTTGCCGTACGGGGTCACGTCGACGCCGCTGAGCCGGCTGGTGAAGCCGATCTGGTTCTGCCAGTTCCACAACGGGATCATCGGCATCTCGGCCAGCGCGACGTCCTCGGCCTTCTGGTAGAGCGGCAGGCTCGCGTCCAGGCTGGGCGCCGAGTTCGCCTGCTTGATCAGGTCGTCGAACTCCTTGTTCTCCCAGCCCATCCGGTTGCCCGCACCCCACATGTACTCGAGGTAGTCCTGCGGGCTCGGGTAGTCCATGACCCAGTTGTTGCGGTACGGACCGTCCTCCTTGCGCTGGCGCAGTGTCGACAGGTAGTCGGCGGCCGGGATCTTGCGGAACTTGATGTCCGAGATGCCGAGGTTCTGCTTCAGCTGGTTGGCGACGGCGGTCATCCACTGCTCGTAGCTCGGGTCGGCGTTGGAGAACCACAGGTTCAGTGTGCCGCTGAAGCCGCCGGCCTGGTCGAACAGCGCCTTGGCCTTGGCCGGGTCGTACGTGCACGCCTCGCCGCAGGCGTTCTCCCGGTAGCCGGGCACCAGCGGCGCCAGCAGCGACGCCATCGGCTTGAACGCGCCGTCGTAGACCGCGTCCACGATGGCCTGCCGGTCGATGGCCATGGAGAACGCCTTGCGCAGGTCGGGGTTGGCGAACCGCTTGTCGAAGGTCGGGAAGCCCAGGTAGTCCATCGTGCCGTCGGGGGTCTGCACGAAGCGGTCGCCGAGCAGCTTCTTCGCCTCGCCCGTGCTGGCCGGCGGAACCGTCGTCATCAGGTCCACCCGGCCGGCCCGCAGGTCGGTCCACGCCGTGTCGCGGCTGGCGTAGATCTTGAAGGTGACGCCGTCCGCCTTGGGCTTGCGCTCGCCCGCGTACGAGGGAGACCGCTTGATCGTGATCTGCTTGTTGTGCTCCCACTCGCCGTCGAGCACGAACGGCCCGTTGCCGACCGGGGCCTGGTCGAACGCCTTGAGGTCGGTGAACGCCGCCTTCGGCATCGGCGCGAACGCGATGTAGGCGAGCGTGATCGGGAACTGGCTGAACGGCGCGGTGAGCGTCACCTCGAGCGTGGTGTCGTCCACCACCTTGAGGCCGCTCATCTTGTCCGTGGACGGGTCGCCCTTCTCGGGGTTGAGCTTGTCGTAGCCCTCGATGCTGGCGAAGTAGTAGTTGTTGGTCCAGCCGTTGGGGCCGTAGGCCGTGGCGTTCCAGGAGTCGGCGAAGCTCTGCGCGGTGACCGGCTCGCCGTTGCTGAACTTCTGCCCCGGCTTGAACTTGATCGTCCAGACCTTCTGGTCGGTGCTGCTGACCGACTCGGCCGCCCGCATCACGGGCTTGCCACTGGCGGCGTCGATGGAGACCGGAGTCTCGAAGAGCGTGTCCAGCACCGTGATCGAATAGTCGCTGGAGGTGTTGCCCGGGGTGAGATGGTCGGGTTCCGTCAGCGCGACGGAGAACGTGTTCGCCTCCTTGCCGCCGCCCTGGGACGACGATCCTCCCCCACACCCGCCGCTCAGCATGATGGCCGCCACAGCGAGGGCGGCCGCCCGGCTTCTCGTGACCCTCACTGGTCCTCCGCCTCTCCGTCGTATTGCGGGTGAGGGTAGGAAACGGGGCCGCCGACTGCATCGGAGACTTTACGTATTCCTTGCGCAACCTTTACCCGGCAGGCTGAGCATGGAGGATCCATGGATGCAATCAGCCTCAACGCGCGGAGCCTGCACGCCGTCGCCGAACTGGGCTTCCAGGTGGCCCGGCAGGGGGCGCACGGGGCGATGACCGCGCTGGGCGAGGTCATCCCCGTGGAGGCCTACGAGTTCGTGGCGTTCGACCCGGCGACCGGCCGGCACCGTTCACTGGTGTCGGCGGGGTACACGCGGGTGGACGACGACGCCGCGGAGGAGTACGCCCGGCTCGACGCCTACCGCCGCGCCATGTCGCTGCGCACGCCCGTCGTCATGGGCTCCCCCGGCACCGAGCGCTACTTCCGCCGCCACCTGGAGCCGTACGGCTGGCGCGCGGGGATCACGACGCCGCTGTTCCTGACCGGCGGGCGCTACACCGGGCTGCTGCACGTCAGCTCCCGCGCGGACCTGCCGCCCGAGGCGCCCGCGGTGATCAGCGCGGTCTCCCCCGCCCTGGCCCACCTCACCGACGTGACCCGCTGCGTCATCGACCCGCTCGGCCTGCCGCCCGGCTTCCACGCCGTGGCGTACGAACGGGGCGGGCGGCGCAGGGACGTGGCCGGATGGCCCGCGTCGGAGGCGCTCGCGGCCGAGCCGGCGATGGCGGAGCTGGCCAGGGCGTTCATCGACTCCCGCGAGCTGTCGCGCCGGGGACTGTGGCTGGACGGCACCGGCCAGTGGCGCGAGCTGCGCCTCCACCGGGCCGGCGTGGGCTTCCACGGCTCCATCCAGGGCGCGGTCATCGCCGAGCGCCCGTGCGCCCTGCCGTACGACCTGACCTCGCGGGAGATCGAGGTGCTCACCCGGGTCGCGCAGGGCGACTCCAACCCGCAGATCGCCGCCGCGCTCGTCCTGAGCGTGCGCACCGTGACCACCCATCTGGAGCACATCTTCGCCAAGCTGGGCTGCGACAGCCGTACGCGTCTGACCACGAAGGTTCTCGCCGAGGGGCTGTGCCGGCTCGACATCCCGTAATGATCGCCCTCGCGGGACGCGCCGAGGCCGGGTCCGACATTATTGGCCCATGTCGGTTCACGAGCGTCGGCGGCTCCCCACGGGCTTGGAGCTGCTGTTCGGTGACGGCGGCGACGGCCGGGTGCTGTCCGTCGACCTGCCGTCCGGGTCCCTCGTGTGGCCGGACCCCGACTACGACAGGCTGCGCACCCATCACCGCCCCTCGTTCTGGCTGAGCGACGAGCCGGTGCCGGCCGGGCTGTGGGCCCGGCTCCGCGCCGAGCACCCCCGGTCGGGCCTGTGGCCGATGCTGCTGGAGGACGGCGTGCAGCCCTGGTCGGCCGGGCAGATCGCGCCGGACTCGCCCGGCCAGGTCGACTACTACAGCGCGGCCGGATTCATGGCCGAGGCGTGGCAGGACCTGCTGCTGGGCCACGAGGCGTACCTCGCGCCGTTCGGGGCCGAGTGCCCGGGGGTCGCGCCGCCCGCCGCGCTCGTGGCCGACCCCGACGTGGTCGCCGACTGGTACGCGGACGTGGTGGCCGAGCGGATGACGCCGCTGGGGCTCGCCGCGGTGAACCGCGGCGCCGACGCCCTGGTCGCGATGGGCTGGCAGGGGGCGCTGCACCACAACGAGTGGACCGTGCCCCTGGCGGCCGTGGTGCGCAGCTGGGAGGAGCGGTTCGGGGCGCGGGTGGTCGGCATGGGGTTCAACACGCTGGACCTCAGCGTCGCCGCGCCGCCCGCCACCCTCGCGCACGCGCTGCACGTGGCGGCCGAGCACTGGACGTTCTGCCCCGACAGCATCCTGCAGGGCCCGGGCACGCTGGCCGACTACGCCGAGCAGATCGTGGGCCAGAACGCCTGGTCGTTCTGGTGGGATTGAGGCGATACTTACACAGGCACGCGATAATGACCAAAAACGGCTGTGAGCGAGGGAGGCGGTTTGGGCGGCACGGAGCTGGGCGGGGGCGAACGGCCCGTCAAGGTGGCGGGCTTCAACACCGGCACCGCGAACATCGCCCGGATGAGCGACTACCTGCTCGGAGGCAAGGACAACTTCGCCGCGGACCGAAAGTTCGCCGAGCAGCTGATGACCATCGCGCCCGAGGTCAAGACGATGGCCGTGGACACCCGCGAGTTCCTGGAGCGGGTGGTGCGCTTCCTCGTCGAGCAGGGCGTGCGGCAGTTCCTCAACGTGGCGTCCGGGCTGCCGACCCGGCGCAACACCCACGAGGTCGCCCAGGAGCTCGCGCCCGACGCCCGCGTGGTGTACGTCGACGACGACCCGGTGGTGCTCAACCACGCGCGGGCCGTGCTCGCCCGCAACCCCGGCACCGGGGTGGTCGACGGCTCCATCCTGCGCCCGGCGGAAATGCTCGCCGACCCCGAGATGCTCCGGCTCATCGACTTCGACCAGCCGGTCGGGGTGCTGATCCCGGCCCGGCTGCAGTACCTCCCCGACGCCATCGAGCCGTACAAGTGCGTGGCCCACGTGCGCGACCACCTCGCCCCGGCCAGCTACCTGGCCATCGGCCACGCCGTCTTCGACAGCCGTCCCGAACTGGCCGCGCCGATCGTCGACCTGTTCCGGCAGATCGTGCCGCAGGCCGACGACGCGCCGCGAGACCGGGAGAAGGTGCTGCGCTTCTTCGACGGCACGGAACTCGTCGATCCCGGCCTCGTCTACATCCGTCAGTGGCGGCCGGAGATCCCGCAGAGCACCGGGCAGGCCCAGCGGGTGTGGATCGTCGGCGGCGTCGGCCAGGTGTTCTGACGACCTACCGGATGAGCACGCACGAGGGGGTGCCCACCGCCAGCGCCTGAGCGGTCGGCTCGGGCAGCCCGTCCTTGAGCGCCAGCACGGCGACGGAATCGGACCGCTGGTTGGCGACGTAGAGGCGGTCGCCGTCGATCGCGAAGTGGCGTGGCCAGCTTCCGCCCGACGGCACTTCGGCCGTCATCGTGAGGCGGGGCCCGTCCACCTCGAAGACGGCCAGGGTGTCCGGCCCCCGGTTGGCGACGTACAGGTGGCGGCCGTCGGCGGACAGCGCGATGTGGGAGGGCAGGTTCTCGCCCCCGCTCTCCACCCCGCTCTCCAGCACGGCGCCGCTCGCCCGCACCGCGCCCGCCTCCCGCCACTCGCCGTCGTAGACGCGCACGGTGCCGTCGAGCTCGCCGGTGACATACCAGTGGCCCTCGTGGTGCAGGAAGTGCCGCGGGCCGCTGCCGGAGGCCAGCCGTACGGGGCCGTCCGGGTGCGGGCGCATGCCCGGCAGGAAGCGGCGCACCTCGTCGGTGCCGAGGTCGGTCACGTACAGCACGCCGTCGGGCCCGAAGACCGCCTGGTGCGCGTGCGGACCCTCCTGCCGGTCCGGGTGGGGGCCGCGGCCCTCGTGCGGGAACGTCAGCGGGCCGGGCTCGGGCATCCCGTCCTCGCCCAGCCGATAGGCCGTGACGGTCCCGTCGCCGTAGTTGGCGATCGCCAGCCACCGGCCCTCGGGGTCGAGCGCCAGGTGGCACGGCAGCGAGCCGCCGCTGGGGTGCTCGGCCAGGAGCCGGGGGGTGGGCTCGTCGGCGAAGACCGCGAGCCCCCCGTCCACGGCGCGTTCGAGCACGGCGTACAGCAGCGGCAGCCGCGGGTGCGCGGCGACGAACGACGGCCCTGACGCGGTCGTCTCTGCCACCGCCTCCAGCCGCCCGTCCGCGTGCGCCCGAGCCACCGTCAGGCCGGGGCCCGACCCCTCCGTGTCGGGGGTGTATCCGCCGATCACCAGATTGGGTCGGGACATTCGCACTCCAAAGGCTCAGATCGTCGGGATATCGCATGGTATCGGCCAGACGGGGGCCGGGTGGACGACCGCGACCGGGCAGGGGGCGCGCCGCAGCAGGCCCTGCCCGACCGAACCGAGCAGCCGGGCCCCCGTTCTGTGCGCACCCACGACGAGCAGCCGCGCCTCCCGGGCGCACGCCACCAGGGCGGGCAGCGCCGGCGCCTCGACGACCCTGGTCCCGATCGCGGGCCGGGCCCGGCAGCGCAGCCGCCACGGCTCGACGATCCGCGCCAGCGCCCGCTCACCCTCCGGCTCACGCCCTCCCGTGGCGTACACCACGGTCAGCGGCAGCGACCTGCCGCGGGCGACCTCCACGGCGAAGCGCAGGGCGGAGTCCGCCTCGGGACCGGCCGGCCGCGCCACGTCGATCCCCACCACCACCCCGCCGGCGGGCGGCGCGGACGCCGGCGCGCCGACCACGACGACCGGGCAGGCGGCGTGCGCCGCCGCGTACGCGCTGACCGAGCCGCGCAGCAGCCCGGCCAGCCCACGCACGCTCCGGTGGCCCAGGACCAGCATCGCGGCGTTCCTGCTGAGGCTGACCAGTGTGTCCTTGGGATCTCCCCGCACGAGCACGGGGCGGACCTCGCGACCCGGCAGCAGGCGTTCGGCCAGTCGTACCCCCTCGAACAGTTGCAGACCCGCCAGGCGGCGCTCCTCGGCGGCGACGGCCTCGGCGCGCTCCGGGTAGGGCCCGTCCCACACCTGACACACCGTGACGCCCGCACGGCGGCGGGCCCGGCACTCCGCCGCGGCCCACTCCATCGCGGCCCGGCTCTGCCGTGTGCCGTCGTAGGCGACCACGATCTCCTGCTTCATCTCACTCACGCGGCCCGCGCCGCGTGCGCAGAGCGCACCCCATGTCACCAGCAGATCACCCGGGACTCGGCGGCGACGCCGGGCGAAAGCCACCGGCCCGCGGGACCTTCGGCCCGCCCGCGGCTAGCGTAGAGACATGATTCGGGTGTTCCTGGTGGACGACCACGAGGTCGTGCGGCGTGGTGTGGCGGCGTTGCTGGACGCCGAGGACGACATCGAGGTCGTCGGCGAGGCGGGGACGGCCGAGTCGGCCGTGGCCCGCATCCCCGCGCTGAAGCCGGATGTGGCGGTGCTCGACGTGCGCCTGCCCGACGGCGACGGAGTGGACGTCTGCCGTGAGGTGCGCTCGAAGCTGCCCGGCCTGGCCTGCCTGATGCTGACCTCCTACGCCGACGACGAGGCGCTGTTCAACGCGGTCATGGCCGGGGCGGCCGGGTATGTGCTCAAGCAGATCCACGGCTCGGACCTGGTCGGCGCGGTGCGCACGGTGGCCGGCGGGCAGTCGCTGCTCGACCCGCAGACGACGGCCGCGATGCTGCACCGGCTGCGCGACCAGGCCACGAAGAAGGACCCGCTTGCCGCGCTGTCGGACCAGGAGCGGCAGATCCTTGAGCTGATCGGCGAGGGCCTGACCAACCGCCAGATCGGCGAGCGGATGTTCCTGGCCGAGAAGACGGTCAAGAACTACGTGTCCAACCTGCTGAGCAAGCTCGACATGCAGCGCCGCACCCAGGCCGCCGCGCTCGCCGCCCGCCTCAAGGCCGGCCGCCAGGACTGAGCCGGCAGGACTGAGCCGGCAGGACTGAGCTGGCAGGACTGAGCCGGCAGGATTGGGCCGCCAGGATTGGGCGGGCGACGCGCCCGCACAGGGTAATCATCCGGGCCGGAGTTTCCCAGGGCGCCGGCGAGACCCCAGCGATACGGGCATATGCCCTATGTCGCTTATATCCAACTGGCGCATGGGCAGGTGGTTGCCAGGTGTCTCGTCACTGCGCGGACGTCTTCAGAACCGATCTCGTCTCGGCGGTACGGCGGCTTGCGGTGGCCGCGCTCGTCGTCTCGCTGGCCGGCCTCGCCGTTCCGGCATCGGCGGACGCGGCCTCCGCTCCGTTGCACCGCAAACCGCACGCGGCCGCCGCGAAGGCGGCCCGGGCAAAGGCGGCGGCCCGGGCGAAGGCGGCGGCGCAGGCGAAGGCGGCGGCCAGGCCCAGGCCCGGCCCGCGCGGTTACCAGGTGGCCCGAGGCGGGCGGACCAGCGCCAGGCAGTACAGGTCGGGCCGCGGCAGGAACATCCTGAACCTCAACGGCGTCTACACGCCCTCGCTCCTGAGCGGCCCGCAGTCGACCGCCGTCACGTCCGCCGGGAAGATCACCAGCCAGGGCGCGTACTGCGCCCCCGGCAGCCGCTCCTGCAACATCTCGCAGAACATGAGGTGATCAGCCCAGCGGGACGCTCCACTTCAGACGGGCGCCGCCGGCCTCGGGGGAGGTGAGGGTGAGGGCGCCGCCGAGTCGTTCGGCGCGGTCGGCGAGATTGCGCAGGCCGCTGCGGCGGCCCTCGGCCGGGATGCCGACGCCGTTGTCCTCCACCACGAGGGTCAGCCGTCCGTCCCCGGCGTGGACGGCGACGTCGGCGCGGGTGGCCTTGGCGTGGCGGACGA
>NZ_JABBWX010000016.1:0-200322 GCF_014161375.1 Microbispora sp. H10830
TACGGCCGACGTCGATGATGACCTGCACCACCTGCTCGACGGTGAGCGCCTCGGCGAGCTGGGCGGTCGCGCCCTGGAGGCGGGCGGTGCGCAGCGCGGCGGCACCGAGCTGGTCGGTGAGGCGGCCGCGCATCTCCTCGGCCTCGCGCTGCGGCGTGACGTCGGTGTTAGCCCCGACCCACTCCACCACGCGGCCGTGCCTGATGATCGGCACGGCCCGGACCTCGAAGTGCCGGTAGCCGCTGGCCCGGGTGCGCACCCGGTAGCTCCACTCGAACATCGTCCGGCCGCGCAGCGCCTCGCGCCACGCCTCCTCGGTGCCGGGACGGTCGTCGGGGTGCACCGCGTCCAGCCAGCCGTGCGCGAGATACTCCTCCAGGCCCTGGCCGGTGATGGCCCGCCACTGCGGTGCGTCCTCGGCCACCGAGCCGCTGGGCGAGCTGATCCACACGAGCTGCTGCTGCGACTCCACCAGCGAGCGGTAGCGTTCCTCGCTGCGCTCCAGCATCTCCTCGTTCAGCTGCCGCTCGGTCACGTCCACCCCGAACAGCGCGGTCCCGACGACGCCGTCGTCGTCGCGCATCGGGAAGAAGGACACCGTCCAGTGGCGGCTGTCGCCGTTCTCGGCGCGGGTCCTGATCCGCTGGTCGGTGACCGGCAGCGCCTCGTCGGCGATCCGGCGCAGCGCCGCCTCGATCAGGGTGGTCAGGTCGGCCGGCAGCAGCTCGGCCGGTTGGCGGTCAAGATGCAGCTCGACAGGATGGCCGGTCAGCTCGGTAAAGGTGGAGTTGACCCGGACGAAACGCCCATCCGGGTTGAAAAACGCGAAGGCAAACGGCGCCTCCGACATCAGGCCTCTGAAGAGGTCGGAGTCTGATATGTCCAAACCGGGCTCCCGGGGCCGGGGCACGGAGGTTTCGGCGCTCATGGTCGGCACCTCCGTCGCGTGCCAGCGTCTCCCACGAGGCACATCTCCATAACTGTGATTGGTAGCGCAGATCTGCCCTACATCATGGGCGATCGGCATGCGCGGACGGAAGCCCCGCCCGCCATGCGGTCAACGCATCCTGTCAAAAGACCGGCGTCTCGCGCAGGAGGATCCGGCCTACTTCTTGGCCGCCCGCTTCGCTTCCTGCTTGGTCGCGCGAACCAGTTGCAGGCTCTCGGCGTCCACGACGTCGGCCACCGACCGGTGCACCCCCTCCTCGCCGTACGGCCCGGCCGCCTCACGCCAGCCGTCCGGGCGCACACCGCACTGCTTGCCCAGCAGGGCCAGGAAGATCTGGGCCTTCTGCCGGCCGAATCCGGGGAGGGCCAGCAGCCGGCGCAGCAGCTCGGCGCCGTCGCGGACATCCTTCCACACCTTCTCGGCCGAGCCATCGTAATGCTCGACGAGATAGGTCGCGAGCGCCTGGACGCGGGCCGCCATCGCCTTGGGATAGCGGTGGACGGCGGGCGCCGCCGCGAGCAGGGCCGCGAACTGGTCAGGATCATAGGAGGCGATCTCACGCGCGTCCAGGTCGCGGCCGAGCCGGTCGGCGATCGTACGGGGCCCCGCGAAGGCCCGCTCGAGCGGCACCTGCTGGTCGAGCAGCATGCCGATGAGCAGTGCGAGGGGGCTGCGGCCGAGCAGCTCGTCGGCCTCGGAATCCTGGGCGAGCCGGATGCGCATGGGGTCAGCTTCCCACGCGGCGGCCCGCGAAGGGTTGACACCGCCGGGGAAAGAGGTGAAATAAGGGGCGGCAGGTCCCCATTCAGCGAGGAATGCAGTCCATGCCCATACTCGCAACACGAATCAGTGGCGGCCCATCACCGGAGCCGGGTCTTCGTGAACCGGTGGAAATCGTGACCCGCCGGCTGGCCGCGGAATTCCTGACCGTCCCCTTGTCCGCAGTCGCCCGCTGCGTCGCCGACGCTTGGGCCTGCGGCGAGCACCTGGGGCTCGACGTCACTCCGGAGATCGTCGAGCGGGTCGCCCGGGAGCGCCTCCTGGGTATGGTGAACTCGGCGCCGCCTTCCCGGAGGTGAGGCGCCGTACGGCGGTCGCGCGACGGTCGCCCCGGCCCGTACCCGTACGGCGGGGAAGGCTGGAGCGGCAGATAACGGGGAAGTCACCGGGCCGTGTTCCTGATGCCCTTCGCGGCGGGAATGCGAGAAGGTGTTCACCGTGAGCGAGCGGAGCGAGATCTCGTGAGTCGCCGGCGCCGACGTGACCCCCGGGAGACCCGGCCGCCGGACGACGTGTTCGCGGAGATGCTGCTGGCGGCCAGGGAGCTGCTCGCCGTGCGCAGCCCGCTCGACGCCGAGCTCATGGTCTCCGACATGCTCGGCGCGTGGTGGGGCAGGCGGCTGCGCGGCGGCGACGTCGAGCAGATCCTCGGCGAGGGCCTGGTGGACTACGCGGCCAAGGCCGGCACGCCGGCCGCGCTCACCCTGCTCATCTCCGTCGCCTACCTCGGCACCGCCCGCCAGGCGGCCAAGGCGGAGGGCGCGGCGCTCGCGCTGATGGAGTCGGACGTCGCCCGGCCCCGCTGGGCCGACCGCGTCGGCGCCGTCAAGCCGACCGGCTGCTACGTCTCGAGGGACGTGTACGGCGACCAGGACACCGTGGTGTGCACGTTCGCCTACAACGGCGAGGACAGGCACGCGCTGGTCGTGGTCGTCGACTACAACATGGGCGGCATGGCCCGCGACGCCTGGGTGTCGTCGCAGGTCGACAAGCTGCTGGAGCAGGCCAGGCTGGAGGCCGCGGGCAACGCGCTGCTGCGGTTCGAGGAGCTGGAGCCGCAGCAGGCTCGGGCGCTGCTCGAATTCGCGATGAAGGCGGCCCGGGCCGCCGCGCACGGCCGTACGGGCCCGAAGCTGGTGAGCGACAGCTACAGCGCCTACCACGCGTTCGCGCGGGCGCGCGTCAAGGCGCTGCCGCCCGGGCGGATGCGGCCCGCTCCCGCGCACACCGAGGCCCCCTACAGCCGCGACCGCCGCGCGATGCTGGCGGCCGAGTTCCTCGCCTCGGACGCGGCGGAGAACCTGTCGGACCCCTCGGCCGCGTCCCGATGCGCCGACCACATCATCGACTACGGCTGCGACCAGGACTTCGGCCGGCCGATGCGGGTGAGCCCGACCAAGTGCGAGACGTTCCTGCTCGACTGGCTGCCGCGCAAGGTCCTGCTCACCCCGGCGGAGCAGGACGCGATGCCGCACGTGCTGTCGGCGTGGGTGCGCTTCGCCGGCCCCCGGATCGGGCTGCCCGACGAGGGCGTGCGGGCGACGCTCGACGCGGTCTGGGAGGCGACGGCCCGCTTCACCGAGGCGTACCGGGACCCGACCACCTTCGGGCTGGACCGATCTCTCGTGGAACGGCTGCTGCCCGACGGCGACCTGTCCGCGCTGGCCCGGCGCGCGTTCGCGTTCCCCCTGCTGCAGGGCATGCGCGGCTCGACCAACCTCGACCTGCTGAACCCGGCGGACGAGGCCGACCGGCGCATCCTGCTGGAGATCGACCACGCCGACGAGCTCGGCCGTACGGACCTGGAGGAGCACCTCGCCTGGCACGAGGAGATCGCGAGCCGGTTGTGGGTCGGCGACCCGCCGCAGCTGTGGGAGGCCGCCCAGCGCCTGATCGACCTGGGGCACGACCGGCACGACGTGCTGCACGTCCTCATCGAGATCGCCGAGCGGATCGGCGACCATCCGGACGAGCTGGCCGCCGCCCTGGACGACATCGCCGACATCCCGGACGAACCTCCCACCTGACGCCGGGAACTCCTCCCCTACGGCAATACGGCGGCGCGGCTGATCATTCGCCGCACCTGCGCGGCGCCGGTCCGACCGGCTCGCCGGCGGCGGCCCGGCGGCGGCGGCCGTTCAGGAGGCGTAGCCGATGTCCTCATACCTGAGGTCGAAGAACCCGTTGGCCCCGATGTTGGTCAGCGCGGACCGCACGGCCACGCCCTGCGGGCACTGGTAGAGCGGCAGCACGTTGACCTTCTTCCACACCAGCCGGTCGGCCTCGTTCAGCAGTCCGGGCACCTTGTCGGGGTCGAGCGTGCTGCCGGCGCGGTACATGGCCTCGTCGATCTGCTTGCTCCCGCTGCGCCCGAGGTTGGAGTACCACTCGATGTCGTCGCCCCGGCCGCCGCTCTCGCCGTCCGCGTAGATGTCGAAGGCACTCGACACCGGGAATGGCGTGCTCGGATAGGCGAAGGCGGTGATGTCGAAGTCGCCGGGAATGAGGTGCTTGCCGAAGAAGTCGTCGAAGGACACCTTGCGCACGTCGACCCGGATGCCCACGCGCTCGAGCATCTGCCGGGCGACGTCGGCCTCGACGCCGCTCATGACGATGCCGTCGGGGACGACGAAGCGCAGCGTGAGCGGTTTGCCGTTCTTCACGCGGGTCTTGCCCGACAGCTTCCAGCCCGCCTGGTCGAGCAGCCGCCCGGCGCGCTTCGGGTCGTACCCGCCGAGCTCCCCGGCGTTGGCGTGGTAGCCGTACTGGCTGTTCATGAGGAAGTGGTTGTCCAGCGTCACGGTCGGCCAGCCGAGGCCCTTGAGGTCCACCTGCATGAGACCGCGGCGGTCGAGCGCCGCCGCGACGGCCTCGCGCACCCGCGCGTCGGCCAGGACCGGGCTCTCCCCGTTGAGAGTGAGCTGCCGATACTGGGTGCCCGCGGCCTGCCGGACCACGGCGTCCCAGGCCTCTCTGACCCTCGCGTAGTCGTCGGGGGACGGGCCCACCTCGAAGACGTCCACATCTCCCTTGGTGAACGCGTGGACCATCTGGTCGGGACGCACGGTCCGGAACACGATGGTGTCCAGCTTGGCCCGGTTGCCCCACCAGGCGGGGTTGCGGGTGAGCGTGACCGTCCTGCCCTTGACGTCGAGGCGCTCCACGCGGAACGGCCCAGCGGTCACCGGGATGCGGTTGATCCAGTCGGCGTTGAACGCGGCCGCGGTCGCGTCGGTGGTGCTGGGATACAGCGGCGTGAACAGGGACTGCCACTCGTTGAACGGCTGGGCGAGGGTGACCACCACCTCGCGGTCGCTCGCCCCCCTGGCCACGCTCTGGATGTTCTCGTACGCGATGGTCGAGTCGACCCGGTAGTCCCGGTCGCGGCCGCTCATGGCCTTCCACTGCGCGGCGAAGTCCGTCCAGGTGATCGGCCTGCCGTCCGACCACTTCGCCTTGGGGTTGATGGAGTAGGTGATGACCTGCCGGGGGGAGGTCGCGGTGATCCTCGCGTTGGTCACGTAGTCGGTGTCGAGGGTCAGCCGCCCCCGCTCGTCGGACCGGAACGTGCGGGGCATCAGCGCGTCCGTCACCGCCTTGACGGCGGTGCTGTCGCCGTCGACGTGGTTGCGGTTCCACTGTGTCGGGAAGTCGGTGAGCCCCCACCGGAGCGTGCCGCCGTCCTTGACCTTGTCGCGGGCCAGCGGGTTGATGTCGTACGCCTTGACCGGGGAGGGGGCGAGCCCGCTGTCCGGTTCACCCGGCCCCCGCTGCACGCCGCAGGCACCGGCGGCCCACAGAGCGGCCAGTGTGGCCAGGGCAACCGGCCATCGTGCTCTCACGTGCTTCTCCGATCCTCCAGCTACCATCCGCAGTCGATTAGTAGCAGGAAGTGACGGCCTGCGGCCATCGGGACACGCGTCCGGGGGGTTTCCTACGACATCAGGACAACTCGTCTACCGCGCTGCGGACGTCATCACTGGTGATCGTCGTCAGCTCGGCGGCGTTCGCCGACCCCTGCTCGGCGAGCCGGACGTCGCGCCGCAGCGCGGCCCGCTCGTACAGCGACCGCGCGAAGCGGCCGTTGCCCAGCCCGTCGATGAGCCTCTCGCGGCAGACCCAGTCGAAGACGTCGGCGAGATCGCGGGCGGCGGAGGCGTCGAACCTGTCGCCGCTCCCGGCGGCCAGCAGTTGCGCGATCTCGGTCAGCTCCGACGGCCTGTAGGAGGGGAACGACACGCGCTGGTTGAACCGGGAGGCCAGGCCGGGGTTGGTCGCCAGGAACGCGTCCATCTCGCGCTCGTAGCCGGCCAGGATGATGACCACGCGGTCGCGGTCGTCCTCGGCGCGCTTCAGCAGGGTCTGCACCGCCTCGGCCCCGAAGGCGTCGCCCCCCGAGTAGCCGGTGTTGACCAGGCCGTAGGCCTCGTCGATGAACAGCACCCCGCCGAGCGCCCGGTCGACCAGCTCGTTCGTCTTGATCGCGGTGGCGCCGAGGTGCTGGCCGACCAGGTCGGCCCGCGACGCCTCGACCACGTCGGGCCGGGCCAGCAGGCCCAGCGCGGAGAAGATCCGGCCGAGGATGCGCGCGACGGTCGTCTTGCCGGTGCCGGGAGGGCCGACGAACACGAAGTGCCGCATCTGCGACTGGACCGGCAGGCCCTGCTCCTGGCGCATCCTGGCCACCTTGAGCTGAGCGGTGATCGCGTGGACCTGCCGCTTGACCGGTTCGAGGCCGGCCATCCTGTCGAGGTCCGCGAGCGCCTCGTCCAGGGTCGGGGTGACCTGGTAGCCGCGGTATCGCGCGGTGATCTCGTTGAACGCCTTGGTCACGTCGTCGGCGGTGACGGTGACCAGGTCCTCGCCGCGCGGCGCCCCGCCCGCGCTTACCACGCGGACGTCGCGGGCCTGCGCCGCGGCCTCGGCGAGGCTGCGGGCGAAGCGGGCGTTGCCGAGGTCGTCGACGAGCCCGCGGCGCTCCACGTCCTCGAACAGCCGGCGCAGCACGGGACGGGCCTCGGGGGCGAGCAGGTCTCCCCGGCGCTGCTGCAGCGCCTCGGTGATCTCCAGCAGTTCCGCGGGGCTGTAGCTGGGGAAGCGCACCCGGGTGGCGAAACGGCTCGACAGCCCCGGATTGGACGCCAGGAAGTCGTTCGTCTCCCGCTCGTAGCCGGCCAGGATGACGATGAGCCGGTCACGGTCGTCCTCGGCGCGCTTGAGCAGCGTCTGCACGGCCTCCGCGCCGAACCGGTCGGGCTGGCCTTCGCCCGAGTTGATGAGGCTGTACGCCTCGTCCACGAACAGGACGCCGCCGAGCGCGCGGTCGATCAGCTCGTTGGTCTTGATCGCCGTGGCCCCCAGGTACTCCCCCACGAGGTCGGCCCGTTGCGCCTCGACCACGAACGGCGTCTCCAGCAGCCCGAACGCGTAGAAGATCTTGGCGAGCGACCTGGCGACGCTGGTCTTGCCGGTTCCGGGAGGGCCGACGAACACGAAGTGGCGCATCGGCCGCTCGTTGGCGTATCCCGCCTCCCTGCGCAGCCGGGCCGCCTCGATCGACGCGGCGATGGCGCGCACCTGTTCCTTGACCGGTTCGAGGCCGATCATGGACTCCAGCTCCGCGAGCGCCTGCTCGACCGTGATGGGCGGCGGAGCGCCGGTCTCGGCCGCGGCGGGCTGGTGCCCGCCCGCCCTGGCGCGCACCTGCACCTGGGGCTCCGCGCCTGCCGCCTCCCGCTCCGCCTCCGCGCGCACCTTCCGGGCCAGCACCAGGCGGAAGAGGAGCAGCGCGGCGGCGACGCCGTACGCGCCCCACAGGGCGGCGGACGGCGACAGCGGCGACAGCGACAGCGCGACGACCCCGGCGGGCGCGAGGGACATCAGCGTCGTCAGCCACGGAGGGACCCACCGGATCAGGTGGGCCGCGCCGCCGGTCAGCGCGCCCAGCAGCATCAGCAGGCCGGGCACGATCGACTGCCCGCCGAACACGCCCATGAACAGCGGCAGCAGCAGACCCCACCCGGCGAGCACGAGCACGGTCGCGGCGGCGCGCGGATAGCTGAGCGCCAGCGCGAGGAAGCACAGCGCCAGGAACGTGTAGATGAACGTGGGCGCCAGCGACCAGTTGAGCGCCGCGGCCACTCCCATGGTGGCGACGAGCAGCACCACGAACAGCGCGCGTCGCGCGAATGGCGGAAGTTGGAAATAGCGGAAACGCACCTGTTCGAACAGATCACGTGCCGCAGTCCGGCTTAAGAGGCTCGCCGCCCGTGCCCTGTCGGAGTCCCGCATCGACGCCTCCCCGCTTCGACCCCGGTTATACCGCACGTGCGAACGGAATGGGTGGACCCGTGCGGCGCGGTGGACGACGCACGTCTCCGGAACGGGTCGCCCGCCCGAGTTGCGCGATTCGCGGCTACCGGGTGCGGGCCTGGTGGCGTCCGGGGTACTCGCGCATCAGAACCTGCCGCGGCGTGACCCGCAGCACGTCGTCGTCCGGCACGGCGACGCCCCGTACCTCTGCCCAGAATCGCGGATCTCCCACGAAAAGGACCACGCGCGGGTCGCGCCGCACCGCGTCCCACGCCTCGTCGCCGGCGATGAGGCGGAACTCGCCCGCAGGGGTCACCGAGGTCACGGCGCTCACCGCGAGCGCGCGCGGGCCGTCCGCCCCAGTGCAGGCGAGGACCACGTTCCCGGAGTAGGCCGCGGCGTGCCGCACCTCCTCGCTGAGGCCGGCCGAGGGGGTCAGGTCGCCGGGGATCCACGTGCCGCGCGACTCGGACGGCACGAGTGAGTCGCGCCACGGGCCCGGCCCGCCACGCCACCAGGCCCGTGTGGCGCGCACCGCGAAGGCCGCCGCCCCGAGCGCCAGCGCGCCCCAGGCACAGCGCCACAGGGCCACGACGACGGGGTCCGGCCCCGTGAGGACCCGCGCCGCACCCGCGCCGGCGGCGCAGAGGGCCGCGACGGCCGGAGCGGCGAGCGCCGCGGCGAGCCACCGGTCGTGCGGCCGCGGCGCGCCCGTCGTCCGCACCCGCAGCAGCCCCACCGGGACCGCCAGGCACGCGACGGCGGCGAGGGGCGCGCCGGCCGCGTTGGGCACCAGCATGAGCGCCGCGGCCGCCTGCCACGCGCGGGCCGCGACGATCCAGAAGGCGACGGCGATGTCGCGCGTCGCCGCCCGGTCGGCCGCCGCGGTCCTGTCCCGATCGGCGGCGCCCGGGCCGGACGGCACGGGCCGCACGGGCGGCACGGGCAGCGCGGCGGCGAACCGCCTCAGCGCGGCGACCGGGCGTCCCCTCCACGTCTCGGCCAGGAGCCTGACGGCGAGCGCCGCGGCGGGGTTCAGGAGCACCAGCCCGGTCGCCCCCGCCCAGACCTCGCCCACCTCCTGCAGCGAACCCGGCCTCGGCTCCGGCAGCGTGGCCAGCCCCGCCACGTACGCCGCCGGGGTGAGCAGCCCGAGCGCGACCGACATGCCGAGCCTCAGGTCGCGCCGGAGCATGCCGGGAACGTAGGCCCAGGCGCTCACGCGCGCGGCCTGCCGGACGCAGACCACGAGGACGGCCGCGAGCGCCAGCGCGCCGCCGATCCGCGCCTCCCCGTGCATGGCGGGGAGCTGCCGGTGCGCGCCGGTGAGAAGGCCCAGGCCGGGCAGCACGACGGCCGCGCAGATCCCGGCCGTCGCGACCGCGAGGATCACGCGCACCTGCCGCGACCAGGTCTCCAGGGCGCGCCGCGCCCGCCCGGTGTCGCGCGGGTCGGCCTCCCACGCGGGGTCGTGGTGATCGCGCGGCCGCTGCCAGCGCAGCAGCGTGAGGCCGAGGTTCACCCACGCCGCCGGGTGGTCCCCGCGCCTGCGCAGCGCCGCGCCGTACGCCCGGGCCGCCCCGTCGTGGTCGCCGCGCAGCAGCGCGAGGTCGCCGCACAGCACGTGCGGGTCGGGCTCGTCCGGGGCGAACCGGACGGCACGCCGGGCCTCCGCCCACGCCTCCCGCCACCGTCCGGGGATCCGCCGCAGCGCGCTCGCGAGCCGCAGCCGCGCCGCCCAGGAGCCGGGCGCCAGCCGTACGGCCTCCCGCGCCGCCGCGACCGCCTCGGTGTCGCGGCCGAGACGCTCCAGGGCCGCGCCGGCCAGGCGATGCCCCCATTCGTCCTGCGGATCGCGGCCGATCGCCTGGCGCGCCGCTTCCAGCGCCGCCTCCGGCTGGTCGTGCGACAGCCGGGCCACCGCGACGGCGCACCAGGCGCGGGGGTCGGCGCGGTCGAGCGGGGGCGGCACCGGGGACGTATCACATCCGTCGATATCGCTCCCCACGACCGCATGATCCGTTGCGTTCGGCCGCTTGCCTAGACGCGGGATATATACCTATGGCTCTCTAGAGAGGCGGATCGCTCCACTTGATCACCTGCGGTGATACGGATCCGGCGATTTGTTCCCGACATCACCGGAAGGGCTGAGAGATCCGCTTCTCATGGCCTAAGCTGCCACGCATGTTCCAGCGGGCCGGGATTTTGGGGCAGGAGCACTGAGCGGACTATGATCATGGTTTCGGTCGAGTCCGTCACCGTCCGTGCCGCAGGTGCCCTGCGGGAGCACCGCGCGAGCCGGTGGTCGGTGCTCGTGCTCCTGTGTTTCAGCCTGCTCCTCATCGCGGTCGACGCGACCGTGCTGCACATCGCCGTCCCGGCGCTCACCGCGGCCCTGGAACCGTCGTCCGTGCAGCTCCTGTGGATCATCGACAGCTACTCGCTGGTCGTCGCGCCGCTGCTGGTGACGTTCGGCACGCTGGGCGACAGGTATGGCAGGCGGCCCTTCGTGCTGGGTGGCTACGTGGTGTTCGGCCTGGCCTCGCTGTCGGCCGCGTTCGCCGCGACCCCGCTCGCGCTCATCGTCTCGCGGGCCTTCCTCGGCGTCGGCGGCGCGATGATCATGCCGGCGACGCTCTCGATCATCCGGCAGGTGTTCACCGACCGGCGCGAGCGGGCGATCGCGCTCGGCGTGTGGAGCGCCGTCGCCGCCGCGGGAGCGGCCGTCGGGCCGCTGATCGGCGGGGTTCTCGTCGAGCACCTGTGGTGGGGCGCGGTCTTCCTCATCAACGTGCCGCTGCTGCTGGTCGCGTTGCCGCTCGCCGTACGGATCCTGCCGGCGTCGCCGCGGCGGGCCGACCATCCGTGGGACGCGCTGAGCGCGGCGCTGTCCACCCTGGGCATTCTGGCCGTCGCGTTCGGGCTGAAGGAGGCGGGGTCGGGGCACACCCTGGGCCGCGGGCTCTCGCTGGCCGTGCTCCTGGCCGGCGTCGCGTTGCTCGTCTGGTTCGTGCGGCGGCAGCGGCGGCTGCCGTTCCCCCTGCTCGACATCGGGCTGTTCGCCCAGCGCGGCTTCGCGACCGGCGTCGGCTGCGTGTTGCTGGCCATCTTCGCGCTGGTCGGGCTGGAGCTCATGCTGGCGCAGTATCTCCAGCTCGTGCTGGGGCTGTCTCCCCTGGAGGCCGCCGTGCGGATGCTGCCGCTCATGGTCGCGGCCGTCGCGGGCGGCCTGGCCGCCGCGCACGTGCTGGGGCGCGTCGGGCTGCGCGCGACGGTCGGCGGCGGCCTCGCCCTGACCGCGCTGTCCCTCACCCCGGTGCTGACCTGGGGCACCGAACAGCATCCGGTGATGCTGGCGGTCTGCTTCGTGGGAATCGGCTTCGGCGTCGAGGTCGCCCTGCTGGCGGCGTCTGACACGATCATGGCCACCGTGCCGGAGTCGCGGGCCGGCGGCGCGGCCGCGATCGAGGAGACGGCCTACGAGCTGGGGGCGGGCCTCGGCATCGCCGTCCTCGGGACGATCACCACGATCGTGTACGCCCCCTCCCTCACGACCGTCCCGGGGATCCCGGCCGGGCTCATGGCGCAGGCGCGTGAGTCCCTGGCCTCGGCCGCGCACGTCGCCGACGAGACCGGCGCGACCGGAGCCGCACTGCTGGACGCCGCCCGCGCGGCCTTCGTCACCGCCCTGCACTCCACCATCGTCGTGAGCGTGGCGCTGCTCGCGCTCACCGCGCTGGCCGTGGCCCTGCTGCTCCCCCGCCACGTTCCCACCCCCGCGAGCGCCGACGCCGAGGAGTCCGGCGGCGTACGGACCTGAGCCGGCCGCGCGCATGACGGCGGCGCAGGCGGGGAAGTGTCCGGGCAAGTCACCCCCCACCCAGAGTGAGAAGCCGTGAAGAGAACCCTGCACGACTTAGCCTCGCTGGCCGCCCGCATGGGCGTCGGCGGGATCTTCTTCGCCAACGGCTGGCAGAAGCTCGAAGCCGGCCTCAACGCCACCGCCGACCAGTTCACCGCGCTCCAGGCCCCGCTGCCCCACGTGTGGGCGCCGGTGACCATGCTGACCGAGCTGGTGGGCGGCGCGCTGCTGATCGCGGGCCTCGCCGTGCCGGTCGTCGGGCTGCTGCTGTTCGCCGAGGCCCTCGCGGTGTTCGTGGTCACGGCCGGGGACAGCGGCCTGCCGCTCACCGGAGGCGACATCGAACTGATCGTGGCCCTCGGGGCCGCCTCCGTGCTGCTGGCCGTCACCGGCGCGGGCCGGATCTCGGTCGACCACATGGTGGTCATCAAACGGCGCGAGGCCGAGGCGGCCGGGGAGTTCGCGGCCGAGGCGGAGGCCGACGCGGTCATCGCGGCGCTGCGCCCGCCGCGGCCAGGCGACCCGGGCGCGGGCGAATCCCCGGCCAGGCCCGCCCCGCCCGGGCCGGCTTCCAGCGAGCGGCGGCCCACGCCCGCCCCCTCCACCGGCTCGTCCGGATCGCCGAAGCCGCCCCCGGCGGGCGGCGTGGCCGCGGAAACAACCACCACCGCCGGGACGGCCGCGGAGCGGCCCGGCGACGAGGCTCAGGCCACGACCACGGTACGCAAGGCCGCGCCCCGGCAGCGGCGTACGCGGCGGGAGGACGACACGACCACGGAGAGCCGGGCCGAGGCGCCCCCGGCCCGCTGAGCGGGAAACCACGCCGTACGGGCCAGGCGTGCGAGCCAGGCCCCGCGGGTCGGGGTCAGGCCGCGGCGTCGGTCTCGGCGGGGACGGCGGGCACCGGTGGAACGGTACGCCGCGCGCGGCGCCGAGGGACCATCCCCTGGATCACGGCGATGCCCAGCAGCACCACCAGCGCTCCGGCGGGCTGGTTCCAGGTCAGGTGCTCGCCGAGGAAGACCACGCCGGAGGCGGCGGCGAACACCGGGATCAGGTAGGTCACGGCCGATCCGGTCGTCACCCCGACCTGCCGCTGGATCCCGTACAGCAGCAGGTAGGCGATGCCGGTGCCGAACGCGCCGAGCGCGACGATGCTGCCCCAGACCGTGAGCGGGGCGTCGAACTCGACCAGGCTCACCCCGGCGAGCGGCGTGATCACCGCGAGTTCGGCCGTACCGGCGACCAGTTGCGCGGCCGCCAGCACGATGGGCTCCTCCCCGCGCGGGATGATGAACCTGCCCATGTACGCCCCGCCGACGCCGTAGCAGGCGGCCGCGCCGAAGCAGGCCAGGCTGCCGACGGCCTCGCCGCCGGAGATCGGCTGCCACACGCCCAGCACCACCATGACCCCGGCGAAGCCGAGGCCGAGCCCGGTCGCCCTGGTGGCCGTCGCCTTCTCGCTGCGCAGCAGCAGCGCGAACAGCAGCGTGCACAGCGGCGTCGTGGCGTTCCAGATCGCCGCGAGGACCGAGGAGACGTGCTGCTCGCCGTACCCGAAGAGGGTGAACGGCACCGTGGTCAGCACGATCGAGGCGACCGCGAAGTGGCCCCACAGGCGGGGGTCGCGGGGCAGCCGGCGGCCGGTCGCGAGCACGGCGACGAGCAGGGTCAGCGCGCCGACGGCCATCCGGCCGAAGGAGATCTGGAGTGGATGGAGGCTCCCCAGCGCCACCTTGATGAAGAAGAAGCTGTTTCCCCAGATGAGCGCCAACAGGATGAAAGACGGGAGCCACCGTCGCATACGCGCATTCCTTCCGATTTGTGCCGGTAAGGAGCGTAGTGCGGTGTGGCACCTTAGCGGGAGCGGTTTTCCGACCCGGAGGTCAGGACTCCCGGGAGAGCGGCAGGCGCAGGAGGAAGCGCGCGCCGCGCGGGCTGTCCATGATCGTCAGGGTGCCGCCGTGACTCTCGGCGATCTGCCGGGCGATGGGCAGGCCCAGGCCCGCGCCCCCGATGTTCCTGCTGCGGGCCGTGTCGAGCCGGGTGAACCGCTGGAAGACGAGCTCCCGCTGGTCACGCGCGATTCCCGCGCCGTCGTCGAGCACTTCGAGCACGGCCAGACCGGAACGGAACCGGGGGTCGCCGTCGGGCGGGTCCTCGCGCCGCACCTCCAGCCGTACGGTGGTGGCGGCGTGCCTCTCTGCGTTGTCGAGCAGGTTGGTGACCAGGCGGCCCAGCCGGATGCGGTCCCCCCGGACGACCACACCGGGAGTCAACTGCGAGACGACCCTCCTGACCGGGCGGCGGGTGTCCAGTTCCGCGGCCACGAGCCGGCCGAGGTCCAGCGGCTCGCGCTCGCAGGGCGCGCCCGCGTCGAGACGAGCCAGCGTCAGCAGGTCGGCGGCGATCGCCTGGAGCCGTTCGAGGCTCTTCAGCACGGCGGGCCCGATCTCCCGCAGGTCGGACTCCTGCGGGGCGAGCAGCGCGTCCTCCACCTGGGCGCGGATCGCGGTGATAGGGCTGCGCAGCTCGTGGGACGCGTCGGAGGTGAAGCGCCGTTGCTGTTCGAGCGTCTCCTCCAGCCGGTCCAGCGTGTAGTTGACACTCTGCGCGAGGTCGTGGATCTCCCCCTTGGCCTCGGGGACCGGCACCCGCCGCCCGAGGTCCGAGACGTTGATCTCGTCGAGCTCGGCCGTGATGGCCCGCACCGGCATGAGCGCCCGCTTCACGCTGCGCCGGGTGCCGTACGCGACGGCGGCCGTGACGAGCGCCGATCCTACGGCCAGACCGGCCACCAGGGCCGGCGGCGCGTCGAATGCCTGGACCGGCGCGGCGCTGTAGACGGTCCAGTCTCCGTCGTCGCGGTAGACCTGCTGCGCGACCACGATGTGACACCGGTCCGCGCCGAAGACGCCGCCGCAGACCTCCCGTGTCGCCTTGCGGAGCGGCGCCTGGGGACGGAAGGTCGCCATCGCCGGCTTTCCGGCCATGTCCGGCGTCGCCGAACGCACCCTGCCCTGCGGGTCCACCACCTGGACGGGCCGGTTCCGCCCGTAGGAGGGCAGCACGCTCCCCGTCTGTCCGTGGTCCACGAGGTAGGCGACCCGGCCGCCGTCCACCGTCACCTCCCGCAGGAGGCTTTCCCGGGCCGCCACCTGCAGGGACCACACCAGGACGACCGAGAACGCGGCGCACAGCAGGGCGACGACCGTGCCGGTGAACAGCACGATGCGACTCCTGACCGACCACCGATCCCCGAAACCCATGTGATCGCCCGCTTACGATGTGGCCCTACTGACCGTGCGTAAGAAATCTACTCTTCAGGGCGTTATCAATCGGTAACGGGACAAACTGGACGAGATGGTCCTGTCGGGCCGAAATGCCGACACGCGCAACACGATCGGCAAGCAGGTAAAGGAGCCTTCCGGACGGCCCTCCCGGGTGGTGGGATATGAGGTATGAACGCCGCCGGACCACTGCCGGTAATCGACGTGGCCGCCCTCACCGGCCCCGGGACAGGCCCCGGAGCAGGCCACGTACGCGCCGAGGTCGCGCGCCGGATCAAGGCCGCCTGCCTGGACAGCGGTTTCTTCTACATCAGCGGCCACGGGGTGCCCGAGGCTCTGATCGCGGAGCTGAGGGACGCCGCGGCGCGCTTCTTCCGGTTGCCCGAGGAGCACAAGTCGCGTATCTCCATGGACCGGAGCGGGCGGGCCTGGCGGGGATATTTCCCCGTGGGCGGCGAGCTCACCTCCGGCCGGCCCGACCTCAAGGAGGGCCTCTATTTCGGCGCCGAGCTCGGCGACGACGATCCCCGGCCGCTGCACGGGCGCAACCTCTTCCCCGAGGAGGTGCCCGAACTGCGCCGGGCCGTGCCGGCGTACATGGACGCCCTCACCCACGTGGGGCAGGCGGTCATGCGGGGCGTGGCGCTGAGCCTGGGGCTCGACGAGGACTACTTCGCCGCCGGCTACACGGCCACGCCCACGACCCTGTTCCGGATCTTCCACTATCCGCCCCCGCCGTACGCCGATCCGGACGAGTGGGGGGTCGGCGAGCACACCGACTACGGCCTGCTGACGCTGCTGCTCCAGGACGACAATCCCGGCCTCCAGGTGCACACCGCCCGCGGCTGGATCGAGGCGCCGCCCATCCCGGGCACGCTGGTCTGCAACATCGGCGACATGCTCGACAAGCTGACCGGCGGCCTGTATCGGTCGACCCCGCACCGCGTGCGCAACGCCACGGGCCGCGGCAGGCTGTCCTTCCCCTTCTTCTTCGACCCCGGCTGGGACTGCGAGGTGCCGCCGCTGCCCTCCCTGCCCGCCCGCGACGGGGGCCGCGCCCGCTGGGACGGCCTGGACCTGCGGGCCTTCACCGGCACGTACGGCGACTATCTGACCGCGAAGGTCGCCAAGGTGTTCCCGGGACTCGGCGACCGGGTGCTGCCGCCGAACTCCGGAGCACGTGAAAACGTGTAATCAAGAAAGCAGCGCAACCGGCACAATATTCGCCATGCATCTCCCCCGCTGGTTCGCCGAGCGCGTCGAACCGACCGCTCCGGACGCCGAGTTACGCGTCTCCACGATCGAGCTCTTCTTCGACCTCGTCTTCGTCTTCACGATCACGCAGCTCACGTCGCTGCTGGTGGGGGATTTCACCCGCCAGGACGGGGATGGGTTCGCCGGCCAGGGCACCGTGCAGGCGATCCTGATCTTCGGTCTGCTCTGGTGGATGTACTCCGGCTACGCCTGGCTCACCAACACCGTGCCGCCGGAGCGCGCGGCCCGGCGGGTGCTGATCCTGTGCGGCATGGCCGGATTCCTGATCATGGCCCTGGCCGTCCCGCGCACCTTCTCGGGCAGCGGCGTGGCGTTCGCCGTCGGCTACCTCGTCATCGTGCTCGTCCACAGCGGGCTCTACCTGCAGGCGACGGCCGCGATCGCGCGGGTCGTGCCGTTCAACCTGGCCGCGACCGCGCTCGTCTTCGCCGCCGCCTTCGCCGACCCGCCGTGGAACTACGCGCTGTGGACGGCGGCCCTCGTGCTGATCTGGATGAGCCCGATCTTCATCGGGCAGAAGGGCTTCCCCCTGCACCCGGCGCACATCGTCGAGCGGCACGGCCTGCTGGTGATCATCGTGCTGGGCGAGTCGATCGTGGCGATCGGCATCGGGGCGACCGACGGTCACCCCGGGGCGGCGCTGATCGTCGCGGCCCTGCTGGGCCTGGCCCTCACGGCGTCGCTGTGGTGGGTGTACTTCGGACGCGGCGAGAGCGGGCCCGAGCACGCGCTGATGCGGGCCGAGGTCGTCCAGCGGACGCGGCTCATCCTGGGCGCGTACTTCTACGCCCACATCCCGATCCTGCTCGGGGTCGTCGCAACGGCGGCCGGGATCAAGAAGGCCGTCGGCCACGACCATCTCGGCCTCGGCCCCGCCGTCGCGCTGGCCGGGGGAACCGCGCTGTTCCTGCTCGGCGACCTGTGGTTCCGCCGGGTGCTCGGGCTGGGACGGACCGCCGTGCGGGTCGCCGCGGCGCTGCTGGCCGCGGCGACCGTCCCGATCGGCCTGTGGTCGTCAGCCGCCCACCTCGGCGCGCTGGTCGTCCTGCTGGTCGTGATGATCTGCGTGGAAACCGTCCTTTAGGGGCGGGGCGGCCCCAGTCCGCTCAGTCCGCCAGGCCGTTCCCGGCGATCACCTCGCGATACCAGCGGGCGCTGTCGCGCGGCGTGCGCTCCAGCGTGTCGTAGTCGACGCGGACGAGCCCGAACCGCTTGTGGTAGCCCCGGGCCCACTCGAAGTTGTCCATCAGCGACCACACGAAGTAGCCGCGCAGGTCGGCGCCCCGGTCCATGGCCGACCGGGCGGCGCGGAAGTGGGCGTCGAGATAGGAGATCCGGCCGGGGTCGGACACCCCGTCGGGAACGGCGGCCCCGTTCTCCGTGATCATCAAAGGCGTGCCGGGGTAGTCGCGGGCCAGCCGTACGAGCAGGTCCTCAAGCCCGGCCGGGTTGATCTCCCAGGCCATCTCCGTGACCTCGCCGTGCGGCTCCTCCCATGCGATGCCCTCGCTGCCGGGATACTCCGGATGGCCCTCGGACGAGGGGTCGGCGACGACCCGGTTGACCGTGTAGTAGTTGACGCCGAGCACGTCGATCGGCTGCGCGATCGTCGGCAGGTCGTCCAGGTTGACCTTGGTGAAACGCTCCAGGTGGGCGAGGACGTCCGAGGGGTACTCGCCGCGCAGCACGGGGTCGAGGAAGAGCCGGTTCGCCAGCCCGTCGATCAGGCGGGCCGGCTCGGGGTCGCCGAGGACCGGCGTCAGGTTCAGCGTCAGCGAGACGGACTCCGCGCCCCCCGCCCGCAGCGCCTGCACGGCCAGGCCGTGCGCGAGCATCAGGTGGTGGGCGGCGGTGAACGCGGCGGCCGGGTCGGTCACCCCGGGCGCGTGCCGGCCCGATCCGTGCCCGACGAACGCCGACACCCAGGGCTCGTTGAGCGTCGTCCAGACGCCGACGCGGTCGCCCAGGCGCCGGTGCACGGCGGCGGCGTAGTCGGCGAACCGGAAGGCCGTCTCACGGTTGGTCCAGCCGCCCGTGTCCTGCAGCGTCTGCGGGAGGTCCCAGTGGTAGAGCGTCGCGACGGGCGTGATGCCCTTGGCGAGCAGGGCGTCGACGAGCCGGTCGTAGAAGCTCAGGTCGGCGAGGCGCGGCCAGGCCACCGAGAACCGGTAGGCCTTCAGCCCCAGCCACGCCATGATCTCGACGTCCTCGAGATAGCGGTTGTAGTGGTCGCAGGCCACGTCGCCGGTGTGGCCGTCGGCGACCATGCCGGGGGTGTGGGAGAAGGTGTCCCAGATCGAGGGGACGCGGCCGTCGGTGTGGACCGCTCCCTCGATCTGGTACGACGCGGTCGCGGCCCCCCACAGGAAGCCGTCGGGAAATGAGATCATCGTGAACTTTCGCGAATCGTCAGCCGAGGTTCGAGGAGCGTCGACTCCGGGACTGCCTGGCCCTCCAGCTTGGCCATGAGCAGCCGGACCGCCTGCCTGCCGACGTCCTCGGCGGGAATGAGCACGGAGGTCAGCGCGGGGCTGGCCCGTTCGGCGATGTCGTCCGGGCAGATCGCCACCACCGAGACGTCCTCGGGCACCCGCCTGCCGAGGATCCGCAACGCCCCCAGCACGTGGCCGGCGGCCGCCTCGTTGTGCACGACGAGCCCGGACAGCCCCGGCCGCTCGTCGAGCAGCAGCTTCACGGCGGCGTGGACCTCGTCGAACGACTCCTCGCAGGGCCGCGCGTCGGCTTCGAGCCCGTGCCGCCGGGCCGCCTCGACGTAACCCGCCATCGTGCGCTCGGCGAACCCCGTGCCGCGCTCGTAGACCACGCGCGGCGCGCCCAGCAGCGCGATCTCGCGATGCCCGAGATCGGCCAGGTGGTCGGCGCACAGCGCCCCGGCGCGGGCGAAGTCGAGGTCGACGCAGGTCAGCCCTTCGGGGTCGGCCGGGAAACCGATCAGCACGCTCGGCTCGGCGAGCTTGCGCAGCAGCGGCACCCGGGGGTCGTGGATCTCCACGTCCATCAGCAACAGCCCGTCGACCAGCGCGCTGGCCGCCACCCGGTGCAGCCCGTCCGCCCCCTCGTCGGCCGTCATGAGCAGCACGTCGTGGTCGTACTGGCGGGCCATGGTGACGACCGAGGTCGCGAACTGCATGAGGACCGGCAGGTTCATGCCGGCCCGCAGCGGCAGCACCAGCGCGATGACCTTCGCGCGCTTGCTCGCCAGGGCGCGGGCGCCGGCGTTGGGGTGGTAACCGAGGACCCGCACGCTGTCCAGGACCCGCTGCCGGGTGGTCGCCGATATCGCCCGCTTGCCGCTCAGCACGTACGAGACCGTGGAGACGGCGACCCCCGCGTGCTTGGCGACGTCGGCGATCGTCACGGTCCTCACGGGCAGAACCCCAACGCGCTCACCGTGACCCCCTCGCTCTCGTACACCACATAAAGATCGCGCACTCCGGCGGCTCCCGCCAGAGGAGTGCTCACCTCGACGAAATCGTGCCTGGTCGCCGTGGGCGGGACGCTGACCGCGCCCGCGACCTCGCCGGTCAGGGGGTCGTCGAGCCGCAGCGTGACCACCCCGCCCTCGTCGCTCGACACCGCCAGCACGCAGGCGGACGGGCCCTGATCGCCGAAGTCCCCGCCGAAGTCGCAGTCCTTGAACGCGATCCACGCCCCCGGTCCCGTGGAGCGGACCGCGTCGCCGGAGTCGAGAGCGGCGTCGCACAGCACCACACCGTCGTACTCGTCGTGATCGGCCGCGTCCAGTGGCCCCGAGGTCAGATCGCGCGGCGGGATGCGCTCGCCCCGTACCCGGAACGGCGCGCACAGCCGGATGTCCCCCGCCGAGGCGCCCACCTGCGCCTTGTGCGCGGCCTCCTCGACCACGAACCTGCCGCGCGTCACGTCCCAGAAGGCCAGGTCCCCGACCGGCACGTCCACCGACACCGTGCGGCTCTCGCCCGGCGCGAGCCGCACCTTGACGAAACCGCGCAACTGGCGCAGCGGCTGCTTGACGCGGGAGCGCCGCTGGTGGGTGTAGAACTGCACGACCTCCTCCCCCTCGCGCTCACCCGCGTTCGTCACGGTCACCCGGACGGTCAGCGTGTCGTCCTCGGCGAGGTCGGCCGACGACAGCTCCAGATCGGAGTAGGCGAAGCGGGTGTAGCTCAGGCCGTGCCCGAACGGGTAGAGCGGCCGGCCGCGGTAGTAGAGGTAGGTGGCGTCGGAGGCGATGATGTCGTAGTCGAGCAGGTCGGGCAGCTCGGCGGCCGAGCGGTACCACGTCTGGGTGAGGCGGCCGCCCGGGTCGTCGTCGCCGAGCAGCACGCCGGCGAGCGCGTGGCCGTACTCCTGGCCGCCGTGGGCCGACCAGACGATCGCGGGCAGGTGCTCCTGCGCCCAGGTCACCGCGAACGGGTAGCCGCTGGAGACCACGAGCACGGTGGCCGGGTTGGCCGCGTGGACGGCCTTCAGCAGGGCCTCCTGCCGCTCGGGCAGCGCCAGCGTCGTGCGGTCCTCGGTCTCGCGGCCGTTCACCAGCGGATGGTCGCCGAGCACGACGATCGCGACGTCCGCACGGGCCGCCGCCTCCGCGGCGCGGGCCGCGCCGCTCTCGACCGGCTCAACGGACAGCACGGACGCGGCGTCGGGGTCGTCGGTCGTGCGCACGACGCCGTCGGCCACGGTGACGTAGCGGCCGGAGGAGATGTTGCGCAGCACCACGCCCCTCGGCCGCTCCTCGATCCGGAAGGTCTGGCGCACCTCCCAGCCGTTCGGCCCGGGCTGGTCGTTGGCCAGCACGCCGTCCTCGCCCGCCGACACGTGCCGCCCGTTCGCGCAGGACCGGAACGCGAACGCGCCGCCGCCCCAGTCGAACACGTCGAAGCAGGAGCGTTCGCTCCCCACGTACAGCGGACCGCCGGCCGGGTCGGCGGACGCGCTGACGTATCCGCCCTCGGTGCGCAGCGCCACCCGGTCGGCGCCCTCGCAGTAGACGGTCTCGCACCGCTCGGCGAGCCCCGCCAGGGCCGTGACCTGGTAGGGCAGCGTGCCGCTGTACCAGTCCTCGAACAACGCGTCGGCCAGCGGGCCGATCACCGCGACCGTGCGCGGGGCGGCCAGCGGAAGCAGGCCGTCGTTCTTCAGCAGGGTGATCGACTGGCGGGCCGCCTCCCGCGCGAGCCGCTGGTGCTCGGGGCTGTTGACGACGTCGTGGGTGATGTCGTCGTACGGCGTGGCGGGGTCGAACTCGCCGAGCCGCACCCGGATCGACAGCGCGTGCCGGGCGGCGGCGTCGATGTCGGCCTCGGTCAGCAGGCCGCGGTCGAGCGCGGTCCTGACGTGGCCCAGGGTGGTGGCGGTGTCCGCGTCGTCCTGTGTGAAGCTGTCCAGTCCGGCCTTGATCGCGTGCGCGTACGCCTCGGGCAGGTCCTTGTGGTAGCCCTGCAGCCCGGCGAGGTTCCCCGGCGCGTACGCGTCGCTGACCACGAGGATGTCGTCGGGCGCCCACGTGCGCAGGTGGCTGCCGATCAGCGGCGACAGGTGGGCCGGGCGGCCGTTGACGAGGTTGTACGACGGCATGACGGCCACCGCGGCCCCCGACTCGACGGCCGGCCGGAACGCCTTGAGCTCGTATTCGTGCAGCACCCTCGGCGGCAGGCCGCTGGAGGTCACGCACCGGTCGGTCTCGTTGTTGTAGCCGAGGAAGTGCTTCAGCGTGGGCGCCGTCTTCAGCACGGCGTGTCCTCCGCGCAGGCCGCGGGCGTAGGCCGTGCCCATCACCCCGGTCAGCCAGGGGTCCTCGGAGTAGCCCTCCTCGTTGCGGCCCCAGCGCGGGTCGCGCAGCGGGTTGACCACCGGCGCCCAGACGTTGCGGCCCACGCTCTGCGGATCCTTGTGGTGGAAGGCCATGACCTCGTCGCCTGTCGCCTCCCCCACCTGGCGGACCAGGTCGGGGTTCCAGGTGCTGGCCAGGCCGACGGCCTGGGGGAACACGGTGGCGGGACCGTGCCAGGCCAGGCCGTGCAGGGCCTCGGTGCCGGTGCGGAAGACCCGCAGGCCGAGCCGTTCCACCGGCGCCTGGTACTGGTGCAGCAGGCCGATCTTCTCGTCGAGTGTGAGCCTGCCGAGCAGGTCGTCCACCCGTTCGGCGGGAGACAGCGCGGGGTTCCGGAATGCCGGGTCCTGGTCGTGTCTCGCCGGTTCGTTCATCTGGAGACTCACCCTTCGCGTCGAAGCGCTTCGATGACCTGCCGAAAAAGACGCCCATGAGGGCGTCGCGAGGATCCGCGTGTTCGGTTGGAGAAGCGCCGCCGTCGAAGCGCTTCGAAAGCGTTACCGCAAGTTTCTGGCGTGTAAATCCGGGCTTATCCGGAAGAGTGCCCTCATCCTCGGCTCAGGTCAAGACCCTCGCCGGTTTCACCTCGATGTCACATCGAGGCCCACTCCGGCCGTACGCCGGCCGTACGCGAAGGCGGGCGCGGGGCCGGGAATCCCGGCCGGTCCGCGCCCGCCCTTCCGGCCGATGCCGTCGGCCGATGCCAGGAGCCTCCGGTCAGCCGACGATCTGCAGCAGCGCCTGCTGCCTGGCCGCGGCGGGCTCGGTCAGGCGCTGCACCTGCCCGCCGTTCTTGTCGAGCACGACCAGGGTGTTGGCGGTGCGTCCGGCGACCCGGACGACCAGGCGGCCGTCCCGCAGGTAGAAGGCGCCGATGAGCGAGCCCTTCACCGGGATGGCGACCTTCTTGCCGGTGGCGACGTCGACCACGGCCGGGCGGAAGCCCCCCGGCCAGGAGCCGTCACCCCCCGGCGCGTTCCTCGACAGCGGCGCCACGACGACCTTCGTGCCGTCGGGCGACAGGCTCTGCACGTGGTTGGCCAGGCCGACGCCCTTGACCTTGATCGCCTTGCCGGTGCTCACGTCGAGGCGGTACACGCCCTCGGTCGTCCCGGCGTACCCGGCGAGGTAGCGGCCGTCGGCCGACCAGGCCAGGTGGCAGACCCCGAGGGTCGTGCCCGCCTTCCTGCGGCCCTTCCCGTCCGCGCCGACGACGGTGACGGACCCGGCGTCGGAGTCGCCCTTCGCCACGTACGCGACCTGCCTGGAGTCGGGCGACCAGACCGGGGTGAGGCACGGCGCTCCGGCCCCGGCGCCCTTGGCCGCGGTCGTGACCGTGCGGCCGTCCCCGACCCGCACGTACCCGGCGCCGGTGATCCAGGCGAGCTTCCTGCCGTCGGGGGACGCGGAGAACTGGCCCGTCATCGGCATGGCGCCCAGCTTCGTGAAGCCCTTGCCGGGCTCGTAACGGCTGACCGGGTAACCCTTGCCGTACGACAGGTAGACGGCGACCCCGGTGAGGGGCTTCGGTGCGGCGGAGGCCCCGGCCGGAGCGGCGGCGGCCGCGGGGGCGGCCAATGCGGCCGTGAGCGCGGCGGAGAGCGCGGCGGCGGACAGCAGGCGAGTGTTCATCATGTTCCAATTCGTCGACAGTGCGTTGTTCGACGCCTCGCACCCCGGCCGGGTTCGCAGCCATTCGATATCGGTACGCCTGACGCCGGGAACGGCGCGCCGGGCGCATGGGCCGGCCCCGCGCCACAGCACGGCCGTTCCGGACGGCGGCGGGATAGGGGGGTCAGCGCTGCGCGGGCAGGCGGCCGGAGTCGACCGAGTCGAGCACCCGCGCGGCGGCCCCGAGCGCGGCCGCGCCGTATCCGAGCGTGGACACCTCAAGCCGGCAGCCTCCCCCGCCGGGGGCGAGCACCCTGCCGTACATCTCCTCCTCCGCGCACGCGACGAGCCAGGGCGCCAGCGGCACGTAGTAGCCCCCGAGGATCACGACCTCCGGGTTGAGCATGTTGGCCACGGCGGCCATTCCCCTGCCGAGGTGGCGTCCCACGTCCTCCAGGAGCGTGAGGACGTCCCGCTCGCCGTTGCGGGCGCGCCGTACGACCTCGTCGATCTCGAGTTCGAGCTCGGAGGGCGAGGCGTCGGGCGCCGTGTGGGCGAGGATCGCGCCGACCCCGGCCACGGCCTCCAGGCAGCCGCGCCGGCCGCACCGGCAGGTGGGCCCGGCGGCATCAAGCTCGATGTGGCCGATTTCGCCGCTGTAGCCCTGCCCGCCCCGCCTGAGCCGGCCGTCCATGACGATGCCCGCGCCCACGCCGACCTCGCCGGTCACGTAGACGAGGTTGGCGGCGTTGCGGTGGGGCCCGAACCGGTGCTCCGCCAGGGCGGCGAGGTTGGCGTCGTTGTCCACGAGCACGGGGAAGCCGGGGTCGCGCAGCGCCTTGGTGAGGTTGCCCGCCAGGTCCGCGTCGCGCCAGCCCAGGTTGGGGGCGACCCGCACGACCCCGTTGACGTCGACCAGACCGGGCACGGCCACGGTCAGGCCGAGCACCTGCCGGGCCTCCTTGGTCATCCGGCTCACGACCCGCCGGGCGAGCGCCGCCATGGCGACGACCGCCTGGCCCGCGCTCGAGGCCCCGCCCGGGAAGGACCGCCGCCAGTTCAGGAGCTCCTCGCCCTTGAGGTCCACCGCGACCGCCGTGATGTAGTCGACGTTGACCTCGATGCCGATCGCGGCGTACGGCGAGCCGTCCAGGACGAGCATGGTGGCGGGCCGGCCGACGCGGTGCTCGGTCAGGCCGGTCTCGCGCAGCAGCCGCCGGTCGATGAGGTCGGCGACCAGGCTGGACACGGTGGCCTTGTTCAGGCCCGTCGAGGCGGCGATGTCGGCACGTGAGCAGGGCGCGTTCTCCCGGACGAACCGCAGCACGACGGCGAGGTTGGTCGCCCGTACGTCGGTGAAGTCGGCCGGCTGTGGCCCGTTGTGCGATGTGATCAATGTCCGCCCCGTTCCCGCTCGGGCTCATCATGCCGCAATTG
This sequence comes from Microbispora sp. H10830, assembly GCF_014161375.1. Classification (NCBI taxonomy): domain Bacteria; kingdom Bacillati; phylum Actinomycetota; class Actinomycetes; order Streptosporangiales; family Streptosporangiaceae; genus Microbispora; species Microbispora sp. H10830. Next base: position 25,353 of record NZ_JABBWX010000016.1, read on the forward strand.
CGAGCAATTTGACACGACAACGGCGGCCGGAATCGTGGCGCGCACGGACGCGCGGGCAGCGCCGCGCCCGGCTTGGCACCGGCCACCGGTCCCAGCGCCTCCCGGGTAACCTGGTGGCACTCGCTCCTCCGACATTTGTTTGGCTAAGGAACTAACTAAAAGACTACCGTGCAGCGTCATGCGAATCCAGGGGCAAGCACCCGGGCGAGATGATCGGGCGCCGGCGGACCCTCGGCCGGCACGGGAAGTCCCCACGCCGCAAGCCCGAACGCCGCAGGCGAACTCCGGAGCAAGCGGAGTGCAAACGGGAATCAACCGCCACAGGCGAGTCTGGGCACCGTGAAGAGGGACATGTCGCATTACCTCGGCGAGTTGCTCGTGTGGGAGATCGAGGACTATCTCCGCGCCCGCTCGGCCCGGCCGCAGCGGGCCCGGGTGGCCCGCATCCGGGTGCCCGACCGGCCGGCGGCCGAGATGGTCGCCGCCGACCTGGAGGCGGGCGGCAGTTTCTACGCCGCCGCGAGGCGTGCCATGGCGCTGGGCATGACCCTGCCGGACGACCTGTTCGGCGTGGTGACCAGGGACGAGCACCCCGAGGTGTTCGAGGCCGTGCCGGGCACCACGCTGCCGCCGAAGCGCGAGGGCGAGGGATTCCTCATCATCCGCCTGGTCGCGTTCGAGTCCTGACGTGCGGCATGAGGGCCTCCAGCGGGTGTGGATCCCGCTCGGAGGCCCTCACGACCGTCAAAGTGACCCGCTCTAGCGGGCGACGGCGCCGGTGACCTCTCTGTCGACAATCCTGGTCGCACCGGATTCCCGGGCGCAGTGCGCGCAGCAGAACCAGCGGCCGTCGAACTCGGAGCCGTGGCCCACGATGCGGCACCCGCAGTGCTCGCACACAGGCGCCATCCGGCTGATAGCGCACTCGAAGCTGTCGAAGACGTGCACCGCCCCCTGGGTGTGCACCTCGAAGGCCATGTCGTAATCGTTGCCGCAGACCTCACAGGTAGCCATGGTTTCCCCCCGTCGACTCGCGGTCGAGGGGGGAAATACCCGCGCAAACCTGCACGAACACCGGCTCACAGGGCGCCGAGCAGGGACTTGGCCACGGACTTGGCCCCGGCGGCCGCCTCCTTCGGGTCCATGAGCACGGAGTCGGGCGCGTTGATCGGCGTGTTCTCCGGGCGGTCGCTGCCGGACAGCAGCACCCATATGACGTTCTTGCCGTCCAGCGCGTAGATCTCGTACCGGTTGCCCTGGGCCGTGTCGGTGCGCTGCCGGATGGCCTGGCCGAACGCCTCCTGCCCGAAGCCGGTCAGCTTCTCGACCTTGCCCCACCGGATGCCGCCGATCTCGCTGCTCGCCGTGAACTTGGTCTTCGAGCGCTGGTCGATGAGGTAGTAACGGGCGGATTCCGCGTCCCAGAAGGTGTGGACGGCGATGCGCAGGTTGCGCCACCGGACCTTGCCGCCGCCGAGCGGCAGCTTGTCGTTCCACCACTGGCACTGGGTGACGTTCGAGTTGCCCTCCTTGCTCCGCACCGCCGCGCCCTCGGTCTCCGGCACCAGGGTGGCTGCCAGCGTCTTGAGGCTCACGCAGGCCCGGGGCAGGGGGATCCGGGTGGGCGAGGGCGACGGCGACGGGCTCGGCTTGGGACGCGCGTGATACGGCAGCGGCTGCCCGGCCCGCCAGGCGGTCACCGACTTCGCGAGCTGCCCGAGCAGGCCCTTCACCTCCCGCAGGGCGTTCTCCTCGGTGATCGACTGCGTGCTCTCCGTCGACAGGAGGTCGGCCTCCTTCTTCTTCTGGCTCGCCTCGAACTTCACCTGGAAGACCACGTCGCCCACCCGGCCCACTCCCTGGCCGAAGGAGTACCAGTACTGCTTCCCCTCCCGCGTCCATTGGTACTGCGCGGCCGCCGTGTCTCCGATGCCCTGGTACTCCTGGGCCGCCGAGTAGTAGTGCTCCTTGTCCGAGTGGGTCGCGCCGTACTTGTACTGGCTGAGCTCACCCTTGTACTGGATCTTCGCCGCCTCCACGGCCGTGGTCGTCCCGAGCGCCTCGTACTTGGACACGTTGACCGTGATCTCGCGGCTGCGGGTGACGTCCTTGTACGAGATGTTCCGGTTGGCCCAGCGGCACTGCCACCGGACGTAACTCACGAGGGTGTCGCCGCGGTTGTCGTCGGTCGAGGAGTCGATCTCGGCCCGCGGCACGAGACGCTCGGCCTCGTCCGGGTCGAGCATCGAGCACACGTCGGCGGTCGCCGCCACCGGCGCGGCCGACGCCGACTTCTTGGCCGCCGTCGCCGCCGTCGCCGTCGGACTCGCCTTACCGGACGCTCCCGTCTGGCGCACCGTCATGAACGCGAACGTCCCCCCGGCCACCACCAGCACAGCGACGACCGCCACCACCGGCAGCACCCACCCCCGCCGCGCCGGGGCGGAGGGCTGGGTCGGCATCTGCCACAGTTCGGGCGGAGGCGGCGTGGCCGCCTGCCACCCCTGCCCCTGCGGTCCGGACGGCGGGCCGCCCTGCCCTGCCTGCGATGGATAGGGATAGGGATTCGACTGAGGCGACTGCGGCGGCGGCCCGGCCGGAGGCCCCGGCTGCGGCCGGCCCTGGCCACCCGGCGCGCCGGGATACCCCCCGGGCTGCGGGCCGCCACCGGGCGCGGCACCCGGATAGACGCCGGGCTGCGGCTGCGGCCCGGGGTACGCGCCCGGCTGGGGGGCGGGGTACGCGCCCGGCTGCGCCTGCGGCTGTGACCCTGGCTGGGGACCGGGCTGAGGACCTGGCTGGGGACCGGGGTACGCGCCGGGCTGCGGCTGCGGCCCTGGCGGGGAACCGGGGTAGGCGCCCGGGGCGGGATACGCGCCCGGCTGCGGCTGGGGACCTGCGGGATACGCGCCCGGCTGGGAGGCCGGGTACGCGCCCGGCTGCGGCTGGGGACCTGCGGGATACGCGCCCGGCTGGGGGGCGGGGTACGGGCCGGGTTGGGGACCGGGCGGGGAGCCGTACGGGGGCGGGTAGGGCGGAGCTCCCGGGTGGGGGTGGCCCTGCGGCGGGTACGGCGGCATGCCCTGCCGGAGGCGGTCGTCCGGGGGAGGCGTCCCGCCGGGCTCGACGGGCTCGACGGGGGCGTCGTCACCGCTGGTCATGGGGTCTCCTACAGATGCAGAGCGGGAGGTCACCCGAGCCCGATGCCGACGAGTTCGGCGGCGCGCTCGGCCGTGCGCCGGTCGGCCGGGGTGACCGAGGGGTCACCGGCGCGCCGGTAGGCGACCTCGACGATGAGATTGCTGAGGCGGAACCAGACCGTGGCCCCGGTGGCCCCGGTGGTCCCGGCGGGGTCGGAGGAGTCACAGGTGAAGGCCTCGTCGGCGATCCCGGGCCGATCGCGCGCGGCGGCGCCCCGCGCGGCCCGCTCCGCCGCGAGGTCGTGGGAGGCCGCCGCCTCCCCCTCCCCCTCGGCCGGCAACCGGTAGGCGACCGTGATCGTCCCGTCGTGGCCGGTGGTGTGCTCCTTCCACTCGCATCGCCCCTCGGCTGCGGGTTCCCCGCGCGGCGTGGCACCGAGAAGGTCATGGATCTGCGCCTTGGTCAGGCTGCGGCAGGCGTCGGGGACGGCGGCGAACCGCCCCGAGCCGCCCTGCTTCCCGGACACGAGAAGCCAGGCGCCCAGGCCCGCCGCGAGGCCGACCACGACCACCAGGGCCGCCACGGCGACGAAGCGCCACATGCCGGCGCGCCGGTCCGCGGGGGCGGGGGCGGGCGGCGCGGCGGCGGCCCGCAGTGCCTGCCGTACGACGTCGGGCGGCGGACGCCGCGCCGGATCCTTGTCGAGCAGGGCGAGCACGATCCACGCGAGCACCCGCGAGGCCCGGGTCATCGGCCGGGGCTCGTGGAGCAGGACGGCTGCGACGAGCGCGGCGGCCATGCTCCGGTGGAAGGGCGGCTCCCCCTCGACGGCGGTGTAGAGCGTGGCCCCGAGGGACCACAGGTCGGAGGGCGGGCCGTCCGGCTCGTCGCGGAACCGTTCGGGGGCCATGTAGTTGGGTGAGCCCGCCGAGCTCTGCCAGGAGTGCCCGGCGCCGCCCAGCGGTGCGGCGATCCCGAAGTCGGTGAGCAGGGCGCGGCCGTCCGGCCCGATGAGGACGTTGGCCGGTTTGACGTCGCGGTGCAGGATGCCCCGGGCGTGGGCCGCCTCCAGCGCGTCGAGCACGGCCAGCCCAATCTCGGCCACGCGCTCGGAGGCGAGCGGCCCGTCCTCCCGGATGATCTTGTCGAGGGAGCGGCCCGGCACCAGGTCCATGACGATCCACGGCTGCCCGGCGTGCCCGACGACGTCGTGGACCGTCACGATGGACGGGTGGGTGAGCCGTCCGGCCGCCCGGGCCTCGTCGACGGCTCTGCCGAGGAAGTCGGCGCGCTGCCGGTCGTCCAGGTCGGGCGGGACGCGCAGCTGCTTGATCGCCACCTCCCTGCGCAGCAGCTCGTCGTGGGCGCGCCAGACCGTGCCGCCGCCGCCCTCGCCGAGCGGTTCGGCGAGGCGGTACCGTCCGGCGAGCAGGTCCACGGCTAGGCCAGCCCCCTCAGGCCCTCGGCCGCCGACGCCGCCGCCGCGATCGCCCGGTCCCGCAGGACGGCCGGCGAGCTCACGTCGAGATCGGCGTACTGGAGCCGGACGACGAGGTCGCCGAGCCTGAAGTACACATAGGCGGCCTGCGCCCGGCCCTCCGGCGTGGTGAGGTCGACGGCGAAGGCCTCGTCGGCCACATCCGGCGTCTCCCGTCCGGCCGTCTCGATGGCCTGGGTCCTCCGGTCGAGGCCGATCTCATACCAGAGCCAGCTCGCGTCGCTCGGCCCCGACCCGTACTGCCTGCGCAGCCCTTCCATGAGCGTGGTCGCCGAGGCCGTGTCGAGCCCCCACGGCTCGGGGGTGTCGGAGTCGGTCTCGGCGCTCAGCTCGACGCCGCTGCCCTTCACGGTCCACTGGCAGCTCGACTTCCCCGGCCGGCCCTGCGCCGATGCGCCCACGATCCGCCGCACCTCCTCGGCCGGCAGCGCCCGGCACAGGTCCACGGCGCTGTCGAAGGTGGGCGAGACCCGGTGTACGGGATCAGGGGGCGGCTCGCCCGCCCTGACGGAGAACACGACCGCCGCCACGGCGACCGCGACGCCCACCACGGCGGCGGCCCCGGCCGCGTACCACCACCGGGGACGCCGCTTCGGCGACTCGATCCGCAGCCCGTGCCGGGGATCAAGGTCCGGAGTGCCGCCGTCGGCCACCTGCCGCAGCAGCGTGAGCGTGGTGGCCGCGTCGGGGCGGGCGGCCGGGTCGCGCGCCATCATCCACGTCAGCACCGGGCCGAGCGGACCCGCGAGCACCGGCGGACGGGGAGCCTGGGTGAGGGTCGCCCGGATCACCTCCGAGCGCGAGCCCTGGTAGGGGGCGGCGCCCTCGACGGCCGTGTAGAGGGTGGCGGCGAGCGACCACAGGTCGGCGGCCGGGCCGCCGGGATCGCCCGCGAGCCGTTCCGGCGCGATGAAGCCCGGTGAGCCGACCATCAGGCCGGCCTCGGTGATCGACGCCTGGTCGGCCTGGCGGGCGATGCCGAAGTCGGTGAGGAGCACCCGGCCGTCCGCGGAGAGGAAGACGTTGCCCGGCTTCACGTCCCGGTGCTGCACACCCCCGGCATGCGTGGCCGACAGCGCGTCGAGCAGGCGGGCGCCGAGGTCCGCCACCTGCCGGTACGGCAGCGGCCCGTACGCGGCGATCTGCCGGGCGAGATCGTGGCCGTGCAGCAGTTCCATGACGATCCACGGCCTGCCGTCCTGGAGGAGCACGTCGTGGAGGGCGACGATCCCGGGATGCCGGACGCGCGCGGTGACCTCCGCCTCGCGCATGACCCTGGCGATCAGTTCGGCCCGCTCGCGCTCGCCGAGGCCGTCCGGGAGGCGGAGTTCCTTGATCGCGACCTCGCGGTCGAGCACGGAGTCTCTGGCCAGCCACACCGTGCCCATGCCACCGGAGCCCAGCGGGCGCAGCAGGTGGTATCGCGAGGCCAGCGTCCCCCTCAGCGATTCGGCCATATCGGGGAGAATAGCGAAAGCGTGATCGATACGCCCGCCGCAGGCGGAACCAGCCTCACCCCCCGGGCTCATCGTGGCGGCCGTGTTCGCGATCGCGGCGCCGGTGCTTCCCTGATCCACGGCGTCAGCGGTCACGGCACGGATCTTCCACGGCTGGGGAGCGGGCATGGCGTGGTGAACGCGCGGCCGTCGGGCGATTACCTCACGCGTCATCGTCTCTGTGACCCGTCCGCGGCATGCTTGAGCCAAGAGGAGGACCCACCCGACACCGGCGCACCGCACTCGACCCTGGAGCGACCATGACCGCCTACGCCATCGCCCAGCTCCGCGACGTCAACGTGGGAGCGGACATCGTGGAATACCTGCGGCGCATCGACGCCACGCTGGAGCCGTTCGGCGGCCGTTTCATCATCCACGGCGGCGAGCCCGAGGTGCTGGAGGGCGCCTGGACGCAGACCCTCGTCGTCATCGAGTTCCCCGACCTCGACAGGGCCAGGGCCTGGTACCGGTCGCCCGCCTATCAGGAGATCCTGCCGCTGCGCACGCGCAACTCCTCCGGTGAGGCCGTGCTCATCCAGGGGGTGGACGAGGACCACAAGGCGACGGACGTGCTGGCGCCCGGCTGACCGCACGCGCGCGGACGCCCCGCGCAGATGCACGGGGCGTCCGTTGTTCCCGTCGGGGAGCCTCAGCTCAGGGCGAGGTCCTTGATCCGGACGTCGCCGGTGAAGACCAGGTAGACGTCCTTCACGCCGTTCGCCCCGGACACGGGAGCGGTCGCGGTGGCCCAGTTGTAGATCCCGCCGGTCGCGGCGACCGGGATCGCGGCCACCTTCGCGCCGGTGGGCGAGCCGAGACGCACCTCGATGGTCCCGCCGCCCGTGGAGGCCACCCCGGCCGTCACCGTGCGGGGCTTGCGGAGCTGGACGTCCTTGAACGCGATCCAGCCGCCGTTCGCGCCCGCCACCGCGTCGCCGCGCACCTTGGTCTCGTCGACCAGGTGGATGCCCGAGTAGTCGTCGAAGTCGACCGCACGGGTGGTCGTCGACAGGTCGCGGTGCGGGATGTTCTCACCCTTGACGTTGATCGTCGCCCGCTGGCGGATGTTCGCCGAGGACGACCCCACGAGCACGTCGTGGGTCGCGTTCTCGACGGTCCACTTGTTCCGCGTGACGTCCCACAGCGCCAGGTCGCTCTTCTTGACGCTGAAGGCGACCGTCTTGGTCTGCCCCGGCGCCAGCATCACCCGCTGGAACGCGCGAAGCTGCTTGACCGGCTGCTTCACCCGCGAGCGCTGCTGGTGGGTGTAGAGCTGCACGACCTCGTCGCCGGCCCGGGAGCCGGTGTTGGTCACCTTGACCGAGACCTCGTACGCGTCGCCCTTCGGCACCGCCTTCAGCCCCTGGTAGGAGAACGACGTGTACGACAGGCCATATCCGAACGGGTAGAGCGGCTTGCCCTGGTAGTACAGGTACGTCCGGTCCTTCTTGACGATGTCGTAGTCGAGGATGTCCGGCAGCTCGGCGGCCGACCGGTACCACGTCTGGGTGAGCCGCCCGGCCGGGTTGACGTCGCCGTACAGCACGTCGGCGAGGGCGTGCCCGGTCTCGGCGCCCGCGTGGGTGGTCCACAGGATGGCGGGGACGTTGTCCTGCTCCCAGTTGATCGTGGTCGGGTAGCTGTTCTCCAGCACCACCACCGTGTTCGGGTTGGCCGCCTTCACGGCCTTGACCAGCGCCTCCTGGCCCTCGGCGAGGTTCATGTCGGTGCGGTCGTGGGCCTCGCGGCCGTTGATGAACGGCATGCTGCCGACCACGACGACCGCCACGTCGGCGGCCTTGGCCTTGGCGACCGCGTCGTCGACTCCGCGGGAGACGACCTCCCTGGCGTAGTGCGTGGCCTGGTCGGCGGTGGTCAGGCTCAGCGTGCCGTCGGCCGCCGCCTTGACGTAGGCGTTCGGCCCGAACCAGCTCTCGCTCGTCTCGTAGCCGGCGTACCGCAGCAGGTAGGTGCCGTCGGACTGCTGCTCGAGCTTGAACTGCTCCTGGACGAACCAGCCGGACGGCTGGTCGGCGGTGTTCGCCAGCGTCGCCCAGTTGGCCCGGCTGACGTACTTGCCGTTGGCCACGCTGCGCAGGGTCAGCACGCCCTGGCCCCAGTCGAACGCGTCGAACGTCGAGGTGGCGCCGGCCGAGGTGTCGCTCTCGGTGAGGTCGCCGCCGGCCGCGGGAGCGGTGATGTACTTCCCGGTCGCGACGTCCTTCAGCGCGATCCGGTCGGCGCCCTCGGAGGAGGCCACCGACGCGGCCCGCTCCTTGATCCCGTCGAGCGGGGTCACCTTGTAGGGCAGGCTGCCCGAATACCAGTCGGTGTAGAGCACGTCGGCCAGCGGGCCGACGACGGCGACCTTCTTGCCGGGCTTCAGCGGCAGCGCGCCGCCGGAGTTCTTCAGCAGCACCATCGCCTTGGCCGCGGTCTCGCGGTTCAGCTTCTGGTTCGCCGGGCTGTTGACCACGTCCTTGGTGATCTTCGCGTACGGCCCGCCGTCGGGGTCGAACTCGCCGAGCCGGAAGCGGATGCTGAGCTGGTGCCGGACGGCGTCGTCCACGTCCGCCTGGGTGAGCAGCCCCTTCGCCAGCGCCTCCTTGACGGCCGCGACCGTCGGGGCGCCGTTGGTGTCGTCGACGGTCATGCTGTCGAGGCCCGCCTTGATCAGCGCGGCGTCGGCCTCGGGCTGGGTGGCGTAGTACTTCTCGGTCTGCACCAGGTTGTTCGGCGCCCAGGCGTCGGTGACGTTGAACAGCGTCCGCTTCGTCCAGGAGCGGACCACGTCGTTCAGGTCGGGGCTGACGGTGTTGGGCCGGCCGTTGACGAGGTTGTACGACGCCATCACGCCGGTGGCCGCGTCGGCCTCGATCGCCGGTTTGAAGGCCGCCTCGTCGTACTCGTGCTTGACCCGTGGCGGCAGCTCCGAGGAGGTGACGTCGCGGCCGGCCTCGTTGTTGTTGGCCAGGTAGTGCTTCAGCGTCGGCGCCGCCTTGAGGTGGTCGGGGTCGTCGCCCTCCAGGCCCGAGCCGTACGCCGTGGAGATGGCGCCGGTCAGCGTCGGGTCCTCCGAGTAGCCCTCCTCGTTGCGCCCCCAGCGGGGGTCGCGCAGCAGGTTGACCACGGGCGCCCAGAGGTTGAGCCCCCACACGGTGGGGTTGTCTGCGTGGAAGCCGCGGGCCTCGTCGCCGACGGCGGAGCCGACCCGCTTGATCAGGCCCGTGTCCCAGGTGCTGGCCAGGCCGACCGCCTGGGGGAAGACGGTGCCCTTGGCGGTGACCACGGCGCCGTTGTTCGTGTAGTCGGTCGACCAGGCGACGCCGTGCAGCGCCTCGGTGCCGGTCTTGAACATCTTGATGCCGAGACGGTCGATCGCGGGGGCGTACTGGTGCAGCATCGAGACCTTCTCGTCCAGTGTGAGCCGGCCGAGCAGGTCGTCGACGCGCTGGGCGAGCGGCAGCGACGGGTTCCGGAACGGATAGTCGTCGGCCGCCCTCGCGGGGCCGGCGCCCAGGCTCAGTGCCAGAGCCAGGGCGGCCGACGCGGACAGCATCGCCGAACGGCGATGGGACATTGCGCCTCCAGGTCAGGTAGTGACGCGTTAGTTGGGGGGTGTTACTTGATGGCGCCGACCGTGACGCCACGGGTCAGCGTGCGCTGGAAGATCAGGAAGAAGGCCACGGCGGGGATGATGCCGAGCAGCGCGGACGCGCTGGACATGGTGGCGTCCATCATCTTCTCGCCCTGCAGGACGCCCAGGGCGACCGGCACGGTCTGGTTGTCGTTGGAGATGAGGAACACCATCGGCAGGAAGAACTCGTTCCACGTCCAGATGAAGAAGAAGATGAGCAGCACCGAGAGGGTCGGGCGGCTGATGGGCACGACGATGCCCCACAGCATCCGCCGCCTGCTCGCGCCGTCGATCTCGGCCGCCTCAAGGATCCCCCGGGGGAACTGCCCGAGCACCGACGAGAGCAGGTAGGTCCCGAAGGCCGCCTGGATCACCGTGAAGATCAGGATGACGGCGAGCTTCGAGTCGTACAGCCCCACCTCCTTCGACAGGTAGTAGAGCGGGTAGACGAGCGCCTCCTGCGGCAGCGTGTTGGCGACCAGGAACAGCACGAGGATCCACAGCCGGCCGCGCACCCTGCCGACGCCCAGCGCGTACGCGTTGAGCACCGACAGCACCACCGCGGCGACCGCGACGACGCCGCTGATCAGGAGGCTGTTCCAGAGCTTCAGGCCGAAGTCGACGCGATCCCAGAAGGTGACGATGCCGTCGAGGTAGAGCCCGTGGGGCAGGCTCAGCGGGCCGCCCGCGGAGTATTCGGCCGGGGACTTGAACGCGTTGAGCGTGACGATGACGAAGGGGAAGAGCATCACGACCGCGAGCACGATCAGTGCCGCGAGCACGGCCCACCGTCCCGGCTGGCGGAAGGTGCGATCGGCGTTCACGAGCCACTCTCCTGGTCACGCTCCTGCACCCGCAGGAAGAGGAAGGTCACCACGACGATGATCAGGGCGAGCACGGTCGCGATCGCCGAGCCGTACCCGACGTTGACCTTCTGGAAGAAGTTCAGATAGGAGAAGTACGACGGCACCATGGTCGCGGAGCCGGGTCCTCCCCTGGTGAGCACGAAGATCGGCCCGAACACCTTGAGCGCCGCGATCGTGCAGGTCAGCAGCACCACGAAGATCTCCGGCCGGATCTGCGGGATCGTGATGTGCCAGAACCTGCGCCACCACGAGGCGCCGTCGATCTCGGCCGCCTCGTACAGCGAGGGGTCGACCCGCTGAAGCCCGGCCATGAAGATGACGACCGGATATCCGAGCTGGAACCACACCATGATCGCCATGACCGTCGCCAGCGCGATGTCGGGGTCGCCCAGCCAGTTGACCTTGATCCCGAAGATCTGGTTCACCGCGCCGTACGACGGGTGGAGCATCCAGCCCCAGACCACGCCGGCCACCGCGACGGGCAGCACCTGCGGCAGGTAGAACGCCGCGCGCAGGGCCGAGGCCGTACGCCCGCCGAACCGCTTGGCGATGTAGTCGAACAGCGCGGCGGCGAGCACCAGGCCGATGATCGTGGGCACCACGGCCATCGCGATGATCAGTGCGACGTTGTGCTCGAAGGACGCCCAGAAGCGCTCGTCCTTGAACAGCTTGGTGTAGTTGTCGAGCCCGATCCAGGTGGGGGTGCCGACGCCGGACCAGCGGGTGAAGCTCGTCGCCACGTTCATCAGGAACGGGACGACGATGATCGCGAGGAACAGCACCAGGCTCGGAACCAGGTAGAGCCAGTAGCCGCCCCTCCCGCGCGGGCGGGCCGCGCCCGCGCCGGGTGGTGCCATGTGCAGACCTTTCCAGAAGGGGCCCGGCGGCGGGGACCGGTCAGGCAGCCCCGCCGCCGGGGTCGGAGGGAAGGCGGGTCCCCTATGCCGGGAGACCCGCCCGCGACCCTAGTTGCCGATGTCGGCCAGGTTGTCGTTGTAGGGCTGGGCGATCTCGTCCAGGACCTCCTCGGGCTTCTTGCTGCCGTTGATCAGTTCCTGGATGCCGGCGACGAGAACGTCGTAGTAGCCGGGAGCCGGCCAGTCAGGGTAGAAGGCCAGGCCGTCCTGCGTCGAGAGCTTGTTGAAGTTCTCGATCAGCTCCTTGTTCTGCGCGTCGGTGATCGCCGACGGGTCGGCCGCGACCGGGACGCCGCCCGAGTTGCCGAGCAGGTTCTGGATCTCCTTCTTCATCGTGATGTCGATGAAGTCGTAGGCGAGGTCCTTGTTCTTGGACTTCTCGGGCACGACCCACAGGTTGCCGCTTGAGCCCGGGGCGAACTGGCCGGGCCACAGGAACGAGCCCCACTTGAAGCCCTTGATCTCCTCCGCCATCCGGCCGAACCACCAGCTGCCCGACACCATGATCGGGAACTTGCCGCCGATGAACGCCACGCCCATGTCCTCGGCCTTCATGCCGGCCGAGTCCTTGCTGATGTAGCCCTTCTTCACCCAGTCGGAGAAGGTCTGGGCCGCGTAGGTGAACTCGGGGCCGTGGAAGTCGACCTTGCCCTTGTAGAGCTCGAAGGAGTCGATCCAGGCGCGGTTGGCCTTGTTCAGCGCGAGCAGGTAGAACAGCTGCTGGGCGGGGTACTCGGCGCCCGCCATCGCGATCGGGGTGGTGCCCTTCTTCGCGAACGCGTCGAGCGCGGCGGTGAACTCGTCGAACGTGGTGGGCACCTTGACGCCCGCCTTATCGAACATGTCCTTGTTGTAGTAGACCATCACGTACTCGCCGTAGTTCGGCACGCCGAACCACTTGCCCGAGCCCATGATGCCCCGCTCGTCGTACTTCGCGGTGGTCTGCAGCGACGGGCTGAGCAGCTTGTCCCAGCCGCGCTTGGTCGCCTGCTCCGTGAGGTCGGTGAGCAGGCCCTGCTTGGACAGCTGACCGGCGGTCGCGTTGCCCTTGTTGTACTCCATGATGTCGGGCGCCTCGTCGGAGTTGAGGACCATCGACGCCGTCTTCTGGATCTGCTCGAAGCCCTTCTCCTCGAACTTCACCTTGACGCCGGGGTGGCTCGCCTCGAACTCCTTCATCGCCTGGGCCCAGGCGGTGCCCATGGCGCTGTTGCCGGTCTCGTAGTGCCAGAGGGTGAGGGTCTTGCCCTCCGCGGAGCCGCCGCTGCCGCTATTGGAATCGTCAGAGGATCCACCGCACGCGCTGAGCGCCAGTGCGGCCGCGGCCAGTGCCGCCACCGCCGCGCTCCTGCCTACTCTGAACATGGTCTTTCTCCAGGGGGTGTGTCTAGTTGATGACGACCGGGGCGCCGGGGCCGACGAACTCGACGCCGTCGATCTGCTTGGGGCCCTCGGCGGTGACGACCAGCCTGTCGCCGTCCCGCACCGCCGTGACCGTCGTGTCCCCGTCCAGGTCCCTGATCGTCGTACGGCTCTCGCGCTCCGGCAGGCCGAAGGCGAGCAGCGAGACCCGGGGGTCGTCTGCCACCGTGTCGCCCGGCTCGGTGACCGGGATCAGCGAGCCGTGCCGTACGAACAGGGGGATCTGGTCGAGCGGCGGCGACACCGTGACGTAACGCCCGCCGTCGACGGCCTCACCCGTCCAGTAGTCCACCCACACCCCCGAGGGCAGGTAGACCTTCCGGGTGCCGTCGGCGGAGGTCATCGGGGCGACGAGCAGGTCGGTGCCGAGAAGGTACTCCAGGTCCGCCTGCCATGCCACCGGGTCGTCCGGGTAGTCGACGCACAGGGCGCGCAGCATCGGCGCGCCCGTCTCGGCCGCGGTGACGGCCGCCGAATAGATGTACGGCATGAGCCGGTAGCGCAGCCGCAGGGCCTCGATGGCGGCCTGCTCGGCGTGCGGCGGAAACTCCCAGGGCTCCCGGGTGGTCGTGCCGTGGAACCGTACGAGCGGGGACAGCGCGGCGAACTGCGACCAGCGGATGTAGAGGTCCGGGCTGGGCGTGCCGGTGAACCCGCCCGCGTCGTGGCTCCAGAAGGGGATGCCGGACAGGCCGTGCGACAGCCCGCCCCTGATCGTGCTGCCCATCGCCGAGTAGGTGGTGTCGACGTCCCCGCTCCACTGGGCCGAGTGGCGCTGGCCGCCGAGGTAGGACGAACGGGCCCAGACCAGGCCGTGCCCGTTCACCTCGCGGGTCACGTCCGCGACGATGTCGTTGAACAGCAGCGTGTAGACGTTGTGCAGCTCGGTGCCGGTCATGCCGTTGAAGGCCACGGCGTCGGCGGGGACGCCCTCGGCGAAGTCGGTCTTGAACGCCGCGACGCCCTCGCGCAGTCGGTCGCGCAGCAGTCCCTTGAACCACTCGACGGCCTCGGGGTTGGTGAAGTCCACGATGCCGCAGGCGGGGTAGGAGCCGTGCCAGGTGTCGGCGACGTACGTCTCACCGTCGGGCCGCTTGAGGAAGTAGCCCTTCTCCGCCGCCTCGGCGAAGGCCGGGCTGAGGTGCGAGATGTAGGAGTTCATCCAGAGGCAGACCTTGAAGCCCTGCTCCTTGAGGGTGGCGAGCATGCCCGCCGGGTCGGGGAACGTCTCGGGGTCCCACTGGAGATCCGACCAGTGCCCGTCCGCCTGCCAGTAGCAGTCGAGGTGGAGCACGTCGCAGGGGATGCCCCGCTCTCTGATCTTCCTGGCGCGCTCCAGCACGCGCTCCTGGCTGTCCCGGAAGAAGCCCGAGGAGATCCAGGTGCCGAACGCCCACTTCGGCGGCAGGTCCGGCCGGGAGGTCAGCCCGTCGAACCGGTCCAGGACCTCGGCGGGGGTCGGTCCCGCGATCACGTAGTAGTCGATGAGGTCGTCGGGCACGATGATCTGCACGGCGCTGTGCGTCGACTGGCACATGTCGAACTCGACGGGCGTGCCGCTGTCGACGCAGATGCCGTACCCCCTGCTGGACAGGTAGAAGGGCACGTTCTTGTACGCGCGCTGCGACTCGGCCCCGAACGCGTCGAAGTTCCACATGAGCGGGCGCTGGCCGCGCTTGTCGAGCGGCGTGAACGACTCGCCGAAGCCGCCGAACGCCTCGTCCGCCGGGGCCACGAACGTGTCGTGGTAGGCGACGGGGGCGCCGTCCACCGCGGAGCGGCCGAACGGCAGCGTGCGCAGCCGGCCGCTGATGTCGGGGTGGCCAGGGTCCTGCTCCACCAGCGTCCGGCCGGCCCGGTCGGTGAAGCGCAGGTTCCACGGGTTCAGCCGCACCTCGGCCCGCAGCGACCCGGCGTCGACGACCACGCGGCTGTGGCTCGCCTCCACGACGGCCTCGCCGTACTCGCCGGGGGTGACCATCGAGATCGCGCGGGAGGATCGGGTGCGCGCGTCGGGGTCCTCCGACAGGCGCACCCGGATCACCCCCTCACCCGCGACCGTGATCTGCACGACGAGCGTCTCCTCCGCCGAGGTGGAGCCCTTGAGCGTCACGCCCTGCCCGTCGGAGGCCACCACCTCCGCGCTGGTCAGCGCGGACAGGCCCTCCTCGCCCGGCTCGCGCACCGGAAGCTCTGGAGGATCCGCCACGAAGAACTCGCGCGCGATCAATGGGGGACGGTACGGCATTGCGGCACTCCATCGGCTCATCCAGCGATTGTGGAGTTAGTTTGCCGTCCATCCCAACAAAGGTCAATGGGTCGGAGCTGCTCCGGATTTGTCCAACTTATTCCGCTTTATGTCTCACTGGGGTAATGTGACCGCAATCCCCCGTCAAGGTAGGTGACATGGACAGGTTCGTACACGTGATGCCGCTCGACGACGCGATCGACCACGAGGGCAGCCCGGAGTGTGTCTGCGGCCCGGGCGGCCAGCCCGTCACCGCCGCCGACCTCGGCGAGCCGGTCCCGCACACGGAGCGCGACGCCGTCGCACTCGGCTGGTCCCGCCCTGCCGTGGGCGTCATCTACCAGCACCACGCGCTCGGCCCCTGCCGCGAATGGGAAGCCATCCCCGAGCCCTGAGCCGATCCACGCCCCTTAATAGCCGCCAATCGCCGCCACTTTCGCGAACTCACAGTAATTGACTGACAACACTCAGTAACGTCTCGGTCATGCCTGGTATTGATCACGAGATGCCGCTCGAGCTCATCCGCAACCGGCCGGAGACCGCACTGGAGCGGCTGCGCTGCGTGACAGGAGACGACATCCCGCCGCACGCCGCCGCCCGCGTGGAGACGGTCGACTGCACCCAGGCGCCGATCGAGTTCCGCGCCGATTCGGTCGTGGTGCTCCGGGACGAGACCGGTGCCGCGCAGATGGCCGTGATCGTGGAGGTACAGCGGGGCCGGGATGCCGGCAAGCGCTTCAGCCGGCCCGTCTACGTGATCAGTTCGCTACGTCCTGTGACAGTCAAGCGTCTGGAGGAGATGGTGACCACCATTCAGGACTTCGACTACCTCGGCGAGAAGTACTTCTCCCACTGGCTGGCCAAAGGCGAGGCGAGAGGGGAGATCAAGTCGATCTTCTCGGTGCTGGATGCCCGAGGCCTGGAAATCTCCGACGACGCACGCGAGCGCATCTGCCAGTGCGATGACCCGAACCAGCTGGACGCCTGGGTCCGTAAGGCCGCCGTCATCACGTCGGCCGACGAGCTGTTCACCGAGTAGTGCTTTGCCCGTGAGCCGATGCACCTGCTCGACATCGGAATGTAGTGATACGGCGTGAGCCCGGCAGCGGGCCACCTCGAAGGGTCGCCCTTCGAGGTGGCCCGCTCGACGGTCAGTCCGTTATGGAGTCCACCGGACGTTCGGGTTGAGGTGGCCGGTCCAGTTGAAAACGGCCATGTTGTCCCAGCCGTCGCCGGTGCCGTTGATGTTCGCCGGGTCCCAGCCGTTGCCGGGCACCGCGTACCAGGTCGGCTCCCAGTAGAAGACTCCGATGGCACCCGCGTTGCGGGCCGTGTTCTGCACCGCCGCGAACTCGGCGCCCTGACCCTGCCAGGTGAGGCCGTAACCCGCGCATCCCGACGTGACCGAGTTGCCCTCCCAGTCGGCGTTGTCGGCCGTGAACGGGTAGGCCGTCTCGGCGATGACGACCGGCTTGCCGTAGCGGGACCGCACGTCCGAGATCACGTTGTAGAGGTTGGACAGCGTGCCGTGCCACATGCAGTAGTACGACAGTCCGGTGATGTCCCAGGACACGCCCTTGGCGCGGATGCCGTCGTAGAACCAGCGGGCGTGGGCGTCACTGTCCGCGTCCGCCGTATGGATGATCACCTGCGTGCTGGAGTTGCACGCCTTGGTCGCGTTGTAGCCGGCCTTGAGCAGCAGGCTCAGGTTCGTGAAGTCGTTGTTGACGACCTTGCCGTCGTTCCACAGCATGCCGACGTTGATCTCGTTGCCGATCTGCACGCTGTCCGGCGTCGTGCCCTGCGCCTTGAGGCTGGAGCACACGTCGTAGGTGTAGTCGTAGACGTCGGTCTGCAGCTGGCCGATGCCGTGGCTCGCCCAGGCGGCGGGCTTGTACTGCTTGCCGGGGTCCGCCCAGGTGTCCGAGTAGTGGAAGTCGACGAGCAGCTTCAGCCCCTTGGCCTTGACCGTCTTGGCGTACTGCAGGACCTTGGCCTTGTTGTTGTAGCCGCTGACGGGGTTGTTCCAGATCCGCAGGCGGACGTAGTTGACGCCGATTCCCTTGAGGATGTCCAGCGGGTCCCTCTGTGCGCCGCCCGCGTCGTAGTACTTCGCGCCCAGGTCGAGGGAGCGCTGCACGGAGGAGACGTCTGCTCCGAGCATGGTCAGTGTGGTGGCGGCGTGCGCCGGTTGCCCGGCGGTGAGAGCCGCCGCGGCGCACAGGACAAGCGCCGCGAGGATCTTTCTCATGGTTCCTCCGCTCAGGAGAGGATCTGATGGACGCCCCCGAACCCCCGAACCCCCGAACCCTCCTCGCGACGTGGTCAGGTCGTCGCGGGGAGGGAGACCACGTCCGCGCTACCGGCGGGCGAACTCCCGCAGCGCGGGCAGCGCCCGGTCGTCGAAGCCGAACAGGGCCTGGTTCTCCCAGGCGTTGCCCGACGCCGGGTCGGCGGGATCCCAGCCGTTGCCCTTCACCCCGGTCCAGGTGGCCTCCCACCAGAACGCCCCCAGCCCGCGCCCGCCGGGCACCGCCCGCACGATGTTCATCAGGTCGCGGGCGAACGCCGCCTGGCCCGCGGGGGTGGCCGGATATCCGGGGTACGGCTCGGCGGAGGTGACGGTGTTCTCCCAGCCGTCGTCGTCGCCCGTGGTGAACGGGTAGGCCGTCTCGGCCACCACGACCGGCTTGCCGTATCGGGCGGCGACGTCGTTCAGGTTGGCCTGGAACGCGGCGAGCGTGCCGTGCCAGTACGGGTAGTACGACAGGCCGATCACGTCGTAGCGGATGCCGTTGGCCGCGGCGTTGTCGAACCACCACCGGTAGAGGCCGTTGTCGCCGCCGTTCGCGAGGTGCAGCACGACCTTGGTGCCGCCGGAGACCGCCTTGACCGCGTCGTATCCCGCGTTGAGCAGGGCGGCGAGCTGCGGCCAGTTGTCCCAGCGGCCGGCGGGCCACAGCAGGCCGCCGTTGAGCTCGTTGCCCACCTGCACCATGTCGGCCGTCGTGCCCTGCGCCTTCAGCGCGCTCAGCACGTCGTAGGTGTGGTCGTAGAGCGCCTGCTTCAGCTCGTCGAACGACAGCGACTCCCACGCGGCGGGCTTGTTCTGCTTGCCGGGGTCGGCCCAGGAGTCGGAGTAGTGGAAGTCCACGAGCAGGCCCATGCCGAGCGCCTTGGCCCGCTTCGCGACCGCCAGCACCTGGCTCCTGCCGTTGTAGCCGTCGGCGGGGTTCACCCACACCTTGAGCCGGATGTAGTTCAGCCCGCCGTGCCGCAGGATCGCCAGCGCGTCGCCCCGCCGCCCGTTCGCGTAGCGGTACGCCCCGCCGAGCGCCTCGGACTTGGCGAGGCTCGACACGTCGGCGCCCCTGATCGCGAGCGGGGGCCCGCCGCCCGGCCTGCGGCCGCCGGCGTCCGGAACCGCGGCGTGCGCGGGCGCCGCGGCGGTGAATGGTGTGGTGAGCGGAGCGAGGAGTGCGGTGGCCGCGCACAGCAGGGCCGCCAGGTGTCGAACCATCGGATCCTCCGGTCAGGAGAGGACGTCAGCGGGAAATCCCCCGGATCCCCGGCACCGCGCCGCCGGTCAGGTGCGGCACGGCGCCGGGGCGCTCATGTGCGGACGACCACGACGCCCCCGGCGGGCACCGTCGCCGAACCGCCGTACGCGGCGCCGTCGAGCACGCCGGTGCCCGTCACCGCCTCCACCGTCACCGGCGCGTCCGCGTGGTTGATGAGGAACAGGTGGTCGCCCCTCCGTACGAGTTCCAGCGTGTCGGGCAGGCCGCGCGGCCGGGACACGCCCGCGTGGTCGAGAACCCCCGCGACGAGAGTGCGCAGGCCGGACTCGGCGTCCAGCGCCGTGGACACGTACCACGCGCTGCCCGCGCCCAGGTCGTGCCGGGTGACGGCGGGATGTCCGGCGTCGGGGCCGTCGGCGAACTCGTGCACGGCCCGCGCCCCCGCGAGCCGCACCCGCTCGGACCAGATCCGGCCGGTCGCCCCGTGCTTGGATGACCCGTGCTTGGATGACTCGGGCTTGGCTGACCCGGGCCCGGACGACTTCGGCGGCCGCAACGCGACCGTCTCGTGCCCGCGAAGCGGGTGGAACTCCTCGACTGCCACGCCAAGCACCTCTCGCAGCGCCCCGGGGTACGGCCCCGGGTGGATGGTGTCGTTCTCGTCCACAATGCCGGAGAAGTACGACACGAGCAGGTGTCCGCCCGCCTCCACGTAGCGGTGCAGGTTCTTCGCCGGCGCCTCGCCGATCAAGTAGGAGCTGGGCGCGACGACCAGCCGGTAGGGCGACAGGTCGGCCGACGGGTGCACGAAGTCGACGGTGACGTGCTCGCGCCACAGCGCCTCGTAGTAGGCCTCGATCCGTTCCCGGAAGCGCAGGTCGGCCGAGGGCCGCCACTCGAATTCGAGCGCCCAGTAGGACTCCCAGTCCCACACCACCGCGACCTCGGCCGCCACCGGCGCGCCCCTGACCCCGGCGAGCCTGCCGAGGTCCGCGCCGAGCGCGACCACGTCGCGCCAGATCCGGGAGTCGGTGCCGGCGTGCGGCACCATCGCCGAGTGGAACTTCTCCGCGCCGTATCGGGAGGCGCGCCACTGGAAGAACATCGCCGAGTCCGAGCCGCGCGCCACGTGGGCGAGGGTGTTGCGGCGCATCTCCCCCGGCCGCTTGGCGAGGTTGCGCGGCTGCCAGTTGACCGCGCCCGTCGAGTGTTCCATCAGCATCCAGGGGCGTCCCCCGGCCACCGACCGGGTCAGGTCGGCGGCCATGGCGAGCTCGATGTGCGGATCGGCCCGAGCCGAGTCGAGGTAGTGGTCGTTGGCCACCACGTCGACCTCGGCCGCCCAGCGCCAGTAGTCCATGGGCTTGCAATTGGGGATCATGAAGTTGGTCGTGACGGGCAGGTCGCTGAACCGCCGGATCGTCTCGCGCTCCCTGCGGAAGCAGGCGATGTGCGCGTCGACCGAGAACCGCATGAAGTCGAGCTGGAGCCCGGTGAGCAGGCCCACCGGCGCGGCGACGGGCGGCTCGACCTCCTCGAACGCGCCGTAGGTCAGCCCCCAGAAGGTGGTGCCCCAGGCGGCGTTGAGCGCGCCCACGTCCCCGTACCTGTCCCGCAGCCAGGCGCGGAACGCCTCGGCCGACGCCGGGCAGTAGCAGTGGGCGTTGGCCCAGCCGTACTCGTTGTGCACGTGCCACATCGCCAGGGCGGGGTGGCCGGCGTACCGCGCGGCGAGGGCGGCGACGATCCGCTCGGACGCCGCGGCGTAGTCGGGCGAGCTCGGGCAGAAGCTGTGCCGCGAACCGCCGCCGAGCACGTGGCCCTCCCTGTCCACGAGGCGGCTGCCGGGATAGCGGCGGCGGAACCACGTGGGCGGCGAGGAGGTGGGGGTGGCGAGGTCGGCGTACACCCCGGCCGAGTGGAGCAGGTCGAGGATCCGGTCGAGCCGGGAGAAGTCGTACTCGCCCTCCCGCGGCTCGATCAGTCCCCAGTTGAAGACACCGACGGTGACCAGGTTCACCCCGGCCTCGCGCATCAGGCGGACGTCCTCCCGCCACACCTCCTCCGGCCACTGCTCGGGGTTGTAGTCCCCGCCGTACGCGAGGCCCTCGGGCAGGACGGGATATCCGGGCACGTCTCTCCCCTCGATTCTGCTTCTGTGAACGTGCACAGTAGCGCAGAACCGTCTCTCCGAGAAGGTTCGACCGATTCGCGCTGATCAGTGAGGGTCGCTAACAACCGCGTAACGACCATTGACAGCACGGAATGGAGCTTTCAGTCTGTGAACGCTCCCAGACAGCCCAGCCTCTTACCCCCTCCCCCACCTGCCTGGAGGAACATATGCGCGTGAACCGGTTAGCAGTGGCGGCGGTCGCGATCCTCACCGCCGCGCTCTCGACGGCCTGCTCGGGCGGCTCGGACGAGCCGTCCGCCCAGACCGCGAGCCAGAGCGCGGCGCCGGCCGGCCCGGTGAAGCTGACCTACTGGACCTGGGTCCCGAACATGGACAAGATCGTCGCAGTGTGGAACCAGGCCCACCCCGACATCCAGGTCACGGTCAGCAAGCAGGCGGGGGGCGACGACGCGGCGGCCAAGTTCCTCACCGCCGCTAAGGCGGGCAACCCGCCCGACCTGGTCCAGGCCGAGTATCAGATGCTGCCCTCCTTCGTCGCCGCCGACGCGGTGGCCGATCTGAAGGCGGAGACCGCGCAGGCGAAGGCCGAGTTCGGCGAGGGCATCTGGGGGCTGGTGACCCTCGGCACCGACGCCGTCTACGCGGTCCCCCAGGACAGCGGGCCGATGATGCTCTACTACCGCAAGGACCTGTTCGAGAAGTACGGCATCGAGGTGCCGAAGACCTGGGACGAGTACGCCGAGGCCGCCCGCACCGTGCACAAGAAGGACCCCAAGGTCTTCCTGGGCACGTTCTCCAGCAAGGACCCGGGCTCGTTCGCCGGGCTCGCCCAGCAGGCGGGCGCGCAGTGGTGGTCGATCAGCGGCGACGCCTGGAAGGTCGCCATCGACGACGAGCCCACCAAGAAGGTCGCCTCCTACTGGGGCGGCCTGGTGAAGGAGGGCGTCATCGACGGCATGCCCTACTTCACTCCCGAGTGGAACAAGGCGCTCAACGACGGCAAGCTGCTCACCTGGCCGTCGGCCGTGTGGGGCCCGGGCGTGCTGTCGAGCAACGCGCCGAAGGCCAAGGGCAAGTGGGCCATCGCCCCGCTGCCGCAGTGGAACGCGGGTGAGAACCACAGCGGCTTCTGGGGCGGTTCCTCCACCGCCGTCGCCGCCAAGTCGCCGAACAAGGCGGCCGCCGCGACGTTCGCCACCTGGCTGAACACCGACCCGCAGGCGCTCGGACTGCTGATCAAGGAGGGCGCGGTCTACCCGGCCTCCGC
This sequence comes from Microbispora sp. H10830, assembly GCF_014161375.1. Taxonomy (NCBI): domain Bacteria; kingdom Bacillati; phylum Actinomycetota; class Actinomycetes; order Streptosporangiales; family Streptosporangiaceae; genus Microbispora; species Microbispora sp. H10830. The sequence continues at coordinate 47,500 of NZ_JABBWX010000016.1, forward strand.
CAAGGGCGCCGCGCTGATGACCGAGGCTCCCGGCTACTTCTCCAACCAGCCCGACTTCTGGCAGCAGGCCGCCTCCATCGGTGCCACCGCCCGCGGCTTCACCTTCGGCCCCAACGTGGGCGTGACGTACAACGCGTACAAGGACGCCTTCGACAAGGCCGTCGCCGCCAAGTCCGACTTCGCCGCCGCCGTGCAGAGCATGCAGGACGCCACCGTCGCCGACATGCAGAAGTCCGGCTTCACCCTCGCGCAGTGACGATGGGATCTCCGGAGAAGGGCGCCCGCGCCGGCCGCGCGGGCGCCGTGCCCTACCTGTTCCTCGCCCCGGCGATGGCGCTGTTCGCGCTCTTCATGGCACTGCCCATCGGCTACACGATCTATCTGAGCCTGCGGCGCACCAAGGTCTCCGGCCTGGGCCTCGGCAAGGGGGCCCGCACGGAGGTCTTCGCCGGGCTCGACAACTACGCCGCCGCCGTCGGCGACGGCGAGCTGTGGGCCGGATGGCTTCGCGTCCTCGCGTACGGAGCCCTCGTGCTCGTGCTGATGCTGGGGCTCGCCCTCGTGTTCGCGCTGATGCTCGACGCGGCGCACGTGCGGCTCGCCCGCCTCACCCGGATCTCGATCTTCCTGCCGTACGCCGTGCCGGGCGTGGCGGCGACGCTGATGTGGGGCTTCCTCTACCTGCCCAGCCTCAGCCCGTTCGGCGAGCACCCGTTCCTGAGCACCGACCTGGTGACGTTCTCGATGGCGAACGTGGCGGTCTGGGGCGGCACCGGCTTCAACATGCTGGTGCTCTACACGAACCTGCGGGCCGTGCCGCGGGAGTACTACGAGGCGGCCAGGATCGATGGCGCGAGCGAGCTGGGCATCGCGCTGCGCATCAAGATCCCGATCCTGGTGCCGTCGATCATCCTGACCACGGTGTTCTCCGTCATCGCGACCGTCCAGGTGTTCACGGAGCCGACCACCCTGCGGCCGTTGACGAACACGATCAGCTCGACCTGGAGCCCCTTGATGAAGGTGTACCGCGACGCGTTCGTCACCGGCGACCTGTACTCGGCCGCCGCGACGTCCATGGTGATCGCCGGGATCTCCCTCGTGCTGTCGTTCGGCTTCCTGCGGGTCGTGAAGAACCACGCGTTCGGGGAGGGCTGATGGCCGCCACCGCACTGCCGAGGACCCGCGGGCACGCCCGCCCCTCGCCGCGCCGCCCGCTGGGGATCGTGCCGACCGGGGTGCTCGTGCTGGGCGCGATCTACACCCTGTTCCCGGTGAGCTGGGTGGTGGTCGCCGCCACCAAGTCCAAGGCCGAGCTGTTCTCCACCTCGACCTTCGCGCCCGGCACCGGCCTGCTGTCCAACCTGGGCGACCTGTTCGCCTACCGCGACGGCGTCTTCTGGCTCTGGCTGCTCAACACCGTCCTGTACGCCGGGGGCGGCGCGGTGCTGTCGACCGCGGTGTCCACGATCTCGGGGTACACGCTGGCGAAGTACTCCTTCCCCGGTCGCGGCCTGATCTTCAACCTGCTCATCGGCGGCATCCTGGTGCCGTCGGTCGTGCTGGCGATCCCGCAGTATCTGCTGTTCTCCAAGGCCGGCCTGGCCGACACGTACTGGTCGGTGCTGCTGCCCCAGATCCTGCATCCGTACAGCATCTATCTGGCCAGGATCTACTCGCAGGCGGCGATCCCCGGCTCGCTGCTGGAGGCGGGCCGGCTGGACGGCGCGGGCGAGTGGCGGCTGTTCCGCCAGGTGGCGCTGCCGCTGCTGACGCCGGGCATGGTGACGATCTTCCTGTTCCAGTTCGTCGCGATCTGGAACAACTTCCTGCTGCCGTTCATCATGCTGGGCGACGACCACAAGTTCCCGCTGACGGTCGGCCTCTACACGCTGCTCGCCGCGGGCGCCAACCAGCCGTCGCTGTACAACCTGATCATCACGGGGACGATGCTGTCGCTCATCCCGCTGATCGCGCTGTTCCTCACGATGCAGCGCTATTGGCGTACGGACCTGTCCGGCGGGGCCGTGAAAAGCTGACGAGCACGGGGAAACACGCTGATCGGCGGGGGGACAATACGACCATGGCGAAGCGTCCGACCATTCACGACGTGGCCGCGGCGGCGGGCGTCTCCCGGGGCACCGTGTCCCGGGTGCTCAACGACGACCGTTATGTGAGCCCCGCCGCCCACGCCGCCGTCCGCCGCGCCATCGCCGAGACCGGCTACATCGTCAACCGCAACGCCCGCAGCCTGGTCACCCAGCGGACCGGGTCGGTGGTGATGGTGCTGTCGGAGCCGCACGAGAAGGTCTTCGAGGACCCGAACTACAGCACCACCATCCGTACGGCGATCCGGCGGCTCGGCGAGCGGGACGTCTCCCTGGTCATCATGCTGGCGGGGGACGACGGCGACCGCGAGCGCGTCGTGCGCTATGTGCGCGGCGGCCACGCCGACGGCGTGCTGCTGATGTCCACGCACGCGGGCGACCCGCTGGTGGACGAACTGGAGTCGCTGCGCATCCCGGCCGTGGCCTGCGGCGCGGTGATCGGCAAGGAGAACGTCATCCCCTACGCGGCGGCCGACGACCGCGAGGGCGCCCGGCAGATGACCCGCTACATGGTCGAGCAGGGCCGCAGGAAGATCGCCACGATCACCGGCCCGATGGACACTCCCGGCGGCATCCAGCGCCTGGAGGGCTTCGCCGACGTGCTCGGCAGGAAGGCCTCCAGAAAGCTGATCGAGCACGGCGACTGGACCCAGCTCAGCGGCGAGAGCGCGATGGCGCGGCTGCTCGAGCGCACACCCGACCTCGACGCGGTCTTCGTGGCCTCCGACCTCATGGCGGCCGGCGCGCTGTCCACGCTGCGCGCGGCCGGACGCCGGGTGCCCGACGACGTGGCCGTGGGCGGCTTCGACGACTCGTCGGTCGCCGCCACCACGCACCCGCCGCTCACCACGATCCGCCAGCCGCTCGCCGACGTCGCGGAGGAGACCGTACGGCTGCTGCTCGCGCTCGTCGACGGAGGGGGCCCGGTGGACCCGGTGATCCTGCCCACCCGTCTCATCGTGAGGGAGTCGGCCTGAGGCCACGTCGCGTCCCCGGCCGGCCCGTGCTCGCCCTCGTTCGGGCACCTTCGCCGGCGGTCGGCCCCTGATCGGCAGGGCCGCGCGGGCGACGGCCCGGCGTTCGGCCTCTTCGCGCTCGGCGGCCTCCTGCTCGGCGGCCACGCGCCGGTCGTACGCGGCGCGGGCCGCGGCGATGGCGTTCTGGTGCTCCTCGGTCCAGACGACCAGGGCACGGATGGTGGCGTGCAGAGTCGCGCCCTCGGCCTGTTCTTCTCACTGGCGTACGGCCCGCTGACCATGGCCGCGACGGAGGGCGTCGACGAGCACGGCCTGGCGGGCGGCCTGCTGTACACGGCGATGCAGTCCGGCACGGCGCTCGGGCTGTCGGCCGTCACCGCCGTCAGCGTCGCGGCCGGGTCGGGACCGGACGCGCTGCGGACCGCGCTGGTCGTTCCGGTGGCGGCGGCGGTGCTCGGCGCGGTCGTCGTCGCGTTCGGCCTCCGCACCCCCACCGGCGGGTCCTCGGCACCGGCACAGGAGGCGCCGCGAGGGCAGCCGCCGCAGAGGGATGTCACACACTGAGGGGGTGTCTCGTCCTCAGTGTGTGAACGACCATGACGGCGGAGTGGTTACCGGCCTGGACGCCGAGTTCCAGGGGATGCGGCCCCGGCTGCTCGGGGTCGCGTACGGGCTGCTCGGCAGCCTCGACGAGGCCGAGGACGTCGTGCAGGACGCCTGGATGCGGCTGCGGTCCGCCACGGCCGCCGACGGGGGCGAGGAGATCGGGGACGTGACCGGCTGGCTGGTGGTCACGGTCTCCCGGCTTGCTCTCGACGTGCTGCGCTCGGCGCGGCACCGCAGGGAGGAGTACGTGGGGCAGTGGCTGCCCGAGCCCGTACTCACCGGGCCCGTTCTCACCGGCCCCGTTCTCATCGGGGCGGCGCCGGACCCCGCGGAACGGGTGACCCTGGACGAGTCGCTGAGCATGGCGATGCTCGTCGTGCTGGAGTCGCTCAGCCCGGCCGAGCGCACGGCGTTCGTGCTGCACGACGTGTTCGGCCTGACGTTCGCCGAGGTGGGCGAGGCGGTCGGGCGCAGTCCTGCGGCCTGCCGGCAGCTCGCCGCCCGGGCGCGGGCGCACGTCGCGTCGCGCGCGCCCCGGTTCGACGTGGACCCCTCCGAGCACCGGCGGGTGGTGCACGCCTTTGCCCGGGCATGCCTCGGCGACGACATAGACAGGCTGGTCGCGCTTCTCGACCCGGACGTCGTGTTCCGCAGCGACGGCGGCGGCCGGGTGCGCGCCGGGAGGCGGCCCGTCTTCGGCGCGGCCAAGGTGGCCAGGCTGCTGTTCGGCATCCAGAGGTTCGGCCGGTTCGAGCTGGTCCCCGCCGTGGTGAACGGCTGGCCGGGCCTGCTGCGCTACCGCGGCGACCGGCTGGTCGCCGTGCTCGGCCTCACCGTCGCGGAGGGCCGGGTCACCGCCGTCGACATGGTCCTGAACCCCGAGAAACTCGCCCGCGTGACGCGGGCCGACGAGACGAGGAGATGACGATGACCGAGCGGATCAACGTCCGCGAGCTAGCTCCCGAGGCGTACCGGGCCATGTTGGGGGTGGAGCGTTTCCTGCACGAGTGCGACGTGCCCCCCGCCACCCTGGAACTCGCCAAGATCCGGGCCAGCCAGATCAACGGCTGCGCCTTCTGCCTGGACATGCACTTCCGGGATGCCAAGAAGGCCGGGGAGAGCGACGAGCGCCTGTGGTCGGTGGCCGCCTGGCGGGAGGCGCCCTACTACACGGACGCCGAGCGGGCCGCGCTCGCGCTGACCGAGGCCGCGACCCGGCTCGCCGACCGGTCCGACCCCGTCCCGGACGAGATCTGGGCGGATGCGGCCAAGCACTACTCGGAGGAGCAGCTGGCCGCGCTGGTCGTCGCCATCGCGCAGATCAACGCCTGGAACCGGATCTGCGTCGTGAGCCGCAAGGTGCCCGGCTCCCTCTGAGTGAAAACGGGAGGACGGCGGCACGCGGGGCGAATAGTCTGCCTAACGTCATGGAAGGAGAAAGGCCATGAGACGTAGCACGATCCGCAGGCCCCGCCGCGTCCGTCGTCCCGTCGCCGATCTCGATCTGCGCACCCCCTCCGGCCGGCCGCTTCCGTACTGAGCCGTGCTTCCAGAGGCCCTCGTGCTTGCAGAGGCCCTCATGCGGAGGCCCTCGTGTATCCAGAGGCTTGTGTGACATCGGAGGCTTTACGCCCCTTTTACCAGGCCTCCGGTATCTATACCGGAAAGGTCACGGAACCATCACGGTCGGGGGGAAACGAACATGGTCACGGTGGTGCCGTCGCTCGCCAAGGTCAGGGACATCAGGACCGCGCTGCGCCGCAGGCCCGCGCGGGACAGGAGAGACCGGAAGATCGTCGATCTCAAGGCCTACACGGGCGGGAACGTCATCCGGTTCCCGCGGACGTCCGGGCCGACGTCCGCCGCCTGAGCCGGCTCTTCCACAGCGATCCACGACACGGCCCGCCCGGCAACCCTGCCGGGCGGGCCGAGCCTTTTACTGGTTGAATGTCGCCTCATGAGTGATCTGTCCGCAACCGAGCGGACCCGGCACCGCCGGTTGCGCGAGCAGGGCCGCGCCGACCGGGAGGCGCTCTTCGAGGTGCTCCGGGCCGGGTTCGTCTGTCACCTCGGCGTCGTCGTGGACGGCGACCCCATGGTGGTGCCGACGGTGTACGGCTTCGACGACGACCATCTGTACGTGCACGGCTCGGTGGCCAGCCGCAGCCTCACCCGCGACACGACGGTCTGCGTGACGATCACCCACGTCGACGGCCTCGTGCTTGCCCGGTCGGTCTTCGAGCACGGCGTGAACTACCGCAGTGCGATGATCTACGGCGTGCCGCGCGTGCTGGAGGGCGACGAGAAGCTCGCCGCCCTGCGGTGCCTGACCGAGCACGCCACCCCCGGCCAGTGGGACTACGCCCGGCAGCCGAACCGCAAGGAACTGGCCGCGACGACGATCCTCGCGGTCCCGCTCGCCGAGGCGTCGGTCAAGGTGCGCGAGGGCCACCCCGAGGACGCCGGCGACCCGCACGACGTGTGGGCCGGGATCCTGCCGCTCACCCGGTCGTGGCAGGCTCCCGTGACCGACCCGCAGGCCGCCGCCCATCCCGTCCCGCCGCACATCCTCGCCCGCACCACACCCCACTGACCGCGACGATCCACGACCCGGTGGCGCGGGCCGGGGCTCGACTCACCGCACCGGCAGCCACACCGTGCCCGAGCCCCGGTCGCGGGTCAGCGTGATCTCCCAGCAGCCCGGCTTGGGGAAGACGAACCCCGTGCCCCACTCCTGACCGGGCCGGTGCCAGGTCGATCCGCCGTGCGCCTCGGGCCCCCAGGTCAGCCTGGCGGCGGTGCCGTCGGGGAGCGCGGCGGTCACGCGCAACGGCCCCTCACCCGTCATCCGCCACACGATCTTGACCTCCCGACCGGCGGCGAGCGGCACCGGCGCGAACATCAGCCCCCACACCTCGGCTCCCCGCCCGGAGCCCCGCACCTCGGGCAGAGCGTTCGCCGTGCTGCCGGCCGTCCGTTCGCAGGACCCCTGAGCCGGGACCGACGCAGAGACGGAGGCGGGGACGGAGGCCGGGACGGAGGCGGACGGGAGCGTCGTTCCGGCGCCCGTGCCGGTGCCGGGGTTTCCGGTGCCCGGGTTTCGGGCGCCGGGGGTTCCGGTGCCGGCGCAGCCCGCCACGAGCACCAAGCCGCATAAGCCAACCGCAGTGTGCCTCATGCCCCTGACTACCGCCGCGGCCACCCGGAGGTTCCCGAGGACGCCGCAGCGCGGCCGTTCAGCGCCTCGTTCAGAGGGCCTCGCGCACGAGGCGGTCGCTCAGCTCGCGGAGGCGGGCCCGGGCCTCGCGGTCGTACGCCTGGGGGTCGGCCCGGCCCTCGGTCGTCCCGACGTGGTAGGTGCCGCTGGAGACCTTCCCGTCGATCAGGCGGAGGGTGGCGTCGCCGCCCTCCCGCACGGAGCTGAGGACGGGCACGCCGGCCTCCCGGACCATCGTGGTGTCCATGTACGTCGCCGGATGCAGCGCGGTCACCGACACCCCCTGTCCGGCGAGCTCCTCCGCGAGGTCGAACGTGAACATGATCTGCGCGAGCTTGCTCTGGGAGTAGGCGCGCTGGCGGTCGTACCCCCGGGTGAGCATCGGGTCGGCGAAGTTGATCGCCCGCTGTCCCACCGACGCCACGTTGACCACGCGCGACGGCGCGGACCGTACGAGCAGGGGGACGAGGCGCCGGGTCAGGTGGTAGCCGGCCAGATAGTTGACCGCGAAGCGCAACTCGACGCCGTCGGCGCTCTCCTGCCTGCCGGAGCCCGGGGCTCCCCCGCCGACTCCCGCGTTGTTCACGAGCACGTCCAGGCGGTCGAACCGCTCCTCGACCTCGGCCGCCATGCGGTCCACCTGCCGCAGGTCGGCGAGGTCCGCGAGCAGGCCCTCGGTCGTCCCGCCGATCTCTGCGCGGACCCGGCGCACCCGCTCGGGATCGCGCCCGTGCACGATCACCCGGTCGCCCGACGCGGCGAGCCGGACCGCCAGGTGGCGGCCCAGCCCGTCCGTGGCCCCCGTGACGAGGATCGTCCTCATGCCGCGCTCGGCTTGAGGCGGACGCCGCCGTCGACGGTCAGCACGGTGCCCGTCGCGTAACCCGTCTCGATCAGGTACACGATCGCGTTCGCCACGTCGGCGGGGGTGCCGATCCTGCCGACCGTTGTGGCGGCGGCGAACCCGTCGAGCGCACCCTGCCGGCTGTCCCCCAGCCAGTCCCACCACTCGGTGTCGACCACGCCGGGCGACACCGCGTTGACCCGGACCGGGGCGAGCTCCACCGCGAGCCCCGGGATCATCGACTCGACGGCGCCGTTCACCGCCGCGAGCCCGGCCACTTCGGCCAGCGCGTTGTTCGCGCTGGCCGCCGCGACGAACGTCAGCGACCCGTCCCGCCGCAGCGCCGGGAGCGCGGCCTGGGCGGCGACCACCTGGGCGATCAGCTTGTCGTCCAGGGCCTCGCGCAGGTCGTCCGGCGAGAGCGACCGGAACGGGCCGGCCCCCTTCCGGCCGGACACGTTGACCACCACGTGGTCCACCGGACCCACCTCGGCGAACAGGTTCCGCATCGCCTCCGGATCGCGGGCGTCGGCCACCACTCCGGAGCCCCGCTCCCCGATCTCCTTGACCGCCTGCTCCAGGCGTTCGGGCGTACGGCCGGTGACGACGACCTCGCGGCCCGACGCGGCCAGCCGTACGGCGGTGGCCAGGCCGATGCCGCTCGTGCCGCCGACGATCACCACTCGCTCACTCACTGGAACTCTCCTCAATACGAGACACGCTGCCTCGAATCCTAAATCGAGACACGGTGTCCTGTAAAGTGACGGCATGGTTGGGAGGCCACGCAGCGAGCAGGCGCGCCGGGCGATACTCGAGGCCGCGCTGAGGCTGTGCGAGCGCGACGGATATCAGAACGTGACACTGAAGGGCATCGCCGAGGAGGCGGGCACCGGCAGGCAGACGCTCTACCGCTGGTGGGACACCAAGGCCGGTCTGCTGCTTGAGGCGATGACCGACCTCGTCGGGAGCTCCCATGCGCCGTCGCAGGCCGACCTGGAGACGTTCCTGAGCGAGACCTTCGCGCTGGCGGACGGCGCGATCGGCAGGATCGTGGCCGGCCTCATGGCGGAGGCCCAGAGCGACCCCGCCCTGGGCGAGCGCCTGCGGGAGCGGCTGATCGGTCCACGGCGGGACTCCCTGCGGGCGGTGCTGGAGCGGATGCCGCCGCCCCCCGGCACCGACCTGGACCTCCTGGTCGACATGATCTTCGGGGCCATGTGGTATCGGCTGCTCAACCGGCATGCCCCGCTCGATGCCGCCCTGGCGGGAGACATCACGGCGCTCGTGGCCAGGATCGCCGCAAGCCCGGGACCCCACGGAGACCTCCCGGGCTGACGCGCCTCTACAGGACGGCGAGCCCGACGACCACGCCCAGGGCCGGGGTGACGGCCTGGCCGGCCCCCGCCGCGCGGGCGGCTTCCGCCAGCCGGCGCGTGCCCTCGACGTCGCCGCGTGGACGCCGCGTGGCTCGGACGGCCAGGCCCGCCAGGTAGCGGCACACCTTCGCGGCCCCCACCACCGGCCGCAGGGCCGAGCTCACCCTGCCGCCGCCGTCGGACCAGGCCACGACGTCGGCCGCGAGCACCCTCTCCAGCCCGGCGAGGTCGCCGTTCTCGGCGGCCGGCAGGAAGCGTTCCACGATCCGGCGGCGGGCCTGCGCCGAGGCGTCGAACCGGCGCCGCTCGGAGGTCAGCCGGTTGAGGCAGATGTCGGTGAGGACCTTCGCCGGCCAGGCGCCGAGCGTGGCGATCGCGGCCCGGTCGGCGGCGTTCCACCGCAGGTAGGAGTCCTGCACCGCGTCCTCGGCCTCGGCGGCGGAGCCGAGCAGCCGGTAGGCGGGCCCGAAATGCCGGGCGCGGTGGCCACTGAACTCCTCCGCCGGATCGTCTGTCACATCCGCCACTTCATCGACGGCCCGATGCGGCAGGATGGAGCGGTGACGCCTTCCCCAGCGGTCGTCCGGCCGGACCGGGACCTCCTTGAGGAGATCCTGGACGAGCTGGACATCGAGCACACGATAGACACAGAGGGCGACCTGGCGATCTCCACCGCCCATCTCACGATCTTCTTCCTGTTCGGCAAGGAAGGAGACCTGTTCACCGTACGGTCCTTCTACGACAGGCAGTACTCGGTGGACGACAAGCCGATGCTGCTCACGGCGATCAACGAGTGGAACGCGGACACGATGTGGCCGAAGGTGTACGCGTTCACCCAGGACAACGGCACGATCCGGGTCGTCGGCGACTCCCAGGTCTACATCGGAGCCGGCGTGACCAGGGAACATCTGACCACGATGGTGGCCCACTGGGTCAGGTTCTCGATCAAGTTCTACCGCTGGCTCACCGACCGGCTCGCCTTCGAGACCGACTGATCAGGCCGGCGGGGTCCCCGGCAGCCCCTGCGTCCGCGGCGCATGCAGCCCGTCGAGCACGATCCGCAGGTTCCGGCCCCACTGCTCGTCCCCGGCCCGGAGTCTGAGCGTGCGCGGACCGGTCGCCACGGCCGCCAGCAGGAACGGCACGTCCTGCCAGGCCACGTCGGCCCGCATCACCCCGGCCTCCTGCGCGCGCTCCACCAGGAGCCGCAGGCCCTCCTGGATCTGGCCGAGAACCGGGTCGAGGTTCGGCCCGCAGGCGCCGCCCACGGCCTCGCGGATGCCGCAGCTCTCCGCACGCAGCCGCACGTACGCGGCGGCGAAGGTCTCGAATCCGCGCCAGGGGTCGGGGTCGGCGCCGGCGTTCGCGGCCAGGTCGGCCATTTCGGCGAGCACCTCGTCGAGGACCGCCTCCAGCAGCGCCTCGCGGGAGGACACGCGCCGATAGAAGGTCCCGATGCCCACACCGGCTCTGCGGGCGATCTCGTGCGCCGTGACCTCGACTCCGATCTCGGCCACCGCCGCCCGCGCGGCCTCCACCAGCCGCTCCATGTTGCGCCGCGCGTCGGCCCGGGGCGTCCGCCCCGGCTCCGCCGACAGCAGCACGCCGACCGCTCCGTCCCGACCGCTCATGAACGCAGCCTACCAACCGGACTCGGCGCGTCCGGTTATGCTAGGGTCGCAACCGGACGCACTGAGTCCGCTTATTGCGTGGAGGCGGAAATGAGCAGAATCCGTGTGGGCATCGTCGGCGCCAATCCCGAGCGCGGCTGGGCGGTGCGCGCGCACGTGCCGGCGCTGCGGGCGCTGCCGGACTACGAGATCACGGCCGTGGCGACCAGCCGGGAGGACAGCGCCCGGGAGGCCGCGCGCCGGTTCGGCGCCGAGCACGCGTTCACCGATCCCCGGGCCCTCGCCGCGCACCCCGAGGTGGACCTCGTCGCCGTCACGGTCAAGGTCCCCCACCATGCCCAGCTCGTCGGCGCCGCCCTGGAGGCCGGCACCCACGTGCTGTGCGAATGGCCGCTGGCGCGGACGACCGCCGAGGCGCAGGACCTGCTCGACCAGGCGCGGACGGCCGGCGTGCGGCACGCGCTCGGGCTGCAGGGCCGGTTCGCCCCCGCAGCGGCCTACGCCCGCGACCTGCTCCGGGACGGCGCGGTGGGCCGGGTCACCTCGGTGAACGTCCACTCGGCGGTCGGCAAGGGCGCGAGCGGAAGGCTGCCGTCCTGGTCGGCGTACACGGTCACCCGTGCCGGCGCGGCCGGGCTGCTCGAGGTCGTGGGCGGGCACACGCTCGACGTCGTGGAGCATCTCCTGGGCGGCGTCGCTTCCCTGTCCGCCGCCCTCTCCGTCCAGCGGGGGAAGTACGTCGTCGAGGAGAGCGGCGAGACGATCGAGGCCGACGCCCCCGACCAGCTCCTGCTCTCCGCCACCATGGCGAGCGGCGCGGTGGTCTCCCTGCACCTCCACAGCGGCAAGGTCACCGAGCCGGGCACGCGAATCGAGATCTCCGGCACGGAGGGCGACCTCTCCCTCGTGTCCACCGGCCCCGGCAGCCCGTACGGCGTGCAGATCAGTGAGCTGCGCCTCTACGGGACGGCGGGCGGCGCGTGGAAGGAGCTGCCGGTTCCCGAGGAGTACGTCCGGGTGCCCGGGGCGGCGGGCGACGCGCGCAACGTCGCCGAGCTCTACGCCGCGCTCGCCGCCGACCTCCGGACGGGCGGAGGGCGGGTGCCGGACTTCGCCCACGGCCTGCGCCTGCACGGTCTGCTCGACGCGATCCGCCGCTCCGCCGAGACCGGCACCCGTCAGACGGTCGTCCCCATCGGCGCCCCCGTCTGACCGGTCAGCCCCGGGCGAGGGCGTCGCGCAACTCGCCGGTCGTCAGGCGTACGTTGTAGGCGGGCTTGTCCCGCTGGAAGCGCCGCCCCTCCGCGAGCGGGCCCGCGTCGACCACGTCGAAGCCGAAGGAGTCGATCAGTTCGGCGACCGTCTTCTTGGCCTCGGCGTCGTCGCCGGCGATGGGCAGCGCCCGACGGCCGGCCGTACCCGCGGGCAGTCCCTGCTCGGCGAGGTGGACGTAATAGATGGAGTTGAACGCCTTGACGACGCGGGCTCCCGGCACGTGCGCGGCCAGCACCTGGCTATCGGTGGTCTCGCCCGCGTCGATCTCGGGGAAGTGACCGTCCCGCTCGAAGTAGTAGTTGTTCGTGTCGATGACGATCTTCCCGTCGAGCGGCTCGACGGGGACCTCCCGGTACCGCGCGAAGGGGATCGTGACGACCACGATGTCGCCCGCTTCCGCGGCCTCGGCCGCGGAAGCGGCGCGTGCGTCCGGGCCCAGCCGGGCCACGAGTTCGGAGAGCGTGTCCGGCCCGCGGGAGTTGCTCAGCACCACCGAGTGCCCGGCGTCGACCGCCAGCTTCGCCAGGGTGCCGCCGATCTTCCCGCTGCCGATGAATCCGATGACCATGGCTGCGGCAACACGCCCGCCGCCACGGTCATTCCCCGGGCGGGTCCTGCAGGACGACGACGGCCCGTTCCAGGAGATCCCGTAGCCGGTCGGCCTCGTCGGGCGTGAACTCCTCCACCAGCCTGCGCTCCACGGCAACGGCCGCCGCGTCGGCCTTGCGCAGCAGCGCCTGCCCGGCGCGGGTGAGCCGGGTGACGAGCACCTGGGCGTGATCGCTGGAGGGACGCCGCTCCACCAGCCCACGCGACTCCAGCGTCTTGAGCACGGTCGTCATGCTCTGCGGGGTGACCGAACAGAACCGCGCCAGCTTCGCCCCCGAGATGCCGGGCGCGAGCGACAGCGCGTACATCGCCGCATACTGCGGGACGGTCAGCCCGAACGGCCGCAGCACGCGGCTCTTCTCCACGATCAGCGCCTGTTCCGCGCGCTTGATGGCGTTGCCGGGCCGCCACGCCACCGCCTCGGCGATCCTCGCCTCCTCGGCTCCCATCACTACGCTCTCCCGGGCCGTCAGGGTTCTGACATGCGGACCCTACCACCGGTTTGACAGGCCTTCCGCTATTCATCCATCCTCTGATGTCCATCAGAGTTCTTATGGTTATCAGAGTCGATGCCTGCGGATCGTCCTGGCCCACGACGGCGGGCGCCGTCCCTCGCCGTGGTCTGCGCCGCGGTGCTGCTCGTCCCGGTGACCGCCACGGGCACCGCCGAGGCGCTCGGCGACATCGGCGCGGACCTGCGCGCCGGGCTGGACGCCACCCAGTGGGTGGTCAACGCCTTCTTCCTCACCTTCGCCGCGTTCATGGCGAGCACCGGGGCGCTGGCCGACCGGATCGGGCGGCGCAGGATGTTCGCCCTCGGCGCCGGCGTGTTCACGGCGTCGATGCTCCTGGCCGCCGCCGCCCCGGACATCGGCGTACTGATCGCGGCCAGGGCGCTCGCGGGCGCGGGCGCCGCCGCGGCCACCACCGGCGGCACCGCGCTGCTCGCGCACGCCTACCCCGCGGGCCCCGGCAGGACCAAGGCGTTCGCCTGGTTCGGCACCACGCTCGGCCTGGGACTTGCCTTCGGCCCGGTGATCGCCGGAACACTGGTCGGCGCCGTCGGATGGCGCAGCCTGTTCGCGGCGGCCGGGATCGCGCTGCTGCCGGTGCTGCCACTGAGCGCGTTGCCGGACGAGTCGCGCGCCCCCCTGGACGGCCCCATGGACTGGGGCGGGGCTGCCGCCTTCACCCTCGCGCTCACCGCCTTCACCTTCGGCGTGATCGAGGGGCCGGCTCTCGGATGGACGCACCCGGCGGTGCCGGCCGCCTTCGCCGCCTGCGCCGTCCTGTCGGCGGCCTTCGCCATGGCCGAACGGCGTCATCCCGCGCCGCTGGTGGATCTGTCGCTGCTGGCCCGGCCCCGGTTCGCGGCGATCGCGTCCATGCCGTTCCTGCTCGCCTTCGGCTTCGTCGCGCTGACGATCGTGCTGCCGCCCTACCTCATGGCCACTTCCGGTTACTCGGCCCGGCAGGCGGGTCTGACGTTGATGCTGCTGACCGGGCCGACGCTGGTGATGCCGCCCGTCACCGGCGCCCTGACCCGCCGCCTGTCGCAGCGCGTCCTGCTGGTGACCACGCTGCTGCTGGTCGGGGCCGGGACCGGTCTGCTGGCGGCGGTGCCCGCCGGATCGGGCCCGGCGCGACTCGCCGTGCCGTTGCTGCTGATCGGGACGGGTTTCGGCATGTCGCTGGCCGTGGTCGACGGGGCGGCGGTCTCCTCCGTCGAGCCCGCGCGGGCCGGCATGGCGGCAGGGCTGTTCAACACGGCCCGCATCACCGGTGAGGTCGTCGCCATCGCCGTGCTCGGCGCCATGCTGTCGGCGCTGACCCGGGCGAGCCTGACCGGCCGGTACGGCGAGGCGCGGGCGGCCCGGGCGACCTCCCGCCTGCTGCAGGGCGACCTCGCGGGCGCCGCGCCGGCGGGGGCCGGGCGGCTGGAGTTCGCCCGCCTGGCGAGCGCCGGCTACGCGGACGCCCTGCACACCGCCCTGTGGCTGCTGACCCTCCTGTCACTGGCCGGCGCGCTCGCCGTCGGTCTCCTGATGTCCGTCCGCGAACCCGCGCGGGTCACCACGTGAAAGGAACGACCATGCCTGTCGTCACCGTCGGCTCCGGCACCGTCAACTATCTCGTCACCGGAACCGGGCCCGGCCTCGTACTCGTCCACGGCACCGGCGCCACCGGCGAGACCAACTGGGCCCCGCTCATCGAGGCCGTCGCCGATCGCTTCACCGTGGTCGCCCCCGACCTGTCCGGCTCGGGCGCCACCGTCGACGGAGGCGGCCCGATCCACGTGGAGGACCTGGTCGCCCAGGTGCTCGGCGTGGCCGGGCACGCCGGCCTGGAGCGGTTCCACCTGGTCGGCCACTCGCTCGGCGCCGTCGTGGCGCTGGCGGCGGCCGGCATCCGGCCGGAGAAGGTGCTGTCGCTGACCGCGCACGCCGGATGGGCCAGGACCGACCCGTGGATGGCCTTCCAGATGGACCTGTGGATCCGCCTGGTGCGCACCGACAGGGAACTGCTCGCCCGGCTGCTCCAGGTGACCGCGATGGGCGACGCCACGCTGCGCGCCCGCTCACCGGAGGACTTCGAGCAGGCCGCCGCCGCGTTCACGGCCTCTCTCGACGGGACGGAGGAGGGGTTCGCCAGGCAGGCTCTGGCCGACATCTCCGTCGACATCACGGAACTGCTGCCACGCGTGTCCGCGCCGACGCTGATCGTCTCCAGCGCCGACGACCGGATCGTGCCGCCGCACCACCAGCGCGGGCTCCACCGGCTGATCCCGCACGCGGACCTCGTGACGGTCCCCGGCGGGCACGGCCTGCCGTTCGAGGACCCCGCCGCGTTCACCGCGGTCATCACCGACCACCTGGACCGCGTGACCGCTACGGTCTGAGGTTCCCGAAAACGATCGCACGGAGGTACGACAGTCGGATCGACGGATGCCTCCCACCCGAACCCGGGTGGGAGGCATCCGTCATGGAGAGACCACGCGCGATCGCCTGTCTCAGCTGCAGCCGCTGGTGCTGCCGCAGCCCTCGCAGACGTAGCAGCTGCCGGCCGGGCGCATCTTGGTGCCGCAGGTCATGCACAGCGGCGCGTCCGCCGTACGGCCCTGGTGGCTCTCCAGCGAGGCGCCGACCCGGCGCGGCTCCGGCACCGCCACCGGCACGACCTGCCCGGCGGACGGCCCCTCGGCGGGCTTGGCCTCGACGGGCGCGGACTGCGCCTTCTCGATGGGCGCAGACTGCGCCAGGGCGGCGGTGTCCACGTCCTGGAGCGCGGCCGGGTCCTCGCCGCGCTGCTGCGCGGCCCGCTCGGAGGCGGAGAAGATGCCCAGGGCCGCCCGGTCCTCGTACGGCAGGTAGTCGAGCGCGAGCCGCCGGAAGATGTAGTCCATCACGGACTGCGCCATCCGGACGTCGGGGTCGTCGGTCATGCCCGCCGGCTCGAAGCGCATGTTGACGAACTTCTGCACGTACGTGTCGAGCGGCACGCCGTACTGGAGGCCGATCGAGATCGCCACGGAGAAGGCGTCCATCACGCCCGCGAGCGTGCTGCCCTGCTTGGACATCTTGAGGAAGACCTCGCCCAGGCCGTCGTCCGGGTAGGACGAGGCGGTCATGTAGCCCTTGGCGCCGCCCACGGTGAAGCGGGTGGTGGTGCTCGGCCGCTGGTTCGGCATCCGCCGCCTGGTCGGCCGCGCGACCTCCACGACCTGGACGATCGGCTCCTTCTCGGCGGAGGTCTCGGCGGGGACCTCCTCGGAGGTCTTCTTCGCGACCGACAGCGGCTGGCCGACCTTGCAGTTGTCGCGGTAGACGGCCAGGGCCTTCAGGCCGAGCTTCCAGCCCTCCAGGTAGACCTGCTCGATGTCGTCCACCGTGGCCGACTCGGGCAGGTTCACGGTCTTGGAGATCGCGCCGGACAGGAACGGCTGGACGGCCGCCATCATCCGGACGTGGCCCATCGGGGCGATGGCCCGCTCGCCCATCGCGCAGTCGAACACCTCGTAGTGCTCCGGCCGCAGGCCGGGGGCGTCCACGACGTGGCCGTGCTCGGCGATGTACTCGACGATGGCCTCGACCTGCTCCTCGAGGTAGCCGAGCCGGCGCAGCGCCCGCGGGATCGTCTGGTTGACGATCTGCATCGAGCCGCCGCCGACGAGCTTCTTGAACTTCACCAGCGCCAGGTCGGGCTCGATGCCGGTGGTGTCGCAGTCCATCATCAGGCCGATGGTGCCGGTCGGGGCGAGCAGCGACGCCTGGGCGTTGCGGTAGCCGTTCTTCTCACCGAGCCTGAGGCACTCCTGCCACTGCCGGGTGGCCTCTGTGTGCAGGCTCTTGTCCATGTCGTCGAGGGTGCGCAGGTCGTCGTTGGCCGCGGCGTGCTTGCGCATGACCCGCTTGTGCGGCTCGGCGTTGCGCTGGTAGCCGTCGTACGGGCCGACGATCCCGGCGATCTCGGCCGAGCGGCGGTAGGACACGGCGGTCATCAGCGAGGTGATCCCGGCCGCGATGGCCCGGCCGCCGTCGGAGTCGTACGCGTGCCCGGTCGCCATGAGCAGCGCGCCCAGGTTGGCGTAGCCGATGCCGAGCTGGCGGTACGCCCGGGTGGTCTCGGCGATCTTCTGCGTCGGGAAGTCGGCGAAGGTGATCGAGATGTCCATCGCGGTGATGATCAGCTCGGTGACCTTCACGAAGGTCGCGACGTCGAAGGAGTCGTCGTCGCGCAGGAACTTCAGCAGGTTGATCGACGCGAGGTTGCACGAGGAGTTGTCCAGGTGGACGTACTCCGAGCAGGGGTTGCTGGCCGTGATGCGCCCGGTCTCGGGGCAGGTGTGCCAGTCGTTGATCGTGTCGTCGTACTGCAGGCCGGGGTCGGCGCACTCCCAGGCGGCCTTGGCCATCTTGCGGAACAGCGACCGCGCCTCGACCTCCTCGATGACCTCGCCGGTCAGCCGGCCCCGCAGGCCGAACTGCCCGCCGTCCTCGACGGCCCGCATGAACTCGTCGGAGACCCGCACCGAGTTGTTGGCGTTCTGGTACTGCACGGACACGATGTCCTTGCCGCCGAGGTCCATGTCGAACCCGGCGTCGCGCAGCGCACGGATCTTGTCCTCCTCGCGCGCCTTGGTCTCGATGAACTCCTCGATATCGGGGTGGTCCACGTCGAGGACGACCATCTTGGCCGCCCTGCGGGTCGCGCCGCCCGACTTGATGGTGCCGGCGGAGGCGTCGGCGCCGCGCATGAAGGAGACCGGGCCGCTGGCCGTGCCACCGCTGGACAGCAGCTCCTTGGACGAGCGGATGCGGGAGAGGTTGACCCCGGAGCCGGAGCCGCCCTTGAAGATCACACCTTCTTCCTTGTACCAGTCGAGGATCGACTCCATCGTGTCGTCCACGGCCAGGATGAAGCAGGCGCTCACCTGCTGGGGGGAGCGGGTGCCGACGTTGAACCACACCGGGGAGTTGAAGCTGAAGGTCTGGTGGATCAGCGCGTGCTTGAGCTCGTGGTCGAAGATCTCCGCGTCCTCCTCGGAGGCGAAGTAGCCGTTCTCGACGCCGGTCCTGGTGTAGACGCCCACGACCCGGTCGACGAGTTGCTTGAGGCTCGACTCGCGCTGCGGGGTGCCCACCGCCCCGCGGAAGTACTTGGTGGTGACGATGTTGGCCGCGTTGACCGACCAGAAGTCGGGGAACTCCACGCCGTGCTGCTCGAAGTTGACCGAGCCGTCCCGCCAGTTCGTCATCACGACGTCGCGCCGCTCCCAGCGGACCTCGTCGTACGGGTGGACACCCGGGGTGGTGAAGATGCGCTTCATCTTCAGGCCCTTGCGCGGGCGCTTGCCCGGCCGGCCCCCCACACCCGACACGGTGCCGCTCACGGTCTCCGTCATGACTTCCCCCTCCCAGGGCCCGATGGAGCCCCTTCTCCGACCACGCTCGTTATAACCACATCGTCGCGCCGCGCCGTCGCGCGCCGCCGCCCGCCTCGTCCCGGCCCCCCGGAAGGCGCCTACTCCTCGCCCACCGTGCTGTGGGCCGCGCGGAGCCGCTCGATCTCCGCCTCGAAGTCCGCCAGCGTCTCGAAGCTGCGGTAGACCGACGCGAAGCGCAGGTAGGCCACCTCGTCGAGGTCGCGGAGCGGGCCCAGGATGGCCAGGCCCACCTCGTGGGAGGCGATCTCGGCCGCGCCGGTGCCCCGGATGCTCTCCTCGACGCGCTGCCCGAGCTGGGCGAGGGAGTCCTCGCTGACCGGGCGTCCCTGGCAGGCCCGCCGCACGCCGGCGATGACCTTCTCCCGGGAGAACGGCTCGGTGACCCCGCTGCGCTTGCTCACCATCAGCAGTACGGTCTCCTGCGTGGTGAACCTGCGCCCGCACTCGGGGCAGGTGCGCCGACGGCGGATCGCCGCCCCGTCCTCGGCCGCACGGCTGTCCACGACCCGGGTGTCCGGGTGGCGACAGAACGGACAGTGCACTTCATCGCCTCCCTGAACGCACATCCGGAACACAAGGTGTGGTGAACTTACACAGCTGTGACTACTAGATGTTGTGGTCCAACCGTAGGAGCGCCCGACCTTGAACGCAAGTCGAACCGGCCCTGGGTGAGGAAGTGCCTGCTCGGCGCGCGTGTCGCACCTCCAGTCACGGCCGCGTCAACTGCCCCGCCCGTCGTGGAATACGCCCTTTACGCGCCTTTCCCTGCCGATTTCCGTACGGCTTCTGACCTGGGCGTACTACGACCAGAGAAGATCGGGTAAATCGAACACGGGATCGATCGAACTCCCGTACGATGAGACGGACGGCGAGATCGGCGATTTCGCTGGATATCGAACAATTGTTTGACGGTGATCTTGAATCGCGGTACGGTCGCTCTGTGCGACATGAGGAACACGGATTGAGAGGTGGCATCGTGAGTGACCGAAGTGAGCAAGCGGATGGCGTCAGCGACCTCGCGGTTCGCAGGCGCGACTCGCTTGGCCTCACCCCGAGGCAGCGGAAGATCCTCGAGGTGATCCGCGACTCGGTCCAGCAGCGCGGCTATCCGCCCTCCATGCGGGAGATCGGGGAAGCGGTCCAGCTGACCAGCACCTCCAGCGTGTCGCACCAGCTCACGGCGCTCCAGCGTAAGGGCTACCTCCGGCGTGATCCGCATCGGCCCCGGGCCCTGGAGGTCCGGCTGCCGGGCGAGCCGGTGCTGTGGGTGGACCCGGACGCCACCTCCGAGGAGGAGGCCGGATTCAACCGGCCCACCGCGGCCTACGTGCCGCTGGTCGGCCGCATCGCGGCCGGTGGTCCCATCCTCGCCGAGCAGAGCATCGAGGACGTGTTCGCGCTGCCCAAGCAGCTCGTGGGCGAGGGCACGCTGTTCCTGCTCCAGGTCTCCGGCGACTCGATGATCGAGGCCGCCATCGCCGACGGCGACTGGGTCGTGGTGCGGCAGCAGCCGGTCGCCGACAACGGCGACATCGTGGCCGCCATGATCGACGGCGAGGCCACCGTGAAGACGTTCAAGCGCAAGGACGGGCACGTGTGGCTGGTGCCGCACAACCCCAACTACGAGCCGATCCCCGGTGACGAGGCCACCGTGCTCGGCAAGGTCACGGCCGTCCTGCGCAAGCTGTAGCAGCAGCGGCTCGCCGGTTCCGGACGCCGCACAGGGACAAGCCCGGCGCTCACGAGAGCGCCGGGCTTGTGCTGTGCCGTGTTCGGTCCGCCGTCAGGAGGCGGTGCAGCTCACCGGCGAAGGAACGCCGTTGGTGCCCGACCAGCTGCCGTTGAAGCCGAAGGTGGACGAGGCCCCGGCGCCCAGCGCGCCGTTGTAGGACAGGTTCGTCACCGTGACGTTCGACCCGCTCGCGCTGAGCGTGCCGTTCCAGAGCTGGCTGATGCTCTGGCCGTTCGGGAAGGCCCACTTCACGGTCCAGGCCGAGATGGCCGAGGAACCCGCCTTCACCGTGACCTCACCCTGGAAGCCGCCGGAGTACTGGTTGACGACCTTGTACGTGGCCGTGCAGGTCTTCCCGCCCGGCGACGAGGGAGACGCGGACGGAGACGCCGACGGGGAAGCCGACGGGGAAGCCGACGGAGACGCCGACGGCGACACGCTCGGCGAGGCCGAGGGCGACACCGGCGGCGTCGGGTTACCGCCACCGGTCGGCGGGATCAGGTAGGGCGAGATGATGCTCTGCTTGGCCTGGTCGACCGTCGCCCAGTCGTCCTTCAGGATGCCGCCCGTGTCACCCGAGTTGGGGTTCCACGACCAGTAGGTGAACGACATGCCGTTCACCCCGCTGCCCATGTACTTCATGAGCTCCTGGAGCCAGATCTTGTCGGTGTTGCTGGCGAGCGTGGTGCCGAACTCACCCACCATGATCGGCGCGATGTTCTGCTTGTACAGGTAGCCGAAGTACTTGTCCCAGATGGCCGGCATGTTCGCCGGGTACGACGGGTCGTCGAACCACGCCTGGTGGTAGACCGACGTGGCGTACTCGTGGGGCGAGTAGACGAGCCGGTTGGCCACGTTCAGCCGCACCGGGTACTGGCCCGCCTTGGTGAGGTTGCCGCCCCACCAGCCGCAGTCCTCGTCGTTGCTGGTGTCGTTGTCCCAGACGTTGGACAGGCCGCCGCTCGGGCAGCTCACGCCCTCCACGAAGATCAGCCAGTTGGGCTGCACGGACAGGATGGCGTTGCCCGCACGCTCGGCCGCCAGGCGCCAGTCGCGCGACTCGTCGCCGCAGCCCCAGCAGGAGCCGGTCGCGTTCGGGTTGGTGCCGTCGGCGTGCGGCTCGTTGTGCAGGTCGGCCCCGATGACGGTGGTGTTGCCGGCGTAGTGCTGGGCCAGCGACTTCCAGTCGCTGATCCAGGTGGACTCGGGGACGCCCGAGGTGTACCACAGCGCCGTCTGGCCCGCGCTGGTCGGCCGGTGCCGGTCGAGGATGATCCGCATGCCCTTCTGGCCCGCGTAGTCCACGACCTTGTCGAGGATCTGCAGCGGGGACAGGCCGATCAGGTCGGGGTTGGAGTAGGTGTTGACGCTCGTCGCCTGCGCGCCCGGCTTCAGGGCGTCGTCCGAGAACGGCACCCGGATGGTGTTGTAGCCCAGGCTCGCCATGAGGTCGAGCTGGCTCTTCCACGGGTTGTTCGCCCACAACCCGTGGAAGGTCTTGTTGTCGGTCTCCATGCCGAACCAGTTGATGCCGGTCAGCCGGACCGTGGCGCCGGTGCTGTCGACGATCTTGTTCCCGCTGGTGTGCAGGTAGCCGGTGCCCGTGCCGGCGGCGTTCGCCGGCGACCCGGTGACGACGAGAACGGTCGCCGCCATCGCGGCGGCCGTCGCCAGCCCGCCGAGAATTCGTCTGTACAAGACGTGCCTCCCACGCGGGGCGCACGCCGACGCCGAGCCATACGGTCAGGCGCGCACCCCAGACCACCGCCGGAGCGGTGGTGGTCGCGGCATGCCCTGACCGCACGCCTACATCGATATGACTAGTTTGTGGCTCGGGCGTAATTTTGTCCGGAAGGCCAGCCGATCGTCAACGTCCCGTCACGGCACGATGCCGACGAGCTTCGGCGCCAGGATCACCGCAGCGGCGGCAACTCCGGCGGGGTGGCCGGATGCCTCTCCTGCAGCGCCGCCAGGGCCAGCTCCACCGCCCGTGCCAGCTGCGGATCCCGCCCGGCGACCAGGTCCTGCGGCGTCACGACGACCTCGACGTCCGGGTCGACGCCGTGGTTCTCGACGCCCCACCCCTCGCCTTCGAGCCAGAACGAGTACCGCGGCTGCGTGACGACGGTCCCGTCCACGAGCGAGTAGCGCGAGTCGATGCCGATCACGCCACCCCAGGTCCTCGTGCCCACGAGCGGTCCGATGCCACGGTTCTTGATCCCGGCACTGACGATGTCTCCGTCCGACCCGGCGAACTCGTCGGTGACCCCCACGATCGGCCCGCGAGGCGAGTCCTCCGGGTATCGCGCCGGCTCGTAGCCCCGGGCCAGCGACCACCCGGTCACCCGCCGCTGCAGTTTCTCCAGCACCAGCTCGGAGACATGCCCGCCGCCGTTGTCGCGGATGTCCACGATGAGCCCGTCGAAGCCCATCTCGACACGCAGATCCCGGTGGAACTGCGCCCACCCGGTGGACATCATGTCCGGCACGTGCAGGTAGCCGAGCCGCCCGCCCGACGCCTCCCGAACGAACGCCCGCCGTCCCACCACCCAGTCGTGGTACCGCAGCCGCGTCTCGTCCGCGACGGGCGTGACGACGACCCGGCGGGTCTCGCCGCCGGAACCGGGCTGGACGGTCAGCTCCACAGGCCGCCCCGCCGTACCGGACAGCAGTGCCAGCGGCCCGCGGACCGGATCGACCGGGCGCCCGCTCACGGCGACGATCGCATCGCCCTCCCGGACGGCGACGCCGGGCGCGAGCAGCGGCGAGCGGGCCTCGTGGTCGGAGGACTCCCCGGGCAGGATGCGGCTGATCCGCCACACCCCGTTCCCGTCCCGGGCGAGGTCGGCGCCGAGCAGGCCCTGGCGGCGCCGGGGATCGCGGCCGGCACCGCTCGGCCGCGCGTACGCGTGGGAGGTGGCCAGCTCGCCCTGGACCTCCCAGAGCAGGTCGATCAGCTCGGAGTAGGCGCCGATCCGCTCCACGAGGAGTGCGTAGCGGTCGAGCGTGGCCGGCCAGTCCACGCCGTTCATGTCCGCCCGCCAGAAGTGGTCGCGCATGAGCCGCCCGGCCTCGTTGTAGGCCTGCCGCCACTCGGCGACCGGGTCGACGGTCACGGCCACGCGGTCCAGGTCGATGGTGACGACCTCGTCGTCCTCCCCGGTCGCGCGGGTCTGCAGGCCGTTGCCGCCGCTGGTCACCAGGCGCGTGCCGTCGCCGCTGACCTCGAAGGCCGCGAACTCCCTGCCCAGCTCGCTGACCTTGCGCTTGACCAGGTCATAGCGTTCAAGGACCGGCTCGCCGGACTCGGTGCCGTCGCCGATCTCACCGGTGAGCGGATGGCGCAGCCACAGCAGGCCGCCCTTGGCGGCACGCAGGTTGGAGTAGGTGCCCGCGGGCACCGGCACGGGCACGATCCGCGCCGCCAGCCCGTCGGCGTCCACCTCGGTCGCACGCGGAGGGTCGGGCTTGCCGTCGTCCGTGGCAGCCTCACCGGTGTCGTCCTCCCCGCCGAAGCCGCGGCCCGCCAGTGAGGGATCGAACGGCGAGGGCGTCGTGGCCTTGAGCGGCACCAGGTAGGGCCGGCAACTGGTCGGGAAGGACAGGTCGAAGACGTGACTGTCGTAGACCGGGTTGAACGTGCGGTCCGACAGGAAGGCCAGGTACTTGCCGTCCATCGTGAAGGACGGGCTGTAGTCGTTGAAGCGTGGCGGGGTGACCTCGATCGCGGTGCTGCCGTCCACGCGGGCCAGCTTGAGGTGGCAGCGCCAGGGCTGATAGGCATGCGCCCACGCGAGCCAGGCCGAGTCCGGCGAGAACGTCAGGTGCTGCACGTCGCCGTGGGTGGTGCGGTCCACCTCGCGGATGTTCCCGGAGTCGAGATCGACCACCAGCAACCGTCCGTCGTGGGTGGCGACCGCGGCGTGTTTGCCGTCCGGCGCGGCGGCCAGGTCGAGCACCCGGCCGAGCCGACCGGCGGCCAGCATGCTGATCTCACCGCCAGGCGTGCCGATCTCCAACCCGTCCTCGCCGGAGGCGTCCGACACCCAGACGGCCCGGCCGGCGTCGTCAAGAGGCCGCGGCAGCCGTACCCGGACGCCGGGCTCGGCGCGCAGCGCGCCGGCGGGGCCGTCGCGGTGGGGCAGCCAGTGGGCGGTGCCGCGGATCTCGACCACACTGGCTCGCCCGATGCGGTCCGGCGCGAAGCCGCCGACGTCGTTCGGCGCCGGGTGCCTGGCCCTGGCCGGGCGCGGCCCGCTCAGGGTGATGTCCAGCTTGTACGGCTCGGCGTCCAGGCTCTCCAGCAGCCACAGGTCGCCGCCGAGACTGTAGACGACCCGGGAGCCGTCCGATGCGGCATGCCGCACGTAGAAGCCGCGGTGCGTGGTGTGCTGCCGCAGGTCCGAGCCGTCGGGCAGGCAGGAGTAGAGGTTGCCGTCGCCGTCGGTGTCGGCGAGGAAGGCCAGGCGCTCCCCCACCCACGTGACCGACCAGTGCTGCGCGGGGTTGTCGGCGAACAGGCGGGTGAACTCGCCGCCGCCCGTGGCGTCCACCCAGATCTTGGCCGCGGTGCCGCCCCGGTATCGCTTCCACTGCGACGGCTCGCGCCACACCGCCGAGACGGTCGCCACCCTGCGGCCGCTGACCGCGGCCTCGCTGACCCTGCCGTACGGCAGAGCCGTCGCCGGGCCGCCGTCCAGCGGAACCGCGTAGGCCCACTGCAGGGACCGTGAGCCGTGGCCCGCGGCGGTGACGGCCAGCACGTTCCCGTCCTCGGTCCAGCCGCGCACGCCCGTCATGCCGTTGCCCCAGTGCGTGAGCCGCTCGCCCTCGGCCCCGTCCAGATCGGCGGCGAACACCTCGGGATCGCCCTCGCGGGTGCTCGTCCACGCGATGCGCGTGCCGTCGGAGGAGAACCGGGGGTGGGAGACCGGCACCCGGTCGGCCGTGAACCGCCACGCCCTGCCGCCGCTCGTGGGTGCCAGCCAGACGTCGTCGTCCGCCACGAAGGTGAGGAGGTCGCCGTTCAGGTGGGGGTATCTCAGGTACGCACCATTCGCCACACCCGCACCCTATGCCGGGTGGCGGCGGCTCCGCCGTACCGGACAGGTTCGTTCACGGTACGGCGGAGCCGGGGTCACCCGCTACGGGACGATGTTGACGAGCTTCGGCGCCCGCACGATCACCTTGCGCGGCTCGCCGTCCAGGTAGGGCCGGACCTTGTCCGATGCCAGGGCCAGGGCCTGCAGGTCCGCCTCGGAGATGTCCGGGGAGACCTCCAGCCGGTCGCGGACCTTGCCCGCCACCTGCACCACGGCCGTGACCGACTCCTGGACCAGCAGCGCCGGGTCCGCCTCGGGCCAGCCGGCCTTGGCGACCGACGGCGCGTGCCCGAGCCGCTCCCAGCCCTCCTCCGCGACGTACGGCGCGACCAGCGACAGCATGATCGCCAGGGTCTCCGCGGCCTCGCGGACGGCCGGGTCGGCCGCGCCGGGCCCGGTGTCGATCGCCCGGCGGGCGGCCGTGGTCAGCTCCATCATGCGGGCCACCGCGACGTTGAACCGGTAGCTCTCGACGAGCTTGGTCACCTCGTCGATGGTCCGGTGGGTGACCTTGCGCAGCTCGACGTCGCCGCCGGAGAAGCCGATCCCCGGGGCGGACGCCGCACCGGCCTCGGCCATCACGCGGAACGCGCGGGCGAGGAACTTCTGCGACGCGGCCGGCGAGACGTCGGCCCAGTCGATGTCGTCCTCCGGCGGCCCGGCGAAGATCATCGTCAGCCGGACGGCGTCCACGCCGTACGCGTCGATCTGCTCGCCCAGGTCGACACCGTTGCCCAGCGACTTCGACATCGCCTTGCCCCGGTTGATCACCTGGCCCTGGTTGAGCAGGCGCAGGAACGGCTCGGTGAAGCCGACCAGGCCCATGTCGTGCAGGACCTTGGTGAAGAACCGCGAGTACAGCAGGTGGAGCACGGCGTGCTCGACGCCGCCGACGTACTGGTCGATCGGGCCCCACTTGCGGACCTTCTCGACGTCGAACGGCCCGCCCTCGAAGTGCGGGTCGCAGTAACGCAGGAAGTACCACGACGAGTCGACGAACGTGTCCATCGTGTCGGTGTCCCGCTGGGCGGGTCCGCCGCACTTGGGACACTCGACGTTGACCCACTCGGTGGCCGCGGCCAGCGGCGAGACGCCCTTCGGCTGCAGGGCCGCGCCGCGCAGGTCGGGCAGCGTGACCGGGAGCTGGTCGTCCGGCACCGGGACCTCGCCGCAGTCCACGCAGTGGATGATCGGGATCGGCGTGCCCCAGAACCGCTGCCGCGACAGCAGCCAGTCGCGCAGCCGGTAGTTCACCGCGGCCCTGCCGGTGCCGCGCTCCTCCAGGACCTCGATGATCTTCTGGATCCCCTCGGTCTTCGTCAGCCCGTCCAGCGGGCCGGAGTTGACCAGCGTGCCCTCGCCGGGGGTGGCGACGCCAGTCTCGCCCGGGTCGGCCAGGCCGGTATGCACGACGACCTTGACCGGCAGGCCGAACTTCCGCGCGAAGTCGAGGTCGCGCTGGTCGTGCGCGGGCACCGCCATGATCGCGCCGTGGCCGTAGTCGGACAGCACGTAGTCGGCCGCCCAGACCGGGATGCGCTCCCCGTTGACCGGGTTGATCGCGTACGTGCCCAGGAAGACGCCGGTCTTCTCCTTCTCCGTGGACAGCCGCTCGATGTCGGAGAGCTTGGCGACCTCGGCGCGGTAGGCGGCCAGCGCCTCCGCCTGCTCGGGGGCGACGATCTCCTCCGCCAGCGGGGCGTCGGCGGCCACGACGAAGAACGTCGCGCCGTACAGCGTGTCGGGGCGCGTGGTGTAGACGGTGACCGGCTCGTCGCGGCCCTCGACGCGGAACTGGACGTCGGCTCCGGTGGAGCGGCCGATCCAGTTGCGCTGCATGGTGAGGATGCGGTCGGGCCAGCCGCCCTCGATCTGCGCCATGTCGTCGAGCAGCCGGTCGGCGTAGTCAGTGATCTTGAAGTACCACTGCGTCAGCTCGCGGCGGATGACGTCGGCGCCGCAGCGCTCGCACTTGCCCGCCACGACCTGCTCGTTGGCGAGCACGGTCTGGTCCTGCGGGCACCAGTTGACCAGGCCGCCCTTGCGGTAGGCCAGGCCCCGATCGTAGAAGCGGGTGAACAGCCACTGGTTCCAGTGGAAGTACTCCGGGTCGCTGGTGTGCAGGCGCCGCGACCAGTCGAAGGAGATGGCGTACCGCTTGAACGAGTTCGCCTGGGTGTCGATGTTGGTGTACGTCCACTCGGCGGGGTGGGCGTTGCGCTTGATGGCCGCGTTCTCCGCGGGCAGCCCGAAGGAGTCCCACCCGATCGGATGCAGGACGTTGTAGCCCTTCTGGAACCAGTAACGCGCGACGACGTCGCCGATCGCGAAGACCTCGCCGTGCCCCATGTGGAGGTCGCCGGAGGGGTAGGGGAACATGTCGAGCATGTACTTGCGCGGCCTGGTGTCCGCGAGGTCCTCGACCGCCGCGAAGGGGTTCAGCTCCTCCCACCGCGGCAGCCACTTGGCCTGCAGCGCCTGCGGGTCGTACACCGGCTCGTCCACTTCCACTCCTCGCCAGGCGGCTGGAATCACTCAGATGAAGGCGCTCGCCGGGGGCAGGTCCCTGCGTCACGGTCCGAGGCAGCCGCGGTCTCCGCGCTCTCACGCTCCGAGACGGCTGCCCGCACAACAGGGCGGCGGCACGCGTGTCAAGCGTAGCGCAGACCGCAACCGGGACGCGGATCGATCTTGCGGGCTGACCTCGCGTGTCAAAGTGCGATACACGATGGTGATAGTTCCGTTGTGGGCTCTTATGTCCATTCCCCTACTGTGCTGCCGTGGCCAACTCATTCCCGCCCGCGGATTTGCCGATGCAGGACCCGCCCACCGACCCCACCGGTGAGCAGTTCCGCGAGGCATTCCGCGGTTTCGCTGCGGCAGCCCCCGGCGCGCATGAGATCATGCCAGGCACCCCTAATTCGGGCATGATCTCGGGAGGTACCGTGCCCACGGACCGCAGCGAACACCAGCGGGAGCCGGCGTGGCCGGAGATCCCGCCGGCCTGGCCCGAGGTGCCTCCGCCCTCGTCCTTCACCCCCACCGTCCGCTCCTTCGTGGAGGGGCCGCCGCAGCAGCCCGCGGACGCGACCGCGACCATGGCGGGCCCGCTTCCCGGCACGGCTCCGAGCCGGCCCGCCCCCGCGTTCGGCGGCCAGGACCGCTCCGGAAGCGCAGCGGGCTTCGGCGGCCCCGCGCCGGCCTACGGCACGCAGGGCCCCGCGGGCCCCGGTCAGGACCAGCGTCAATACCAGGGACAGGGGCAGGGGCAGGGACAGGGACAGGGGCAGGGGCAGGGGCAGGCCGGCCCGCACGGGGGCCCGTTCCCTGGCGGCCCGGACCGCTCCCGCCCCTCTTCTTCGCCGTTCACCCCTTCGGTCCGCTCGTACGCCGAGTCCGCCCCGCCCTCCTCCTCCGCGCCTCCCCCGCCCCCTCCCCAGCCGGAGGACCCGTACCGGCCGTTCGTGACGGCGGGACAGATCAGCGGACCGAAGACGCCTCCCGCGCACCGGCAGCAGGAGCTGTGGAACACGGTGTTCGGCGAGAACTACCAGGCCATCGACGAGTACGAGGAGGACGAATCCGGCCGGCCGGTCTGGCTGTACGCGCTGGTGGCCTCGGTCGTCGCCGCGCTCGTCGGGGTGCTCGTGTGGGCGTTCGCCGCCGGGCCGCTCAGCTCCGGCGACACGGCCGAGGCGGCGACGTCCGCGAAGCCCTCCTCTGTCAAGTCCGGCGCCACGACCAAGCCGCAGGCGCAGACTTCGTCACGGCTGCCTGTCTACAAGGGCACCGCCTCCCCCGTGAGCGGCGTGCTCACCGACACCGCGGGCCGGATCACGCTGCCCAAGCTCGGCGGCCCCTGGCAGGCTGACGCCGACCCGGCTCAGATCAAGGCGACGTACGGCTTCACCAGCAGGCAGTACGTGCCGGCCGGCATGACCACGAAGGGCAAGCGCGAGTTCGCCCTGGTGATGTCGGGCCCGCTGGCGCAGTCGCTGGCCGTGAAGTACACCACGCCCGACAACCTGGGCCCGGTCGTCAGCGCCGTGATGTTCCGGGCGCGGCAGACCCAGTTCCCCAAGGACAACAAGGTCACCAAGGTCGCCCAGCAGCGCCTGGCGCGCAACAACCTCACCGGCCTGGCCGCCGTCTACAAGGTGACCGCCGACGGCGGGGCCACCACGGTCGTGGTCGCGGCCGTGAACACCGGCGCCGACCTTCCCACGATCGTCTACATGGCCGTGCCCCAGCTCAAGGACGAGCTGCTCCCCGACATCAACACGGTCTTCCGGTCGATCAAGCCCCTCCGCTGACCACCGGCAGGACCGGGGTCCGACCGGTCAGAACTCGCAGGTCATGTGCTTGATGCCGTTGATGAAGCTGGACAGCAGGCGCTCCGGCTCGCCCGCCTCGATCTGGGGGACCCGCCGCAGCAGCTCGCGGAACATCGCGGTGATCTCGCGGCGGGCGAGGTGGGCGCCGAGGCAGAAGTGGGGACCCGGGCCGCCGAAGCCGACGTGTGGGTTGGGGTCGCGCAGGATGTCGAAGCGCAGCGGGTCGTCGAACACCCGCTCGTCGCGGTTGGCCGCCCAGTAATACAGCAGGACCTTCTCGCCCTTGCGGTAGAGGTTGCCGTTCATCTCGTGGTCGCGGGTGACCTTGCGGCGCATGAAGTTGACCGGCGCGGCCAGCCGGACGATCTCCTCGATCGCGCGCGGCGCCCGGCCCTCGAAGTCCTCCAGCCACAGCCGCCGCTGCTCCGGGTTGACCGTGAGCAGGCGCATGCCGTGCGAGATGGCGTTGCGGGTGGTCTCGTTGCCGGCCACGACGAGCAGGATGAAGAACGAGCCGAGCTCCTGGGCCGTCAGCCGCTCCCCGTCGATGTTGGCGTTGACCAGGGACGAGGTGAGGTCGTCGGTGGGCGTCTCCATCCGCAGCGCGGCCAGGTCCTGGACGAGCTGCTGCAGCTCCATCCCCGCGGTGAGCAGCGCGTGGGCGATGTCCTCGCGCTCGCTCACATACTCGGGGTCGGTGGCGCCGAGGACGATGTTCGAGCGGTCGAAGACGAACTGGTAGTCCTTCTCCGGGATGCCCATCATGTCGCAGATGATCTTCAAGGGCAGCCTGGCGGCCACCTCGGTGACGAAGTCGCACCCGGGGCCGGTCTCCAGCAGCTCGTCCACGATGCGCGAGGCCGCGGCGTCCACGTCGGACTCGAACTGTTTGATCATCCTCGGCGTGAAGGCGCGCGACACGATCCGCCGCAGGCGCGCGTGCCGCGGGTCGTCCATGTTGATCATCGAGCCGAAGTATTCGGCGAACTCCGCCGGCAGGTCCGGGATGTTGGTGGCCCCGCCGTCGCCCGAGCAGAAGACCTCGGGATTGCGGCTCGCCTCGAGGATGTCGGCGTGCCGGACGAGCGCGTGGTAGCCCGGCCCGGTGATGCCGCCCAGACTGAACTCGGGTTCCGGGAAGAAGGCCGGTTTGTCCAGGTCGCGCAGCAGCCGGAACGCGCGCTCCCGCTCCTCGTCCGGCCGGCCCCAGAATTCCCAGTCGTTCAGGTCGATGTCCGCCGCCGAGGTGATGGGCGCGCGCTCCGCGGGCTCCATGGTCATGGGCCGGCCCCTCCGAGGTGACTAGAACCAAATTCGGTTGTCAGTCTGCCACATCCGCCGGTTCAGCCACAGTGGGTCAGGCGGGCATGCTCGCGCCGGCAGCGCGGATCCCAGTGGGCACCAAACCGCATCAGTGAGGCGGCCAGCTCCGGGTGCGCGGCGGCCCAGACGTCGTCGAAGAGGAACCACTGCCGGTAACCGAAACGTTCGTCCATGTGGATCGCCATCTGGGCCAGGTGGTCGTCGCACCGGATGAGCGTGCGACCTGGGTCGCGTCCGTCCGCCGGGACGCCGTCCTCCAGCAGGCGCAGCGCATGCCCGTGCGCCCGGGAGTGCGGAGCACTGATCTCGGGCAGCCACTCCTCCAAAGGCCCCCAGCGGTTGCAGCGCTCCAGTGCGGGCCCGATGTCCTCGTCGCCGGGAGCGATCAGGGCGCGCAGGGCACACAACTCGCCGGAAAGGAGATCGGGGTCCGCCGCGCGCAGCGCCGCCGCGAGCCCGGGCAGCCGCACACCAGGAAACGCCTTCGGCCATGAACATCCCACGCTGGCGAAGGTGGCATGGAATGTGATCAGTACGGCATACGTCACGCCCTCCCCGCCGAGCGGCGCGGACGTGATGACGTCGACCGGCCCCGGAGGCGTGAACGCTTCCCGGGCGGGAGGCGCGTTCAGGGGCAGTTCCCAGTCCTCATGCAGGAGGTAGGCCCACCGATCCGGCTCGGATGCCACCACGTGGTCGTCCACGAAGAAGTACGCCAGCTCGACCTCGTCGTCATCGGTGAGCACCCGCACGCTGTGCCGGTCCACCCGCAGCGTCCGTTCGACGTACAGATGCTCCTTGAGCATCCGGCGCAACTCGTTATGGGTGCGGGGGGCCGGCAGCCCGGTCTCGAAGATGGTGTGCAGACCGTAGACGTTCGCGCCGAGTTCGCGCTCCACCCACTTGTACGCGTCCTCCGACGCGGCGTCATCCCATACCCTGCGAAACCAGTCGAGCACGGTGGCATCGGGGAAGTGCCGGACGAGCCGGCCGGACGGCCCCTCGTAGACGCTGCGGTAGACGAAGTAGACCACGCCGCCACCATCGCAGGCGGCACCGACAGAATCGACCGTGTGTAGCACGGGGACGCGCCATGAGCGTTCGCCATGATCAGGCTCGACGTCACACACGCGATGTCCACGAGCTCCGCCGCGTGATATCAGACGACGACCATGCGCCGTTGGGTCATGACACGACTGCAGGCCGGACGGACGGAGAGCCCAGGATTTCGGACCCGTCCCCGTCTCCCTCCTTGGCGCGTCTGCGGGCCGCCCGGACAGTTGGGCCATGACTCACACCACGCCTGAAAGGCACACCGGTGACCACCCCGCCACACGGCGATGGGGCCGTTTCGCCCTGCACTACCTCGAGATGGTGGTCGCGATGTTCGCGGGGATGTTCGCACTCGGCCTGCTGTGGTCCGCCCTGGGGATCGACCCCTCGTACGCCCGCGATCCCGAGCTCGCCTACCTGCTGATGGCGTTCGACATGTCGGCCGGAATGGCCGTCTGGATGCGCGTGCGCGGCCACGCCTGGGCTCCGGTCCTGGAGATGTGCGGCGCGATGTTCGTCCCGATAGTGCCGTTGTTCCCGGTCCTGTGGCTGGGCCTGATCGACGGCATGGGCCTGATGGTCGCGGCCCACGTCGCGATGTTCCCGCTGATGCTGGCGGCCATGTTCCGGCGCCGCGACGAGTACGCACACTGACGCGGGCGTTCAGAAGCGATAGCTCATGTGCTTGACGCCGTTGATGAAGTTGGACAGCAGGTAGGACGGCTCGCCCACGGAGCGGATGGCGGGCATGCGGTCGAACAGTTCCCGGAACATCACGGTGATCTCCCGGCGGGCGAGGTGGGCACCCAGGCAGTAGTGGGGGCCGTGGCCGCCGAAGCCGACATGGGGGTTGGGACTGCGGGTGATGTCGAAGACGTCGGGATCGCGGAAGACCGCCTCGTCCCGGTTCGCCGAGTTGTAGAACAGCAGGACCTTGTCCCCCGCGCGGTAGTCGTGGCCGTTCATGGTGTGGTCACGTGTCACGGTGCGCCGGAACTGGATGACGGGGCTGGAGTAGCGGACGATCTCCTCCACGGCGCCCGCGATGCGCCCGTCGAAGTCCTCCAGCAGCAGCGCACGCTGGCCGGGATGGTCGGTGAGCAGTTTGAGCCCGTGGGCGATGGCGTTGCGGGTCGTCTCGCTGCCCGCGACCACCAGCAGGATGAAGAACGAGCCGAGTTCCTGGGCGGTCAGGCGCTCCTCGCCGTTCACGAGCTTGCTCGTCAGGTCGTCGGTGGGCCGCCGGCGGCGCTCCCCGGCCAGGCGACGGGCCAGCGCGTTCAGGTCGTGCCCGGCCCGCAGCAGCGCGGCCAGGCCGCGGGCCGTGGTCCAGCGGCCGAAGGAGGCGTCCGGCCGGGACGGGTCGACGGTGACGCCCGAATACTCGGAGTCGGCGTTGGCCAGGATCGTGTTCGTACGGCGCAGCACCCGGTCGTGATGTCCGGCCGGGATGCCCATCATGTCGCAGATCACCCGTACGGGTAATCGGGCGGCGATCTGGGTGACGAAGTCGCCCGGCCCCTCTCGCACGGCCCTGTCGACGATCTCGCGGGCGGCCCGGCCCAGATCCTCCTCCATCTTGGCCAGGATGCGCGGGGTGAACGCCCGCGAGACGATCCGCCGCAGCCGGGCGTGCCGGGGATCGTCCATGTTGATCATGGAGCCGAAGTAGACGGCCAGCCAGCGCGGCATGTCGGGGATGCTGTTGGCCGTCGGCTCGCTGCTGAAGACGACGGGGTCGCGGCTCGCCTCGGTCACGTCGGCGTGCCGTACGAGCGCGTAGTAGCCGGGGCCGTGACCGATGAAGGGGATCTTGTTCTCGCGGAAGAAGACGGGCCGGCCGAGCGCGCGCAGGCGGCGGAACGCCTCGTGCCGCTCGGCCTGGGGCAGTCCCCAGAACGGGATGTGGGACAGGTCGACAGCCGTGTCCATGCCGCCCACTCTTGTGCGGGGGCACAGCCTCGTCAAGGGTCGAGAACACCCTTGTCACCGGACCCTCAAAATCCGCTCCCCGAGCCGTTACGCTGAGGTACCTACCGGTTGGTATGGACCGAGGGTCCGATAGAAGAGGGAGCGGCAGATGCTCAACCTGGCCGTCGTGCTGGAAGACAGCGCACGGGAGAAGCCCGACGCCACCGCGGTCGTCTTCGGCGACATGCGCCTGCCGTACTCGCTCGTGAACACCATCGCCAACCAGGTCGCCAACCTGCTGGTCTCACGCGGCATCGGCAGGGGCGACAAGGTGGCGCTGGCCTGCCCCAACCTGCCGTACTTCCCGTTCGTCTACTACGGGATCCTCAAGGCGGGCGCGACCGTCGTCCCGCTGAACGTGCTGCTGCAGGCCAGGGAGATCGCCTACCACCTGGACGACTCCGACGCCAAGGCCTTCTTCTGCTTCGAGGGCTCGCCGGAGCTGCCGCTGGGCCAGCGGGGCCGGGCCGGCTTCGCCGACGCCGAGCGCGCCGAGCACTTCTTCGTGCTGCCGGCCACGCCGTTCGCCACCGAGTCCGAGCTCGGCGAGACGCTGTGGGCGGCCCTCGAAGGGGTGTCCGGCGAGTTCGAGACCGTGCAGACCTCCGCCGACGACACGGCGGTGATCCTCTACACCAGCGGCACCACCGGCCAGCCGAAGGGCGCCGAGCTCACCCACCAGAACATGGTCATGAACGCCATCGCCAGCGACGAGATGTTCCCCCGGCAGACGGAGAACACCTACCTCGTCGCGCTGCCGCTGTTCCACTCCTTCGGGCAGACGGTGCTGATGAACGCCGGGTTCCGGCGCCGCGGCGCGCTCGTGCTGCTGCCGCGCTTCGAGCCGGCCGAGGCTCTCACGCTGATGAAGCGCGAGCAGGTCACGCTGTTCGCGGGAGTGCCGACCATGTACTGGGCCATGCTCACCGCCGTGCACGCCGGAACGGCCGAGGTGCCGTCCTCGCTGGTCACGGCGGTCTCCGGCGGCTCGGCGCTGCCGGTCGAGGTGCTCAAGGACTTCAGCGCGACGTTCGGCGTGGACATCCTGGAGGGCTACGGCCTGTCGGAGACCTCGCCCGTGGCCTCGTTCAACCAGCCGGGCAGGCCCGCGAAGGCCGGCTCGATCGGCACGCCGATCTGGGGCGTGGAGATGAAGCTGGTCGACGCCGACTGGAACACGGCCGACGACATCGGCGAGATCGCCGTCCGCGGCCACAACATCATGAAGGGCTACTACAACCGGCCCGAGGCGACGGCGCAGGTCATGAAGGACGGCTGGTTCCGCACCGGCGACGTGGCCCGGCGCGACGAGGACGGCTACTACTTCATCGTCGACCGGGCCAAGGACATGATCATCCGGGGTGGCTTCAACGTGTACCCCCGGGAGATCGAGGAGGTCCTCATGACCCACCCCGCGGTCTCGCTCGCCGCGGTCGTCGGGGTGCCCCACGACTCCCACGGCGAGGAGGTCAAGGCGTACGTCATCCGCAAGCCCGGCGCCACGACCACCGAGGAGGAACTGGTGGCGTGGTGCCGGGAGACGATGGCGGCCTACAAGTACCCGCGGATCGTGGAGTTCCGCGAGTCCCTGCCGATGACCGCCACCGGCAAGATCCTCAAGCGCGAGCTGCGGTAGAGACCTTTACGGCCAGTCGAGGGACGGGCGCAGCTCGACGTGCGACTGTCCCTCGTCGAGCCGGACGCCGAGCACCTGGTGCAGCTGCACCTTGTTGCGCTCGAACCCCACGACGCAGCCGGCCATGTAGAGCCGCCAGACCCGGGCGGTGCCCTGGCCGACCTCCTCGACCGCGTCCTCCCAGTTGGCGTCGAGGTTCTTGCACCACTCGCGCAGCGTCAGCGCATAGTGCTCACGCAGGTTCTCCTCGTGGCGGACCTCGAAGCCGGTGTCCTCCATCTGGCGGATCAGGTAGCCCACCGACTCCAGCTCGCCGTCAGGGAAGACGTAGCGGTTGATGAAGCCGCCCTTGTTGAGGGTCTTCTCGGTGCTGGTCGGGCGGGTGATGCAGTGGTTGAGCAGGCGCCCGCCTGGCTTGAGCTTGCCGTACAGGAAGGAGAAGTACGACGGCAGGTTGTCCTTGCCGATGTGCTCGGTGAGGCCGATCGAGCTGACCCGGTCGAAACCGGTCTCCGCGACGTCGCGGTAGTCCATGTAGCGGACCTCGGCGAGCTCGGAAAGCCCGGCCTCCGCGATGGCCTTCTGCGCCCACTCGGCCTGCTGGCGCGACAGCGTGACGCCGAGGCCCTTCACGCCGTACTCCTTGGCCGCGTGCATGACCATGCCGCCCCAGCCGCAGCCGACGTCGAGCAGCCGCATGCCGGGCTTGAGGTCGAGCTTCCTGGCGACCAGGTCGAACTTCGTGTACTGCGCCTCCTCCAGCGTCGCGTCCGGCCGCGGGAAGACCGCGCAGGTGTACGCCATGGAGGGGCCGAGCACCCACTCGTAGAAGCGGTTGGAGACGTCGTAGTGGTGGTGGATCACTTCGGCGTCGCGCTGCTTGGCGTGCCGGCTGCCCAGCTTCGCCAGCGTGCTCTGCCGCGCCTCCTGCGGCGGCGGCGGCACCCGCATCAGCAGCGGCTTGATCCCGAGCGAGCGGACCGCGGCGACCTTCTCGCTGAGCGGCAGGTCGTTGAGCGTCAGCGACCACATCCGGTCGAGCAGGGTGTACATGTCCCCGTGCACGTCGATGTGCCCGGAGATGTACGCGCGGGCGAGGCCGAGCTCTCCCGGCGCCTGCGCGAGGTAGGCCACCGCCGCCGGCGACTTCACCTCGATGCGGACGTCCGCTCCCGAGGACCCGGCCTTGCTGCCGTCGTAGGCGACGAACTCGACGCCCGCGTCAGGACCGACGATCTTTTCGAAGATCTCCGCAAGAGTCATTGCACCTCTCCCGACGTAACGACGCCTACCGGCCTCTGACGCACTTGTCATAGAGGTCCAGCAGCCGGCCGCCCGGGTCGTAGGCGCGCTTGACCGGCCAGTAGGCGTCTCCGTTGTAAAGCCGCCAGAACTCCTCACGCTCATAGAAAGAGGTGGAGTACAGCGACTTGTGGCCGTCGAGCGAGTGCACCGCACGCTCGATCAGCCGGTTGTAGTACCCGTCGTACTGTCCGCGCGGCAGCGGAACCATGCCCCAGAAGCCGAAGTTCACGTACAGGCGGCCGGGCTCCAGCGGATAGAGCGCCCACTGGCCGGTCGCCTTGAGCGGGCACATCCACACCGGGGTCATGCCGACCTCGTCGTGGAAGACCTCCAGGAACTCGGCGCCGCGCTCGATCGGCACCTCGACGTCCTGGATGACCGACTCGTGCACGGGGTTGTTCCGCCAGCGGTCGATCCGGGCGGTCACGCCGTACCTCTGGTCGAGGCCGACGAGCTTGCGATAGACGTCCGACCGCAGGTAGCGGCGCGGGAGGAGCGAGCGGACCAGCGGCTGCTGCACGCCGAACGCGCGCGAGCACCAGAACCAGTCGGTGTCCCAGCGCCACAGGTAGTCGCGCACGGTCAGCCAGTCGCGGACGCGGCTGCGGATCGACTGGTAGTAGATCCGCATGCCCGTGTAGTCGGACGTGTAGGGCGCCCGCTCGGAGAACGAGCCGACCGTGATGTACAGCTCGTCGGGACCGAAGAACGTGCCGTCGACGAAGTCCACCTGCTCGCCGTCGTGCTCGCGGCTCTCGCAGATCTCCTGCATGGCGAGCATGCACTTGTCGGCGTCGCTGAAGCGGATGTGCGTCAGCTTGACGTACGGCTTCACCCGGGCCAGCTTGATCCGGATCCGCAGCGCGTAACCGAGCGTGCCGTAGGAGTTGGGGAACGCGTGGAACAGGTCCGCGTGCTCGTTGTCGGCCCGGGCCACCACGATCCGCCCCTCGCCGGTGAGGATCTCCAGTTCCTCGACCGACTCGTGCGGCAGCCCGTCCTTGAAGCTCGTCGACTCGATGCCGAGACCCGTGACCGCGCCGCCCAGCGTGATCGTCTTGAGCTGCGGCACGACGTACGGCATGAGCCCGTGCGGCAGCGTGGCGTCCACCAGGTTCTCGTACGTCGTCATGCCCTGGACCTCGGCCGTCATGGTCACCGGGTCCACGTGGATGACCTGGTCCAGATCGCGGGCGGACAGCGTGGCCGTCTTGGCCGGCGCGCGGAAGCGGAACAGGTTCGTCGTCGCCTTCGCCAGCCGGGGAGCGGAGTCCTCGGGAATGGCCGCGTAGGAGTCCCTGATCTGCTCGACGGCCTTCTGATGGGCGGTCATACTGGCCGTGCGCTCTGGCATGACACCACCCCCATGGATCGTAGAGATCGCCTCTTGGCACGCTATCCCCGGAGGGGAACGCAGACCAGAGTAGACACGTTACGGCCGCGAAAACTATCTGGAATTCCCGCGGCGCCCCGTCGGCGTAGATCGTATCCTGCCCTTTTTCATCGCCTCCGCCGCCCCTGCCGTAACTGAGGAAACCGTCATCACCTGGGCGGACGCCGGCGGACGCGCGGGTCGGCGCCGTTGACCACGTTGACGACGGGACGGCCCTCTATCGCGGCGGTGAGGTTGTCCAGCACGCACCGGATCAGCCGGGTCGTCGCCTCGGGCGTGACCCCGGCCGCGTGCGGCGACAGCAGGACCCCCGGGCAGGAGCGCAGCGGGTCGTCGGGCGCCGGGGGCTCGCTGTCGTACACGTCCAGCGCCGCGCCGGCGAGGTGGCCGGACTCCAGTGCGGCCTGCAGCGCCGCCTGGTCGACCACCCCGCCCCGGGCCGCGTTGACCAGCACCGACCCCTTGGGCATGCGGGCGATCCTCTCCGCGCCGATCAGCCCGCGGGTCTCCGGCGCGAGCGGCACGGCCAGGACGAGCACGTCGCTCCCCGCCACCAGCGCGTCGAGGTCCAGGTAGGCCGCGCCGTACGACTCGGGCTTGGGCGTGCGCGACCAGTAGGAGACCCGGCAGCCGAGCGCGCCGAA
Organism: Microbispora sp. H10830; assembly: GCF_014161375.1. Classification (NCBI taxonomy): domain Bacteria; kingdom Bacillati; phylum Actinomycetota; class Actinomycetes; order Streptosporangiales; family Streptosporangiaceae; genus Microbispora; species Microbispora sp. H10830. The sequence goes on from NZ_JABBWX010000016.1 coordinate 86,577, forward strand.
CAGGCGGGCGCAGGCCGCGCCGATCGGCCCGAAGCCGATCACTCCCACGCGGCATCCGGCGAGTTCACGGCGCTGGTAGGCGAACTGCGGCCACTCCCCCGCCCGCATGTCCCTGTCGCCGTCCGCGAGGTGGCGCAGCAGCGCCAGCGCGGCGGCCAGGCACCATTCGGCCACCGCGTCGGCGTTCACCCCCGCGGTGTTGGCGAGGGGCACCCCGGCGCGGGCCAGCGCCTCCGGGTCGTGCCCGTCCACACCGACCGACGGCTGCTGCACGAACGCCAGGCGCGGCGCCAGCCGTACGGCCTCCGCGTCGAGGGCCAGGGCCCCGCTCCAGTCGCCGACGACGATCTCGGCCTCGGGCAGCGCGTCCAGCAGCGCCGCGCGGTCGCGGTGGGCGGGGACGCGCACCGCGACGCGGCCGTCGAGGTCGGCGAACAGGCCGCGCACCGCGTCCTCAGGAAGCGGCGGCAGCGCGAGAACATTCCACGTCACGGGCGCAGTCTCGCACGCCTACAGAAACATGTTCTACTTAGCGCGTGAAGTGATGCCGCTCTGAGGAGGGTTCGGATGGAGGAGTCGCGGGGACCGCTGGGGGGGATCCGGGTGCTGGAGCTGGCCGGTCTCGCGCCCGGGCCGTTCGCCGGGATGATGCTCGCCGACCACGGCGCCGAGGTGCTGCGGATCGACCGGGTGAAGGCCGTGAGCGACACCCCGCGCCGCGACGTGATGGACCGCGGCAAGCGCACGATCGGCCTCGACCTGAAGTCGCCCGAGGGCGTCGCCGCCTTCAAGCGGCTCGCCGAGCGGGCCGACGTGGTGATCGAGGTGTTCCGGCCCGGGGTCGCGGAACGGCTCGGCATCGGGCCCGCCGACCTCCACGCGGTGAACGAGCGGCTGGTCTACGGCCGCATGACCGGCTGGGGCCAGGACGGCCCGCTCGCCTCCGCGGCCGGGCACGACATCGACTACATCGCGATCGCCGGGGTGCTGTCGATGCTGGGCCGCGAGGGCGGCAAGCCCACCCCGCCGATCAACATCCTCGGCGACTTCGCCGGCGGTGGGCTCATGCTGGCGTACGGCGTGCTGCTGGCCCTGCTGGAGCGCGAGCGCACCGGCCGCGGCCGGGTGGTGGACGCCGCGATGGTGGACGGCGCGGCGCTGCTGTTCTCGATGTTCTACGGCGGGGTGCACTCCGGCCACTGGGGCCCGCGCGGCACCAACCTCCTCGACACCGGCGCCCCCATGTACGACACGTACGAGACGGCCGACGGCGGCTATCTCGCCGTGGGCGCGCTCGAGCCGCAGTTCTGGGCGGAGATGCTCGCCCGGATGGGCATCGGCGACATGCCCGACCGCGACGACCGGGCGAACTGGCCGGCCATCAGGGAGCGGCTGACCGAGGCGTTCCGGTCGCGCACCCGGGCCGAGTGGGAGGCGGTCTTCGAGGGCTCCGACGCCTGCGTCTCCCCCGTGCTCGACCCGCGCGAGGCCGTCCGGCATCCGCACAACCAGGCGCGTGGCACGTTCGTGGAGGTCGGCGGGCTGCCGCAGGCCGCGCCCGCGCCCCGGCTGGCCGGCGCGCCGCGCGGCGACCTGTCCCCGGCCACCCGGCTGCACGACCTGAGCGCCTGGGGCCTGCCCGGCGACGAGGCGAAGGCCCTGCGCGCCGCCGGCGTGCTGGCCTGACCCCGCCGGCCCGACCGCCTCGCCCTGACGAGGTCGCCCTGACCACCTCGCCCTGACCATGCCGCCCTGACCATCCACGTCGCCTGGCCGCGTCGCCCTGACCGTGCCGGCCTGGCCTCCGCTCCCCTGACCCCCGCTTCCCCTTCCCCCTTGACAATCGAGGAGTCCCCCGCACATGGACCTTTTCGAGGCCCTCTACACGACCCGCGCCATGCGGCGGGTCAAGCCCGACCCGATCCCGGCGGAGGTCCAGGAACGCATCCTGGACGCCGCCGTCCGCGCCCCCAGTGCCGGCAACACCCAGGGCTGGCGGTTCCTGCTGGTGGACGACTCCGAGGTGAAGTCCCAGCTGGGGCCGCTGTACCGGGACGCGCTCGGCAGGCTGTTCGAGGGGCACTACAAGCCGATGCGCGAGCAGGCCGAGGCGACCGGCGACACCCGCACGCTCAGCGTGCTGCGGTCGGCCCAGCACCTGGCCGACCACTTCGAGACCTACCCCCTGCTGATGTTCGCGTTCACCCGCAACGACCCGAGCGGCGGTTCCATCTACCCCTCGGTGTGGAGCGCCCAGCTGGCCGCCCGCGCCTTCGGCGTGGGCAGCGCGCTGACGTCCGTGCTGGGGCTGTTCCACGGCGCGGAGACGATGCGGATCCTCGGCGTGCCCGAGGACAAGGGCTGGCAGGTGGCGTGCATGGTCACCTTCGGCTACCCGACCGGCCGCTGGGGGGTGGCCCCGCGCCGGCCCGCCCACGAGGTCGCCTACCGCAACCAGTGGGGCGAACCGGTCGGCTTCGAGATTCCCGAACCCCTCTGGGCGCCCTGAGTCGATCACGCTGACCGCCCTTCGATGAAGCAGCTCTTGAATCGAATGTAGTACACCTACTACATTCGAGAGCACAGCTACTTCATTGGAGGGCGCATGCATGACGTCGTCATCCGCGTACGCGGGCTCCGCATGGCGTACGGGCCCATTCAGGTCCTGAACGGCGTCGACCTCGACCTGCGCAGGGGCGAGGTGTTCACGCTGCTGGGCCCCAACGGCGCCGGCAAGACCACGCTGGTGGAGATCCTCGAGGGGTTCCGCACGGGCTGGTCGGGCGAGGCCGAGGTGCTCGGCGAGAACCCGGCGCGCGCCGGGGACGCCTGGCGTGCGCGGCTCGGCGTGGTCATGCAGTCGTGGCGCGACCACCCTCGCTGGCGGGTGCGCGACCTGCTCGCGCACGTCGCGGCGCACTACGAGAAGCCGCGCGACGTCGACGAGCTGCTCGCCACGCTCGGCCTGGCCGAGGCGGCGCACAACCGGGCGGGGGTGCTGTCCGGGGGCCAGCGCCGCCGGCTGGACGTCGCGCTCGGCATCGTCGGCCGTCCCGAGGTCCTGTTCCTCGACGAGCCCACGACCGGGTTCGACCCCGAGGCCCGGCGGGAGTTCCACCTGCTGATCGAGCGGCTGGCCGGAGAGGAGGGGCTGACCGTGCTGCTCACCACGCACGACCTGGCCGAGGCGGAGCGGCTGTCCGAGCGGATCGCCGTGCTCGCGGCCGGGCGGGTGGTCACCTGCGGCAGCCCGGCCGAGCTGGCGCGCGCCGTGCAGGTCCCGTCGCTGGTGCGCTGGGAGGACGGCGAGCTGGAGACCGCCGACCCCTCCGGCGTGGCCTGGGACCTGCACCAGCGGTACGGCGGCCCGGTCCCCGGGCTGGAGATCAGGCGGCCGACCCTTGAGGAGAGCTACCTGGATCTCATCGAGGAGGCGCGCGGAACCCGCGAGACGGCGACCGTGGGAGGGACGCGATGAACGCGACGACTCTGGGACTGCGGAGGGGCTGGACCGAGCAGCTCAACCTCTGGAGCGACCGCAAGGAGCTGCTGAACGCCCTCATCGGGACCGTCGGCACCTACGTGGTGCTCGTCCTGTTCATCGGGGGGAACGACGTGCCCGGCACGTCCGTGTCCATGGCGGCGTTCATGACGCCGGGGTTCCTGGCGTTCGCGGTGTTCTCGACCGGGCTCACGGTGCTGCCCATGTTGATCGCCGCGGACCGCGAGGAGGGCACGCTCATGCGAGCCCGCACGCTGCCCAGGGGCATCCGCGTCTACCTGACCGGGCGGGCCGTCACGACGCTGCTGACGATCGCGCTGAACGCCGCGCTCGTCCTGCTGGTCGCCGTGCCGCTCGCCGGGGTGGCCGCGCCGGCGACGCCCGCGCGGTGGTTCACGCTCGTCTGGGTCCTGGTGCTCGGCGCACTGGCCGTCGTGCCCATCGGCGCGATGATCGGCAGCCTGGTCTCCGGCCCGAAGACGGCCGCGGCGATGCTCCTGATGCTCATCTCCGGGGTGATGTTCCCGCTGGAGTCGCTGCCCGGGGTGGTGCGCGGCATCGCCCAGGTCTTCCCGCTCTACTGGCAGGGCCTCGGACTGCGCGCGGTGTTCCTGCCCGATTCCGTCCTCGCGGCCGAGCTCGGGCACAGCCGGCCGCTCGGCCGGGCGGCGGCCGTTCTGGGAGCGTGGGCGGTCGGCGGTATGGTTCTAGCCCCCTGGCTGCTGCGCCGGGTCCGCGGAAGATGAGCGGACTCATGGGCCCGACGGAGGTGAGACGTGGCCGAGGAGCCGGTGTTCAACCGCATCGCGGTGCTGAGGGCCGACCGCGGCGTCTCGCGCCGGGATCTGGCCGCCGCGCTCGGGGTGCATTACCAGACGGTGGGCTACCTGGAGCGCGGCGAGTACAGCCCCAGCCTCCACCTGGCCCTGCGGATCGCCGAGTTCTTCGAGGTTCCGGTGGAGGTCGTCTTCTCCCTCAAACCGTTTCCCAAACTGGGGAGCGCGTCGTGAACCTGCGCGAACGCTGGAACCTCCACGTGGCCCGCGCGATGGAGCAGGACCACCTCGTGGCGCTGCACCGCACCCGGCGGCGGCGCCGCCTGCTCGTCGTGGCGGGCGCGGCGAGCGTGCTGCTGCTGTGGGCGGACGCCGCGGTGTCGTGGGCGATCGCCCCGAGCGACACCGCCGTCCGGGTCAACCTCGTGCTGCTGGTGGTCATGCTGGCGATCTACATCCCGGTCGTGACCGCGCTGAACAGCGCCACCCGCGGGCTCGCCTCGCTGCCGGAGAGCCACCTCGACGAGCGGCAGGTCGCCGAACGGCTCCGGGCGCACACGTACGCGAACAGGGTGATGCGGCTCATCCTGGCCGGCCTCGCGGCGTTCGTCGTGGTCGCGACCTGGAGCGAGGGAGAGAAGTCCCATATCCCCGCCGCGGCCGTGTTCCTCGGCGTCTTCGCCCTGTGGTGGACGCACTTCCTGCTACCGCTGCTGGTCGCGGGGTGGCGGCTGCCCGACCCGCCGCCCGACGACGACCAGGACGACGACCAGGACGACGATCAGGCCGGCGTCGCCTGAACCTGCGCCGGGGGCCCGGAGGGCTCGCCGAACGACGGCAGCGTGGCCACGAAGAGGTCGACGCCCCCGGGGTGGTGAATCTCCAGGTCGGTGGTGAAGGCGCGGGCCGGCGCGGCGCCCGACTCGGTGTGCTTCCACACCTGCTGCCAGGTGTCGAGAAGCGCCCCGGGCATCGGTCCCCGCGCCTCGAACAGCAGCGCGGGCACGCCGGGCACCCGTACGGCGACCATGCCCTCGGGCAGTCGCGCCGCCGTGCGGACGGCCACGCCGACGATCTGCGTGTAGGCGCCGTTGTGGTCGCTCTCGTAGTCGGTCAGCACGGCGTACAGGTTCTCGTCGATCCGGCCGGGCACGTGCGCGAAGGCTCCGGTCGCTCCGGCGCGGCCCCACAGGCCCGGCAACTGGGCGCGGGCCGGGTCCGCCTCCGCCGCGTTGGTCGTCCGTACGGCATAGCCGACGACGAGCGTCTCCGGACGGTCAACGATGATCACATGCTCTCCCTTCAGGCGAGGTCAATGTATCCCGTGTCCGGGTCTGCTCCGGCGTCGGCCGGGAATGCCGGGTATGACCCGCTCACAACGTAGGCTGGACAAACGTGCGATTCCTCAATGATGTGACGCCGCCCTACGATCTCACGTACAGCGATGTCTTCATGGTGCCGTCTCGTTCCTCGGTCGGGTCGCGCCTCGCCGTGGATCTGTCCGCGGGCGACGGAACCGGCACCACGATCCCCGTCGTCGTCGCCAACATGACGGCCGTCGCGGGCCGCCGCATGGCCGAGACCGTCGCCCGGCGCGGCGGCATCGCCGTCATCCCCCAGGACATCCCGATCGACGTGGTGGCCGACGTCATCGAATGGGTGAAGAGCCGTGACCTCGTCCACGACACGGCCATCACGCTCACCTCCCACGACACCGTGGGCGAGGCGCTCACCCTGCTGCCCAAGCGCGCGCACGGCGCGGTCATCGTCGTCGACTGGGACAACCGCCCGGTCGGCGTGGTGACCGAGGCCGACTGCCACGGCGTCGACATGTTCACCCAGCTCTCCCAGGTCATGACCGAATCACCGCAGACGCTGCCGCGCGGTGTCGATCCGCAGGCCGCGTTCGAGGCGCTGCACGAGGGCCGCCACCGGCTGGCGCCCGTGGTGGACGAGAACGGCCGCCTGGTCGGCATCCTCACCCGCACCGGGGCGCTGCGCTCCACCCTCTACCAGCCCGCCGTGGACGCGCGCGGCCGGCTGCGCGTCGCGGCGGCGGTCGGGGTGAACGGCGACGTGGCCGCCAAGTCCAAGGAACTGCTCGACGCCGGCGTCGACGTGCTCGTGGTCGACACGGCCCACGGCCACCAGGAGAAGATGATCTCAGCGCTGCGGGCCGTGCGGGCGCTGGAGCCCTCCGTGCCGGTCGCGGCGGGCAACGTCGTCACCGCGGAGGGCGTACGCGACCTCATCGAGGCCGGCGCCGACATCGTGAAGGTCGGCGTGGGCCCGGGCGCCATGTGCACGACCCGGATGATGACCGGCGTGGGACGGCCGCAGTTCTCCGCCGTGCTGGAGTGCGCGGCCGAGGCCCGCCGTCTGGGCCGGCACGTATGGGCCGACGGCGGCGTGCGCCACCCCCGCGACGTCGCGCTGGCGCTCGCCGCGGGAGCCTCCAACGTCATGATCGGCTCGTGGTTCGCCGGCACGTACGAGTCGCCCGGCGACACCCGCACCGCCCCCGACGGGCGCAAGTACAAGGAGAACTTCGGCATGGCCTCGGCCCGCGCCGTACGGCTGCGCACAGCCGAGGACTCGCCGTTCGAGCGCGCACGCAAGGCGCTGTTCGAGGAGGGCATCTCGACCTCGCGGATGTACCTCGACCCGGCGCGGCCCAGTGTGGAGGACCAGATCGACGCCATCGTGGCCGGTCTGCGTTCCTCCTGCACGTACGCCGGCGCCACCACCCTGGAGGAGTTCCACGAGCGGGCGGTGGTCGGCGTGCAGAGCGCCTCCGGCTACAGCGAGGGCATGCCACTGCACCAAAGCTGGTGACTCCTCCTATTCCGTAGAGGAATATCGGGCTCTCCGGGGGTAGTGCGTCCGTGTACCGACCGCACTACCCCGCGGAGGCGATCATGCAGTACTCCCCGGCCGGAGGGCCGGTCAGTCCGGCGGCCGACAGACGGCTGCTGGTCAGTTACGACAACTACGCGGCGGCGCAGCGCGCCGTCGACACCCTGTCGGACGCCGGGTTCCCGGTGGAGAACACCGCGATCGTCGGCAGCGACCTGCGTCTGGAGGAGACCGTCACCGGGCGGCTCACCAACGGCAAGGCGGCGCTGTCCGGCCTGATCACCGGCGCGGTGTTCGGACTCATCGTCGGCCTGTTCCTCGGGCTGTTCACCTCGGCCACGACCTCGTTCTTCGGACTGGTGCTGTGGTCGATCCTCTGGGGCGCCATCGCCGGCGCCGCCTTCGGCTTCACCAGCCACGCCTTCACCGGCGGGACGCGCGACTTCTCGTCGAGGAGCTCGATCGTCGCCGGGCGCTACGACGTGCTGGTGGCCTCTCCCATGCTCGACCAGGCCCAGGCGCTGCTGCAGGGCGGCGTGCAGCCGGCCGACACCGTCGTGGTTCAGCGTCCGCCGTCGGCGGGGCCGGTCACGACGTCACCTGCCGCGGCGGGTGACACCGCTCCGCAGGACACCGGCTACCCGCTGACCGAGGACCGGGCGGAGGCCCGTGCGGAGGAGGCCCGTGCGGAGGAGGTGCGCGCCGAGGAGGCGCGCGACGACGACCGGGCGGGCCTGTCGAGGGGCCGTCGCCCGTAATCCTCGTCGGCTCCGGAGTTGCGACGCCTTCCCCACCCCGCGTGGGGAAGGCGTTCTCGTGTCGGCCGTCCCCGGTAGAGTCGTCAGCCTGCCGGAACTCCCGGCACAGGAAGCGCTTCGGGAACACAGAGAACAGGAGACCCACGTGGCACTGGAGAAGCCGGAGATCGACTTTCCCGAGGGCGCGCCGCCCGCGGACCTGGAGATCGTCGATCTCGTCGAGGGCGACGGGCCGGAGGCCAAGCCCGGGCAGAACGTGACCGTCCACTACGTCGGGGTGGCGTTCTCCACGGGTGAGGAGTTCGACGCCTCCTGGAACCGCGGCCAGCCGTTCCAGTTCCCGCTCGGCGGCGGCCGGGTCATCGCCGGCTGGGACCGCGGCGTGGCCGGCATGAAGGTCGGCGGACGGCGCCGTCTGACGATCCCCCCGCACCTCGGGTACGGCAACCGCGGCGCGGGCGCCCTCATCAAGCCCGGTGAGACGCTCATCTTCGTCGTCGACCTGCTCGGCGTCGGCTGACCGGGACACCGGTGCGGCGACGGCGGCGTTTCGGTTACAGGGGTAGGAGGGCCGGAGCGGTTCGAGGATGATGGCCGCGTGGACGATGCCCTCCCGAACCGCCTCCTCATGAACCCCCTCGATCGGGGTCCCTCTCCTCACGGCCGCCCGCAGGACGGCCCCCTGCGAACGCCGGCTTCCGGGAGGCCGGCGTGACCACGGACGACGAGGTGACCGGCGGCACGCCGGCGGCGCACGACGACACCGACGGGGCGTCCCCCAGCGGGGACGTCCGTGCGGGCGCTCCCCTCACCGGGCAGCCCCGGGCCGTGGTCGCGATCGCCGCCGCGACCGTGGCCGTGCTGCTCGCGGTGAGCCCGTGGTACGGCTACCACCGCGACGAGCTGTATTTCCGCATGCTGGGCGAGCGGCCGCGGCTCGGATACTTCGACACTCCGCCGCTGACGCCGATGATCGCCCGGGTGTCCACGGCGATCTTCGGGGACACGGTCGTCGCGTTGCGGATCGTGCCCGCCCTGTGCGCCGGGGCTCTGGTCGTGCTGGTCGCACTGGCCGCCCGCGAACTGGGTGGCGGCCGTGCGGCCCAGATCCTCGCCGCGGCCGGGACGGCCACCTCCGTGCTGCCTCTGCTGGCCGGTCACTCGCTGCTGACCCTCACTCCCGACCTCGTGCTGTGGAGCGCGGTCACGCTGTGCCTGCTCCGGGTGCTGCTCAGGGGGGACGGGCGTTACTGGCTCTGGACGGGAGCGCTGTGCGGGATCGCGGCGTACAACCGCGATCTGATCGTGGTGTTGCTGGGCTGCGTCGGGCTGGGCGTCCTCGTGGCCGGGCCGCGCGAGGTGCTGCGGGACAGGCGACTGTGGGCCGGTGCTCTCCTGGCTCTGGCGATCGCCTCACCCAACCTGCTCTACCAGGCGACGCACGACTGGCCGCAGTTCCAGATGGCCGACGCGCTGAAGATCGACGAGGGCGCGGACAACCGCGCGTCCTTCTTCCCCCTTCAGCTCGTGCTGCTCGGGCCCGCGCAGGCGGTGGTCTGCGTGGCTGGCTGGCTGCGGTTGTGGCGGAACCGGCGGGTCCGCTCCCTCGCCATCGCCTACCCCGTGGCGTGCGCGCTGGTCCTCTATTCGGGAGGCCGCCCCGACTACACCGGCGGGTTCCTGCTCTACCTGTTCGCGGCCGGCTGCGTCACTGCGGCCGGGTGGCGGTGGAGAAGAGTGTTGGTCGCGGCGCTGGCGGTCGACGCCGTGGTCGCCGTGGTCGTGGCGCTGCCGGTCATCCCGGCGGCGTCGCTCGCCGGTACGCCGGTCGCCGCCATCAACGAGGTGGCCCGTGAGTCGGTGGGCATGCGCGATGTGGCGGCGCAGACGGCCCGGGTGGTGAACGGTCTGCCCGCCGGCGAGCGCGCCGGCGCGGTGCTGCTCGCGGCGAACTACGGCGAGGCCGGCGCGCTGCGTCGCTGGGCGGGCGAGTTCGGGCTGCCCGCGGTCTACAGCGGCCACAACGAGCTGTGGTGGTGGGGACCGCCGCCGGAGGGGACACGGGTGGTCGTCTCCGTCGGCTACCCGCCCGCCGACCTCGCCACCGTCTTCGCCCACTGCGTCCCGGCGGGCAGGCTGAGCGGGATGCCGGGCGAGGAGCAGGGTGTGCCGATCATGGTCTGCCGCGACCCCGTCCGGCCCTGGCGCGAGCTGTGGCCGCGCGCGCGCCACTACAGCTAGTGTCCGACCCCCGGCCTGGGCATCTGCCGCCGCGGTGAGGCAGGATTACGGTGTGTTGCTGATCGACCTTGCCAGGACGTCCGCGGCCGTCGCCGCGGACTCGGCGCGGCTCGCCAAGATCAGGCACCTCGCCGAGCTGCTCGGCAGGGTGGGACCGGACGAGGCCGAGATCGCCATCGCCTACCTGTCGGGCGAGCTGCCGCAGCGCCAGATCGGGGTGGGCTGGCGGAGCCTGTCCGACCTTCCCGAGCCGCGTCAGATCGCCACGGCGACCCTGACGCAGGTCGACGCGCTGCTCGAACGCGTCAAGTCGCAGTCCGGCGCCGGTTCGCAGGCGGCGCGCCGTGAGCTGCTCGGCGAGCTGTTCGGCGCCCTCACCCGGCAGGAGCAGTCGTTCCTGCACCGGCTGCTGACGGGCGAGCTGCGCCAGGGGGCGCTCAACGGGGTGATGATCGAGGCGGTCGCCTCGGCCGCGAACGTGCCCGCGGCCGAGGTGCGCCGGGCCCTGACCCTGCGCGGCTCGCTGCCCGCCGTCGGCGCGGCCGCGCTGCGCGGCGGCGTCGCGGAGCTGAAGGCGTTCCACCTGGAGGTCGGGCGGGCGGTGGCGCCGATGCTCGCGCAGAGCGCGCCCAGCGTGACCGCCGCCCTGGAGAAGGCCGGCACCCCTGCCGCCGTGGAGTGGAAGCTCGACGGCGTGCGGGTCCAGGCCCACCGGTCGGGCGACCGCGTCGCCGTCTTCACCCGCACGCTCGACGACATCACCGCGCAGGTCCCCGAGCTGGTCGAGGCCGTGCTCGGCCTGCCCGGGACCGATCTCGTGCTCGACGGCGAGGTCATCGCGCTGCGCCCGGACGGCCGCCCCGAGCCGTTCCAGGTCACCTCGGGCCGGGTGGCCAGCAGGACCGACGTCGCGTCGCTGCGCGCGACCGTGCCGCTGACCGTCTTCTTCTTCGACGCCCTGCGCGTGGGCGGCGCCGACCTGCTCGACCTGCCGGACGAGGAGCGGCACGCCGCGCTGGAGGCCGCGGTCCCGGCCGAGCTGATCACCCCTCGGCTCGTCACGGCGGACGCCGAGGAGGCCGCGGTGTTCTTCGGCGACGCGGTACGCCGGGGCCACGAGGGCGTCGTGGTGAAGTCGCTGCGCACGCCGTACGCCGCCGGGCGGCGGGGGGCGGGCTGGGTCAAGGTGAAGCCGCGGCACACGCTCGACCTGGTCGTGCTGGCCGCCGAGTGGGGCAGCGGACGGCGCCGGGGCTGGCTGTCCAACCTGCACCTCGGCGCCTACGACCCGGAGACGGGCGGTTTCGTGATGCTCGGCAAGACGTTCAAGGGCCTCACCGACGAACTGCTGACCTGGCAGACCGAGCAGTTCCTGCCGCTGGCGGAGGGGCCGACGGACGACTACGTCGTCACGCTCAAGCCCGCGCTCGTCGTGGAGATCGCCTTCGACGGCGTGCAGCGGTCGAGCCGGTATCCCGGCGGCATGGCGCTGCGGTTCGCCCGGGTGTTGCGCTACCGGCCCGACAAGCGGCCGGAGGAAGCCGACACCGTGGCCGCGGTCCGCGCGCTCATGCCCTGACCGGGAGCCGCTTCACGAATTACTTGATCAGACGGATGGTCAGCGGGTAGCGGAACTCGGTGCCGGCGAGCGCCGACACCCCGCCGACGACGCACAGGACCAGTCCGACGACCCAGATGACCGGCAGCAGGACGAAGCCGACGACGGTGAACGGCAGCAGCACCGTCGCTCCCAGCACGGTGAGGTGGAAGTTGAGCGACTCCACCGCGTGCTTCCTGATGTAGGGGGACGTCCGTCCCGCGGTCACCATCATCAGCAGCGGGCCGATGATGAACAACCCCAGCAGCGCGAACAGGTGCGAGGCCGCCGCCCCGACCCGGTCTCCCCCGTCCGGAACCGCGGCCCGGTACGAGGGCGGCCGGGGGACGTACGCCGGGCGGGTGCCGTACAGGTCGTTCATGATGGGCACGAGATCGGCGTGCGTGCGCGCGGTCATCGCCAGGTGCAGCCGCTCGTCCATCTCGTGCTTGTCGAGCCTGCCCTCGGCGTAGGCCGCTTTGACGTGCTCGACCACCTGCTCGCGGTCCTGGTTGGTAACGCGCAACTGAGGGTGTGGCATCGGGGCATGGCCCGGCCACGATGGTGTCGCTGCCGCGGGCATCACAGCATCGCCTTCCGTCGATCGACTGCTCGGCTCTCTTCGAGTCTGCCTCCATCTTGTTCCGCGTATGCGCCCGCCGGCATCAGGGACATCCCCGACATCGCCCCGAGACCGTCTCCTTAACGCCATCGTGATCCACGGCGATGTATACAAGCACTATGAGATGGCGAGATCGCTACGGGCTCCGGCGGCGCCGGGGTGCCCGCGTGGCCAAATTCGACCGCGAGGCGACCGACGCCGACATCGAGGCCCTCATCGAGTTCGCCAAGACCCGGCGTGGAGTCGAGTTCTACGTCGAACCCGAGACCTTCGCGACCGACACCACCGCGGTGGCCGTGGCCCACGACGGGGAGTGGACCCGTCGCCGTGTCGGAGCTCCCGCGGTGATCGCCAAGGTCGCCAGAGATCTCGCCCTCCCTGTGTACGACGTGCAGCTCACCGGTTATCCCGGCCGGATGCGGGCCTACAACGAGCGCCGCCGACAGGCTCAGGGCGGCGACCCGGTCTGACGGCCGCTCAGGGTCGTCGCAGAGCCGATGCGGAGGCCGGACCGGGCAGGTCCCGGGCCAGCAGTGCGCGCAGCGGCGCGAGCCAGATGGCCCGGGGAGGGCCCATCTCGTCGTCGAGTTCCTCCGGTGTCGGCATGCGGTCGCGGAGCATGGCGGGGGACATCATGTGCGTCAGTGCCTGCCGGAGAAGGTGCGCCATCGAATAGCCGGGGTCGGCGGCGAGCGCCCGCTCCAGCGCCATCCCGGCCAGCGCGCACTCTCCCCGATGCCAGGCGGCGGCCGCCAGAAGTGAGGCCGCGGGCGCGACGTGGCCCGGCTCCAGCCGGCGGGTGAGGTCGCGCCACAGCGCGACGTGCGCGTCACGGTCGTCCATCAGCGCCCAGGCCTCGTCGCGCACCCTGACCACGGCGAGGTCGAGCCCGAGCCGGGCGGCGCCCTCGTCGTCCAGCCGGCCTCCCGAGTCGTACAGGCCGATGGCCCTGCGCACCCGCGCCAGCCCCTCGGCCACGAACCGCGCGGCCAGTTCGTCCGCGACCGGCCCCCCGGACTCGGGCATCGTCCGCAGATCGGCCATGACGCGGGAGGTGGCCTGCCGCATCGCCGCTCCGCCGCACCGCTGGACCGAGCGCCGCAGACTGCCCCGGTCGGGCAGGGCGACCAGCCCGTGCATCACGGCCTCGGCGGCGACGTGGCTGCGCTCGGTGTCGTACGGCGTGCCCTCCGCGGGACAGCAGCTCGCGCTGCCGCAGGAGTAGGACCAGTAGCGCCCGCCTTCGGCCCGGAGGCTCTCGGCCACCCGGATGCCTCCGGCGCGCAGCAGCCGGGCCACCGTGTCGACGGCGGGGGTCACCAGGGCGCCGGGGCCGTATCCGACGACGAAGACGGCGGTCACCGCCTCGCGGCGTAGCAGCGCGACCAGCCGGTCGAGGTCTCCGGAGGCGACCGGCAGGTCCCAGCGTGTCGTCAGCCGCACCTCGGGGCCGGCAACGCCGGCCACGACGAGGCTGTCGGTGGGGTGGAACCCGACGAGGTAGGGCACGGCGGCGAGGATGTCCGCCGGCGAGGAGAGCACGAGCTTCGGGATCGTCATGGCCGCAAGCCTCGCCGGACGACCGCGCCCCCAAGACGGCCGAAGCGCGTTCTGGGGACAGCCGTCCCCCTGTGGACAACCCGGCAGCCGGAAAACCGTTGGCACCGGGCCGGGCGCTCGGCCTACACTCGGCGCCATGTCTCTGCCCCGGATCTCTTAGCTCGGACACCCGCTTCCACGCCACCCGTGTGTCCTTGAGCTTCTCCGGAGCATCAACAAATGATCACCCTTCGCGGTGTCGACGTGCGCGTCGGCGCCCGTCTCCTGCTGTCGGACGTCACCGCCCACGTCGCCCCCGGCGACCGCGTCGGCCTGGTCGGCCGCAACGGCGCGGGCAAGACCACCCTGTTGAAGACCCTGGCCGGCGAACTGCAGCCTGCCGCGGGCGCCATCACCCGGACCGGCGAGGTCGGCTATCTCCCGCAGGATCCCGCGGCGGCCGATCCGTCCCTCTCCGTCGCCGCCCGCATCCTGTCGGCCCGCGGCCTCGACGAGGCCGAGCGCGCGCTGCGCGCCGCCGAGGCGGCCATGGCCGACCCCGCCGAGCAGGAACGGGCGATGCGGCGGTATGTCCGGGCCGAGGCGGAGTTCGAGGCCCGCGGCGGATATGCCGCGCAGGCCGAGGCCGCCCGCATCGCCGCCGGGCTCGGCCTGCCCGACCGGGTCATGACCCAGCCGGTCGGCACCCTGTCCGGCGGGCAGCGCCGCCGCGTCGAACTCGCCCGCATCCTGTTCGCCGGGCAGGGCACGCTGCTGCTCGACGAGCCCACCAACCACCTGGACGCCGACTCCGTGTCCTGGCTGCGGTCGTTCCTCGCGAGCCGCACCGGCGGGCTGGTCCTGATCAGCCACGACACCGCGCTGCTCGGCGACACCGTGAACAGGATCTGGCGCCTCGACGCAGACCGGGCCGCGCTGGAGGTGCACAACACCGGCTGGCGCACCTATCTGGCCGACCGCGACGCCGCCGAGCGCGGACGCGCCCGGCAGCGGGCGGTCGCGGAGCGCAAGGCCGCCGCACTGCACGCCCAGGCCGACAGGATGCGCGCCGGCAAGTCGACGGCCGTGCGGGCCAAGGAGATGGCGCGCCGAGCCGACCGCATGCTGGCCGCGGTGGAGCCGGTCCGCCGCGCCGAGAAGGTCGCGCGCATCCGGCTGCCCGAGCCCGCCCCCTGTGGACGCACCCCGCTCGGCGCGATCAGCCTGACCAAGGCGTACGGCGACCTGCGGGTGCTGACCGGTGTGGACCTGGCCGTGGACCGGGGCAGCCGGCTCGTCGTGCTCGGTCTCAACGGCGCGGGCAAGACCACGCTGCTGCGGATCCTGGCCGGGCGGGAACGCCCCGACTCCGGCCGCGTGGTGCACGGTCCCGGTCTGCGGCTGGGCTACTTCGCGCAGGAGCACGACACCCTCGACCCGGCGCGCACCGTCGCCCAGAACCTCGCCGCCGCCGCGCCGCACCTGGGCGACGGCGAGGTGCGCCGGATCCTCGGCTCGTTCCTGTTCACGGGGGACGACGCGGGCAAGCCCGCGGGCGTGCTGTCCGGCGGTGAGAAGACCCGTCTGGCGCTCGCCACCCTGGTCAGCTCGCAGGCCAACGTGCTGCTGCTCGACGAGCCCACCAACAACCTCGACCCGGCGTCGCGGGACGAGGTGCTGGCGGCGGTCGCCTCTTACCAGGGCGCCGTCGTGATGGTCACCCACGACGAGAAGGCCGTGGAGGCCCTGCGTCCCGACCGCGTCCTGCTGCTGCCCGACGGGGTCGAGGACATGTGGAACGCCGGTTACGCCGGTCTCGTGTCCCTGGCCTGACCTCCCGGCGCCTGACCTCCCGGCGCCTGATCTTCTGGTGCGGGCGCCGGCGCCAGCCGCATGCGGACGAGCATGGCGGCGCCGGCGACCGCGCCGGGCATCGCGACGACGCTGACGAGCGGCACCAGGAACGCGAGGAAGAGCGGCACGCCGAACCCGAGCGAGACGGACAGGTTCGACCGGAGCAGGGCGAAGCGCTCCTTGCGCCGCAGACCCCGGCGTTCCATCGCCAGGGCGGTCAGTTCGACCGTGAGGAAGAACCCGGAGACGAACGCCCCCACCACGGGCACCACGGTCTGTCCGACGACCGGCACGAAGCCGAGCACGAACAACGGCACGGAGAACAGCAGGACCCACCAGAGCGTGACGAGGCTGTCGCGGATCGACCGGAACAGGGACGCCCAGAAGGGCAGGTCACCGCCGCCGGGAAGCCCGCCGAGGTCCTCCTCGACCCGCTCCGACAGCTTCTCGTAGAACGGGTCGCCGATCACGAGCGTGACGGCGGTGAACGTCAGCACGGCGAGCGCGAGACCCGCCACGAAGATCATCACGCCGACCAGCGTGCGGAACCCGTCGCGCCAGCCCCAGTCGTCCGCGAACGGCGTCGCCCAGGCCGCCACGTCGGTCGCGTGCGTGCCCAGCCAGACCAGCGCCAGGGCGTAGAGCACCAGGGCGATCAGAGCCGGGATCAGCCCGAACACCCACCAGCGGGGATGCCGGGAGACCCACCCGAGACCCCGGAAGCAGAAACCGATTCCCTCGGCGAGACCGCCGACGCCGCGCCGTCCGGCGGGCCGCCCGATGCCACTCATGGCGGGCAGGCTAGCGCCACAAGGTCGTCACAGGCACGCCCAGATCGGCGAAAAGGCGGCGAAGCAGGGGCAGCGAGATGCCGAGCACGTTGCCGTGGTCGCCCTCGATGCCCTCCACGAACCAGCCGCCCAGGCCGTCGAGCGTGAACGCCCCCGCCACACGCAGCGGCTCCCCGCTGGCGACGTACGCCTCGATCTCCCTGTCGGACGGCGTGCCGAACCGCACCACGGTCGCCGCCACCTCCGACACCCTGCGGCCCGCGGACACGTCGACCACGCAGTGCCCGGTCAGCAGCCGGCCGGTCCTGCCCCGCATCATGTGCCAGCGGTCCTTCGCGTTCTCCGGCGTTCCCGGCTTGCCGTACGCGACGCCGTCGAGTTCGAGCACCGAGTCGCAGCCGATCACGATGCCGTCGCCGAGCGTCCGGGAGACGGCGTCCGCCTTGGCCACGGCCAGCTTCAGGCACAGCTCCCCGGGGGTGCCGGCCGTGATCGCGTCCTCGTCGACGCCGCTGACGATCACCTTGGGATCGAGCCCGGCCGCCCTCAGCACACCGAGGCGGGCGGGCGAGGCCGAGGCGAGCACCAGTTCCGTCACACGGTCAAGCCTAGTCGCTTCTACTATGTCTGACGTTTACCGATCACGTGCGGGGGATGCCGGTGTCAAAAGCCACGGTCAAAGAGCGTGCGCGCTACTGGTTCGACAACACCATGTCCAGGGGCACGGGCGCCCTCATCGGCTGGCTGGCCCTGGTGTCGGTGGTGCTCATCGTGGTGGTCAGCGCGCTGACGGTGTGGCTCACCCCCGACGAGGCGCTCCGGCACGACGGCTGGCCCGGGGTGCTGTGGCTGTCGCTCATGCACGCCCTCAGCCCGGGCAAGATCGCCGGCGACGCCGGCACCGCGCCCTTTCTCGCGATCATGCTGGGCGCGTCCCTCGGCGGCATCTTCATCGTCAGCATCCTCGTGGGCGTGCTCTCCGCCGGTCTGCGCGGCAAGATCGAGGAGCTGCGCAAGGGCCGCTCCCGCGTCATCGAGAGCGGCCACACCGTCATCCTCGGCTGGTCCGAGCAGCTCTACACGATCGTCTCCGAACTCGCGAAGGCGCACGCCAGCCAGCACGGCTCGGTCATCGCGATCCTGGCCGACAGGGACAAGCCGGCCATGGAGGACGCCATCCGGGCCCGGGTGGGCGACACGGGCAGGACGCGCCTGGTGTGCCGCACCGGCCGGCCCACCGAGCCGACCGACCTCGATCTGTTGAGCCTGAGCACCGCGCGAACGATCGTGGTGCTGTCCCCCGAGAAGGAAGACCCGGACGCGCACGTCATCAAGACCCTGCTCGCGCTGGCCAAGCGGGCGGGGGAGCATCCTCCGGTGGTCGCCGCCATCGCCTCCTCGCGCAACATGGCCGCCGCCCGGCTGGCCGGAGGGCCCGGCGTCCACCTGGTCGACAGCGACGACATCGCCGCGCGGCTGATCGTGCAGTCGTCCCGGCAGTCCGGCGTGTCCGTCGTCTGCATGGATCTGCTGAACTTCGACGGCGGTGAGATCTACCTGCGCCGCGATCCCTCCCTCACCGGCAGGTCGTACGGCAAGGCCCTCGACGCGTACGCGACCGCGACCGTCCTCGGCCTGCGCACACCCGGCGGTGTGGTGCTCAACCCGCCGCCGGACACGGTGATCGGGACGTCCGACGAGATCGTCGTGCTCGCCCAGGACGACTCGCTCATCCGCCTGGCGAACGGAACGGCTCCCGCGGACGAACGGCACATCGTCCCCGCGACGGCCCCGGCGGCGGCCCCCGAGCGAACCCTGATGCTCGGCTGGAACGGCCGGGCCGCGCGGATCATCCGCTACCTGGACGGCTACGTGACCCCCGGATCGGTGCTCGACGTCGCCGGCGACCACCCCGGCGCCGGCGCCGGCCTGGCGGACCTGCGCAACCTGACGGTGAACGTCAAGGAGTGCGACGGCACCGACAGGTACGCCCTGGAGTCCCTCGGCGTCGGCGTCTACCAGCACGTCATCGTGCTCTCCGACGACCGGTACGATCCCCGCCACGCCGACAACCGGACGCTGATGACGCTGCTGCAACTGCGCGACATGCAGGCGACCCTCGGGGAGAAGTACTCGATCGTGAGCGAGATGCACGACGAGAACAACCGGGCGCTCGCCGAGGTCACCGAGGCCGACGACATCGTGATCAGCGACACCGTCATCGGCCTGCTGCTCGCGCAGCTCGCCGAGAACCCGCACCTCGCCGAGGTCTTCGGCTACCTCTTCGACTCCGCGGGCTCGGAGGTCTATCCCCGGCCCGTGGAGAACTACGTGACGACCGGCGGGCCCGTCGCCTTCCGCACGATCGTGGAGTCGGCCCTGCGGCGTGGCGAGACCGCGATCGGATACCGCGTGGCGGCGAAGTCCGGGAACCCGCCCCACTACGGCATCATGCTCAACCCGGACCGGTCACGGACCGTGACGTTCGCTCCCGGGGACTCCGTGATCGTCCTCGCCGAGCGCTGAGCCCGGTCGTCCCCACGGCTCACTCGCCGAGGCCGGCGCGGCGGGCGCGCACCACGGCCTGCGCCCGGTCGGCCACTTGGAGCTTGGCGAAGACGGAAGTCAGGTGGTTCTTCACGGTCTTCTGGCTGAGGAACAGGGCGCGGGCGATCTCCGCGTTCGACTTGCCGGACGCGAGCAGGTCGAGGATCTCCCGCTCCCTGGCGGTCAGCTCGGGGAACGGCGTGACGTCCGGGCCCGGCGCCAGGAACCTGCGGATGCGCCGGGCGACCGCGGGGCCGTACACGGCCTCGCCCCGGGCGACGGCCCGGACGGCGGCGATGAACTCCGCCCCGCCCGTGCCCTTGAGGACGTAGCCGCGCGCGCCCGCCCGCAGCGCGGCGAACACCGACGCGTCGTCCTCGCTCATCGTCAGCACGAGCACGCCGAGGCCGGGATCGCGGTCGATCAACCGGCGGGTGGCCTCGATCCCCGAGGTGCCCGGCATCACCAGGTCCATCACGACCACGTCGGGCCGCAGCGACAGGGCGAGGGCGACGGCCTCCTCACCGTCCCCCGCCTCGCCCACCACCTGGGCGCCGCCGACCTGTTCGAGCAGCGCCCGCAGGCCGTGCCGCAGCAGCGGGTGGTCGTCCACCAGCAGGACGCGCACCGGCGCGGCGGCCGCGGAATCGGCCGTGGAATCGGCCGTGGAATCGGCCTCAGGGTCGGCCTTGGGGTCGATCACAGCGGCAGCACCGCCTCCACCGTCGTGCCCGCCCCTGAGGCGGACGTCCTGCGCAACACGCCGCCGAGTTCCGCGGCGCGCTCTCTCATGCTGCCCGATCCCACGCCCTCGACGAGCGGCTCGGGCAGTCCCCTGCCGTCGTCGCGGACGCGCAGGACCAGTCCGTCCCGCTCGGTCCGGGCGACGATCTCGATGGTCCGGGCCCGCGCGTGACGCAGGGCGTTGGCCAGGGCCTCCTGGGCGATGCGGTAGGCCGCCACCTCGACGGCGGCGGGCAACTCCGGCAGCGGCTCCGGCACCCGGACCGTGACGGCCGGGCCGGCCTCCACCGCCTCCTCCGTGTCCAGCGCCAGGTCCTCCAGGGCGCCGGCCAGCCCGAGCTCGTCCAGTGCCGGCGGGCGCAGGTCGTGGACGATCCTCCGCACGTCGCCGACGAGGCCCTGGACGAGCTGCCTGACCTCCGACAGCGACGAGCGCACGGCCGGCGACATGTCCGGGGCGGTGGCCTCGATCACGTCGAGCCGTACGCCGATGGCGGCCAAGCCGGGCCCGAGACCGTCGTGGAGGTCACGGCGGAGCCTGCGCCGTTCCTCCTCCCTGGCGATGACCAGCCGCTCCCGCGACGTCTGCACCTCCCTGGCGAGACGCACGGCGGCGAGGGCGACCGCGAGCTGGCGGGCGAGGTCGTCGAGCACGGCCAGGTCGGCCGCCGACAGGGCTTCGCCCGGCGAACGGGGGGCCGCGCGCAGCTCCCCCTCCGCGCGTCCGCCGACCACGAGCGGAAGCCGCACGCCGTCGGCGGGGACACCGCCCTCGGCGCAGACCGGCGTGCCGTCGGCGGCGAGCACGGCGACCGCGGGCAGCCGCAGCGTGTGCGCCACGGTCTCCGCCGCGCGGTCGAGCAGCCGGGTCGGGTCGGCCGACGACTCCAGGCGCTGGCCGAGCAGGGACAGCGCGGCGGCCGGGTCGCCCCGGTTGCCGAACAGCAGACGGCCGACGGCCCGCTGCGCGGCGTCGCGTGCGGGCGCGAACGCCACGGCGACGACGGCGGTGGCGGCGAGCGGCTCGAGCAGCCCGCTCCCGGTCCGCAGGAGCGTGCCGATCGTGGCCACGGTGACCAGATAGGCCCCCAGCAGCACGACCGTGACCAGCGCGTACACGACGGTGCGCCGGATCAGCACCTCGATCTCGAACAACCGGTATCGGAAGATCGAGACCGCCGTGGCCGCGGGGAACAGCGGCAGTGCCGCGGCCTGCAGCCACACCCCCACCGGCGGGTCGGGCGGCAGCAGGTTGTCGGCGACGACCGAGAGCCCCACCGCGACGACGGCCGCGAACACCGGCAGGAGGCGGCGCCTGTTGTCCGAGCGCGTGACCCGGGTGGCCAGCGCCGCGACCCCCGACAGGGCCAGCCCGGTCACCACCACGCCGAAGGCGACCTCCGCGACGGGATCCGTGGGGACGAACCCGAATGAGCTGGGCACCTCGTGTCCCCAGACCCAGACGCGATCGCGGAGCATGAGCATGATCTGGAGCACCGTCATCGCGGCGACGGCCGCGACCAGCACCGGCCGCCACCGGGGCGACGGCAGCCGTCCGTCGGGCAGCAGCAGTGGCAGCAGCAAGAGCGGCCCGAAACCGGTGAAGAACACCCAGTTCGTCACCCATGCGGCGAGCAGGGCGCCGGGCAGCCCGTACGACTGGGCGTACGCGGCGTATCCCCCGGACAGCGCCTGGAGTGCCAGCCCCGCGCCGCTCAGGCAGAACAGCCGCCCGATGGGGTGCCGTGGCCACCGCGACAGGATCAGCACGCCGACCGCGGGGTAGGTCATGCCGACGACCGCGTCGAGCACCAGATAGGTGCTGTCGGGCACGCGCACGGCCGTGGTGAGCGCGATGCCGGCGACGACGGCCGCCCCGCACAGGACGGGGATCACCCAGAGCCATTGGGGCCTCGCACCGCTTCGCATCAGGACATCATTGGACATTTCCCACTCGAAGGGAATGGGACCAGGGTCCCGTCCCACCCGGGACCCCCTCGGGCCCGGACGCCGGGACGGGAACGGGACCCGGCCCTCAGGCGGACGGGACCGCCGGGGCGCTGGAATCGGCCCATGCGAACGAACACGTCACCCACCGTCCCCGACGAGGCCGCCGCTCCCGCCGCCCGCGAGCCACGGCTCGCCGTATACGGCGTCACCCTGGCCGCCCTCGTGCTGCCCGTCGTGGCCCTCGCCGTCTCACAGGGCGCCGACCTCAACCGGATCGGCGACGCCCCGATCGGCACCCAGATCGCCGTCTACAGCCAGGCGTTCATGCCGGCGCTCGCCGCGCTCGTCGCGTGCCTGGCAGGTGGCGGTGTCCGTGCCGTGGACTGGGGTTTCCACCGGGTGCCCTGGCGCACGCTCGCCGCCGCGTGGGCCGTGCCCGTCCTCGGCACCGGCCTCGCGTACGGCACGGCCTGGCTGACCGGCGCCGCCCGCTTCGATCCGGGCAACCTCGCCGCGTCCACCGGGCTGCATCCGGCGCTCGGCGTGGTGCTCGGCCTCGTTCCCGGCGTGGCGCCGTTCGTGGTCCTGGCGCTCGGCGAGCAGCTCGGCTGGAGTTCCCTGCTCGTCACGAGGCTCGGCGCCCGCAGGAGCCCGGCCGCGACGGCGGTGATCCTCGGCCTGGCCTGGGCCTCGTTCCACTACCCGCTGATGCTGTTCGTGCCGGGTGCGGTGGAGGAGGGCGTGCCGGTGCCGTACGCGCTGCTGATGTTCACGCTCCAGACGGTCACGCTGGCCTTCCCGCTCGTGTGGCTGCGCCTGCGCACGCGGAGCATCTGGCCGGTCCTGGTGCTCCACGCCACGATGAACGCGTCGCTGTACTTCGTGGCCGAGGCGATGACGTCGGCGCACGACAGGTCGGCCTGGATGGTCGGCGAGGGCGGCGCCCTCACCACCGCGGGGCTGGCCGTGGCCGTGCTCCTGACCAACCGCCTGTGGCGGCGCCCCCGCTCGTCCCGCTGACTAGGCCGTCCGGCTCAGGTTCTCGCCGAAGAACCGGGCGATCCTTTCGACGGCGTGATCCACGTAGTTCTTCTTGTCATAGAGGTCGACGTGGCTGGCGCCGTCGAGCCAGTAGATCTCCTTGGGGCCGGTGGCACGCTGGAAGGCGTCGATGCTCATCCAGGACGTGACGGCGCGGGTGCCGACGATCATGAGCAGCGGCCGGCGCCCGATCAGCGGGATCGGCGCGAAGGCGTCGAAGGCCGCCATCCTGTCGATGCTGTTCCAGGTGAGGGAGCCCGCTGAGCGGGGGTGTCGGCCGCGTTCGGTGCGGTAGTACTCGAAGCCCTCGGCACCGTGCTCTCCGCCGAGCGCGTAGGCCTCCTCGACGGTGTCAGGGAAGAGGGTCAGCACCGGCGGTTCCTCGCCCCGGGCCTCGACGGTGCGGGCGCGGGCCGCGGCGTCCAGCATGCCGAGGAACACGGCCGGGTCCTGGGCGCCGTCCGCGCCCAGGCGGAACTGACGGGCGACGTCGACGGCGCTGACGGTGGCGACGGCCTTGACGCGGCGATCGCCCGCGGTGGCCGAGAGAGCGTAGCCGCCGGAGGCGCAGATGCCGAGCACGCCGATGCGCTCCGGATCGACCTCGCCGCGGCTGGTCAGGAAGGAGACGGCGGCCTTGAGGTCCTCGACCCGCTGCGCTGGGTCCTCCAGTCCGCGCGGTTCGCCTCCGCTCTCGCCCTGGAAGGCCGCATCGTAGGCGAGCGCGACGAACCCCCTATCGGCCAGGTGGCGGGCGTAGAGGCCGGCGGCCTGCTCCTTCACACCGGTGCCGGGGTGCCCGACGACGATCGCCGGACGCGGCCCCTCGACCGGGGTGTCGGGAAGGTGGAGATGGCCGGCGAGCGGGATGCCGGCGCTGTGGAAGGTGATGTCGATCTTCGCCATGGAACTCTCCGAGTGGTCAGCCGGCCCGGCACGATGCCGGGCACGTGTCCACAGTCGTCGCGAGCCTGGACAGGCAGAAGCGGCGAGTTCTTGCCTGGGAAAAAACCTGCCCCTCATCCCCGCCACCGCAGGTCCGCACAATGGAGGACATGACCAGCGCATCCGGCCCGGGCGAACTCGGCGCCTTCCTCAAGGCCCGCCGGGCAGAACTGGCACCACAGGACCTCGGCCTGCCCGAGCAGGACTCCCGGCGCAAGGTCGCGGGGCTCCGCCGTGAGGAGGTCGCCCAGCTGGCCGCGATCAGCGTCGACTACTACACCCGGCTGGAGCAGGGCCGTGTCCGAGCGTCCGCTTCTGTCCTCGCCACGCTGGCCCGCGCACTGCGCCTCGACGACGACCAGCAGCGGTACCTGTATCAACTGGCCGGCAAGACCGACGCCCGGCCTCGCAGGCGCCGGCCCTCGCAACGCGTGCGCCCTGCCATGCGGCGCCTGCTCGACCAGCTCACCGCGACCCCCGCCATCGTTTTGGGCAAGCGGCTGGACATCCTCGAGTGGAACGCCTGCGCCGCCGCCTTGTACATCGACTTCTCGCAGCTCCCGGTGGACCGGCGCAACTACCTCTATCTGCTGTTCTCCGACCCGATCATGCGGAGCATGCACCTGGAGTGGGAGCACGACGCCCGCGACGCCGTCGCCGCCCTGCGCATGGAATCCGCGGCCGATCCCTGCGACCCGGAGCTCGCCCGGCTCGTCGGCGAGTTGTCCGTGCGGGACGCCGACTTCCGTACCTGGTGGGCGGAGCGGCGCGTCAACAACGCCGCCTACGGCACCAAGCGCTACCGGCATCGGCTGGTCGGCGACCTCACCCTCGACTGCGACACGTGGAGCAGTCCCGACGGCTCGGGACAGCGCCTCATGGTCCTCACGGCCGAGTCCGGTTCGCCGTCGGATGACGCGCTGCGCATCCTCACCTCGTGGGCGCCCGGGCAACCGAGCGGGAGCCTCTCCCCCACGTCCGGATGACCCGCACGCCACCACCGAGCGGGGTCAGCGCGCCCGCGGGACGCCGACGCCTCGCAGCAGCGTGTCAACCACGACGTCGGCGGCCTGCGCGGCGCTCAGCTCGGACAACTCCTCGGCGGCCTGTTCCATCAGCGGCGGCAGGACGGTGGCCACCCAGCCGGGCGGCAGGTCGGAGCGCAGCAGGCCCTCGTCGGTCGCGCGCCGCAGGAAGGCGTCGACATCGTCGATCAGGCGGCGGCGGCGCTCGCGGAGCGTCACTTCGCGGAGCATTCGGCTCGTTTCCACGGGCCATTTGCGGTTGACGGCGATGATGCCCTCGACGTAGAGATGCAGTGCGACCGCGACCGGGGCCTCGTGCAGCCTGGCGGCCTTGATGACCTCCTCGACCGCGTCGTAGCGCGCTGCGTAGACGGCGGCCATGAGGTCTTCGCGGGAGGCGAAGCGGCGGTAGACGGTGCGGCGGTCCACTCCCGCCGCGGCCGCGATGGCGGCGACGGTCACCGAGGGGTCGTCGGCGAGCATGCGGGCGCCCGTGCTCAGGACGCGTTCCAGGTTACGCGTCGCGTCTGCTCTCACCCGCCCAAGATATCCCTTCACGTAGCACATGGCGGAACTTAATGTCACAATCAGGGAGACATTGTGTCGTTAAGTGCTACAGGTATGAGGCAGTTAAAGCGTCGGTCCGATGACGTGCTCATGATCGGCCATACCGGAGGAAGTGAGGGAAGCGTGGAGTCGCTCGTCTCGACGATGGTGGGCCGGGATGACGTCCGAGGGGAACTGTCCGCGTTCATGACGGCCGCCGGGGGGCGGGCCCTCATCCTGAGGGGCGAGACCGGGGTGGGCAAGAGCGCCCTGCTCGACCACGTGGCCGGCCTCGCATCCGCGGAGAACCACCGGGTGATCCGCGCCGCCGGGGTCGAGGCGGAGGCGGAGCTGCCCTTCGCCGGCCTGCACCAGCTCGTGTACTCGCTGCTGCCCCGCTCGACCGAACTCGGCGAAGGCCGCCGTGTCGTCTTCGACGTCGCCTTCGGGCTGCGCGAGGGCACGGCGCCGTCGGTCATGTCCCTCGGCATCGCCGTCCTCGACCTGTTGTCTTCGGCGGCATCGGAGAAACCGCTTCTGCTGTTGCTCGATGACGGTCAGTGGATGGACGCCTCCAGCGCCGAGGTGTGCGGGTTCGTGGGGCGCCGGCTCACCGGCGGTTCCGTGAAGCTGCTCATCGCCGTACGGTCCGACGTCGGCTCGCGGTTCGACACGGCCGCGCTTCCCGAGCTCCCCGTGGCGGCGCTGTCGGAGGAGGCCGCCGGGCAACTGCTGGACATGCGCCATCCGCAGCTCGACACGCAGACCCGGCGCATCGTGCTGGAGCACGCCATGGGCAACCCCTTGGCGCTCTTGGAGCTGCCCGCCTACCTGGACGGCGGCCACACCGGCCGCGCGGCCGAGGAACGCCTCGGATTCGGCGACGTCCCGCTGTCGCGCCGTCTGCAGCACGTCTACGGCGTCCGCATCGAACGGCTGCCCGGTCCCGTACGCGAGGAACTGCTGCGCGGCGCCCTCGACGGTGTCGGGGCGGGATCGGGCGGCAACCGCGCCCCCGGCGCCCGCTACCGCATGCGCGGGGCCGACGAAGCGGTCGCGGCGGGCCTCCTGGACACCGACCCCGCCACCGGCGACCTCGTCTTCCGGCATCCGCTGGTCCGCACCACCGTCGTCCAGCTGGCGACCCCCAACCAGCGCCGCGCGGCACACGCCGAGCTCGCGCGGGTGCATCGCGACGACGTCGAGCGGCGCGCCCGCCACCTGGCGGTCTCGGTCGTGGATCCCGACGAGGAGGTGGCGGCCGCGTTGGAGGCTGCGGCCGACTCGGCGACCCGGCGCGGCGGCGCGGTCGCGGCCGTGGCCTGGCTGACCCGCGCGGCGGAGCTGAGCGAGAGCCCCGCCGACCGCTCCAGGCGGCTCGGCGACGCCGCCTTCATCGCCGGACATGCCGCGCTCCTGGACCAGGCGCAGCAACTCGTCCGCTCGGACTCGCCGCCGGGCGCGAGCGAGTCCCCCGCCACGGTCGTCACCTCCGCCTACGTGGCGCTGTACGAAGACGGCGACGTACGCTCCGCGCATCGCCACGTCGCGGCGGCGATCGAGAGCCTGCGGAAAGACGGCGTGCACGAGCCCACCGAAGAACTCACCCGGCTGGTGAACGTGCTGCTGGCCGTCAGCCAGTACGCGGGCGACGCCGCGCTGTGGGACCGCACCGGCCAGCTCATGGACGCTCTGGGGAACCGAGTCGACATGCGCTCGGCGATCTACCGCGACGCGTGGAGCGACGTCGTCCGTCACGGCGCGGGCGTGCACGAGCGCGTCGAGCGGGCCTTCACCGGCGTCTCGGAGCTGGAACCGTGGGACGTCACGCGCCTGGCCGTCGCCGCCTACCACGTGGACACGCTGAACCAGTACCGCCCCTACCTGCAGCGGGCCGTCGACCGTGAGGTGGAGACCGGCGCCGTGGCCAACGGCATGACCATGCTGCACCTGATCATGCTCGGCCAGCTGGCCGCCGGCGAGTGGGACGACGCCGAACGGACGGGACAACGTGCGCTGGAGCTGACCACGTCCCGCGGAAACGCGCTGTTCACCCATCACACCCGCGCCTATCTGGGGCTCCTGGCCGCCATGCGCGGCCAGGTCGAGCGGGCCCGGGAGTCGCAGGCCGTCCTGGACGCCTGGGCCCGCCCGCGCGGCGTGGGCTTCCTGACCCAGATCGCCGACGCCATCGGCACGGCGGCGGCGTTGAGCGAGGGTGACTACGAAGCCGCCTATCTGTACGCCATCGGCATCACGCCGCCGGGATCGTTCGAGCGCTGCGCCCATCAGGCCGCACGCACGCTGCTCGACCTGGTCGAGGCCGCCGTGCACACCGGGCGCCTGGAGCAGGCCCGCCGGCACGCCCAGGCCGCATCCGACGCCGGCCTGCCCGCCGTCTCCCCCCGGCTGGCCCTCATCACGTACGGCGCCCTGGCGATGACGGCCGCCGATGAGAAGGAGGCCGAGGACATGTACGCCCGGGCCGAGGCGCACCCTGCCGGAGCCGGCTTCCCGTTCGAGCTGGCGCGCATCCGCCTGGCCCACGGCGTCCGGCTCAGGCACACCCAGGGGCCAAAGGCCGCACGGCCCGTCCTGGTCCGCGCCGCCGAGTCCTTCGAACGGCTCGGTGCCGCAGGCTGGGCCGTACGCGCCCAGGCCGAGCTGCGCGCCTCAGGGTCGCCCGCCCGCACGTCGCTGTCGCACCTGACCACGCTGACCTGGCAGGAACGCCGCATCGCGGAGCTGGCCGCAAGCGGGCTGACGAACAAGGAGATCGGCGAACGCATGCACCTGTCCCCGCGCACCGTCAGCTCTCACCTCTACCGCGTCTTCCCGAAATTAGGCATCACCTCGCGCGCCGCACTGCGCGATGCCCTCGGCAAGGCCCGCGACGCCTGAACCCTCTTCACCACTCCGACGGGTCGGCGCGCACCCCTCGCTCGGCGAGCCAGGCCAGTACGTAGTCGGCGACCGCCCGCCAGCCGCTGTCGACGACCAGCGAGTGGGCCCGGTCCGGGAACTGCTTGAAGCTGCTGGTGGCCGTCGAGTCGCCGTACAACTTGTAGACGGTCCGGGTGACGTGGTCGGGCACCAGCCGGTCCTCCTGCCCCGAGATCAGCAGCAGCGGGCCGCGGCCGGTGTTGCCGTGGTCCACGACCGCCCGCGGGTGCCGCACGGCGCCGCCATGTCCCAGCTCGGCCAGCAGCCGGCGTGACCCGGGGACGATGTGGCGCTCGAACAACTCGGCAGACTCCTGCTCGGTGACCGCGTTGGCGAACAGCCGCCGGAACCTCCCGGCGTCCATCGACACCGGCCACGGCTCCCCGGGCGCGGGAGCGGTCGCGTGATCGACCGGGGCGGGGGCGATGGCGACCGCGGCGCGGCCGGCGTTCGTGCCGAGGAGGTGCTGCGCGATGAGCCCGCCCACCGAGTGGCCGACGATCACGGGCGGGGTGTCGAAGGAGCGGACGATGCGCGCGTAGTGATCCGTGAGTTCGCCGAGCCCCACCTCCTGGAGCGCCTCGGGACGCCGGCGGGCCTCGCCCACCGTGGCGGGCTCTCCAGGCCAGCCCGGCGCGCAGACGGCGAACCCGAAACTGGAGAAGCGCCCGGTCCATGATTCCCACGACGACGCGTGGAGCCACACGCCATGGATGAAGACGACGGGAGTGGGGTTCACGGATCCTCCGGAAAGGCTCAGGACCAGGCCTGACCAAGGATTGTCCGGATGCGCCCGGAGCGGAACAGTCGAATGACTGAACGTTCCCGTCCGCCCTGCGTCACCTCTCCGGCGAGGTCTGCCCGGACACCGCGCTCGGGGGAATGTCTCGCGTGGCCGGCACGGCTGCCGTTCGCGAAGTCTCACCGTCATGTGACTGATGTGCCGGGTTCCCCCGCCAGAAACAGTAAGCGATGCCGCATTCCCTGTTACAGGACACGGAGGACTCCACATGATCGACAGGCGCACCTTCGGCAAGGTCGTCGGTTTGGCCACCGGCGCGACCGTCGCCTCGCTGGCGGGCTTACCGGCGTCCCCGGCCGCCTCCGCCGCCCCGCGCGGGGCGGCTCCGACGTTGCCGGCGATCACGCCCGGCACGCACACGTCCTTCGCCTCGCTGAAGCAGGTCAAGGCCGGGCTGCTGGACGTCGGTTACGCCGAGGCCGGCCCGGCCCGCGGGCCCGTGGTCATCTGCCTGCACGGCTGGCCGTACGACATCCACAGCTTCGTCGACGTCGCTCCGCTGCTGGCGGCGCAGGGCTACCGGGTGATCGTGCCCTACCTGCGCGGTCACGGCACGACGCGGTTCCTGTCCGCCGAGACGTCCCGCAACGCCCAGCAGTCGGCGATCGCGCTCGACATCGTCGCCCTGATGGACGCCCTCAGGATCGACAAGGCCGTTCTCGCCGGCTTCGACTGGGGGTCGAGAACCGCCGACATCATCGCGGCCCTGTGGCCGCGGCGGTGCAAGGCCCTGGTGTCGGTGAGCGGCTACCTCATCACGAACCTCGAGGCCAACCTCGAGCCGCTGCCGCCGAAGGCCGAATACGCCTGGTGGTACCAGTACTACTTCGCCACCGAGCGGGGCCGCAAGGCCATGGAGAACGAGGACAAGCGCCACGACCTGACCCGGCTCGTCTGGGACACCGTCTCCCCTACATGGGACTTCGACGACGCCACCTTCGAGCGCACGGCCGCGGCCTTCGACAACCCCGACTACGCCGCCATCGTGATCCACAACTACCGCTGGCGGCTGAGCCTGGCCGACGGGGAGCGCCGTTACGACGGTCTGGAGAGGCGGCTCGCCGACCGGCCGGTCATCGCGGTGCCGACCATCACCCTGGACGCCGAGCGCGACCCCTTCACGGCGTCGCCGGGCGACGGCTCGTCGTACCGCGACAAGTTCACCGGCCCCTACGAACACCGCACTCTTAAGGGCATCGGCCACAACCTGCCGCAGGAAGCGCCCACGGCCTTCGCCCAGGCCGTCGTCGACGTGGACCACCTCTGACGAACGCGACAACGGCCCCCCGCCTGAGATCAAGCGACAGCCTGCCGGATGTGATCCGGCAGGCTGTCGCTGCTTTCATGCCCCTCAGGGTGCCGTCAGACGGTCTGCGTCCGCGCGGCGGCCGGGTGATCCCGAGGGTCGTCAGTGCCGCGCCGGGGCGCAGGAGTAGCTGCGCGCGTCGGCCGGGTCGCCGTGGCCGACGTAACGGGAGACGGACGGATACCGGCACAGCTCACGCGTCACCGTCTTGCCGGAGGAGTCCGTGACGGAGGCGCTCAGCGTCTGCGGGGCCCTGCCCTGTTCGACCCAGGCCGTCAGCGCGCCGAGGGCGTCGGTGGGCTTCGGACCGGTGCTCGTGTCGCCGGCGCAGTGGGCGACGCCCGGCGCCAGGAACAACCGGTAGAAGTCGTCGGCCCGCCGCGCGCCTCCCATGGCCAGCTCCACCCGCCTGCGGTAGTCCACGGTGCCCTGGGCGGGAATCAGCTGGTCGGCCTGGCCGTGCCAGGTGAGCAGCTTGCCGCCGGACCTGCGGAACGCGGACAGGTCGGGGGCGTCGGTGCCGATGATCGTGTCGTACTCGGCCTGGGACTGCGCGAACAGCTCGGCGAACTCGGCGTACGTGATCGTCGAGAGGTCGTAGGAGGGCCGACGCTTCAGGAACTTGGAGACCCACGTGGCCGGCACGGGGAACGGCGCGCCCACGCGGGTGCCGTCCGCGTCGATGCGGGTGCCGGCGAGGTCGAAGCCGGCTCCGATCGGGATGCCGGCCCACAACTTCTCACCGGACGGGGTACGCGGGCCGTCCCAGATCTTGCGTACGACGGCGGCGTCGGCCGCGGTGATGGTCTCCTGCTCGCCGTCGCATTCGACGCTCTCGCCGATGAGTTTCCGCGGGTCGAAGGTGCACGTGGCGGGGTCGCCGATCAGCCCGTCGGGCGCGCCGTCGAGCGGGTCGCAGGCCTTGACGGCAGCCTTGTTGAAAGCGTCGAACTCACAAGGAGAGGGGAAGGTGTTCTCCTCGTTCATCACCACCTGCGGCCACAGGGTCGCGACCTCGAATTCGTCCCAGTTGATCGCCGGAGCGGCGGCCAGGATGCCGTCGAAGTCGTCAGGGTGGCGCTGGGCCTCCATGTAGCCCTGGCGGCCGCCGGTCGAGCAGCCGTTCCAGTATGCGTAGGAGACGGGCCTGCCGTAGACCTCGTCGACGACCTGCCTGCCCACGACCGCCATCTCGTGCTGGGACCGGTCGGCGAAGTTGTTCAGCAGCTCGGTGTCGACCTCGCCGTCGCCGTTCAGGGCCCAGCCTGTGTCCAGGTACGTGCCGACGCCGGCGTCGGTGGTCGCGGCGGCGTAGCCGCTTTTGATCGCACCGGCCAGGCCCGCGCCGTAGTCGCCGGCGGCGAAGGCGCTGCCGCCCAGCGCCTGGAAACGGCCGGTCCAGCCCGTCTCAGGCAGCCAGACCCGCACCTT
Source organism: Microbispora sp. H10830 (assembly GCF_014161375.1). NCBI lineage: Bacteria > Bacillati > Actinomycetota > Actinomycetes > Streptosporangiales > Streptosporangiaceae > Microbispora > Microbispora sp. H10830. The sequence goes on from NZ_JABBWX010000016.1 coordinate 118,393, forward strand.
GGCGTGGTCGCCGACGCCCGGATGGGTGAGCGTGACCGTGACATCGCAGTAGGCCGGCACATCCGGGATCTCGGCCACGTCGGTCAGCGGCGGCACCGGAGGGATGGTCACAGTGCCTCCCTCCCGTCTCACCGTCGTCACGGACTCCACCGCGGCGCCTACCGGGGCCTTCACCGAGACGGACGAGCACGTGAACGGGACGGTGGCGGACCTCGCGGCGCCGGCCGAAGCCGCCGCCGGCAGGCACGCCACCGCCACTCCGGCCGCGAAAATGATCAAAAGGCGTTTCATGACGTTCCTCTCACTGAAGTGCTGGGTCGTCAGCCGTTGGGATGCGTCTCACTGTCGTTCGCGGCCGGCACCCGGCACATCAGTCAGTTGACCGTCAGCAGCCGCGAGCCGCTCGGGCGCACCTCGGCACACACCGGGGCTCAGGTCCGCGGGCCGCATACGGGGACATCCACGCACGGCCAGGTAGCGCCGTGACCAGCGCCGTCGTGCTGCCGGACGACGGTCCGGCCGGCATCTCGTGACTGACCGTCAAGTGACCGATGTGGCCGCGTCCTTCCCGGACGACAGTGATGACGCCGGATTCACCACCTTCGTCGGAAGCTTCCTGAAAGGGGAATCTCGTGGTCAGCAGCAAGGGTGTACGCAGCCGGGGGCTGATGGTGGGCACCCAGCGCTACATGGCCAAGCGCGCCCACGCGCACTCCGTCGAAGTACGCGCCTCTCATTCCGTCGCCGTCTCCCAGCCCAAGACCGTGGCCGGCGTCATCGAGAAGGCCGCACGCGCCACACGATAGCCCGCAACGTGAAAGAAAGATCACGACCATGGACATGAAGCTCGAAGTCGTCGTCCTGCCTGTATCCGACGTCGACCGCGCCAGGGACTTCTACACCCGGCAGCTGGGTTTCCGCCTCGACGCGGACTTCCCCATCGTCGACGGCTACCGGATCATTCAGGTCACTCCCCCCGGTTCGGCCTGCTCGATCATCTTCGGCGACGGCCTCACCGACGCCCGACCCGGCACGATCCAGGGACTGCACCTGATCGTGTCCGACATCGAGCAGGCCCACGAGGAACTGACCGGCCGCGGCGTCGACGTCACCGGCCCGTTCCACGACGCGACCGGCGCCTTCCATCAGGCCGGCGAGACCGGCCGCGTCATGGGCCTGCACCCGCAGCGTGCCAGCTACGGCTCCTTCGCCTCGTTCGCCGACCCCGACGGGAACCGCTGGTTCCTGCAGGAGATCACCGAACGACTGCCCGGCCGCTGACCGACGGCATCCCGGGGCCGGTCACATCACGGAGAGGCTCGTGTCACATCAACGCGAACGTTAATCCTCTAAGTGCTACGTTAGTGAGACAGTTCTCTGAATATCGACCGCAGAGGAACCATCCATGGTCAAGACATGGCTCATCACCGGAGCATCACGCGGCATCGGACGCCGCCTCACCGAAGCCGTACTCGAAGCAGGCGACCAGGTCGTCGCCACCGCGCGCAGCCCCAGGCACCTCGACGACCTGGTGACCCGCCACGGCGACCGCGTGCGAGCGGTCGCACTGGACGTCACCGACGCCGCCGCGGCGTCCCGGGCGGTCAAGGCGGCCACCGACGCCTTCGGCAGCCTCGACGTGGTCGTCAACAACGCCGGCTACGGCAACAGCGCGCCGATCGAAGAGATGGCCGAAGACGACTTCCGCGCTCAGATCGAGACCAACCTCTTCGGCGTCGTGAACGTAACGCGGGCCGCCCTGCCCGTCCTGCGTACCCAGCGGTCAGGAGTCTTCGTGCAGTTCTCCTCCATCGGAGGACGCGTCGGCGGCACCCCCGGGATGGGCGCCTATCAGACCGCGAAGTTCGCCGTCGAAGGCTTCTCCGAAGTCCTCGCCAGCGAAGTCGCGCCCTTCGGCATCAAGGTCATCATTGTCGAGCCGGGCGCCTTCCGCACCGACTGGCAAGGCTCCTCCATGGAGATCCACCCCGTCGGGCCCGACTACGAGCAGACCGTGGGCGCCATCCACCGCTACCGGCGCGACACCGACGGCACGCAGCCCGGCGACCCGGCCCGCGCGGCAAGGATCATCATCGACGTCGTCCGCGACGACGACCCACCCCGGCGACTCCTCCTCGGCAGCGACGCCGTCGCCTCCGCCCGGAAAGCCGCCGAGATCCGAGCCGCGGAAACCGAGAAATGGGCCGACGTGAGCCGCTCGGCCGACTACCCCACCGATGAACGCTAGTCAGGAGCCCCGCCGAACGCCGGAACCCGACGGCGGCGGGGTGATCCGGAACTATGCCCGCGAAACCTGGCTGTAGCGCTAGAGCGCCTTGACCGAGGACATCACCTTGTTGATGTCGTGCCAGCGCTTCTTCTGGCTGTCGGGGATCGTGACGAACACGACGGCGGGCTTCTTCTCCGGCACGTCCACGAGGGCCAGCGCCGCGGCGGAGACCCGCTTCCTGCCCTTGAGCGTGTAGTGCACCGTGTAGCCGAGCAGCCAGCCCTTCCGCTTGCCCGCCTTGATGGGCTGCGAGGCGGTCCAGGTGATCGTCGCGCCCGACGGGTGGTGGTTGAGCGTCCATCGGGCGGCCAGGAAGGCGGTGTCGCGCAGCGTCTTCTGCTTGGGGATCGGCACGGGGCAGGAGACCAGCATCCCGCGGTACGACGCGCCCTTGGCCTTGGGCAGCAGCTGGCGGGAGGCGAACGGCGCGGGCGTGGCCAGCGCCCACGTCTTGGTGAAGCGGGGCAGGGCGACGCCGGAGCGCCGGTCCTTGATCAGACCGTGGGTGGCGGCCGCCCGGCCGGGCAGGCCGCGGAGCCGGCGGCCGTCCTTCGGGAGGGCGGGCACGCGGGGGTCCTTGAGGGCCGCCGCCAGCGCGGGATCGACCGCGTCCGCACTGGCCGCCGGACTCGAGACGGCGCTCACGGCCGCGCTGGGCGTCGCACTCGTCCCGGTGCTGGACAGGGGGCTGAGACCGGGCGTGGCCACCGCGCCCGCGGCCGGTGCGGCGGCGCCCGACGCGAACGAGGCCGATGCGGCCGAGGGGACGGCGGCGGCCGCGGAGTGCCGCGACGCGGCGGTCGCGGTGGCGGAGTCGCCCCGGTTCAGCAGCACGACGGTCGCGCCCGCCCCCAGGACGACGACTCCCGCGGCGACCGCGATCGCCCGGTAGACCACCCGCATCGGCAGGTCCCCGAAGCCCTTGGACGAGCTCGCCGGTGGCGCCGCCACAGGGACCGTGATCTTCGGTAGCGGAGTGGTCTCGGCCTCGGCCGCTATATAAGAGGGAACGGCCTTCGTCCCATAGTCCCCAGGTGACACGATCGGGAGCGTACGGCATATCCCGTTATTTCGGGTGCCTTCCCCATCACACTTCGGGAACGCCGACCCGCAGCCACGGCGCGTCGGCCACGACCGTCGCGGAGCCCGGCTCGATCTCCGTGAATCCGGCGTCCCTGACCACCGGCAGCCCACTCGCCGCCAGCGCGTCCCACCGGGCCGGGCCGGCCGTCCTGACGCGTACGGCGAAGCCGCGCTCGCGCCAGGCGGCCCTGTCCGCCTCGCCCGCGCCCCACCAGGCGAACTGGGCGCCGTGGCCCGCCTGGGCCATCGCCTTGCCCGCCGTCATCTCCAGCCGTGGGTTGATCCAGAGCACCACGTCGTCGGGGCCCGCCTCCGGTGGGGCGGCGTCGTCGGAGAGATCCGTACCCGACACCTGGAGCCGGGCGAGGTCACGCGGCCAGTCGTCGAGCGGCACGGGAGGATGCACCCGCACCTCGGCGGTGCGCACGGTGACGGTGATGCCGGGCAGGGCGAGCGCCCGCCGCCATTCGGCGCCGCGTGCCCGCCTGACCACCTTCCTGATCCGGCCGTCCTGCCACTCGGCGACCTCGTCGAGCCACTCGCCTCCGTCCTCGGCACGGTTCCCGGCACGATCGAGGAGGCTCACCACGGCCGTCGCCGCCGCCTCCAGCGCGTCGGTGCGCTGCGGCGGCGCGGCCCGTTCGATGCGTACGACCAGGGGAAGAACGCGTTCGGTCACCCGACAAGGATCGCAGCTTCGCGGCGATCCCGGACACGCGTGACGATACGGGACGACATGAGCGCGGCGAACAGGCACAGCACGCCCGCGCCATACCATGCCAGGTCGTAGTTCCCCAGGTGGTCGCGGGTGACCCCGGCCACGGTGGCGACGACGGCCGCGCCGACCTGGTGGGAGGCGAAGACCCAGCCGAACACCACCGCGCCGTCCGCGCCGAAGATCCTGCGGCACAGCGCGACGGTCGGCGGCACGGTGGCCACCCAGTCGAGGCCGTAGAAGACGATGAAGACCAGCATGCTCGGCTCGGTCGTGGCGGCGAACAACTGCGGCAGGACCAGCAGCGACAGCCCGCGCAGCCCGTAGTAGACGACGAGCAGGAGCCGCGGGTCCACCCGGTCGCTCAGCCAGCCGGAGAAGACGGTGCCGGCGATGTCGAAGACCCCGATCACGGCGAGCAGCGAGGCGGCGACGGTCTCGGGCATGCCGTGGTCGTGGGCGGCCGGGATGAAGTGGGTGCCGACCAGGCCGTTCGTGCTCGCCCCGCAGATGGCGAAGCCGACGGCGAGATACCAGAAGTGCCGGGTGCGGGCGGCGTCCCGCAGCACGCGGACGGCCCGCGCGGCGGCGCCCTTGGCCGGCGTGCGCACGACCGGCTCGGTCGCGCCCAGCGCGGTCAGGCCGATCTCCTCGGGGGTGTCCCTGAGCAGGAACCACACGAGGGGTACGACGGCGAGCGCGGCTCCCGCCACGGTGACCGAGGCCCACCGCCAGCCCTGCATCTCGGCCAGGTGCGCGAGCACCGGCAGGAAGATCAGCTGCCCGGTCGCGCCACCGGCCGTCAGGACGCCGGTGACCAGGCCCCGGTGCCGTACGAACCAGCGGTCGGTCAGCGTGGCGGCGAAGACGAGCGCCATCGAGCCGGTGCCGAGCCCGACCAGGACGCCCCACAGCGCGACGAGCTGCCAGCTCGCGGTCATGAACACGGTCAGGCCGCTGCCGACCGCCACCAGCAGCAGGGCGCAGGCGACGACGCGGCGCATGCCGAAGCGGTCCATGAGCGCCGCCGCGAACGGCGCGCACAGCCCGTAGAGCATGAGGTTCACCGAGACCGCGAGCGAGATCGTGCCCCTCGTCCAGCCGAACTCGTCCTCCAGCGGCGTGATCAGCACGCCCGGCGTGGCGCGGAACCCGGCCGCCCCGATGATCGCGACGAAGGCGACGGCGGCGACGATCCACGCACGATGCAGCGACTTCATGGCGAGCATCCTCTGTTGTGCCCGCCTTCGGGGACAGTGGCCGGGAGGTCAACATGTGAAAGAATCGGGCCATGCACCGCGTCGCCGTACTGGCCTTGGACGACTTCTCCACACTCGATCTGGGCATCCCCGGGCAGGTGTTCTGGGCCGCCCGCGATCCCGGCCCGCTGTACGAGGTCGTCACCTGCACCCCGGAAGGCCGCCCGGTGCGCGGCCCGGCGGGCTACAGCGTCGTCCCCGATCACGACCTGAGCGTGCTCGCGACGGCCGACACGGTGGTCGTGCCGGGCATCCACAGCGGGACGCCGCTGGAGAACGGCACGCTCGGCGAAGAGGTGCGCGCGGCGCTGTGGGGCGTCGCGGGGCGCGCCCGGCTCATCTCGATCTGCACCGGGGCCTTCGTGCTGGCCGCCGCGGGACTGCTCGACGGGCGTCCGGCGACCACTCACTGGCGCAACGCCGCGGACTTCCGTGCGCTGTTCCCCCGCGTACGGCTCGATCCCGACGTGCTGTTCATCGACGACGGCGACGTGCTGACCTCGGCCGGCGTGGCGGCGGGCATCGATCTGTGCCTGCACGTCATCCGGCGCGACCACGGCAGCGAGGTGGCCAACCGCACCGCCCGCCGCTGCGTCACCCCGCCGTTCCGCGAGGGCGGGCAGGCCCAGTACATCGAGCGGCCGCTGCCCGATCCCGCCGGGACCACCACCGCGCCCACCCGATCGTGGATGCTCGAACATCTGGAGGAGCCGGTCAACCTGGCCGCCCTGGCAGCGCACGCCCGCATGAGCGTGCGGACGTTCACCCGCAGGTTCCGCGAGGAGACCGGCCTCAGCCCGGCCAGGTGGCTCGCCGGGCAGCGGATCGCGCACGCCCGGCATCTGCTGGAGACCACCGACCTGCCGGTCGACGCGATCGCCAGGAAGGCCGGGTTCGGCAGCGCGGTCTCGCTGCGTCAGCACCTCCACGCCGCCGTCGGGGTGTCCCCCCTGATCTACCGGCAGACGTTCCGCACTCCCGCCGTTCTCGGCTGATCGGCGTCAACGGCTCATCGGCGTCAGCGGCGGTCGCCCGCGGCGGGGCCGCGCCAGGCGTACGGGTTGCCCGACCGGCGTCCGGGCCGGCGGAGCTCCGGGGAGTTCGCGGGCTGCTGCTTGCGTGCCCGCCGCCTGCGCGTGAACAGCCAGCCGAGGCCGAGCAGGATCATCCCGATCGGCGTGCGGGCCAGCCAGCGGGTGACGACGAGCTGCAGGATCCTCTTCATGACATCCGCCACTACCCGGCACGGATGTGATCATGTGCCCGCCGTTCAGGATGCCAGCTGCGGATACAGGCCGGCCACGTCGCCGGACAGCTTGGCCCGCACCCGGCGGCTCGTGTCGTCGGCGACCACCTCGAACCTCCCCTGCTCGATCCCCTGCAGGGCCTGGGCGGCGACCTCCGCCGGGTCGATCTTCGGGCCGTCGACGTGGGCGGCCATGTCGGTGTCCATGTATCCGACGTGCAGCGCGGTGACGAGCGTGCCCTGCTCCTTCAGTTCGAGGCGGAGGCCGTTGGTGAGCTGCAGCTCGGCGGCCTTGGCCGCGGAGTAGCCGGCCACCTGTGGGGCGGTGAACCACGACAGCACCGACAGCACGTTGAGGATCGCGCCGCCCCCGTTGCGGCCCAGGACCGGGGCGAACTCACGAGCCATGGCGAGCGTGCCGAAGTAGTGCGTCTCCATCTCCAGGCGGATGTCATCGAGCGCGCCGGCGAGGAACGACGAGCCCGTGGAGATCCCGGCATTGTTGATCAGGAGGTCCACGTCGCGGGCACGCTCGGCGGCGGCCCGGACGGACGCGGGGTCGGTGATGTCCAGGGCGAGCGGCACCACGCCCGGCAGGTCGACCGTCTCCGGCCTGCGTGCCGCCGCGTACACCTTGGCGGCGCCACGGTCCAGCAGCGCGGCCGCGAAACACCGTCCCAGCCCGCGGTTCGCGCCCGTGACCAGCGCGACCGATCCATCGATCCTCATTGTGGCCTCCATCCCTCGACGGCTTCTCGTCCACGATAGGGACCTGACTTTAAAGTTGCAAGTTAGCTTCCCCGGGCTAGCCTGGATCCCACCGGCGACGAGCGAGCGAGGCGCGCGATGACGACCACCGAACTCTCCGACTCGATGACGTGCTCCATCGAGCGGGCGGTGACCCTCCTCGGAGAGCGGTGGACGCCGCTGATACTGCGGGAGCTGCACACGGGAGTCGTCCGCTTCGCCGACATGCAGCAGCGCCTGGGGATCGCCACGAATCTGCTGACCACCCGGCTGGCGACGCTCGCCAATGCGGGCGTCGTCGAGAAGCGGCCCTACCGCGACACCGGGGCCCGCACCCGGTACGAGTACCACCTGACCGATTCTGGCCGTGACGCCCTCGTGATCCTCGGAGCGCTGCAGCAGTGGGGGGACCGCCACGTGCCCCGGCTCGCGGGACCGACGGTCGAACGCCGCGATCGGCGGACCGGGGCGCGGCTGGACGTGTCCTTCACCGACCCCGAGGGGCACGCCGTCCCGCTGGACGCGGTCGCCTTCGTACGCACCGGCCACTGACGGCCGGGACGCCGGCGGCGTAGCGGTGGAGTCGCCGCGTGGGTAGCCCGGGCCTCTCGGGAAAGGACGTCGCGACTATCGACGATGAGTAGGCGGGACCTCGAAGCCGAACGCTTCACTCAGCGCGTGGACGTCCTCGCGGTCCTTTTCTGCCGGGCTGTAGGCCGTCTTGAACGCGAACATCCACTGCGGGGCGACGCAGTCCACGGCATGGCCGTTGATCCTGCCCTGTCCGGTGAGCGAACCGTAGGGATACGCGATCCCGTACACGTTCCGCCCTGAGTCGTCGTACTCGAACACGTGCACGTCGACGCTGCGGCCCCGGTCGTCGGTCAGGACGTAGTTCCATGCAGTGTCACAGCCGTCGCGCCTCTTCGCGTACCCCAGGCCCTTCATGTGTTCGACGAACTCTTCTTCGTCCTTGCGCTCAAGCGCCAGATCGAGGTCGGGGTGCTCTCTCGTCTGCCTTCCCAGCAGGGCGTCGACGCACCAGCCGCCGTCGATCCAGATCTTCACTCCGCGTTCGGCGAGATATGCGTAGATGCCGGTGACCGTTTCACCGTCCATCAGAACGCCGAGAGCCGCCCTCCGGATGGAGGACGGCTCTCGGGATGGTTCATTCATGGTGGAGCTATGGGGATTCGAACCCCAGACCCCTTCCATGCCATGGAAGTGCGCTACCAGCTGCGCTATAGCCCCTTGCCACGCCGCGTCGGCGGTGCCTCGCCAGTGTATAGGACTTCCGCGGCGTGGGTGTAACCGAGAAGACCTCAGCAGGCGCAGGCGGCTCCCGCGGGCGCGGTGAGCGGGTCGGCCGGCCGGGTGCGCACTCCGGAGGGCTCCACGACCGGGAAGCCCTCACGCACCCAGTATTCGAACCCGCCGATCATCTCCTTGACCCGGTAGCCCAGCCGGGCGAACTCCAGCGCCGCGCGGGTCGCGCCGTTGCAGCCCGGCCCCCAGCAGTACGTGACCACGGTCACGTCATGGGGGATCAGCGCGGCCGCCCTGGCGGCGATCTCCGCCGTGGGCAGGTGGACGGCCCCCTCGATGTGGCCCTGCCGCCAGCTCTCCGCGCTGCGGGAGTCGACCACCACGATTGCCGGCTCCCCCGAGAGCAGGTCGGCGCGTACGTCGGACACGTCGGTCTCGAGGGCCAGGCGGGCGGAGAAATGGGCGACGGCGGCGGCCGGCTCTGCGGCGGGCGTGTGCGTAACGGCGGACATGCCGACCAGCGTGCCCGGCCGCCTTGCCGCGCCAGAAGAGGCATGAACGCCCGATATCGCTAATATCCCGCCATGCTCGCGCTCTCCGACCGGAGCCGGACCATGTCGGTGCTGGCCTTCGACGGCATGAGCCCCTTCGAACTGGGCTGCGTCGTCGAGGTCTTCGGGCTGCCCCGCCCGGAGCTGGACGTCCCGTGGTACGAGCTGGCCGTGTGCGCGGAAAGGCCCGGCCCGCTGCGGGCGGTCGGCGGGTTCACGATCGAGGCGGCGCACGGGCTGGACGTCTTCGCCGGGGCGCGCACCGTGATCGTGCCCGGCGTCCCGGACGTGAGAGCGGAGATCTCCCCCGCGCTCACGGCCGCCCTGCGCCGAGCGCATGACGGCGGGGCCCGGATCGTGTCGATCTGCTCGGGCGCCTTCGCCCTCGCCGCCGCCGGGCTGCTCGACGGGCGGGCCGCGACGACCCACTGGAGATATGCCGCGCTGCTGCAGCGGCGCTTTCCCGAGGTCCGGGTGGATCCCGGGGTGCTGTACGTGGACGAGGGCGACGTGCTGACCAGCGCGGGCAGCGCGGCGGGCCTCGACCTGCTCGTCCATCTGGTGCGGCGCGACCACGGGCCGAGCGTGGCCAACGCGGTGGCCCGCAGGCTGGTCGTGCCGCCGCACCGCGAGGGCGGGCAGGCGCAGTTCGTCGAGGCGCCGGTCGCGGAGGTGCGGGACGACGACCCGGTGGGCCGGGCGATGGACTGGGTGCTCGCCGATCTCACCCGGCCGGTCACGGTGGCCGCGCTGGCCCGGGTCGCCGGGATGTCGGAGCGGGGCTTCATCCGGCACTTCGGGCGCCGCACCGGGACGAGCCCCCTGCGGTGGGTGATCGTGCAGCGGATCGCGGCCAGCCTGCCGCTCCTGGAGACGACGGCGGCTCCGATAGAGGAGATCGCAGCCGCCGTCGGGTTCGAGAGCCCGGTGACGTTCCGCCACCATTTCGGCCGCTCGATGCGTACGTCGCCTTCGGCGTACCGCAAGGCGTTCCGGCATTAGGGGATCGCCAGTGAGAACCAGACGGTCTTGCCTCCGGCGACCCGGCTGGTCCCCCAGTGCTCGGCGAGCTGGCTGACCAGGTAGAGCCCCCTGCCGTCCTCGTCGAGCAGGCCGGGCTCGCGCACCATCGGCAGCCGGTGGTCGTCGTCGCTGACCTCGCACAGCAGGTGGTCGGTGCGCAGCAGCCTGATGGTGATGGGCCGCTGGGTGTGGCGCACGGCGTTGGTGACGAGCTCTCCTGCGAGCAGCTCGGCCACCGGGATCATCGCCGTGAGGCCCCACGAGCCGAGCGTGCGGCGGACCAGACCGCGTACGCGTGACGGCGTCGTCGGCTGGGGCTCCAGCAACCACTGGGCGACGTGCTCACTGGGGATGCCGCGGAACCGGATGGCCAGCACGGTGACGTCGTCGGTCCTCCCGGCGGACAGCACGTCGTCGCTCAGCGCCTCGATCGAGATGCCGTTCGCGAGCCTGCGGCGCAGCGACTCCACGCTCAGCCCGATGTCCTGCCCGCGCTCCTCCACGAGCCCGTCGGTGTAGAGGACGAGCATGCTGCCGTCCTCCGCCGCGATCTCCATCGTCTCGAACGGCGTGCGGCCCAGCCCGATCGGCGGGCACCGGGGCGGCGACAGGACCTCCGCCTTGCCGTCCGGTCCCAGCAGGATCGGCGGCAGGTGCCCGGCGCTCGCGATCGTGCACCTGCGCAGCACCGGGTCGTACACGCAGTAGACGCAGGTGGTGAGCGTCTGCGCGGCCAGCCGCTGGGCCATCTCGTCGAGCGAGTGGAGCACCTGCTCGGCCGGCAGGTCGAGCGAGGCCAGGGTCTGCACGGCCGTGCGGAGCTGGCCCATCACGGCCGCGGCGGCCAGCCCGTGTCCCATCACGTCGCCGACGACCAGGGCCACCCTGCTGCCCGGCAGCGGGATGACGTCGTACCAGTCACCGCCCACCCGTTCCGCGGCGGGCTTGTAGCGGTAGGCGATCTCCAGCCCGGGCAGGGCGGGTGGGTCGCCCGGCCGCATCCCGCGCTGGAGGGTCTCCAGGGTCTCGTCCTGCTGGCGGTCCCGCCGCCCGTGGTAGATCGTGAGCGCGACGGGCACGGCGAGCTGTCCCGCGGCGAGCACGTGGGCCTCCCCGAAGGGCGGCCGCCGGGCGTCGCGCGCCAGCAGCGCGCAGCCGACGTGCGTGCCGTACGCCCTGAGGGGCACGGCGAGCAGGTGCCCGTCGAGCAGGGCCGCCTCACGGATCCCGTCGCCGGCCCAGCGCGGCGGCAGCCGTCCGTCGGGATCGACCCGGTGCCAGACGGCGCCGTCCACGTAGACCGCGGCGGCGTCGGCCAGCTTCGGCACCACCGCCTCGCAGAGGACCCTCGTCGCCTCCTCCGGGCCCGGGCTCTCGCCCATGGCCCGGACGACCCCGCTGACGTGACTCAGCACAGAGAACGGTTCCCCGTCTCCTGACACGGGTGTGGCCGCTCAGAATTGGTCACGCCGGCAGTTGACGAAGAGCTGGATTTCCGGCGGCGCCTGCGTGGTCGCCGGAGCGTACGAAAGGTGATTCTCCGACAGCACGCTGAACCCGGCGGCTTCGATGACCTCGCGCAACTCGTCGCGCAGATATCCGGTCACCCGCACCGGAGCGCCGAGAAACTGGAAAGGCACGTCGTCGAGGTCGATTTCCACCATGCTCAGCGAGAACAGGGCGCCGGGGGCCAGCACGGCGTGGATGGCGCGGAGCGCCTGCTCGATTTCGGCCCGCGGCAGCATGAGCAGGCTGAAGAAGGCCGTCACGGCGTCGAACACGCCGAGCGAGTCGTCGAGGTCGAGCACATCGCGTTCGAGGAACGTCCCGATCGGCACGTTCTTACGCGCCAGGTCCAGCATGACCGGGGAGATGTCGATGCCGGTCACCTCGCAGCCGGCCTCGGCGAACTGCTGTGCCGTGGGCGAACCCGTGCCGCAGCCGACGTCGAGGACGCGCGACCCCGGCTTGAGCTGCTTGATCATCCATTCACCGGCGGCCACCTGGCCTTCCTTGTGCGGAAACGCCTCGTCGTACCGGCCGCCGATGCGGTTGAACGCCTCGGCCTGGATGGCCCGGTACTCCTGACGCGGATTGTCCGGTCCTGATTCGATTGTCATGGTCGCCGCCGTTAATGATCAGCCGTCTTTTGCCTTCTTCTAGATAGGGGACCACACCCGAACAAGTCAAGACATTGCGCGGTTAAATGGGCATTTCGGCCATCAATTGTGTCAAAGATCGTTGTCAACTTCACCAGGTTGGCATACTGATATACCAGATACCACACCGGGAGGTTCACATGATCGACGAGGTCCGCGAGGCGCTGCGCGGCGTGGTCGCCGTCACGGTCACCCCGTTCGACGACGGCGGCCGGATCGACGAGCCGGCACTCGCGGCCGTCGTCGAGCGGCTGACGAAAAGCGGAGTGCGCGCGCTCACCCCCAACGGCAACACCGGGGAGTTCTACTCGCTGGACGACGACGAGCTGTCCCGGGCCGTCGCAGTCACCCGGAGTGCCGCGCCGGACGCCGTCGTGATCGCGGGCGTGGGCCACGAGGTGCGCCGGGCCGTACGGCTGGCCGGGGACGCCGCCCGGCAGGGCTGCCAGGCCGTCATGGTCCACCAGCCGGTGCACCCCTACCAGTCGGAGGCCGGCTGGACGGCCTACCACCGGGAGATCGCCCAGGCGGTGCCCGACCTCGGCGTGGTCTGCTACGTGCGCTCCCCCGCCGTGACCGAGCGCGCCCTGCGGGACCTGCTGCGCGAGTGCCCCAACGTGGTGGGGATCAAGTACGCGGTGCCCGACCCGGTGGCCATGGCCGTCCTCGCCGCCGCCGTCGAGGGGCCGGTCTGGCTGTGCGGGCTCGCCGAGACCTGGGCGCCGTTCTTCTGGCCGGGCGGCGCGGAGGGCTTCACCTCCGGGCTGGCGGCGATCGCCCCCGAGCTGTCGCTCGAGCTGCACGCCCTGCTCCGGGCGGGCGACCGGACGGGCGCCGCGAAGGTGTGGCGGCTGCTCAAGCCCGTCGAGGATCTGCGCGCCGCGAACGGCGGCGAGCACAACGTCTCGGTGGTCAAGGAGGCGCTCGCGCAACTCGGCGTGTGCGGCAGGGCCGTACGCCCGCCGATGACCGAACTGACCGGCCCCGCCCGGCAGAGGGTTTCGGACATTCTGCGTACGCTCGCCTGAGCCCGTCTCTAGGCGAGGCGGGCGACGGAGCGCTCGATGTGGCGGCGGGTCAGCCGCTCGGCGAGCGCGGCGTCGCCCGCCTCGACGGCGGCGAGGACCGCCTCGTGCTCCTCGTGCTCCTCGGGCCACGTGGGCCGGTCCCGCCACAGCACGGTGACGCTGCCGAGCGCGGCGAGGTCCTGCACAGTGTCGAGCTGGGCGACCACCAGTTCGTTGCCGCACCGGGCGTAGAGCTCACGATGGAAACGCCGGTTGGCCAGGCTGAGGGCCGCCGTGTCGGTGCCCGCGAGCAGCGCCCGCGCCTCGGCGAGGGCCGCCCGCGCGCCGTCCGCCGCGGGTCCGGAGGCCGCCGTCCGGCCGATCGCCCACGGTTCGAGCAGCAGCCTGACCTCGTACGCCTTCCGGAGGTCGGCGCGGCCCACCACGCGCACCGTCACCCCCCGGTTGGGGCCGATCACGACCAGCCCGGTGGCGGCCAGTCCGATGAGCGCCTCCCTGACGGGCGTCTTGGAGACGCCGAGCCGCTCGGCCAGGCGGCGCTCCACCAGCGTCTCCCCCTGCGCGAGGCGCCCGGACAGGATCGCGGTGCGGATCGCGTCGGCGACCAGGTCGGTGCGGGTGGTCGATCTGGCCACCGGACTCAGCACGTGCTCAGCGGTCATGCGTACCGGTATACCAATCCCGATCAGTCGACGTCCGGCTCGGGCGCCCCGCCGGATCCCCGCATGAAGTCGAGGTCGCATCCCTCGTCGGCCTGGAGGATGTGCGCCTCGTGCAGCGCGCCGTACCCTCGGGTGTAGCGCGGGGGCGGCGGCGTCCAGGAGCGCCGCCTGCGGTCGAGTTCCTCGTCCGGAACCTCCAGCGTGAGGCGCCGCGCCTCGACGTCCAGCGTGATCGGGTCGCCGTCCCGCACGAGTGCCAGCGGCCCGCCGACGTGCGACTCCGGGGCGACGTGCAGCACGCAGGCGCCGTAGCTGGTGCCGCTCATCCGCGCGTCGGAGATCCGCACCATGTCGCGCACGCCCTGCTTCAGCAGCCGCTCGGGGATCGGCAGCATGCCGTGCTCGGGCATGCCGGGGCCGCCCTTCGGCCCGGCGCCGCGCAGCACCAGCACGCTGCCGGGCGTGACGTCCACCTCGTCGATGCGGCGCAGCAGGTCCTGGTGTCCCTCGAACACCACGGCGGGCCCGGTGTGCCGCAACAGCCGCGGCTCCGCGGCCACATGCTTGATCACGGCACCGCCCGGCGCGAGGTTGCCGCGCAGCACGGCCAGCCCGCCCTCCGGCGACACGGGGTCGTCCCTGCGCCTGATGATCGTGTCGTCGTACGGCTCCCGCGTCGCGAGGCCGTGCCCGTGCACGCGTCCGTACACGGTGGGCCGGTCGAGGTGGAGCAGGTCCGCGATCCTGTGCAGCAGCGCGGGGACGCCGCCCGCCCGGTGGAAGTCCTCCATCAGGAACGCTCCGCCCGGCCGCACGTCCGCGAGGACGGGCACCCGGCGGGAGGCGGCGTCGAAGTCGTCGAGCGTGAGGTGCACCCCGCTGCGGCGGGCCATCGCGATCAGATGGATCACCGCGTTGGTCGAGCCGCCCAGGGCCAGCACGGCGGTCACCGCGTCGCGGTAGGCCCTCGCGTCCAGCACCTGCGACGGCCGGGGACCGTGCCAGGCCAGGTCCACCGCGAGGCGACCGCTCGCGGCGGCCATCCGGGTGTGCGCCGACAGCACGGCCGGGATCGAGGCGGCGCCCGGCAGCGTGAGCCCGAGCACCTCGGCCACCGAGGTCATCGTGGACGCCGTGCCCATCGTCATGCAGTGGCCGGGCGAGCGGGCGATGCCCTCCTCGATCTCCGCCCACTGCTCGTCGCCGAGCCGCCCTGCCCGTCGTTCTGCCCAGTATCTCCACATGTCGCTGCCGCTGCCGAGTCGCTGCCCGCGCCAGTCACCGGGCAGCATCGGCCCGCACGGCACGAAGACGACCGGCAGGTCGGCGCTGATCGCGCCCATGACGAGCGCCGGGGTGGTCTTGTCGCACCCGCCCATGAGCACGGCCGCGTCGACGGGATAGGAGCGGAGCACCTCCTCGGTCTCCATCGCGAGCAGATTCCGATAGAGCATGGCCGTCGGCTTCTGGAACGTCTCCCCCACCGCCATGACCGGCAGCTCCACGGGGTAGCCCCCGGCCTGCCAGACGCCGCGCCGGACGTCCTCGGCCCGCTCACGCAGATGCGTGTGACAGGGGTTGAGCTGGCTCCAGGTGTTGAGGATGCCGACGACGGGCTTGCCGAGGTGCTCCTCCGCCGCGATGCCGAGCTGCCTGGTGCGCGCCCGGTGGCTGAACGACCTGAGGCTGTCGGTGCCGTACCAGCGATGGCTGCGCAGCTCTTCCGCTCTCATCCGCTCGAACGTATGCCAGCGGATCCTGGTATATCAAGATATCTTCTTCCCTTTCGGCGGAAAGATCCCTAGCGTGGGCCGCCGTGACGATGCACACGGGCACGCTCCGCCCGCGCGGCGGGGAGCAGCGGGTCACGTTCACCGAGCTGTTCTTCGACCTCGTGTACGTGTTCGCGGTCACGCAGCTCTCCCATCTGCTGCTCGGCCACCTGTCGTGGCGCGGCACGGCGCAGACCCTGTTGCTGCTGCTCGCCGTCTGGTGGGCGTGGATCTACACCGCCTGGCACACGAACTGGTTCGACCCCGACCGCCCCTCGGTGCGGATCGTGCTGGTCGCCGTCATGCTGGCGAGCCTGGTCATGTCGGCGGCCCTCCCCCGGGCCTTCGGCGAGCACGGCCTGATGTTCGCCGCGGCGTACGTGGCCGTCCAGGTCGTCCGTACGGCGTGCTCGGTGGCCGCCGCGCCGCGGGGCCCGCTGCGGCGCAACCTGGCGCGCGTGCTCGCCTGGGCGATGCTGTCGGGGGCGTTCTGGATCGCGGGCGGCCTGGCGCACGGCCTGTCCAGGGAACTGCTCTGGGCGGCGGCGGTGGGCGCCGACCTGCTGGCGCCATGGGTCGGATTCGTCACGCCGGGCCTCGGCAGGTCGGCGACCACGGACTGGTCGATCGACGGCGCCCACCTGGCCGAGCGCTGCCAGCTCTTCCTGATCATCGCGTTCGGCGAGTCGATCCTGGTCACCGGGGCGACATTCGCCGCGCACCCGTCGCCCGCAGCCGGCGCGGCCCTTCTCACCGCGTTCGGCGCGAGCGTCGGCCTGTGGTGGACCTACTTCGGCAGCAGCGCCGAGGCGGGCAGCCGGGTGATCGCCGCGGCGAAGGACCCGGGGCGGCTCGCCCGCTCGGCCTACACCTTCCTCCACCTGCCGATGGTCGCCGGCGTCGTCGTGTCGGCCGTGGCCGACGAACTCGTGATCCACCACCCGGGCGGCCACACCGCGCCCGGGACGGCGATCGCCGTGCTGGGCGGCCCCGCGCTTTTCCTCACCGGGCACGCGCTGTTCAAGCGGGCGGTCTGGGGACGCGTCCCGAGGGCGCATCTCGCGGGGGTGCTCGTCCTCGCCGCCCTCGGGGCCCTCACGCCGCTGGTGCCGCCCCTGGCGCTCGCGGCCTGCGCCACCGCGACCGTGGCGGGCGTCGCCGCCCGCACGGCCGTCGCCCGCCGGGGGAAGCCGCAGGAGGGCTAGATGTGCTCCATGACGATGACCGCGGTCGTGTCTGGCTCTAGGGCCTCGAAGACGTGGGGGGCGTCGCCGGGGTAGGCGATGTAGTCGCCCGGCCCGAGCTCGACCGGCTCCTCCGCGGGCCCGGCCAGGGCGCGGCCGGTGCCGATCAGGAGGTGCTCGACGGTGCCGGCCATGTGCGGGTCGGAGGTGCGCGGCCGGCCCGGCTGGGCCGAGATCCGGTACAGGTCGCGCCGCGCGTTCGGCGGGCACGAGGCCAGCAGGGTGGCTGAGTAGCTGGCCTGCTCGGAGTACGTCGCGGGCCCCTCCCCTGCCCGGATCACCCGTACGGCCGGCCGGGGTGGGTCCACCAGGCGGCTGAACGGCACGCCGAGCGCGACCCCGAGCGCCCACAGCGTCTCCACGCTCGGGTTGCCGACGCCCGACTCCAGCTGGGAGAGGGTGGACTTGGCGATGCCCGCGCGCTTGGCCAGCTCGGTCAGCGACAGGCCGGCACGCTCGCGCTCTTTGCGGATCGACGCCGCGATGAGCGTGATCAGGTCGAAGGACGGCCTCTCAGCCACGTGTTCGCTCCACACTTCCGTTTGTTCGACTTGACGAACCCCATCATCGTTGTTCACTCTACTGGACATGCATTCGCTCTGGCGAACACTCGATCGCGGCACGCTCCGCGACATCGCCCTGGTATGCCTCGCCGACGCCATGGTGGGCGCCGCGTTCGGCGCGATCTCCGTGTCCGGCGGCCTGCCTCCGTGGGTGCCGGTCGTCATGTCCCTGGTGGTGTTCGCCGGAGGAGCGCAGTTCGCCGCGGTCGGCGTGGTGCTGTCCGGCGGCGCCCCGATCGCCGCCGTCGCGGCCGGTCTGGTGCTGAACGCGCGCCTGCTGCCGTTCGGCTTCGCGATCGGCGACGTCCTCGGCGGCCGGTGGTGGACACGCCTCACCGGCGCGCACCTCATGACGGACGAGGCGGTGGCCTTCGTGCTGCGCGACGGCGATCCCCGCCGGCGTCACGCCGCGTTCTGGGCCTGCGGGCTCGGTCTGTTCGTCAGCTGGAACGCGGCCGTCGTGCTCGGCGCGCTGGCCGGGCGCGGCATCGGCGACACCGGCGCCCTGGGGCTGGACGCGGCCTTCCCCGCGGTGCTGCTCGCCCTCGTGCTGCCCTCGCTCGCCGAACGGAATGTCCACAACGCCGCCCCGCGCCGGGCCTCCGCGTTCGGTGCGGCGGTCGCGGTGGCGGCCACGCCGTTCCTGCCCGCAGGCCTGCCGGTGCTGCTCGCCCTGACCGGCCTGGTGCTCGCCACGCGCGCACCGGCGCCGCTGCCCGACCGGGAGGTCCACTGATGCCCCTGCTCGCCATCGCCGCGCTGGCCGCAGGCACCTACGCGTTCCGCCTGGCCGGGCCGGTGCTGCGTCACCGGCTCCGGCTGCCCGGCCGCCTGCGCCACCTGCTGTCCGTCGCCGCGACCGTGCTGCTCATCGCCCTGGTGGCCACCTCGGCCCTCACCGAGGGGCACGGCTTCGCCGGATGGGCCAGGCCCGCCGGGGTGCTCGTCGCCGGGATCCTCACGCTTCGGAAAGCACCGTTCCCTCTGATCGTCGTCCTCGCCGCCGCCACCACGGCGGTCCTCCGCCTCCTCGGCGTGCCCTGAGGGGACCTGAGAACGGGCCGCCTTCTGACATGAAGAAGGGCGGTCGATCGACCGCCCTTGAGGTGTTGTGGAGCTATGGGGACTCGAACCCCAGACCCCTTCCATGCCATGGAAGTGCGCTACCAGCTGCGCTATAGCCCCTTGCGACGCAGTCAGTGTATAGGAGTCCGCGCGGGGACGGTAACCGGACGAGCCGATGTCACACGACGGCGGGCATGATACGTCTGGCATGACATGACCATCGAAGTCTTCACCGCGCACAGGAGCCTGCTCGTCGGTGTGGCCTACCGCATCCTCGGCGGTGCCGCGGACGCGGAGGACGTGGTCCAGGAGGCGTGGCTGCGCTGGGCGGAGGTGGACGCCGCGTCGGTGGCCGACCCGAAGGCCTACCTCGTGCGCGTCACCACCAACCTCGCCATCGACCGGCTGCGCCGGGTGCGGGCCAGGCGGGAGGCGTACGTCGGGCCCTGGCTGCCCGAGCCGGTCGTCACCGCGCCGGACTCCGGGGAGCCCGCGGAACGCGCCGACAGCGTCGAGCTCGCCCTCCTCGTCGTGCTGGAGACACTGTCCCCGCTGGAACGGGCCGTGTTCGTCCTGCGGGAGGCGTTCGGCTTCTCCCACGCCGAGATCGCCGAAATCCTCGGCCGGGGCGAGCCTGCCGTACGACAACTCGCCAGGCGCGCCCGCGACCACGTGCGCGAGCGCAGGCCGCGCTTCGACGTGGACCGGCGCGCGCGGCGCACGATCACCGAGCGCTTCGTCGCGGCCTGCGCGGAAGGGGACATCGAGGGCCTGACGGCGCTGCTCGCCGCGGACGTCCGCATGGTCGGCGACGGCGGCGGCAAGGTCCGGGCGCCGCTGCGGGAGCTGGCCGGCGCCGTGCCGGTCGCCCGCTTCCTCGTCGCGATCGCGAGCCGGGAGGGCCGCCGGCGCTTCCTGGCCTCCCTGGGCGCTCCCCCTGGCTTGGAGATGGACTTGGAGATCGCCGAAGTCAACGGCGGGCCCGCGATCGTCGCCCGCCTGGAGGGCCGTCCCGTCACGGTCGTCTCGCTGATGATCGGCGACGGTCTGATCCATACCGTCTACCTCATCGCCAACCCGGACAAGATGTCACGAATGGCGACCCCGGACGCGTCCGGGAGTGCATGAGAGAAACCATCACGATCGTGGGCGGCGGGCTTGCCGGGCTGACCGCCGCCATCGCCTGCGCCGAGGGCGGTGCGGCCGTCGTCCTGCACGAGGCGCACCACACCCTCGGCGGGCGCGCCCGCTCCACCGCTGCGCCGTACGTCGCCAACGACGGCACCCACGTCTTCTACTCCGACGGCCTGCCGTGGCGGTGGCTGGACGAGCGGGGGCTGGTCCGGCCGTACGCTCTGCCACGGCCGGGGCACCTGGCCCGGGCGCGGTTCCGCCGGGACGGGAGGCTGACCGGGCGGCCCCCGGCCGGGCTGCTGCGGATGATCGCCCGGCGCGGCCTGCGGGCGCCGGTGGACGAGGACTTCGGCTCCTGGGCCACCCGCCGCTTCGGCGCCGAGGCCGCACGGGCCGCCGCCGGGCTGCTGGGAGTCGTCACCTACGACGCCGACCCCGGCCGGCTGTCGGCGGCCTTCGCCTGGGAGCGGCTCCTGCGCGTCACCGCTCCGCGCTACCCGTCCGTCCGCTATGTGGCCGGCGGCTGGGGGCGGGTGATCGACCGGATGGCCGCGCGGGCGCGCGACCTCGGCGTACGCATCGAGACCGGGTCGAGGGCCGACCGGCTGCCGGAGGGACCGGTGATCGTCGCCACCTCCCTCGACGCCGCCCGCGGCCTGCTGGGCGACGACTCGCTGCGCGGGGAGAGCGGCCGCGCGGTCCTGCTCGATCTCGCGGTACGCGCCGACCCGCGGGACCTGTTCCTCGTCAGCGACCTGGACGAGGGCGGCTTCCTGGAGCATTACTCGCTGCCCGACCCGTCCCTGGCCCCGCCCGGGGAAAGCCTCGTCCAGTTGGAGATGCCGATGCGTCCCGGCGAGCCGAAGGCCGTCGCGCTCGGGCGGCTGGAGCGGATCGCCGACCTCGCCCTCCCGGGCTGGCGCGGGCGGACGACCTGGCGCCGCGACGCGGTGGCCGCCGGGCGCAGCGGCGCGCTCGACCTGCCCGGCACGTCGTGGCGCGACCGGCCGGCGGTCCAGCGCGGCGACGGCGTCTGGCTGACCGGCGACCAGGTGGCGGCGCCCGGCCTGCTCGGCGAGGTGTCGATCAACAGCGCACTCGCGGCGGCCCGGGCCGCCCTCGCCTCCCGATCGCTGTCCCGGCGGGCGGCCTGACGCACAGCGTCTGACACACGAACGGGCCCTTCCCCTGGGGGAAGGGCCCGCGCGCGATCAGCGAGACCGGATCAGCCGAGAGCCCGGATCAGCCGAGAGCGGAGAGCAGCCGGTCGTACTCGGCCTGCGTGACGCCCAGCACCGTGCCGTGACGCGGACGGCTCGGGAGCTGGTAGTCGGCCGGGACGGTCCAGTCGCCCTTCTCGAGGTCGGTCGACTCGAACGGCACGTAGCCGCGGCCGCCGTACTCGTCGATGAACAGGTACCACTTGTCCTCGGTGTTGGACTTGAAGATCGTCGGCCCCTCACCGCGCGACAGCACGCCGGAGCCGATGCACTCCTTCAGGAAGCCCCAGTTCGTGTCGGTCAGCGAGGTGGACTTCTCCTCGATGATGTACTTGCTGCACGGGCTGGAGGAGGTGTTGTTCCTCTCGTCCTTCGTGAAGCGGTAGTAGGTCCCGTTGTGCTCGATCACGGTCGAGTCGATGACCGAGTAGCCCGGGTCCTTCCAGATCTTCGGCTCGGAGAAGGTGTAGAAGTCGCGGGTCGTCGCGTACACCATCTTGTTGTACGTGTCCCCCGTGTGCTGCGGGTTGTCGTACAGCTTGGACGCCCAGAACACCACGTACGCGCCGAGGGTCTTGTCGTAGTACGCCTCCGGCGCCCAGGTGTTGCCGGCCTCAGGCGGGGAGACCTGGACGAGCCGCTGGTTCGTCCAGTGCACCAGGTCGGTCGACTCGGCCACCATGATCGAGCGGCTGCCGCCGCGCTGCGCGCGGTCCCAGTCGCCGTTGCCGTAGATCTTGAGGTCCGTGGCGATCAGGTAGAACCTGTCGCCCTCGGGCGAGCGGATGACGAACGGGTCGCGCAGGCCCTTCTCTCCGACGTCGGAGGTGACGACCGGCCGGCCGCCGTTGAGCTCCTGCCAGTGCAGCGGGTCGTCGCCCTTGCTCAGCGCGTTGTAGATCTGCTCGCCGTTCGAGTAGCCCTCGCCGGTGAAGTAGGCGAACAGGTAGCCCTTGTACGGCTCCTTGGCGGGCAGCGCCGGCACCTCGGGCTTGAAGACGCGCACGGCCTGGTGGCCGCCGCGCGAGACCGTGGCCTTGAGGTTCACCTTCACGGCTTCGGCGCCCGGCGCGGGACGGTTGACCTCGCCGGTCTCGCTGAGCGTGTCCGGCTTGCTGGACCGCCAGGTGATGGTGGTGCCGTTCTCGCCCTTCGTCGGCAGCGTCAGATTGCCGCGGACGTCGCCGATGTTGTGCACGACGAGCTTGCCTGCGTCGGTCTCGACGGCCCGCTTGTCGGTGTAGATCGCCTCGACGGTGACGTCGAACGTCTTCGTCTCGGTCGCCGTGCCCTTGGTGAGCGTGGCGGTGAGGGTGACGTGGGCGTCCGCCGCGCCCGCCGGCGGCCGGGTGACCGCGCCGGTCGTGCTGACGACGGACGGGTCGCTGGAGGCCCAGGTGATCGTGGACCCGGACGTGCCCTTGGCCGGCAGCGTCAGGTCGGACCGGACCGCGCCGGTGTCGCCGAGGTCGAGCGCCGCGGCGTCCTGCTTGACGATCTCGGCGTTGACCGGCCCCGCGAGCTGGGCGATCTCGGACGCGCCGAGGGCCCGGCCGTAGACGCGGAAGTCCTTGACCCTGCCCTTGAGGTACTTGTCGCCCGAGTAGAGCGAACGGCCGATGTAGTCGGCCGTGGTCGTGCCGCCGCCGATCGAGCCCGGGGTGAGCGTGACGGCGGTGTTGCGGGCGACCTCGTCGCCGTTCTGGTACAGCACCCCGACGCCGCCGCCGAGCGTGTACGCGATGTGCTGCCAGCCGCCGCGCGGCAGGTTGACGCCGGCGTTGGCGTTCTGCTCGGTCGACCAGTTGCCCGAGGCGATCGACGTGCGGAAGGTGTTGCCGGTGGTGAACAGATAGCCGTTGCCGCTCGACCCGCTCGAGTTGCCGAAGCCGTAGACGAAGTACGGCGTGGCCTGCGTGGGGTCGATCCAGACGTCGAGCGCGACCGTGATCGAGGTCATGCCGCGCATGAGGTTGTCGGGCAGCTTCACGTACCCGTTCGTGCCACCGAGCTGGAGGCCGTCGCCCCAGCTCGCGTCACCGCCGAGCGTGCCGTTCCTGCCGTTGCCGGAGGAGTCGGCGGCCACGGTGCCGGAGGTCTCGTCGAGCTTGTACCAGAGAGCGAGGCCCTCGTCCGCCGCCGAGGCGGCGGACGGGACGAGTGCCCCCGCTCCGAGTGTGAGGGCGGCCAGGCCGCCCACCACCCCCCGGAGCAGATGAACACGTTTTCCCATCAAAATCCTTGCGCGAGCCGATAGTAGGCCTGGTTCCACCGCAGTTCCTTGACGAACTGGCGGGAGGTGGTCGCCTCGTCGATGACGAGCAACTCGACGCCGAGCATGTCGGCGAAGTCGTTCAGCTCCTCGGACCCGATGGCCGAGGAGAGCACCGTGTGGTGCGGGGCGCCCGCCGTGATCCACGACTCGGCGGAGGTGCGCATGTCGGGCCGGGGCCGCCACACCGCGCGGGCGACCGGCAGGGCGGGCAGCGGCTCGGGCGGGGCGACCACGTCGATCTCGTTGGCCACCAGCCGGAACCGCTCGCCCATGTCGGACAGGCCCACCACCACGGCGGGGCCGGGGGCCGCGTCGAACACGAGCCGAACCGGGTCCTCCCGGCCGCCGATGCTCAGCGGGTGGATCTCGCACGCGGGGGTGTCCGCCGCGATCGTCGGGCAGACCTCCAGCATGTGCGCGCCGAGGATGAGCTCCTCGCCCGGGGTGAGGTGGTAGGTGTAGTCCTCCATGAACGAGGTGCCGCCGGGCAGGCCCGCCGACATGACCTTGAGCGTGCGCAGCAGCACCGAGGTCTTCCAGTCGCCCTCGCCGCCGAAGCCGTAGCCCTCGGCCATGAGCCGCTGCACGGCCAGGCCGGGAAGCTGGCGCAGCCCGCCCAGGTCCTCGAAGTTCGTGGTGAACGCCTTGAAGCCGCCGCCCTCCAGGAAGTGCCGCAGGCCCAGCTCGATGCGGGCCGCGTAACGCAGCGACTCGTGCCGCTCCCCGCCCGCGCGCAGCTCGGGGGCCATCCGGTAGAGGTCCTCGTACTCCTTGACGAGGGCGGACACGTCGGCGTCCGCGGCGGCGTCCACGGCCTCGACCAGCTCGTTGACGCCGTAGGTGTTCACCGACACCCCGAACCGCAGCTGCGCCTCGACCTTGTCGCCCTCGGTCACGGCGACGTCGCGCATGTTGTCGCCGAAGCGGGCCAGGCGCAGCGAGCCGACCTCGGCCCGGCCGGCCGCGGCGCGGGCCCAGGTGGCGATCCGCGCCGCCACCGCCGGGTCGCTCACGTGGCCCGCGACGGTCTTGCGCGGCACGCCGAGGCGCGTCTGGATGTAGCCGAACTCGCGGTCGCCGTGGGCGGCCTGGTTGAGGTTCATGAAGTCCATGTCGATGGAGCTCCACGGCAGTTCCACGTTGGCCTGCGTGTGCAGGTGCAGCAGCGGTTTGCGCAACGCGTCCAGGCCGGCGATCCACATCTTGGCCGGGGAGAACGTGTGCATCCACGCGATCAGGCCGATGCAGTCGTCGTCACCGTTGGCCTCAAGGCACACGCGGCGGATGGCCGCCGCGTCGGTGAGCACGGGCCGCCACTCGAGCTCGAACGGCAGCGCCTCGCCCAGCTGCTCGGCGATGCGCTGGGACTGCTCGGCCACCTGCCGCAGCGTGTCCTCGCCGTACAGGCCCTGGCTACCGGTCAGGAACCATAGCTTCACAGGTGACTCCTCTGTCCATAGACGTTCTGATACCGGTCGTACAAGCGGTCGATGTCGCCCTGCGCGATCGGCAGGGGCTCGCCGAGCTGCCGGGAGACGTGCACGGTGCGGGCGACGTCCTCGCACATCACGGCGGCCTTGACGGCCGCCTTCGGCGACTCGCCGATGGTGAACACGCCGTGGTTCTGCATCAGCACGGCGCGGGAGCGGTGACCGGTCAGGGTCGCGACGATCCCCTTGCCGATGTCGTCGTTGCCGATGAGCGCGAACGGCCCGAGGGGGATCTCCCCGCCGAACTCGTCGGCCATCGCGGTGAGCACGCACGGGATCGCCTCACCGCGGGCCGCCCACGCCGAGGCGTACGTGGAGTGGGTGTGCACCACGCCGTTGACCTCCGGCATGTGCCGGTAGACGTAGGCGTGCGCCGCCGTGTCGCTGGAGGGAGACAGGTCGCCCTCGACCAGGTTGCCGTCGAGGTCGCAGACCACGATCGACTCGGGGGTCAGGTCGTCGTACGACACGCCGCTGGGCTTGATGACGAACAGGTCCTCGCCCGGCACCCGGCCCGACACATTGCCGGCCGTCCAGGCGACGAGGTTGTATCGCACCAGTTCGGCGTGGAGCCGGCAGACTTCCCTGCGAAGTTCATCGATCATGCACTGGCCTCGTTCCTGATAGCGCGGAGCCGGTGGAGCATCCCGCCGTCCGCGAAGTGGTCGTGCAACCTGCGGTACTCGGCGTACAGCCGGTCGTAGGCGTCGGCCCGCTCGGCGTCGGGCGCGTACGCGGCGGCCTGGCGCTTGCCCATGGCCGCCCCGGCGGCGGTGATGTCGGGGTAGGCGCCCGCGGCGACGGCCGCGTGGATCGCCGAGCCGAGGGCCGGCCCCTGGTCGGAGCCGATCACCGACAGCGGGCGGCGCAGCACGTCGGCGTACGTCTGCATGAGGAAGCCGTTCTTGAGCAGGCCGCCGGCGACCACGAACTCCTCCACCGGGACCCCGGCGGCCTCGAACGTCTCCACGATCGTCCTGGCGCCGAACGCGGTGGCCTCGATGAGCGCCCGGTAGACGTCCTCAGGCCGGGTGGCGAGCGTCTGGCCGACGACGACGCCGGAGAGGGTGTGGTCGACCAGGACCGAGCGGTTGCCGCCGTGCCAGTCGAGGGCGACCAGCCCGTGCTGCCCGACCTTCTGCCCGGCGGCGAGGGAGGTGAGGTACTCGTGCAGCCCGAGCCCCGCCTCGGCGGCCCGTTCCGCGTACGACGCGGGCACGCAGTTGTCCACGAACCAGCCGAAGATGTCGCCGACGGCGGACTGGCCCGCCTCGTAGCCCCACAGTCCGGGGACGATGCCGTCGCGCACCACGCCGCACATGCCGGGAACCTCGGCGAGCTGGTCGGAGCACATGACGTGGCAGGTGGAGGTGCCCATGATGGCGACCATCTGGCCCGGCCGCACGGCGTCGGCCGCCGCGGCGGTGACGTGGGCGTCGACGTTGCCGACCGCCACCGCGATCCCCTCGGGCAGGCCCGTCCACTCGGCGGCCCGCGCGGTCAGGTGGCCAGCGAGGCCGCCGAGCGGAACGAGCTCCTGGCCGAGCTTCCGGGTGAAACCGGAGAAGGCGGGATTGAGCGCGGTCAGGAAGTCCTCGGACGGATAGGCGCCGTCCTGGTGGACGGCCTTGTAGCCGGCGGTGCAGACGTTTCGGGTCTCCACCCCGGTGAGCTGCCAGATGATCCAGTCGGCGGCCTCGATCCAGCGGTCGGCCCGGTCGTACATCTCCGGGTCCTCCTCCAGCAGCTGCAAGCCCTTGGCGAAGGCCCACTCGGAGGAGATCTTGCCGCCGTACCGCGGCAGCCACGCCTCGCCGCGCTCGGCGGCCAGCGCGTTGATGCGGTCGGCGTGCGGCTGGGCCGCGTGGTGCTTCCAGAGCTTCGGCCAGGCGTGCGGCCGCTCGGGGAACTCCTCGCACAGCGGGTGGCCGTCGGCCGTGGCGGGCAGGATCGTGCAGGCCGTGAAGTCCGTGCCGATGCCGATCACCTGCTCGGCGGGGACCTGCGCGGCGGCCAGCGCCTTGGGCACCGCGTGCCGCAGCACGTCGATCCAGTCCGCGGGCGACTGCAGGGCCCAGTCCGGTCCGAGGCGGACGCCGGAGCCCGGTAACGCGTCCTCGATCACCCGGTGGGCGTACTCGTGCACGGCGCTGCCCAGCTCCGCGCCATCGCTCACCCGGACCACCACGGCGCGGCCGGACAACGTGCCGTAATCCACACCGACCACATAACGGTCACTGTTAACGTTCACACTCAACCTCCAGAGGCTCTTGCGCCGCCCATGCCCGGAGCGGGGGGCCGCCGGCCGGCGATGCGGCCGGCGGCCCGAAACCGGTTTCTATCGATGTCCGCGGGCATCAGCGCGCGGTGCCGGCCCTGCGCTTGGTCCACACGTCGAACGCCACCGCGGCGAGCAGCACGGCACCCTTGACGAGCATGACCCGCTCGCTGGGCGAGCCGATCAGCGACATGCCGTTGTTGATGACCGCCATGATCAGACCACCGGTGATCGCCCCGACCACCTTGCCCACGCCGCCCTGCACCGCCGCGCCGCCGATGAAGGCCGCCGCGATCGCGTCCAGCTCGAAGCTGTTGCCCGCGGTGGGGCCCGCCTGGTTGAGCCGGCCGGCGAAGATGACACCGGCGATCGCCGACAGCACCCCCATGTTGACGAAGATCCAGAAGACCACCGACTTGACCTTCACGCCGGACATCACGGCCGCGTGCAGGTTGCCGCCGATGGCGTAGATCTGCCGTCCGAAGACCGTGCGGTTCGCCATCAGCGAGTACGCCAGCACGAGCACCGCCAGCAGCACGAGCACCCACGGCAGGTTCTTGAAGCGGGCGAGCTGCACGACGAGGAAGAGGATCACCGCGGCTCCTGCCGCGATCTTCAGCGCGAACAGCGCCAGGGGATCGACCGCCTGCCCGTAGCCCTTGCGGGCGCTCCGGGTGCGCCACTGCGCGAGGACCATGCCGGCGATCGCGACGATGCCGACCAGCAGGCTGAACAGGTCGGCGCCCCCGAGCGGGCCGAGGCCGATGTTGCCCAGCCAGCCGTCGGTGAAGCCGTTGGCCAGTGTGCGGACCTGGTCGGGGAACGGGCCGATGCCCTGGTTGCCCAGGACGGTGAGGGTCAGTGCCCGGAACAGCAGCATGCCGGCCAGCGTGACGATGAAGGCGGGGATGCCGAAGTACGCGATCCAGTACCCCTGCCAGGCCCCGATCAGGGCTCCGGCCACGATCGTGATCAGCACGGCCGCCGGCCAGGGCACGCCCATGTTCACCATCAGCACCGCGGCCAACGCGCCGGTGACCGCGACCACCGAGCCGACCGACAGGTCGATGTGCCCCGCGATGATGACCAGGATCATCCCGATCGCCAGGATCAGGATGTAGGAATTCTGGACGATGATGTTGGAAATGTTCTGCGGCTGCAGCAGTGCGCCGTCGGTCAGCACCGAGAACAACACGATGATCAGTGCGAAGGCGATGTAGATGCCGCTGGAGCGCAGGTTTACCGACAGCCCGCCGAGCGACACCCGGCCCGGCCGCCCCGGCGCTCCCCCGCCGCCCTTGGCGCCGACCTCGACGTCGGCGGGCGTGATGCTGCTCATGCGAGCTACTCCTGTCCCTTGGTCATGAGATACATGAGGCGTTCCTGCGTGGCCTCCTCGCGCGGCACCTCACCGGTGACGCGCCCCTCCGAGAGCGTGTAGATGCGGTCGCAGAGGCCGAGCAGTTCGGGCAGCTCAGACGAGATCACCAGCACGGCCTTGCCCTGCTCCGCCAGACGGTTGATGATCATGTATATCTCGTACTTGGCGCCGACGTCGATGCCCCGGGTCGGCTCGTCGAGGATCAGCACGTCCGGCTCGGTCAGGATCCACTTGGAGAGCACGACCTTCTGCTGGTTGCCGCCGCTCAGCTTGCCGACGACGCTGTCCACACTGGGCGCCTTGATGTTCATGCTCCCGCGGAACTGCTGGGCGACGCGGTATTCCTCGTACTCGTTCACCCAGCCGCGCTTGGACAGGCCCTTGAGCCAGGCCGCGCTGATGTTGCGCTTGATGTCCTCGATGAGGTTGAGGCCGTACCTCTTGCGGTCCTCGGTGGCGTAGGCGACGCCGTGCCTGATCGCGTCCTGCACGGTGCGCAGCTCGATCCGCTCGCCGCCCTTGAAGATCCTGCCGGAGATGTGCACGCCGTACGTCCGCCCGAACACGCTCATCGCCAGTTCGGTGCGCCCGGCGCCCATCAGCCCGGCCAGGCCCACGATCTCACCACGCCGCAGCATGAGCGAGGCCCCGTCGACCACCTTCCTGCCGGGCTGGCTGGGGCTGTAGACCGTCCAGTCCTCGATCCGGAAGGCCTCCTCGCCGATCGCGGGCGTGCGCGGCGGGAAGCGGTTGTCGAGTGCGCGGCCGACCATCCCGGAGATGATGCGGTCCTCGGTCACGCGGTCGACGGCCATGTCCAGCGTCTCGATCGTGCGCCCGTCACGGAGGATCGTGACGGAGTCGGCGATCGCCGTGACCTCGTTGAGCTTGTGCGAGATGATCACGCACGTGATGCCCTCGTCCCTGAGCCCGCGCAGCAGGTCGAGCAGGTGGGCCGAGTCCTCGTCGTTGAGCGCCGCGGTCGGCTCGTCGAGGATGAGGAGCTTGACCTCCTTCGACAGCGCCTTGGCGATCTCCACGAGCTGCTGCTTGCCCACGCCGATGTCGGAGACCGTCGTCGTGGGGTTCTCGCGCAGGCCGACCCGCTTCAGCAGCTCGCCGGCCTCGTAGTTGGTTCGGTTCCAGTCGATGACGCCACGCGTCGCCCGCTCGTTGCCGAGGTAGATGTTCTCCGCGATCGACAGCTGCGGGCACAGCGCCAGCTCCTGGTGGATGATGACGATGCCGGCGTGCTCGCTGTCGCGGATGCCGCCGAACTCGCAGCGTCTGCCCTCGAAGGTGATCTCGCCGTCGTACTGGCCGTGGGGATAGACCCCGGACAGCACCTTCATCAGCGTCGACTTGCCGGCGCCGTTCTCGCCGCAGATAGCGTGGATCTCACCCCGCCGTACCGCCAGGTTGACGTCCTGCAGGGCCGTCACTCCGGGGAATGTCTTGGTGATCCCGCTCATTCGCAAGATGTGCTCGGTCATGTGCCCCCCGCTCAGGGAGGGCCCGGGGACTGCTCCCCGGGCCCGGATCCCTACTTGAGCTGGTCCTCGGTGTAGTAGCCGCTGCCGACGATGACGTCCTTGTAGTTGTCCTTGTCGACGACCACCGGGTCGAGCAGGTACGACGGGACGACCTTGTTGCCGTTGTCGTAGTCCTTCTCGTTGTTCACCTCGGGCTTCTGACCCTTCAGCACCGCGTCCGCCATCTTCACGGTCTGCTCCGCGAGCTTGCGGGTGTCCTTGAAGATGGTCGAGTACTGCTCACCCGCGACGATCGACTTGACCGACGCCAGCTCGGCGTCCTGGCCGGTCACGACCGGGTACGGCTGGCCGCTGGTGCCGTAGCCGGAGCTCTTGAGCGCCGACAGGATGCCGATGGAGAGCCCGTCGTACGGCGAGAGCACGCCGTCGACCTTGGCGTCACCGGTGTAGGTCTTGGTGAGAATGTCCTCCATGCGCTTCTGCGCCGTGGCGGGGTCCCACCGCAGGATGGCGGCCTGCTTGAAGTCGGTCTGGCCGCTCTTGACCTTCAGCGTGCCGTCGTCGATCTTCGGCTTGAGCACCGACATCGCGCCGTTCCAGAAGAAGGTGGCGTTGTTGTCGTCGGGCGAGCCGCCGAACAGCTCGACGTTGAACGGGCCCTTCTTGCCGCTGTCGACGCCGAGGCCCTTCAGCAGCGAGGTCGCCTGCTGCACGCCGACCTTGAAGTTGTCGAAGGTGGCGTAGTAGTCGACGTTCGGGCTGTTGCGGATGAGCCGGTCGTAGGCGATGACCGGGATCTTGTTGTCCGCGGCCTCCTGGAGCTGGGAGGTGATCGCGGTGCCGTCGATCGAGGCGATGATCAGGAGCTTGGCGCCCTTGGTGATCTGGTTCTCGATCTGGTTGACCTGGGTGGGGATGTCGTTCTCGGCGTACTGGAGGTCGACCTTGTAGCCGAGGCTCTCGAGCTGCTGCTTCACGTTGTCGCCGTCGTGGATCCAGCGCTCCGACGACTTGGTGGGCATGGTGACGCCGATCAGGGCGCCGGCGGTGCCGGCCCCGGAGGACGCGGACGCCTCGGTGTCCACCGTCTTCTGGCTGGAGCCGCAGGCCGTCATTGTCGCGGCGAGCGCGATGGCGGACACCACGCCCCCGATTCGTAGCAACCTCATATGCATCTCCTTGGTTGGGGGTCGCCGCACAGCTCGATGCGGCCGGTAGAAGGGACTGGGGGACGTTTCTGCACGTCAAGAAGTTCGGCGGCGCGATCCACCGGAGAACACGCGCTGTAGGAGGATGAAGACGAAGAGCAGCAGACCAATGAAGATCCTGGTCCACCAGGAGCTGAGCGTGCCCTCGAAGCTGATGATCGTCTGAATCAGCCCCAGCACGAGCACGCCGAGCACGGTGCCGAGTAGGAAGCCGCTCCCGCCGGTCAGCAGCGTACCGCCGATGACGACCGCGGCAATCGCGTCCAGCTCCATGCCCACGGCGCTCAGTCCGTAGCCCGACAGCGAGTAGAAGGCGAACAGCAGGCCGCCGAGGGCCGAGCAGAAGCCGCTGATCGTGTAGACCGCGATCTTCGTACGGGCCACCGGGAGACCCATGAGCAGAGCCGACTGCTCGCTGCCGCCGGTCGCGTAGACGTTGCGGCCGAGCCGGGTGTAGTGCAGCACGTACGCCGCGATCAGCACGACCACCACCGCGATCACCGCGCTCGGGGAGACCGACAGGTCGCCGCCGAGGTTGATCCGCGTCTGGGCGATGTCGGTGAACGTCGGGTTCTCGATCGGGATCGACTCGGTGCTGATCGTGTAGCACAGGCCACGGGCCAGGAACATCCCGGCCAGCGTGACGATGAACGGCTGGATCTCGAAGTAGTGGATGATGGCGCCCATGGCCAGGCCCAGCACCGCGCCGATCACCAGCACCAGGGCCATGACCGCGTACGCCGGCCAGCCGTCCTTCAGCAGGCTGGCGCTCAACATCGTGGCGAGCGCGACCACCGAACCGACCGACAGGTCGATGCCGCCGGTGAGGATCACGAACGTCATGCCGACCGCGACGACCAGCAGGAACGCGTTGTCGATGAAGACGTTGAGGATGATCTGCCCGGTGGCGAAGTTCTCGTAGCGGATGCCGCCCGCCACGAACATGGCCACGAACAGGCCCGCGGTCACCATGACGGGGATGTACTTCGACGGGACCGTACGGCGGAGGTCCAGCAGACCGGTGACGCTCGTCATGCCGAGACCCTCACCTTCTCTTCGGCCGACGGGCGCGCCGCCATCGGGCGCCTGCGGCGGTGGAACACCTTCCCGCGGAAGGCCGGGGACTGAATCAGGCAGACGATCGTCACCACGAGCGCCTTGAACAGCAGCGTCGTCTCCGGCGGAACGCCGATCGAATAGATCGTGGTGGTCAGCGTCTGGATGATGAGGGCGCCCAGCACCGTGCCGCTCAGCGAGAACCGGCCGCCGGACAGCGGGGTGCCGCCGATGACGACGGCGAGGATCGCGTCCAGCTCGATCCACAGACCGGCGTTGTTGCCGTCGGCGCTGGAGACGTTCGAGCTGATCATGAGGCCGGCGATGCCGGCGCACAGCCCGCAGAACGCGTACACCGTCATGAGCACGCCGCGGGCGCTGATGCCGGCCAGGCGGCTCGCCTCGGCGTTGCCGCCGACCGACTCGATGAGCAGGCCGAGCGCCAGGCGCCGGGTGAGGAACGCGGTGAGCGCGAGCACGACCGCCACGATGATGATCCCGAACGGCAGCGTCAGCCAGTAGCCGCCGCCGATCAGCTTGTACGGCGAGCTGTTGACCGTGGTGATCTGGCCGTCGGTGATGAGCTGGGCCAGGCCGCGCCCGGCGACCATCAGGATCAGCGTCGCGATGATCGGCTGGATGCCGATGCCCGCGACGAGGAAGCCGTTCCACGCGCCGAGGACCACCGACAGCACCAGCGCGAGGCCCACGGCCCCGAGCACGCCGCCCACCGAGTTCTGGTCGGACAGGCCGCTGATGCGCAGGCAGGCCAGCGCGCCGGCGATCGCCACGACCGAGCCGACCGACAGGTCGATGCCGCTGGTGGCGATGACCAGCGTCATGCCGAGCGACACCAGGATCAGCGGCGCGCCGAACCGGACGATGTCGATCAGGCTGCCGTAGAGGTGCCCCTCCTTCATCTGGATCCTGAAGAAGTTGTCCGTGAAGAAGAGGTTCAGTGCCAGCAGCGCGACCAGGATGACCAGAGGCCAGAACAGGCGATGCTTCAGGATCCGGCTCATGATCGAGCTCCGCTCGCGATCGTCTCCGTCAGTTTGTCGGTGGTCAGCCGCTCGTCATTGTCCAGTTCCGCGACGAGCCGGCGGTCGCGCAGCACCCCGACCTTGTGGCTGAGCCGCAGCACCTCCTCCAGCTCGGCGGAGATGAACAGCACTGCCATCCCGCCGTCCGACAGCTCGGCGACGAGCCGCTGGATCTCGGCCTTGGCGCCGACGTCGATGCCGCGGGTGGGCTCGTCGAGGATGAGCAGGCGGGGCTCCAGGATGAGCCAGCGGGCCAGCAGCACCTTCTGCTGGTTGCCGCCGCTGAGGTTCCTGATGAGCTGGTCGGGGTTGGCCGGGCGGATGTTCAGCGCGGAGATGTACTTGTCGACCAGTTCGTCCTGCTTGCGCCGGGGGATCGGCCTGGTCCAGCCGCGGGAGGCCTGCAGGGCGAGGATGAGGTTCTCCCGGACCGTCAGGTCGGGGATCAGCCCCTCCGCCCGCCGGTTCTCCGAGCAGAAGGCCAGCTTCCGGGAGACCGCGGATCGGGGCGTGCGCAGGCTGACCTGCTCGCCGCCGATCTTCAGCGATCCGGTGCCGGCGTGGTCGGCCCCGAACAGCAGCCGGGCGATCTCCGTGCGGCCCGAGCCGAGCAGCCCGGCCAGGCCGACGACCTCACCCTCGCGGATGGTGAGCGTGAACGGCTGGATGGCGCCGGCCCGGCCCAGCTCCTCGGCCTGGACCAGCGGCGCACCCTCGCCGGCCGGCGGGCGTTCCTCCAGCTTCTCGAGGTCGGCCAGCTCGCGGCCGATCATCTTGCCGATCAGATCGACCTGGCTCAGCTCGCTGGTGAGGTACTCCCCCACGAGCGTGCCGTTGCGCAGGATCGTCATCCGGTCGGAGATCTCGTAGATCTGGTCGAGGAAGTGCGAGACGAACAGGATCGCGATGCCCTGCTCCTTGAGCCTGCGCATCACCGTGAAGAGCTGGGCGACCTCCCCGGCGTCCAGGCTGGAGGTGGGCTCGTCGAGGATGAGAACCTTCGCGTCGATGTCGACCGCCCGCGCGATCGCGACCATCTGCTGGAGCGCCAGCGAGTACGACGACAGGGGCGCCGACACGTCGATGTCGAGGTCGAGCCGGGCGAGGAGCTCCTCGGCCCTGCGGCGCATCGCCTTCCACTGGATACGGCCGAGCCGGCGGGGCTCACGTCCGATGAAGATGTTCTCCGCCACCGACAGGTTCGTGCAGAGGTTGACCTCCTGGTAGACGGTGCTGATGCCCGCCTGCTGCGCGGCGAGGGGGCTGGAGAAGGCGACCGGTCGGCCCTCCAGCTCGATCTCGCCGGCGTCGATGTCGTAGACGCCGGTGAGCACCTTGATCAAGGTGGACTTGCCGGCGCCGTTCTCCCCCATCAGCGCGTGAACCTCGCCCGGCAGCAGCCGGAAGTCGACGCCGTCCAGTGCCTTCACGCCGGGGAACTGCTTGCCGATCCCGCTCATCCGCAGGATCGGCGCGGGTGCGGCCATGCGGCGCCCCTCTCATCCTCGTAACTCGTCGTCGCGGGTGAGGCCGCCCCCGTTACGGGGGCGGCCAGGAACCGATCAGTACTTGCGGTTGGGCAGGGCCTCCTTGGCCTGCTCCTGGGTGAAGGTGGTCTCCTCGGTGACCACGCGCTGGGGCACCTGCTCGCCCTTGACGACCTTCTTGGCGAGGTCCATGAGCTGGGTGCCGAGCAGCGGGGAGCACTCGACGATGTAGTTGATCTTGCCGTCGGCGAGGGCCTGCATGCCGTCGTGGACCGCGTCAACCGTGATGATCTTGATGTCCTTGCCCGGGACCTTGCCCGCGCCCTCGATCGCCTCGATGGCGCCGAGGCCCATGTCGTCGTTGTGCGCGTACAGCACGTCGATCTTGGGGTTGGACTTCAGGAAGGCCTCCATGACCTCCTTGCCCTTGGCGCGGGTGAAGTCGCCGCTCTGCGAGGCGATGACCTTGAACTTCGGGTCGGCCGAGATGACCTGCTGGAAGCCGGCCTTACGGTCGTTGGCGGGCGCGGAGCCGGTGGTGCCCTCCAGCTGGACGATGTTCACGTCGTCCTTGCTGTCCTTGTACTGGTCGACCAGCCACTGACCGGCCTTCTTGCCCTCCTCGACGAAGTCGGAGCCGAGGAAGGTCTTGTACAGGCTGGTGTCCTTGGAGTCCACGGCCCGGTCGGTGAGGATGACCGGGATCTTCGCGTTCTGCGCCTCCTTGAGGACGGTGTCCCAGCCCGACTCCACGACCGGCGAGAAGGCGATCACGTCGACCTTCTGCTGGATGTAGGAGCGGATGGCCTTGATCTGGTTCTCCTGCTTCTGCTGCGCGTCGGAGAACTTCAGCTCGACGCCGGCCGCCTTGGCCGACTCCTGAATGTCCTTGGTGTTGGCGGTGCGCCAGCCGCTTTCCGCGCCGACCTGGGCGAAGCCCATGACGAGCTTTCCGTCGTCGGCGCCACCGCCGGACGAACCGCCGCTGCCGCCGCTGTCACTGCTGCTGCAACCGGCCATCGTCAGGGCCGTGGCACCGGCCAGGATCAGTGCCGAGATCCTCTTCAACACTGGGGGGATCCTTTCTACCTGTTAGCGCTAACACCTACGGCGCAGCGCTGATCATCGAATGTGATTCCGTGCGGCTAGCGCGCGGCTGTGCTTCCCCTGAGCACGAACTGGGGAGGCACGACGAGACGCTCATGAGGCAGCCCCTCGCCCGACTCGATCTGCCGGAGCAGCACGTCGATGCTGCGCCTGCCTACGGCCCCGAAGTCCTGTCTGATGGTGGTGAGCGGCGGGGAGAAGAACTCCGACTCAGGGATGTCGTCGAAGCCCACGATGCTGATCTGCTCAGGGACCTTCACCCCCTCCTCCGTGAACGCGCGCAGGAGGCCGAGCGCCATCTGATCGTTGGCGACGAACACCGCGGTGACGTCGCCGGCCATGGCGGCGAGCTCCTTGCCGGCCCGGTAGCCCGATCGGGGGCTCCAGTCACCGGTCAGCATGCCGGGAACGGGCCGCCCCGCGGCGGTCAGAACCGCGCGCCAGCCCTCGATCCGGCCCTCGGCCTCCAGCCAGTCCGCCGGGCCGCTGATGTGCCAGACGGTCTCATGCCCCAGCTCGAGAAGGTGCGAGGTCGCCAGCCTGGCGCCCTCGACCTGGTCGACGCTGACCGCGGAGACGTCGCCCTGGTGCCAGCCCTCGACGGCCACGGCGGGCATGCCCGCCGGCAGGTCGTCGAGCGCCCGGGCCGCCGACCGCTGCGGGGCGACGACGACTATGCCGTCCACGCCCTGCTCGGCGAGGTAGCCGATCGCGTCGTTCACGCCGGCCCTGTCGATGGTCCGCAGGCTCACGATGCTCACGAAGTAGCCCGCGTCTCTCGCCGCCTGCTCGATTCCGTATACCGTGCTTGCCGGGCCGTACAGCGTCGTGTCGAAGCTGACCACGCCCAGCGTGCGCGAGTGCTTGGTGACCAGAGCCCGGGCGACGAGGTTGCGGCGGTAACCGAGCTGGTCGATGGCCCGCATGACCCGGGTGCGGGTCTCGGCGCGGACGTTCGGATGGTCGTTGAGCACCCGCGAGACCGTCTGGTGCGACACTCCGGCCAGCCTGGCCACGTCGGCCATGACGGGCGGGCGGCGGTCGACGTTGGGTCCCACTGGCGCTCCTCTCAACTGCTTGGGAAGACTGTGAGCGTTAACACGACCCCCCGTCAAGGTGGTGGCCGATTACGGTCCGGTCACACCGAAACATCGCGTTAACGCCCTATTGACGGACATGCCGCACGGCCTTTAACTGGTGGCCGAATCCAGCTTGTTAGCGCTCACTTCGCGACCATCCCGTGATGTTAGCGCTAACAGAAACCGGAGGAGCCCCCCAAATGAGCAGAAAGGCCTGGTCACTGGCCTTATCGGCGGCCATGGTGAGCGGTGTGGTGGGCGGCATGCTCTCCACCACGCCGGCTCAGGCCGAAACCGCCGACCCGATCCCCGCCGGCGCGTCCGTCGACCAGTTCGACGCCGCCGCGCTCGGTCCCGACTGGCAGGTCCTCAACCCCGACAACACCCAGTGGTCCCTCGGCGAGCAGCCCGGCAGCCTGCGGATCCACTCGTTGAAGGGCGACACCTACCAGACCGACAACTCGGCCAAGAACATCTTCCTCATGGACGTCCCCGCCGGGGACTTCGAGGTCGTCACGAAGTTCAGCGCCCCGGTCGCGCTCGACTACCAGAGCGCCGGCGTCTTCGCCTGGCAGGACTGGGACAACTACGTCCGCGCCGGTCTCGCGCACGTCGGCTCGTCCGGGGGCAACGTCATCGAGACCGACACCGAAGTGAAGGCGGCGTTCACCGCGGCCTTCGCGAGCCGCTCCGGATCCACGGGCGAGATCCTCAAGCTGACGAGGTCGGGCGACGAGTTCACCTCGTCCTACTGGGACGGCTCCGCCTGGGTGCAGGCGTCCAAGGTCACCGCCGCGCTGGACGTCAAGCAGGTCGGCCTGTTCGCGCTGTCCGCGCAGAACGGCACGCCGATCGCGGCCGACTTCGACTACTTCGCGGTCAAGGCGGCCGAGGGCAGGACGATCGTCCCGTCCGGCCCGTTCACGCTGCGCGCGGCCGGCTCCGCGCCCTACCTGTCGGCCGCCAAGGACGGGCAGGTGGTCGCCTCCGACGCCCCGGGCATGACGAGCCTCGCGGTCACCGCCGAGGACAGGGGCGACGGCACGGTCGCGCTCAAGGACCTGGACGGCAAGGGCTACCTGGGGGTCGCCGACGACTCCACGCTGCGCCTCGGCTCGACGACTGGAGCGTTCCAGCTCCACGACGCCGGCGGAGGCAAGGTGTACCTGTCGGCCGGGGACAGGCGAGTCGCGGTCAGCGACGGCAGACTCGTCGCCACAGGCCAGAACACAACGGCCCAGGACATAACAACGCAGGGGACGAAGTTCCAGGTCGAGGGGTACGCCAAGGACGTCGGCGAGCTCAAGGTGGACACCACCGCCGCCGGCACCAAGGTCAGCCCCAACCTGTACGGCATCTTCTACGAGGACATCAACCACGCGGCCGACGGCGGCCTGTACGCCGAGCTCGTGCAGAACCGGTCCTTCGAGTTCAACTCGGTGGACAACCGGAACTACAACGGCCTGACCGCGTGGACCAAGGTCGGGCGCGGCGGCGCGGCCGGGACGGCCGCGGTGTCCGGCGACCAGCCGCTGAACAGCGACAACCGCAACTTCCTGCGGCTGGACATCACCAGCCCGGGCACCGGTTTCGGCGTGAGCAACGCCGGCTTCAACAAGGGCGTCGC
Organism: Microbispora sp. H10830; assembly: GCF_014161375.1. NCBI lineage: Bacteria > Bacillati > Actinomycetota > Actinomycetes > Streptosporangiales > Streptosporangiaceae > Microbispora > Microbispora sp. H10830. Next base: position 156,944 of record NZ_JABBWX010000016.1, read on the forward strand.
GGTCCAGGCCGGCAAGACCTACGACCTGTCGCTGTTCGCCCGGCGCACCAGCGGCGGCCCGATCACCGCGTCCATCGAGAGCGCCGACGGCTCCAAGGTGTACGGCACCGCCACGATCGACGCCCAGTCGGCCGACTGGAAGAAGTACACCGCGACGATCACCGCGAGCGAGACCACCGACGCGGCGCGCCTGGTCGTGCTGGCCGGCGGCAGCGGCCGGGCCGACCTCGACATGATCTCGCTGTTCCCCGAGGACACCTTCAAGGGCCGTCAGAACGGCATGCGCAAGGACATCGCCGAGACGATCGCCGCGCTCAAGCCGCGCTTCCTGCGCTTCCCCGGCGGCTGCGTGACCAACGTCGGCACCTACGACCCGTACTCGCTCAACCAGGACCGGCGCCGCATCTACCAGTGGAAGGAGACGATCGGCCCGGTCGAGGAGCGGCCGACCAACTTCAACTTCTGGGGCTACAACCAGACGTACGGCATCGGCTACTACGAGTACTTCCAGTTCGCCGAGGACATCGGCGCCGAGCCGCTGCCGGTGCTGTCGGTGGGCGTCAACGGCTGCAACGAGAACCGGCCGCTGACCGACGAGGCCAAGCTCCAGCGGTGGGTCCAGGACACGCTCGACCTCATCGAGTTCGCCAACGGCCCGGCCGACTCCACCTGGGGTTCCAAGCGGGCCGCCATGGGCCACCCCAAGCCGTTCGACCTGAAGTACATCGGCCTCGGCAACGAGGAGATCTACACCGAGTTCTTCACGAACTTCCCCAAGTTCGCGAGCGCGATCCGGGCCGAGTACCCGAACATCGAGATCCTCTCGAACGCCGGCCAGACGTCCCAGGGCAGCTGGTTCGATCGCATGTGGCAGTTCGCGCGTGACCAGAAGGCCGACCTGGTCGACGAGCACTACTACAACGACCCGAGCTGGTTCCTGGCCAACAACCACCGCTACGACACCTACGACCGCAGCGGCCCGCACGTGTTCGTCGGCGAGTACGCCTCGAAGGGCAACACGTACTGGAACGCGCTGACCGAGGCGTCGTACCTGACCGGCATCGAGCGCAACTCCGACGTCGTCGAGCTGGCGTCGTACGCGCCGCTGCTGTCCAACGTCGACTACGTCAACTGGACGCCGGACCTCATCTGGTTCGACAACGACCAGGTGTACGGCTCGCCCAGCTACTACGTGCAGCGCCTGTTCTCCCGCAACGTGGGCGACACCGTGCTGCCGAGCACGTACAAGGCGAGCCCGCTGCCGGTGGACGACATCAAGGGCGCCATCGGCCTCGGCTCCTGGAGCACCCAGGTCCGCTACGACGACGTCAAGGTGACCGGGGCCGACGGCACGGTCCTGTTCGGCGACGACTTCTCGAACGGCACGGGCAAGTGGACTCCCGGCCAGGGAACATGGGCGGTGCAGGACGGCGCGTACGTCCAGACGGCCAACGTGACCGACGCCCGCTCCACGGCCGGCTCGACGGACTGGTCCAACTACACGTTGGAGGTCACGGCACGCAAGACCGGCGGCGCCGAGGGCTTCCTGGTGATGTTCGGCGCGAAGGACACCGGCAACTTCTACTGGTGGAACATCGGCGGCTGGAACAACACCCAGTCGGCCGTCGAGAAGGCGACGAACGGCGCCAAGTCGTCGATCGCGACGTCGAGCACCACGGTCCAGACCGGTCGCGACTACAAAATCAAGATCCAGGTCTCCGGTCGCCACATCACCACGTGGCTGGACGGCCAGAAGATCAACGACTTCACCGACAACGCCGCCGTCGAGCCGCTCTACCAGGTGGTCTCGAAGGACAGCGACACCGGCGACGTGGTGATCAAGGCCGTCAACGTCCAGGACACCGCCGTGCGCAGCACGGTCGACCTCGGCACCGCCGCGATCGCGCCGAAGGCCCTCGTCACCTCGCTGACCGGTGACCCGGCCGCCGTGAACTCGCTCACCGAGCCCACGAAGATCTCTCCGGTCGAGCGGGAGGTGAGCGGATTCTCCTCCGCCTTCACCTACGACTTCCCGGCCCACTCGGTGACGTTCATCCGCCTCGGCAAGGACACCCGGGCCGGCACCACCGTCACCGCCCACGCGTCGCCCGAGCAGGTGAAGCAGGGCAAGAAGGTCCAGGTCCACTACAGCGTGGACCCGGAGGGCGCGACCGGTGAGGTGACCGTGTCCGAGGGCGCGACGATCCTCGGCGACGGGACGCTCAACCCCGGCGGCCAGGGCAAGACCGAGCTCGGTCTCGACCTGCCGGCCGGCACGCACGAGCTCACCGTCTCCTACTCCGGCGACGCCCGCTTCCGGCCGTCGGCCACCACGGTGACGCTGGAGGTGAAGCCGTAACAAACGGCCGTCCGGGGTGCGCCATCGCCCCGGGCGGCTCCTCGCGAGCGGCGGCAGGCGTGGACACGCCTGCCGCCGGCGGGGCGGAAGCTTTTCAGGGGCTGACGCCGGTGCTCTCCCTCACCACGAGTTCGGGCTCCACCATGCGCCTGGCCTCGCCTTCCACCCCGGCGATGCGGTCGAGCAGGAGCTGGAACGCCTGCCGGCCGACCTCGCCGAAGTTCTGCCGTACGGTGGTCAGGGGCGGCCAGAAGTAGGCCGCCTCGGGGACGTCGTCGAACCCGACGACGCTCACGTCCTCGGGGACCCGCCGGCCCGCCTCCCGCAGGGCTCGCAGCACGCCCATCGCCATGTGGTCGTTGGCCACGAAGATCGCCGTCACGTCGGGCTCGCGGGCGAGCCGCTTGCCGATCTCGTAGCCGGAGTGGGCGGTCCAGTCGCCGACCAGCGGCTCGGGGACCTCCCTGCCCTCCGCCTCCAGCACCGACCGCCAGCCGGCCACCCGGCCGCTCGCGTCGATCCAGTTGGGCGGGCCCGACAGGTGCCAGACGGTGCGGTGACCGAGACTGAGCAGGTGGCGGGTGGCGCGGGCGGCGCCGGCGTACTGGTCCACCGCCGCCACCGGCACCGGCAGATCGGTTCCTCCGCCGACGTCGACCGCCGGGAGGCCCGGGGGAAGGTGCCGGAGCCCCTCGGCGGCCGACTCGTGGGGCGCGACGACGATGACGCCGTCCACCGACTGGGACCGCAGGCGGTCGATTCCCCTGGCGATCCAGGTGCGGTTGAGCGCGGGCAGGCTGGCGATGCTGACCAGGTAGTCGCTGTCCCTGGCGGCCTGCTCGATGCCGAACAACGTGGAGGCCGGGCCGTACAGGGTGGTGTCGAAGCAGACGACCCCCAGCACCCCCGAGCGGCCGGTCACCAGGACCCGCGCCGCCGAATTGGGCCGGTAGTCGAGCTCGCGGACCGCCGCGAGAACGCGCGCCCGGGTCTCCGGGCGCACCTTCTCCGGAGCGTTCAGCACTCTCGACACCGTCATCGCCGACACTCCTGCCAGCTCCGCGACGTCCTCCATGACCGCCGCCTTCGGGCGTTCGGTCGGGCTCTCTCCAGGCCGGACCTTCGTCATCCGCCGCGCCCCGCTCATTCTGATCAGGTTCCCGAGTGTTTGCGATAACAGCAAGCCGTGTCAATACCGTGGTGACCACCGTCGCGTCACGAGCCCCGCGAGGAACGTTCCGCCTGGTAACCGCGTACGCGCACTGCCCCCAGATCATGGTATCGCTAACAGGTACTCCGGCCCCTGAGTTAGCGTGGGACGCCCCGAAGTTCCCCCCTGGCGAGCCAGGCGAGGGCGCACAGAAGCACGATCGCCCCGCCCACCTGCACGGCGGACAGGCGCTCCCCCAGCAGCACGACGCCGATGACGGCGGCGACCAGCGGTTCGAGCAGGGAGAGGACCGCCGCCGTGGTGCCGCCGACGACGCGCAGCCCCGCGAAGAACAGTCCGTACGCGAGCGCCGTCGGCACGGCCGCCAGGTAGCCGAGCAGCAGCACGTTGGTCACGGTGTGCCCGGCGGGCAGCAGCCCTCCGGCGGCGGCGAGTGGGAGCAGGCAGGCCGCGCCCCCGGCGAACCCCCATACGGCCACGCCGTCGGCGGGCATCCGGCGGGTCGTGAGGGTGACGAGGGAGTAGGCCGCCGCCGACAGCAGCGAGTAGCCGGCGCCCGCCGGAGTGACCGTCTGCGCGCCTCCCGTGAGCATGGCCAGACCGGCGACGGCGAGCGCCGCGCATCCGAGGCCGGTACGGCCCAGCGGCTCGCCCAGGAAGATCCGGCCACCGGCCGCCACCAGGAGCGGAGCGGCGCCCATCGTGATCATCGTGGCGACCGCGACCCCGGCCTCGGCGATGGCCGCGAAGTAGGCCGCCTGGCACACCGCCATCGCCGGGCCGACGAGCAGCACCGCCCGCCAGGAGGGGCGGCTGCGGGCGACGGCGAGCAGGAGCGCCGCGCCGCAGGCGAAGCGCCAGAACGACACGGCGACGGGACTCAACTGTCCCGCGCCGTGCAGCAGCGCCCCCGCCGCGCCCCCGGTTCCCCAGGCGACCGCGGCGGTGGACACGTAGACGAGACCCTGCCGTACGGACAGGGCTGGAGCATGGTTCATCGATGTCTCTCCAGTGAGGTGGGCCCGATTGCCGCAGGCGGGCAGGGGCCACCGGCCGGGCCGCCCAGGCCCGGCTCACCGGATGGCGCCGCCCGCTAGCGAGCGGGCGGCGGAGAGACGATCAATGTCACGCGGGCACCGTAACGTGTCCGCGCGTTCGGCCGCATCACCATTTAGGCACTTTCGGGGGTGCCGGTGCGCGCGGCGGGAGCCGGAAGGCTTAGTCTTGCATCGTGGCAGCCCGAGGCGAGGTCAGGTCGCCTCGGGCTGTCCGCTTCAGGAAGCCGAGGATGCGCGACCAGGCGTCGGCACAGGACTCGGCCAGCTCCGGGCGGCCCAGCTCGAAGAAGCTGTGCGGCGCTCCCGGATAGGTGACGAACTCGTGCGCCACCCCCGCGCCTTCCAGCGCCTCGCCGAACGCGCTCACCACCTCGGGGGAGATGCCCTCGTCCGCGCCGCCGAACAATCCCAGGATCGGTCCGCGCAGCTCGCCCGCCATCTGGGTGGGGCCGGGGTTGCCGAACAGCACGTCCGGATATCCGTACAGGCCGATGGTGCCGGCGAGCCCGAAGGCCGGCCGGGCCGTCATGAACGCGAGCCTGCCGCCGAAGCAGAAGCCGAGGGAGACGATTTCCTCGTCGCTTTCGGCCCGCAGATGTGCGGCGCCGGCGGCGATGTCGGCGAACAGCCCGTCCTTGTGCGCCTTGCCCAGGTGCTCCATGAAGGGGAAATCGTCGGTCCGCGGGCCGGTCCCGGCCGTACGCCCGAAATAGTCGATGGCGAGCGCGATGTGCCCCTGCTCGGCGAGCCGTTCTGTGAGGCGTTCGTAGAATCCCGACAAGCCCCGGTTGTCCGGCAGGATGAGCACCGCAGGACCGGACGCGCGGCCGGGGCGGGCCAGATGAGCCGCGAAGTCCGCGCCGTCGGCCGAGGTCAGCACGAGGCGTTCGGACGCGACGGTCGTGATCGGAGAACCGTAGACGGGCGGCACGGCATCGGGCTCGTAGCACACGGGCGACATCCCTTTCGGTTGATTCAACGAGATACGCCCGAGAGGCTACAACACGGTTTTTCCATCATATCAGTGCTAAATAAATTTCCGATCACTCGAATATAACGAATAGGCCCGTCTCTCGATTCACGAGAGACGGGCCTATTCGTGTGGTGCCTGATCAGATCACCGGACCGGGCGTGTCGCGCGGCGGCACCGGGCCGGTGCCGGGGGCGGGACCCGTGCCGGGAGCGGGCGGGATCGGGCCGGTGCCGGGCGGCGGCAGCGGCGTCTCGCGCGGATACTCGGGGTTCACGGTCCGGGGCGGCATCGGCTCGTCGATGTCGTAACCCGTGCCGAAGCCGCCGGTGCCCGTGCCGCCCTGCTGGTGCGGGCCGGGGACCTCACCGCGCCAGCCGCCGGTCTCGCCGCCGCGCGACTCGATGAACGTCTTGAAACGCTCCAGGTCGCCCTTGACGCGCATGCGGACGATCTGCAGGGCGTCCGCCGCCTTCTCCAGGAAGCCCTCGGGGTCGTACTCCATCTGCAGCGTGACCCGGGTCGTGTTGTCGTCGATCCGGTGGAAGGTGACGACGCCGGCCTGCCGCGGCGTGTCCACCGAGCGCCAGGCCACCCTCTCATCGGGGTGCTGCTCGGTGATCTCCGCCTCGAACTCGCGGCGGACGCCCGCGATCTCGACGACCCAGTCGGTGCGCGTGTCACCGATCTGCTTGACCGACTCCACGCCCTCCATGAACTCCGGGAAGCTCTCGAACTGCGTCCACTGGTTGTACGCGGTGCGGATCGGGACATTCACATCGACGGACTGTTCGATCGAGCTCATGCCTTCTCCTTCTCTCGTGGGTTTCTGCACTACGCCTGCCCCGAGAGAAGGGCGTAAACCCAGGTGCGCGGCCTCAGCGGGTGGCCGACCTGCGGCGCTCGTCTCCCCGGCCCGCACCGTGCCGTCCGGCCGGGCGGGCCAGGCGCGGCCGGGCCGCCTTGTCCCCGTCGCCCGACCGCGCACGCCGCGCCTTCTCGGCCGACCGGCGCGCCCGTCCCGCGACGAGGTCGCGCACGCCCCGCGAGACGTGGTCGTCCCGCCGCCCACCGGGCACGGACGACGTCTCGTCTTCCAGGGTGCGGTCGGCCGCCGCGTACCAGCCGGTCACCACCTGTACGGCGAGCGCGGCGAACAGCAGCCCGAACGGCAGCACCCACCCGCCGCTCACCTGGTGGAGCAGGCCGAACGTGATCGGTCCTGCGCCCGCGATGAGATACCCGGTGCTCTGCCCGAAGGCCGACAGCGCGGCGGTGCCCGCCGCCGTGCGGGTCCGCATGGCCAACAGCGCCAGCGCGAGCGGGAACGTGCCCCCGCCGACGGCCACGAGGATCGACCACGCCCACAGCGCCTGCCCGGTGAGCAGGCCCGCGAAGCCGGCCGTGTAGAGGACGGCGAAGGCGATCACCAGCGGGCGCTGTCCGGACAGCCGGGCCGCCAGGGCGGGCACCGCCATGGAGACGGGGATCCCGAGCCCGGTGAACACGGCGAGGACCAGGCCGGCCTGGCCGGCGGTGTAGCCGTTGTCCCGCAGCAGCAGCGGCAGCCAGCCGAACATCACGTACGCGATGAGCGACTGCGAGCCGAAGTATCCGGCCACGGCCCAGGCGAGCCTGCTGCGCAGGAGGCCGTCGGCTCCGGCCCTCGCGGATGTGTCGCGCCGCTCCGGCTCACCGCGCCTGAGCGCGAGCCACGGAATCGCGGCCACGGCGGCCAGGGCCGCCCACACCCCGAGTGCCACATGCCAGTTGCCTCCCGCGGCCTGCTGCACGGGAACGGTCGCGGCGGCGGCGACCATCGTCCCGGCCGCGAGCGCCGTCGAGTAGACGGTGGTCATCGCACCCGCCCGCCGGGGGAAGTGCCTCTTGATCAGCGCGGGGATGACGACGTTGCCGACCGCGCCGCCCGCCAGTGCGACCGCGCTCGCGGCCATGAACGGCACGGCCGAGTCGACGAGGGAGCGCGCGGCCTGCCCCGCCGCGAGCAGGACGATCGCGCCCAGCAGCAGCCGGTGCTCCCCCATCCTGCGGGACATGGCCGGCGTCAGGGCGCCGAACAGGGCGAAGCTCATCACCGGCAGCGTGGTGAGGAGCCCCGTCATCGCCCCCGACAGGCCCAATCCCGCGCTGACCTGGTCGAGGACGGTCCCCACGCTGGTGACCGCGGTGCGCAGGTTCAACGCGGCGAGGGCGATGCCCCCGGCGATCAACCACGCCATCGATCCGCCTTGTGCTCTCCATGGTGCCCGGAGCACGCCCCTCCGCGTCACGACGGCACTCATCGCCGCAACATCTCCCCTCATCGGGTCATCCTACGATTGACACCATACCAAAGCCCCCATCGCTCTCATTTGTTCCAGCTTCGGAGAACTCGTTACGAACGCCGGGCACCGCGAAGCAGCCACAGGAGGCCGATCACGGGCAGCGCGAGCGGCACGTACCCATACCCGCTGCCGTACCCCGACCATACGGTGGCCTGCGGAAACGCGGCGGGGTCCGCCAGGCTCAGGGTGCCGACGACCAGCACCCCGGCCAGCTCGACCAGGCAGGCGGCGACCGCGACGCGCCGTGCGCCCCGGGCCAGCGCCACCGTGAGCACGATGTAGACCACTCCGGCGAACGCCGACAGCACGTACGCCAGCGGCGCCTCGGCGAACCTCGTGGCGATCTGCACGGCGGCGCGGGAGGTCGCGGCCAGTGCGAAGATCCCGTACACGGCCACGAGCACGCGTCCCGGCCCTGTGCCGGAAGGGGCGCTCATGCGCCGGCGTTCCAGATCTGCAGCAACCGCCCGGTCATGACGGCCACGGTGAAGGCGGCCACGGCGATGACCCCCGGGCCCCAGCGCGTACGCTCCGCCCGGCCCCACCACATGGCGGCGGGCGGGATCACCACGGTGCCCGCCAGGTAGCCGATGAAGGTCGCCTTGTCCACCACGTGGCCGAGCCCGGCCAGCGCGAAGCCCGCCTGCGCGAGCACGGCGAGCTCCAGCAGTCCCAGCCCGGCCAGCAGCACCGGCCCCATCGGCCGATCCCGAATGGCGGTGACGACGCCGACAAGCGCCAGCAGCAGGGCGGCGCCGATCAGCCAGCCCGAATAGGCGCCGTTCATGCCGCGCTCAGGGCGGGGATCGCAGACATGGCCAGTAGGGTATCGGCCCGCACCCCCGCCCTGCCGCACGCCCTCCTAGCGCTGCCGAGTCTCCGCGAGCAGCAGGTCGACCGCGTCCTCCGGCTTCCCGTTGACCGCGTACGCGCCTCGCTGGCGCGAGGCGGAGCTGCCCCGGCGCAGCGCCGCGTCGGCGAGCTCCGAGACGATCTCCCAGTCGCCCAGCTCCTCCAGGGTCGGCCGCAGTTCCTCCAGCATCCCGGTGATGAGCCGCGGGGCCGGCTCGGGCCTGCTCGTCACCGGCGACAGCAGGTCGCCCTCCAGCCCGTCGCGGGCCGCCCGCCAGTTGGCGGCCCGCAGCAGCGCCAGGCGCTGCTCGCCGACCGGCGGCTCGCCGCGCTCCACGGCCTCCGTCTCCCTCGTCATGAGGGCGCGGAAGAGACCGGCGAGCAGCACCACGTCGTCCGCGAGCGGGCAGGAGTCGCAGATGCGCATCTCCACCGTCGGCACGTGGGCGCTCAGCCGCAGGTCGAAGTAGACCATGCCCCGGTCCTCGATGACGCCGGAGGCCACCAGGTCCTCGGCCGTCCTGTCATACTCGGCCGCGTCGGCGAACGGGCCGAGCGGACCCGCCGTCGGCCAGCGCTGCCAGGTCAGCGCCCGGCTGCTGGCATACCCGCTGTCCTCGTCCATCCAGTAGGGCGAGCTGGCGCTGAGCGCGAGAAGCGGGGGGAGCCACGCCTCCACGCGCTGGGCGGCGAGCACCGCCACGTCCCTGTCGTCGATCTCCACGTGCACCTGCGCCCCGCAGATGAGCTGCTCCTGGGCGAGGAACCGGTAGGACTCCGACAGGTACTCGTAGCGCTCCCCCGGGGTGAACGTGTAGCCCTCGATGCCGGTGATCGGTGTCGTGCCGGAGGCGATCACGCCCACCCCCAGCGGCTCACCGGCCGACACGAGCGCCTGGCGCAGCCGCACGATCTCGGCCCGCACGTCGCCCAGGTCCTCCATCGGGGTGCTGTTGGTCTCCACCACCGAGCGCTGCAGTTCGGCCGCGAACCCCTCGTCCGGCAGCCGCTCCAGCATCGACTCCGCCAGCGGTGTCAGCCGCCGGGTCTCGAGATCGACGACAAGGAACTCCTCTTCAACGCCGACAGGCCGTCTCTTCGTCATGACCGGTCACTACCCCGGTCGTGCGGAATAGGCCTGACCTGGCCCGTTCTCGTCCAGGTAAAGCCGGAGCGCCCCGAACCTTTTCCGTGGATGATGGCTCTTATCGGTGGGGGTCCGACATTTCCACTACGGGGAAGGATTCGACATGCCAGTCGACCTGTCCAACGGCAAACCGCTCGCATGGGACTCGGCGAAACTCGACGCCGACACCAAGGCGATGCTCGACAACCTGCAGCCGAACATCCTGCAGGCGCACGTACGGGAGAACATGTCCCTGCTGCTCGTGCACTTCGGCGACGGCCCGGACGGCAGGCGCTTCCTGCGCTCCCTCGTGCCGCTCATGAAATCGGCCAGGAAGCACCTGGAGGAGGTCCGCGACTTCAACCGCGCCAAGAAACCCGGCACGCCGTACGTGGGCGTCGGAATCAGCAAAATCGGCTATCTGAAACTGGGTGACTCCACCAGCAAATTCACCGACAACGCGTTCAAATCGGGGATGAAACGGCGCAAGGACACGTTGAGCGACCCGGCGGTCGGCGCCTGGGAGAAGCACTACCAGGAGGAGATCCACGCGATCGTGCTGATCGGCGACGCCACGCCCGAACCGGTCGCCGCCACCCGCGAGCGCGTCCTCGCGCTGCTGCCGAAGACCGCGAAGATCGTCGGCGAGGAGAAGGGCGAGGGCCTGCGCGACGCCCAGGGCCGGGGCATCGAGCACTTCGGCTACGTGGACGGCCGCAGCCAGCCGCTGTTCCTCGCCGACCAGGTGGCCGCCGAGTCCGGCACCAACTGGAACCCGTTCTTCCCGCTGAGCCACGTGCTCGTCCCCGATCCCCTCGCTCCCCACCCGAGCCGGCACTTCGGCAGCTATCTCGTCCTGCGCAAGCTGGAGCAGAACGTCCGCGCGTTCCGCGAGGCCGAGGAGGCTCTCGCCGACGCGCTCGGCCTGAAGGGGGACGACCGGCCGCTCGCGGGCGCGATGCTGGTGGGCCGGTTCCGCAACGGCACCCCGCTGCGGCTGCACGGCAAGCCGAGCTCCGAGGGCCACCCGGTGCAGAACGACTTCAGCTACCGCGACGACCCCGGGGCCAAGTGCCCGGTCGGCGCGCACATCCGCAAGGCCAACCCCCGCGACTCGCGGGACGGCGGCCTGGAGCGCGCACTCGGCGTGATGATGGCCCGGCGCGGCCAGACGTACGGCAGGCGCGCCGACAAGCCGTGGGACGACGCGCCCGCGACGACCCGGCCGACCGGCGGGGTGGGCCTGCTGTTCATGGCGTTCAACTCCAGCCTGCAGGGCCAGTTCGAGTTCACCCAGCAGACCTGGGCCGACAACGCCGATTTCCCGGCCGGGGACACCGGCCACGACCCCGTGATCGGCCAGGGCAAGCGGGACGTCAAGGTGCGCTACCCGACGGCGTGGGGCAGCGCGAAGCTCAGCGCCCCCCAGCGCCAGGTCCCCCAGACCGTGACGATGAAGGGCGGCGAGTACTTCTTCATGCCGTCGCTCGCCTACCTCAAGAGCCTGTGATCCTCCGACGCCCGCGTCAGGCGCGGGAGCGGCCGACGTAGACGTTCCGGGCCCGGTAGTAGGTGCTCGGGCCCGGGGAGCCGGACGAGCCCTCCACCTGAAGGTTGATGATCAGCAACATCGGCTTGCCGACGAAGCCACGGGCGTGGTGGACGGCCATGTCCACGTCCGTGGCGCTCACCTTGGTGATCCACGCGCGATAGGTGTGCCAGGAGCCGGGCGACGACACGCCCACGACCGTGCTGTCCACGTCGGACGAGGTGCGGAACGGTTACAGGTGAGACAGGGAGTCAACGTCCGCGCCCAGGCCCTGAGCGGGACCGCAGGTCATGCGAGAGGCACGCGTGAGAGTTCCAGCCGTGTGGGTGGAGCTATGGGGACTCGAACCCCAGACCCCCTCCATGCCATGGAGGTGCGCTACCAGCTGCGCTATAGCCCCTTGCCACCGCCCCGGGTGTTCCCGGCGCGGCGCTCGGAGAGCATATAGGTATGCCCGTCCGTTTACCTAATCGTCACCGGCCTCACACGCCTCAGCCGTCGGCGGTGGCGGCGGGGCTGTCGTCGCTGCTGATCGGCTCGGGGAGCGTCCCCGCGTTGTGCTCAAGCAGGCGCCAGCCGCGGCGGCCCTCCTCCAGCACCGACCACGAGCAGTTGCCCAGGCTGCCGAGCGCCGACCACAGCTCCTGCGGCAGCCCGAGCAGACGGCAGATGCCGAGCCGCAGCGCGGCTCCGTGCGAGGCGACGACCAGCAGGCCGTCCTCGTCGAGGCGGGACGCCCAGCGCCCGACGGCGTCGGCCACACGGTCGGCGACGTGCGCCACGTCCTCGCCGCCCGGGGCCTCCCACGCCTCGTACTCGACCGGCCAGCCCGCCCTGATCTCGTCGCGGGTCAGGCCCTCCCACTCGCCGCCGCCGCGCTCGCGCAGGTCCTTGTCCACGGCCACGTCGAGGCTGGTGAGCCGGCCGAGGGCCGAGGCCGTGTCGTACGCGCGCCGCAGGTCCGAGGAGACGAGCATGGTCGGCCGCAGGGCCGCGAGCAGGGAGGCCGCCCGGGCCGCCTGCGCGATGCCGGTCTCGTCCAATGCGATGTCGGTGTGCCCCTGGAAGCGCTTCTCGACGTTCCAGAGCGTCTGCCCGTGCCGCAGGCAGACGACGCGACGGCTCATCGCGCCGCCCCGATGATGGCGTTGGTCACCGGGCCGCTCCGTGCCCGCGCTGCTCGGCGACGCGCTTGACGCTCTCCGGCAGCTCGATGGACGGGCAGTCCTTCCACAGGCGCTCCAGCGCGTAGAAGTTGCGGTCCTCCTCGTGCTGCACGTGCACCACGATGTCGAGGTAGTCGAGCAGGACCCAGCGGCCCTCCCGCTCGCCCTCACGGCGTACGGGCTTGGCGTCGGCCTCCACGCGCATGCGCTCCTCGATCTCGTCGACGACCGCGCGGACCTGCCGGTCGTTGGACGCGGAGCAGAGAAGGAAGGCGTCGGTGATGACGAGCTGGTCGCTCACGTCATAGGCGATGATGTCGTCGGCCAGCTTCTCGGCGGCGGCCTCGGCCGCCACCCGCACGAGCTGGATCGATCTCTCGGATGCTGTCACGATTCGGTTCTGTCCTCCGTTGACGGGTTCTTCCAGGGTGCACAGTCCGCGTGTCCCGTACAACCGGCTTTCCCGGGGAGACCCTACCGGCACACCCTGTCGATTCCGGTGTTATGCCCGGGATCAGGAGTTCAACGTCCTTCAGAGCCCGCGGATTCCGTCAGGGGGAAGGCGGCGACAGTGGCGCCGACCCGGATCGTCCCCGGCGTACGGGGGGTCGCGGCGCCCTCGTGCAGGTCGACGATCGCGGCGAGGATCCTGCTGCGGACGTCGTTCCACAGCTCGGGATCGACCCACAACTCGGCGTCGGCCGTCACCCCCTCCTCGCCCGCGCGCCGCCGCCCGGCCCGCTCGCGCAGCGACCCCGCCAGCGCCTCGGCGAGCAGCGGGAAGCCGTCCCGCTGCTCGGTCAGCGGCGTGCCCCCCGCCGCCCGGTAGCGGCGCTCCCGGCCACCGCGCCGGACCCGTACGTCGGCCAGCTCGGCCAGCCCGGCGTCGTCCAGGCAGCGCAGGTGATGGCTGGCGAGAGCGTGTGAGATGCCCAGTTCGCGGGACAGCTCGGCCGCCGACATGGGCGCGCCCCACATCAGCGAGAGCATGCGCAGCCGCACCGGATGCGCGAGTGCCCTGAGCCTGGGATCCGCCTCCGCCATGGCGGAAAGTTAACACCATCACAACCCCCAAGCATTGACTTGGGGGTTGGCTGCCGCGATGATCCCCGGCATGAGAGCCGCCCTCGCCGACCGCAACGCCCGCCGTTACCTGAGCGCCGTCGCGGTCTCCGGTTTCGGCACCACGGCCATGTCCCTGGTCGCGGGCATCTGGGTGAAGTCGCTGACCGGCTCCGACAGCCTCGCCGGCCTCACCGCGTTCTGCTTCTGGGCGCCGACGGCGGCCGGGCCCGCGCTCGGCGCGGCGGTCGACGTCCTCGGCGCCAGGCCCGTGCTCGTCTGGACCAACGTCGTGATGGGGGCGGCGCTCTGCCTGCTCTTCCTGGTCAGCTCCCCCGCGCAGGTCTGGCTGCTGTTCGCGGTGCTCCTGCTGTACGGCGTGAGCTTCGTCGTGCTCGACGCCGCGGAGGCGGCCGTCCTGCCCGCCGCCGTGCCGGAGGCGATGCTGGCCGAGGTCAACGGGCTGCGCATGAGCGCGTCGGAGGGCACCCGCCTCGCCGCGCCCCTGCTGGGCGCCGGGCTGTTCGCCGCCGCGGGCGGCGACGCGGTGGTCGCGCTCGACGCGGCCACCTTCGCGGCCGGCGCCTGGCTGCTCGGCACGCTGCGCCTCCCGGCCGGCTCCGCACGGCCCGCCCGCGTGACGCGCGGCTGGGCGGCCCGGACGGCGGAGGGGTCGCGCTTCCTGTTCCGCGACCCGCTCCTGCGCCGCCTCACGCTGTCCGGGGCGGCGCTGATGCTGGTCTCCGGCGTCAACGGCGCGGTCGTCTTCGCCGTGGTCGACCACGGTCTGCACCGGCAGCCGGGCTTCACCGGCGTGCTGTCCGCGGTCCAGGGCGGCGGCACGGTCCTCGGCGGCCTGATCGCGGGGCCGCTGCTGCGCCGGGCCGGCGAGGCGCGGCTGTCCACCGCCGGAGGACTCCTGTTCGCCGCCTCGGTGGCACTGCGCGCCGTCCCCTGGGAGCCCGTCGTGACGGCGGCGAGCCTGCTGTCGGGGCTGGGGCTGCCCTGGGTGCTGGTCGCCGCCTTCACCGCCGTACAGCGGATCGCGCCCCACGACCTGCTGGCCACCGTGTCCGCGACCGCCAACACCGTCCTGTTCGTCCCGACCGCTGTGGGGATGGCGCTCGGCGCCGGGCTCCTCGCCCTGACCTCCTACCGTCCGGTGCTGTACGCGGCGGCGTTCGCCGGCGTGCTCGCCGCGGGCGCGGGGGTCAGCTTTCCGGGTCGTGGTAGAGGCCGCGCTTGTTGATGTACTGCACGATGCCGTCGGGGACCAGATACCAGATGGGCTCCCCGGCGGCCACCCGGTCGCGGCACTCGGAGGAGGAGATCGCCAGGGCCGGGATCTCGATCAGGCTGACCTTGCCCGCGGGCAGGCCGGGGTCCTGGAGCGTGTGGCCGGGCCGGGTGCAGCCGACGAAGTGCGCGATGGTGAAAAGCTCGTCGACGTCGCGCCAGCTCAGGATCTGCGCGAGCGCGTCGGCGCCGGTGATGAAGTACAGCTCCACGTCCGGGCCGTACGCGGCGGCGACGTCACGAAGCGTGTCGATCGTGTACGTGGGGCCGGGCCGGTCGATGTCCACCCGGCTGACCGAGAAGCGGGGGTTCGACGCGGTGGCGATCACCGTCATGAGGTAGCGGTCCTCGGACGAGGACACGTTCTGCTCGGCCTTCTGCCATGGCCGGCCGGTCGGGACGAACACCACCTCGTCCAGGTTGAAATGGTGGGCCACCTCGCTGGCCGCCACCAGGTGGCCGTGGTGGATCGGGTCGAAGGTCCCGCCCATCACGCCCAGTCGCCGGATCGCCGTCCCGTTACGCATGAAACGGACGATAACGCGCCTAGCGGACCACACCGGAAACCGGCCCTCCCCTGACGGCCAGGGCTCCCCGGACGTCCGCGCGCGTCCGGCCCGTGAGACATAGCATGCGGAACATGACCACTCCCGATCGCAATCGCGTGCAGCTGCCCGGCATCAGCTCGCGAGCCTACGAACACCCCGCCGACCGTTCCGCGCTCGTCGCGATGCGTTCGCTCTCCGGATTCGACGCGGTGCTCAAGCGCACGTCCGGCCTGTTCAGCGAGCGTCGGCTCCGCCTGATGTTCCTGGCCTCCGCGGTGCGCACGACCGACACCCAGTTTCGCGCCCTGCACGACATGGGCCGCGACAGCGCCTACATCCTCGACCTGCACCGCATCCCCGAGATCTACGTGCAGCAGGACCCGAAGGCGTACGCGATGGCGATCGGTTTCGACGAGCCGTTCATCATCGTCTCGACGGGGCTGCTCGACCTCATGGACGACGAGGAGCTGCGCTTCGTCATCGGCCACGAGACCTCGCACATCCTGTCGGGCCACGCCGTCTACGGCACGATGCTCGCGATCCTGACCCGCCTGGCCACCCGGGTGGCCTGGATCCCGCTCGGCTACATCGGTCTGCGGGTCATCGTCGCCGCCCTGGAGGAATGGCAGCGCAAGGCGGAGATGTCCGCCGACCGCGGCGGCCTGCTCGCCGGGCAGGACCCCGACGCCGCGCTGCGGGCGCTCATGAAGCTCGCCGGCGGCTCCCGCCTGCACGAGATGAACATCGAGGCGTTCCTCGACCAGGCCAGGGAGTACGACACCGCGGGCGACGTGCGCGACGGCCTGCTCAAGGTCCTCAACATGCTCGGCACGACCCACCCGTTCGCGGTGACCCGCGTCGCCGAACTCGACCGCTGGCGTCGCAGCGGAGAGTACGACCGGATCATCGGCGGCACCTACCCACGCCGTGAGGACGACGCGAACGCCAGCATCACCGAGGAGATCAAGGCGGCGGCCAACTCCTACCGCGAGTCGTGGGCGCAGTCGCAGGACCCCTTCATCGGCGTGCTGCGCGACGTCGCCGAGGGCGCGGTCAACGCCGGCGAGCGCATCTTCAACCGGTTCGCCCGGCGCGAGAACTGAGCCGCCAGAAGTGAGCCGGCAGAACTGAGCCGGCAGGATTGAGCACCGGGTCGGCCCGGCAGCGCTAGAAGAAGCGCTAGAAGAAGAAGGCCACGGCGCGGACGGCTGCGGCGCAGAGCGCGACGAAGCCGCCTAGGACGGCGAGCGCGCGCAGGCCCTCCCGCCGCAGGCCGGGGATGGCCGCGCCCGCGCGCTCGATCTCCCGCCCGTTGATCGCGCCACTGACGACGCCGAACGCCACGCCGGCGATCGTGACGGGCACCGGCTGAGACCACCACTCGGGCTCCAGGCGTCCCCCGGAGCCCACCCACAGCGCCGCGAACGCCGCCGCGGCGGCGGGCAGCCCCGGCCACGCGACGGCAGACAGCAGCGAACCGGCCAGCGTAAGCGGGAACGCCAGCGCACGCAGGCAGGCGCGGGCACGGCCGGGTTTGCGGCTCCGCACGAGCCAGTGACTGGTCCACACGGCTCTGATCACCACCGCGAGGGCCGCCGTGATCGCGAAGGTGGCGAGCGGGTAGACCACCGACGCCACCACGCACGGAACGGCGAGCAGCGCGACCAGGACCAGGGCCGCGTTCCCGGTCGGGATGCCGAGCGCCCCTTCCGCCCCCTCCGGTGCGGTGGCGAGGGCCGTGGCCGCCCTCACCCGCCGGGGGCGAGCGGCGGAGCCGGGGCCGCCGCGCCGGGCTGCCCGCTCGGCCGCCGTCGCCGGTTCCCGCGCCGTGGTCTCGGCGCCCTTCCTGACCGGCCTGTCCTCCGTCTTGACGGCCTTCCTGGTCACCGGTTTCGCCACCGGCTTCGCGTCGGCCGCGGCACGCGCCCGGGCCGCCTCCGCGGGCGTACGCGTGGCGGTCTCGGCGACGGACGCCTCCCCGGCGGCCCGCGCGAGCCGGGACAGGCGGTCGGCCAGCAACGCGGCGGTCGGGCGGCGGGCGGGGTCGCGATGCAGGGCGGCGCGGACGAGCGGCAGCAGGGCGGCCGGCACCCCCACCAGGTCGGCCTTGCCGTTCAGCACCGCGTACATCTGGGACTCGGCGGTGCCCCGGCCGAAAGTCGGCCGTCCGGTGGCGGCGAACGCCACCGTGGCGGCCCAGCCGTGGATGTCGGCGGGCTCCCCCACGGTCTCGTCGGCGAAGACCTCGGGAGCGCAGTAGCCGGGCGTGCCGAGGAACGTGCCGGTCACCGTGACCCGCGTCGCGTCGAGCACCTGGGCGATGCCGAAGTCGATCAGCACCGGCCCGTCCTCGCCCAGCAGGACGTTGGCCGGCTTGACGTCGCGATGCACGACCCCGCCCGCGTGGATGATCGCCAGAGCCGCCGCGAGGCCCTGCGCCAGCGTGATGAGCCGGGACTCCTGCAGCGGCCCGCCACGCCGTACGCCGTCGAGGAGGTTCTCCCCCTCGATGTACTCCATGACGAGGTACGGCCGGTCGCCGGACAGGTCGGCGTCGAGCACCTGGGCGACGTACGGGCTCTCGACCCGGCGCAGCGCCCGCACCTCGCGTTCGAGCCTTAATCGGGCGTCGGGATCGTTCTCGATGGGGTCGCGGAGCATCTTCACCGCGACGCGGTCGCCCCGGCGGCCGACGGCGAGGTACACCTCACCCATGCCACCCCGGCCCAGCCGCTCCAGCAGCGCGTAGGGGCCGACCCGCCCGAGACGTCCAGCCATAGGAGCGCCAACCATAGCGGCCCGGCAGCCCGAATAGGCGGAGGCGCGCCGTTCCAATCACACATAAGCCGATGCCAACCGGCCCACAAGCGCACCAGGGCAGTCTGTTCATCGACAAGGCGGCCGGAGCGCCGGCCCGCGCTGACACCGGCGAGACGAAGACAGATGACGATGACTGACTCCTCCGGCGCGATCACCGTCGTGGTCGCCGACGATCACCCACTGTTCGTCGAGGGAATCCGGTCCGCCCTGCAGCAGGAAGCCGCGCAGGCGGCCGGCATCTCCGTCGCCGGCACCGCCTGCGACGACCTCGACGCCCTGCGCCTGTGCGTACGGCTGTCGCCACAGGTGCTGCTGGCCGACCTGGCCATGCTGGGCGCGCTCGGCTCCCTGCGCCGCCGCTGCCCCGCCGTACGGATGCTCGCGCTGGGCGCCGACGACGGCGAGACGGGCTTCACGAGCGCGCTGCGCGCCGGCGCGCACGGCTACCTGCTGAAGGGATCGGGGCCCGCGGAGATCGCGGCGGCGGTACGGTCCGTGGCGCTCGGGCAGGTGGTCTTCGGCGGCGGGCTGGCGCCCCGGCTCCTCGACCGTCTCACCACGCCGCAGGCCCGCAGCCCGTTCCCCGGCCTCACCCAGCGGGAGCACGAGATCCTGGAGCGGCTGGCCGACGGCAGGTCCAACGCCGAGATCGCCCGCGAGCTGTGCCTGGCCACCAAGACCGTGCGCAACCACGTGAGCAACGTGCTGACGAAGCTGGCCGCGCCCAGCCGGGTGGACGCGGCCCTGCGGGCCAGGGACGCGGGCCTCGGCTCGCGTCCCGTGCTCACCCGTGTCTGACGGTCACACCCGTACGTGGCCCTCGCCGGTGTAGATCCACTTGGTGGAGGTGAGCTCCGGCAGCCCCATGGGGCCCCGGGCGTGCAGCTTCTGGGTGGAGATGCCGATCTCCGCCCCGAAGCCGAACTCCCCGCCGTCGGTGAAGCGGGTCGAGGCGTTCACCGCGACCGCCGCCGAGTCCACGGTCGCCACGAACCTGCGGGCGGCCTGCTGGGAGCGGGTCACGATGGCGTCGGTGTGGGCCGAGCCGTACCTGCGGATGTGCGCGACCGCGTCGTCCAGCGAGTCGACGACGGCGGCGGCGATGTCGAGGGAGAGGTACTCCGTGGTGAAATCCTCCTCGGCGGCGGCCACGACGTCGGCGCCGTAGGCCCGCACGCGCTCGTCCCCGTGGACGGTCACCCCCGCGTCCTTCAGCGCCGTCAGCGCCTTGGGGACGAACTCGTCGGCGATGGCGGCGTGCACGAGGAGCGTCTCGGCCGCGTTGCACACCGAGGGCCGCTGCGCCTTGGCGTTCACCAGGATCTTCAGGGCGGTGTCGATGTCGGCGTCGGCGTCCACGTACACGTGGCAGTTGCCCACCCCTGTCTCGATCACCGGCACGGTCGACTCCTCGACCACGCTGTTGATCAGCGAGGCGCCGCCGCGCGGGATCAGCACGTCCACCAGCCCGCGGGCGCGCATCAGGTGCTTGACCGACTCGCGGGTCTGGCCCGGCACGAGCTGCACGGCGTCCGCCGGCACCTCGGTCGCCGCCAGCGCCTCCTGCATGACCCGCACCAGCGCGGCGTTGGAGGAGTACGCGCTGGACGACCCCCGCAGCAGCACGCCGTTGCCGCTCTTGAGGCAGAGCGCGGCCGCGTCCACGGTCACGTTGGGCCGGCCCTCGTAGATGATGCCGATGACGCCGAGGGGCACCCGCACCTGACGCAGCTCCAGGCCGTTGGGCAGCGTGCTGCCGCGCACGACCTCCCCGACCGGGTCGGGCAGGTCGGCCACCTGGCGGACGGCCGACGCGATCGTGGCGATCCGGCCCGCGTCGAGCCGCAGCCGGTCGATCATCGCTTCGGAGGTGCCGTTCTCCCTGGCCCGGTCCACGTCCACGGCGTTGGCCGCGACGATCTCGTCCGTGGCCGCCTCCAGTGCGTCGGCCACGGCGCGCAGCGCCGCGTCCTTAGGCGCGCGCGGCATCGGCGCGAGCACCGTCGCGGCGTCCCTCGCCGCCCGCGCGACCTTCAGAAATTCCTCTGCCTCAGACATTGCCTCGCGCTCCGTCACTTGTGGTGGTGAACAGGCTCCAATATCACGATGTCGTCCCGGTGGATCAGCTCGCGCTCGTACTCCGGGCCGAGTGTGCTGGCCAGCTCCCGGGTGGAGCGGCCGAGCAGGTCGGGGACCTCCCCCACGTCATAGTTGACCAGACCGCGGGCGACGACGGCGCCCGACGGCGCGCACAGGTCGACCGGGTCGCCCGCGGCGAAGTCGCCCTCAACCTTCACGACGCCCGCGGGCAGCAGCGACTTGCGCCGATCGACCACGGCCTCGACCGCGCCCGCGTCCAGGTGGAGGCGGCCCCTGCCGGTCGTCGCGTGGGCCAGCCACAGCAGCCGGGTGCCTGGGTGGCGGCCTCCCGGGTGGAAGCAGGTGCCGATGTCGGCGCCGGCGAGCGCCTGCGCCGCGTGCGCCGCCGCCGTGAGCACCACCGGGACGCCCGCCCCGGTGGCGATGCGGGCCGCCTCCACCTTGGTGATCATGCCGCCGGTGCCGACCCGGCCGGAGGTGCCCAGCTCGACGCCCTCCAGGTCCTCAGGCCCCCGGACCTCGGCGATCCGCTGGGCGCCGTCCTTGCGCGGGTCGCCGTCGTACAAGGCGTCGACGTCCGACAGCAGCACCATGCCGTCGGCGTGCGTGAGGTGGGCCACCAGCGCCGCGAGCCGGTCGTTGTCGCCGAACCGGATCTCGTCGGTGGCCACCGTGTCGTTCTCGTTGACCACGGGGACGATGCCGAGCTCGAGCAGCCGGGCCAGCGTCCGCTGGGCGTTGCGGTGGTGCGAGCGGCGCATCATGTCGTCGGCCGTCAGCAGCACCTGCCCCACGCGCAGGCCATACCTGGCGAAGGACGAGGTGTAGCGGGCGACCAGCACGCCCTGCCCGACCGAGGCGGCCGCCTGCTGGGTGGCCAGGTCCTTGGGCCGGTCGCGCAGCCCTAACGGCCCGAGCCCGGCGGCGATCGCGCCGGACGACACGAGCACGATCTGCGTGCCGGCCGTGCGCCGGGCCGCCAGCACGTCGACCAGCGCGTCCACCCGGTCGACGTCGATCGTGCCCCGGGACGTCGTCAGCGACGACGACCCCACCTTGACCACCAGCCGCGCGGCCTCGCGGATCCGCTCCCTGCCTGTCACGCCATCTCCCACTCCGGCCCCCTGATCAGCCGAGCCTCGCGTCGGTGCCACGCGGGCCCATCGTCGCCTCCGTAGCCTGCGACGGCTGCCAGTCGAAGACGTAGCCGCCCTCCATCGGACCGATGATCACCTCGGCGCCGGCCGTCGCGCCAGCCTTGATCAGCGCCTCCTCGACGCCGAGCCGTTCGAGCCGGTCGGCCAGATAGCCGACGGCCTCGTCGTTGGAGAAGTCGGTCTGGCGGATCCACCGCTCGGGCTTCTCGCCGTTCACCTGGAAGCGGTTCTCGTCGATCCGGCGTACGGCGAACCCGGTCTCGCCGAGCTGCCTGGGCCGGATGACCAGCCGCGTGGGCTCCTCCACCGGGGCCTGCGCCCGCGCCGCCGCCACCATCTCCCCCACCGCGTACGCCAGGGGCCGCAGGCCCTCGTGGCTGGCCGCGGAGATCTCGAAGACGCGCAGCCCGCGCTCCTCCAGCATGGGCGTGACGATGTCGGCCAGCTCCCGGCCGTCGGGGACGTCCACCTTGTTCAGCGCGACCAGCCGCGGCCGGTCCTGCAGCGAGCCGTACGCCGCCAGCTCGGCCTCGATCACCTCGAAGTCGGTGACCGGGTCGCGCCCCGGCTCGATCGTCGCGCAGTCGAGCACGTGCACGATCGTCGAGCAGCGCTCGACGTGCCGCAGGAACTCGTGACCGAGACCCCGGCCCTCCGACGCCCCCGGGATGAGCCCCGGCACGTCGGCGACCGTGAAGACCGTCTCGCCCGCCGTCACCACGCCGAGGTTGGGGATGAGCGTCGTGAACGGATAGTCGGCGATCTTGGGGCGGGCCGCGGAGAGCGCCGCGATCAGGGACGACTTGCCCGCGTTGGGGAACCCGACCAGCGCCACGTCGGCGACGGTCTTGAGTTCGAGCACGATCTCGGCCTCGTCACCCGGCTCGCCGAGCAGCGCGAACCCGGGAGCCTTGCGCTTGGCGTTGGCCAGCGCGGCGTTGCCGAGGCCGCCGAAGCCGCCCTGCGCGGCGACGTAGCGGGTCCCGGCGCCGACCAGGTCGACCAGCACCTCGCCGGTCCTGGCGTCCTTCACGACCGTGCCGTTGGGCACCGGCAGGACGATGTCCTCGCCGTTGGCGCCGTCCCGGTTGGAGCCCATGCCCTGCTTGCCGTTGCCCGCGCGGCGGTGCGGCCGGTGGTGGTACTCCAGCAGGGTGGCGGTGTTGGGATCCACCTCCAGGATGACGTCGCCGCCGCGTCCGCCGTTGCCGCCGTCGGGCCCGCCGAGCGGCTTGAACTTCTCCCGGTGGATGGAGGCGCAGCCGTTGCCCCCGTCACCCGCCTTGATGTGCAGGACGACGTGGTCCACGAAGTCGGCCATCAGCCGCTCCCCCTCACTGCTGTACGGAAAAACGAATGAGGCGGACCGAATGCTCGATCCGCCTCATCGCGCTGCTTGCTGGTGTCCGGGGCGGATCTACTCCGCGGCCGGGACGATGCTCACCGCGCGGCGACCGCGCTTGGTGCCGAACTGCACCCGGCCCGTGGCCAGGGCGAACAGCGTGTCGTCGCCACCACGGCCGACGTTGTCGCCGGGGTGGAAGTGCGTGCCGCGCTGACGGACGATGATCTCGCCCGCGTTCACCAGCTGACCGCCGAAACGCTTCACACCGAGGCGCTGAGCGTTCGA
Source organism: Microbispora sp. H10830 (assembly GCF_014161375.1). Classification (NCBI taxonomy): domain Bacteria; kingdom Bacillati; phylum Actinomycetota; class Actinomycetes; order Streptosporangiales; family Streptosporangiaceae; genus Microbispora; species Microbispora sp. H10830. The sequence continues at coordinate 180,153 of NZ_JABBWX010000016.1, forward strand.
GTCACGGCCGTTCCGGGTGGACGAGGCGCCCTTCTTGTGTGCCATGATTCACTCCCTTTCGGGGGTAAGCGGGGGTCGTCCCCCGGGAAACTACTGTCCGGGGTTGATGCCGGTGACCTTGACCTGGGTGTACCGCTGGCGGTGACCCTGGCGCTTCTTGTATCCGGTCTTGTTCTTGTACTTCAGAATCCGGATCTTCGGTCCCTTGGTCTCGCCGAGGATCTCGGCGGTCACCTGGAACCGGGAAAGCGTGGCAGCGTCGGTGGTGACATCGCCGTCGTTGACGACGAGCACCGCCGGCAGCGACACCGAGGAGCCAACCTCACCGGCGACCTTGTCCACCTCGAGGACGTCCCCGACGGAGACCTTCTGCTGCCTGCCGCCGCAACGAACGATCGCGTACACCGCGGAACCCTTCTACTGGCTAAATGCTGAGATGCCGCGCCCCGCATCCAGCTGCTGTCGATACACGACCGGCGATCCGGGCAGGCGCGCGAAGCCAGGCACGCCGACACCAGGCGCACCGGATGACCAGGGTACCGGATATCCGGCACCCAGGTCGAACCGAGCGGACCGCCGGGTGACGAAGTCGTTACTCCGCCGTCTTCCTGCGGGAACGTCGCCGTCCCCGGGAAGACGGCGTGGAGCCTTCGCCCTCGTCTGAGTCGGTGGGATCGGCGTCGATGGCGTCGGTGACGCTCTCGCGCACCGAGCCCGCCGCCGCGGCGACGGAGCCCTCGCCCGCCGCCATCTTCTCGGCCACCGCCTTCTCGATGGCCATCTTGCCCTGCGTGCCGCGCGGCTCGGGCTTCGCCTCGACCGGTTCGGTCGACACGATGATCCCGCGCCCGTGGCAGCAGTCGCACGGCGTGGAGAACGCCTCCAGCAGGCCCTGACCGACCCGCTTGCGCGTCATCTGCACCAGACCCAGCGAGGTGACCTCGGCCACCTGGTGCTTGGTCCTGTCCCTCGCCAGGCACTCCAGCAGCCGCCGGAGCACCAGGTCGCGGTTGCTCTCCAAGACCATGTCGATGAAGTCGATCACGATGATGCCGCCGATGTCCCGCAGCCTGAGCTGGCGGACGATCTCCTCGGCCGCCTCCAGGTTGTTGCGGGTGACGGTCTCCTCGAGGTTGCCGCCCTGCCCGGTGAACTTGCCGGTGTTGACGTCGACGACCGTCATCGCCTCGGTCCTGTCGATCACCAGCGAGCCGCCGGACGGCAGCCACACCTTGCGCTCCATCGCCTTGGCGATCTGCTCGTCGATGCGGTAGGCGGAGAACGCGTCGGTCTCCTCCTCCCACTTCGACAGCCGCTCGGCCAGGTGCGGGGCGACGTAGCGGACGTACTCGTCCACCGTCGTCCACGCCTCGTCGCCCTCGACGACCAGGGAGCTGAAGTCCTCATTGAAGACGTCGCGGACCACCCGGACGGTCAGGTCGGGCTCGCCGGACAGCAGTTCCGGCGGGCTGGCCGACTTGGCCTTGCGCTGGATGTTCTCCCACTGGGCCGACAGCCGGGCGACGTCGCGGCTGAGCTCCTCCTCCGAGGCGCCCTCCGCGGCGGTGCGCACGATGACGCCCGCGTTCTCCGGCATGACCTTGCGCAGGATCTGCTTGAGCCGGGTCCGCTCCTTGTCGGGCAGCTTGCGGCTGATCCCGGTCATCGAGCCGTCCGGCACGTAGACCAGGTAGCGGCCGGGGAGGCTGATCTGGGAGGTCAGCCGGGCGCCCTTGTGGCCGATCGGGTCCTTGGTGACCTGGACGAGCACCGACTGCCCGGACTTCAGCGCCGCCTCGATCCGCTTGGGCTGGCCCTCCAGCCCCGCGGTGTCGAAGTTCACCTCGCCGGCGTACAGCACGGCGTTGCGGCCCTTGCCGATGTCCACGAACGCCGCCTCCATCGAGGGCAGCACGTTCTGGACCTTGCCGAGGTAGACGTTGCCGACGTACGACTGGCTGGACTCCCGGTCGACGTAGTGCTCGACGAGGATGCCGTCCTCGAGCACCGCGATCTGGGTGCGGCCGCCCTGGCGGCGCACGACCATGATTCGCTCGACCGACTCGCGCCGGGCCAGGAACTCCGACTCGGTGATGATCGGGGGACGGCGGCGGCCCAGCTCGCGGCCCTCACGGCGGCGCTGCTTCTTGGCCTCCAGCCGGGTCGATCCCCGTACGCCCTGGACCTCGTCCACCGAGGTGGACCTGGTGGCGCGGGGCGCCCGGATGCGGACGACGGTGTTCGGCGGGTCGTCGGGGGCCAGCTCGGCCTCCTCGGTGCCCCGGCGGCGACGGCGGCGACGGCGGCGGGTGCCGGCCTGGCCCTCGGAGTCGTCGTCGGCCTGCTCGCGGTCGTCCTCCTCGGCCGACGCGGCCTGCGGCTCCTCGCCCTCGCCGTCCTGCTCCTCGCCGTCCTCGGCGTCCCTGGCGCGGGCACCGCGTCCGCGTCCGCCCCGGCGGCGGCGCCGCCTGCGGGCGCCGCCCTCGCCCTCGGACTCGTCCTCGCCGGATTCGGCCGTCTCCTCCGGCTCCTCCGCCTCCTCGTCCTCCACCGGCGCCGGCTCGGCCGCGGGCGACGCGGGCCTCTGCACGGGCACCGCGAACGGGTCGGGGGCCTGGAAGAGCGGCTGGAACAGCGCCGACGGCGCCTGGAAGGTCACCGAGGGGACGGACGGCTGCCGTGCGGACAGACCGAAGGGGTCGGCCACCACGTCCGGCCGCCCGCCGTCCTCCTCGACGTCTTCAATGTCGACGTCCTCGATTTCGAGCGGCTCGTCGTCCAGCGGCTCCTCGTCGGGGAGGTTGAGCCGCAGCGCGGCGGCGACCTCCGCCTCGGCGGCGCTCATCGCCCTGGATCGTTCCGGCTCCGGCTCTACAGCGCGGGCGCGGCGGCGGCGCTTAGGGGCGACGGGCTCCTCGGCCTGCGCTGCCTGCGCGGCCTGCACCGTCTCCTCGGCCTGCTCCGGCTGCGGGGACGGCTCGGTCTCGTCGGTCCTCTTGCGGGTACGGCGACGCCGCGTGGGCGCGGCCGGCTCGTCGTCCGCGGCCGGCACCGGCTCCGCTGTGGCCGTCACCGTCTCCGCCGCGACCGGCACCTGCTCCCCGGCGGCCGGCGGCTCCTCGGCAATCGGCTCCTCGGCGGTCTTGGTGCGGCGGCGGGTGACGCGCTTGGGCCGTTCCTTCGCGACAGGCTCCTCCTGCGCGGGGGTCACCGCGGTCGGCTCGGCCGCTTCCGGCGCAGCGCCCTCCGCAGCCTCCGGCTCGGCGCTTTCGGCAGCCTTCGGCTCGGTGCTTTCCGCGGCCTTCGGCTTGTTGGCCGCGGCCACCGTGGTCACCGGCGGCGGCAGGTCGTCCGGCTCGGGCGGGGGCCCGGCCGGGCGGCTCGCCGACCGGCGGCGCGGGGTCGTGGACACGCCGGACGGACCGGAGGAAACCGTGTCCTCCCCGGCCTGGCCGCGTTCTTCTGTTGTCGTGTCACCGTCAAGGCTCACAGCCCCGTCAGTGGGCTCGTTGTCGAGCATGCGGGCGCTCTCCCGTCAGCCTCCGGGCACGTTGCCGCGCCGCGCGGAGGCTCTCGTCTCTCGCGGTCCGCCGGGCTTCCTGTCGGTGCCTCGGCGGCAAGTCTTATCGGTCTCCGCCTGCCCGGTCGAAGGCGAACGGGTCGGCGGGCTCACCGGTCATCGCGTCGAGCGGCCCCTGCGCCAGCCTGGTCACCGCTGCGGGTGACGGCGGCGCGAAGCCTGCCACGAGACGCAGACCCATGAGCGCGTCATCGGGCCGCACGGCAGGTGTTTCGTGCCGAACAACCATACGAAGTATGACACACGGTTGAACGGTCTCCTGACCTGCCGTAATTCCCGGCCCCTCCACTACGGCCAGCGAACGCACCGCCTGGCGGGCGTCGAACCGCCGCATTCCCTTCTTGGTCAGACGTTCGACCTCCACCAGGTCGGCCGCGAGGAACTCCTTCACCGCCCGCTCGGCCTCGGCCGGATCGGCCCCGGGGAGCCGCAGCTCCCACATCGAGCCCTCCAGCCGGTCGGCGAGGTTCCCGTCCCGCGCCTCCACCACATCGAGCACGTCCAGTCCCGGCGGCAGCGAGGCGTCGAGGTCGTCGCGGACCCGCCGCGGGTCGCACGGCCGGTTCACTCCGATCTCGAGGTACTCGGCCTCGCTCGCCACTCCCGTGGGGGCGGCGCCGGCGTAGGAGATCTTCGGGTGGGGGCTGAAGCCGGCGCTGTAGGCCACCGGAATACCGGCTCGCCGCACCGCCCTTTCGACGGCGCGGGAGATGTCGCGGTGGCTGGTGAAGCGCAGGCGGCCCCGCTTGGCATAGCGCACGCGAAGGCGCTGCACGGTGGGTTCGGGCGCGGGCCCGTCGGGAACGGGTTTCAGAGTTCCGTCGTCCTTCCGCTTTCGGTCGATCGTCTTTCAGAATAGGCCGTGAGCGTCAGATCACGGTGAGTGGCAGCAGTTTCCTGCCCGTCGGGCCGATCTGGATCTCCGTCCCCATCGTGGGGCAGACACCGCAGTCGTAGCAGGGCGTCCAGCGGCAGTCCTCGACCTCGACCGTGTTGAGCGCGTCCTGCCAGTCCTGCCACAGCCACTCGCGGTCGAGGCCGGCGTCGAGGTGGTCCCAGGGAAGCACCTCGTGCTCGTCCCGATCGCGCGTCGTGTACCAGTCCACGTCGACCGGCTCGTCGGCGAAGGCACGCTCGGCCGCGGCCATCCACCGTTCGAACGAGAAGTGCTCACTCCAGCCGTCGAAACGGCCGCCGTCCTCCCAGACGGCCCGGATGACCCTGCCCACCCGGCGGTCGCCCCGCGACAGCAGCCCCTCCACGATCGACGGCTTGCCGTCGTGGTAGCGGTAGCCGATGGCCCTGCCGTACTCCTTGTCGGAGCGCAGGGCGTCGCGCAGCGTGCGCAGCCGGCGGTCCACCGTCTCGTGGTCGCACTGGGCGGCCCACTGGAACGGGGTGTGCGGCTTGGGCACGAACCCGCCGATGGAGACGGTGCAGCGGATGTCGCGCGAGCCCGTCGCCTCGCGGCCCGCCTTGATGACCTTCTTGGCCAGGTCGGCGATGCCGAGGACGTCCTCGTCCTCCTCGGTCGGGAGCCCGCACATGAAGTAGAGCTTCACCTGCCGCCAGCCGTTGGAGTAGGCGGTGGTGACCGTGCGGATGAGGTCCTCCTCGGTGACCATCTTGTTGATCACCTTGCGCATCCGCTCGGATCCGCCCTCCGGCGCGAACGTGAGACCGGAACGGCGGCCGTTGCGGGACAGCTCGTTCGCCAGGTCGATGTTGAACGCGTCGACCCTGGTGGACGGCAGGGACAGACCGACCTGGCTGCCCTCGTAGCGGTCCGCGAGACCCCTGGTGACATCGGCGATCTCGGAGTGGTCCGCGCTGGACAGCGACAGCAGCCCGACCTCGCTGAAGCCGGACTCCCTGATCCCCGCCTCGACCATGTCGCCGATCGTGGTGATCGACCGCTCCCGGACCGGACGGGTGATCATCCCCGCCTGGCAGAAGCGGCAGCCCCGGGTGCAACCCCGGAAGATCTCGACGCTGAACCGCTCGTGCACGGTCTCGGCGAGCGGGACCAGCGGTTTCTTCGGGTACGGCCATTCGTCGAGGTCCATGACCGTGTGCTTGAACACGCGCGTCGGCACGCCGTCGCGGTTGGGGACGACGCGCATGATGCGGCCGTCCGGGTGGTACTCGACGTCATAGAACTTCGGGACGTACACCCCGCCCGTGGAGGCGAGGCGCAGCAGCAGCTCGTCGCGGCCGCCGGGCGAGCCCTCGGCCTTCCACTCGCGCAGCACCTCGGAGATCGCGATGGCGATCTGCTCGCCGTCGCCGAGCACGGCGGCGTCGAGGAAGTCGGCGATCGGCTCCGGGTTGAACGCGGCGTGGCCGCCCGCCAGCACGATCGGATCCTCGTCGGTGCGGTCCGCCGCCTCCAGCGGGATCCCCGCCAGATCGAGCGCGGTGAGGAGGTTCGTGTAGCCGAGTTCGGTCGCGAACGACACCCCGAGGACGTCGAACGCGCGAACCGGCCGGTGCCCGTCCACGGTGAACTGCGGGACGCCCTCGGATCGCATGAGCGCCTCGAGGTCGGGCCACACCGCGTAGGTGCGCTCCGCCAGTGTCTCGGGCAGCTCGTTGAGGATCTCGTAGAGGATCTGCACCCCCTGGTTGGGCAGGCCGACCTCGTAGGCGTCCGGGTACATCAGAGCCCACCGGACGGTCGCCTCGTCCCAGTCCTTGACCGTCGAGTTCAGCTCGCCCCCGACGTACTGGATCGGCTTCTGCACCTTGGGCAGCAGCGGCTCCAGGCGGGGAAACAACGACTCGACAGACATGCATCCAGGGTATCGGCTCCGGGGAGTGGCCCCTGCGGATCTTCCGTCCTCAGAAGGGGTGCCAGATCCGGTCGTCGCCCGCGCGCAGCGAGGCCAGGCGGTGGCGCAGTTCTACGTGCGCCGCGACGTCCCGGTGCCCGATACGCAGCACGGCCGTCAGCGTCTGCAGCTCCCTGATGTCGCGGAGCACCGGATAGCCCGGCCAGTCCCTGATGTCGCACCCGTACGCGTGGGCGAAGCCGTCGCGCTGCGCGTCCGACAGCCCGAACCTGGCGCCCTGCAGGGTGGGCACCAGGTCGATCTCGCGCGGCCCCGCGCTGGCCGAGTCCCAGTCGCACAGCAGGATCCGGTCCGCGGTGCGGATCAGGTTGCCCCGGTGCGCGTCCCCGTGGACCAGCCCGTACGGCAGGACGAACTCGACCCGCTCGTAGTACGCCTCCTCCAGCGCCGCGCACCGGCCCAGCAGCCACTCCCGCTCCTCGCCGTCCAGCACGAGACTGGCCCGTACGGCCCGCCGCACGCGGCCGAAGGGGTCGTAGGTCGGCAGCGCGAACGGGACCGGCGGCAGGGAGTGCAGCCACCGCAGCAGCAGGCCGAGCGGAACCGGGTCGCCGTCGTCCGCGCCGTCCTCGTAGTGCCAGAAGGTCGCCAGGCAGCCCTCGACGGCCAGCGGCTGGCGCACGTCGAGCGGCAGCGTGACGGGGAAGCCCTGCTCGTGCAGCCAGCGGGTGACCTTGAGCGAGGTGACCAGGCGGTCGTACTTGCCGGGGGTGCCGGCCTCCGCGAGGCGGACGACGACCCCCTCCCCCGGCAGGTGGTACACCGTGTTGGCGAAACTGCGCAGCAGCCGGGCGCCGTCGGCGCTCAGCCCCGCCTGGCGGCACGCCTCGGCGAGCGCGGGCGGGGTGCCGGCGACGGTGGAAATGCTCATGCCACCTCCTCGCCCAGCGGCTCGGAGTCGCATGCGCGAAAGGCGCTGTGTCTGTTGATTCGCTCGCTCCGCTCGCTCATCGCATGTCCCCCTCACTGCGCGGTGCCTCGGGCACTGCTTCGGACAGTGCCTCGGGCAGCGCCCGGGCGGCCGACTGCGGCAGGCCGGTCGCGCAGAACGACTCCAGCCGCTCGGCGAGAGCGCCGCGCACCATCGTCCGGGTGGATTGCAGGGTCTCGGCGAGACTGTCGATCCTGCGCTCGGGCGGCAGGGCCAGCAACGGGGTCAGGGCCTGCTCGGCCCCGCCCGGGTCGTCCTCCATCAGGTGCGCGACCGCGAGGTGGGCCCCGGCCATCGCCTCACAGCCGTACGACCTGTTCTGCCGGTCCTCCCGCTCGTACAGGTCGAGTGCGGTGCGGGCCTGCTCGATCGCCCGGACGGGCTGGCCGAGGTGCAGGTGCGTGACCGCCGTGTAGTAGGCGTGCTTGGCGGGCCGGAAGGAGAACTCCCCGGCGAACCCGTCGTGCAGTTCGTCCCCGGCGCCCGACTCGCGGGCGTCCGCCGCCTTGAGCAGGTCGTCTTCGGCCTCGCGAGTCCAGCCCAGCATCGCCCCCGCCCGCGCGCGCAGCATGTGCAGCCGCGCGCCGCCCTGACCCCGCGGCAGCTGCGTGAGGCCGTCCTCGGCGTAGCCCGCCGCGTCCTCATACCGCCGGTCCCACAGCGCGACCGACGCCTGCATGCCGCGGGCCCAGCCCATGAGCGACCGGTGGCCGGCGATCCTGCCGTACGTCCACGCCGCGCGGGCGAGGGTGTCGGCGGGCACGCGCCGGCCCATGTCCATGCTCGCGTTGGCCATCAGCCCGCACAGCGTTCCCGCCAGGAAGTACAGCTCACCGGCCTGGCCCGGGTGGACGTGCCGCTCCAGGGCCCGGCGGGTCTGCTCCTGCAGCGCCCGCATCTCCACGAACAGCGGCAGCGGCGCCTCCCAGACATACCGCCGGGACAGCCAGATCACCTGCGTGCGCAGCCGTTCCAGCGTGCTGTCGCCGATCTCGCTCGTCTCGACCCGCTCGGCGTGCTCGCTCGCCTCCTGTGCGGCGGCGCTGATCAGGTCGGGCGCGGCGGGGCGCCGCCACGCCGCGGGGCGGCGCATCTCCGGGGGCGTGTAGTCCCGGGCGAACCCGAGCTGCACCGGGCCCGTCTCGAACAGGCGGCACAGCAGGTCGGTGTAGTCGCGGTCGGGCCGGGCCCCGGCCTCCCACTCCCGCCAGGACCGCTCGCTCAGCCCCCTGCGCTTGATCTGCTCGCGGTCGCACATCGTGTGGAAGCGCTCGATCGCCTCCTCGACCGTCCACCCGTACGCCAGGCGCAGGCACTTGAAACGAGTCAGCTGCGGGCAGCAGAGGTGGATCTCGTCGGCGATCTGATGGAAGACCGCGGTCGTCGGCGGCTCTCCGAGAGCGGCGAGGGTGCGCTCGCGGATGCCGCCGGCGATCTGGATGGCGGACCGGTCCCCGCCGCGTGAGGGTGTCGTCATCGGCTCTCCCAGTGGTGACACCCGCACGCTAACGCCCTGCATGTCACGAACCGGTCACCTCGCGCACTGCGAGTCGCTCTCCTCCAGCCGGAGAGGAACGACCGTCCCGCCGCGGCGCAACTGGGCTGTGAACAGCTGACCGCACAGGCTGGCCGGCGTCTGGGCGAACCACACCGTCGGCGGGTCGCCCGCGGCCGCGGCGGCCCATCGTCCGCCGCCGTACACGATCCGGTAGTCGGGGAAGGCCCTGCGCAGCAGGTCAAGGGCGCGCTCGCGCTCCCGCACCTCGTCGTCCGGAGTCACGGTTCCTCCGTAATGGTTCGTTCAACCCCCGAACCTGTTCTGTTCCCATGATGTTCGCCGCGTGGAGCGGACACCAGTGAGAGCCGGGGTCCGCCACCCTGCGGACGGCTCTCATGGGGGCGGCACAGGTCACACGGGCCGCGACCTGAGGTGGATCGCCTGCAGGATGGCCACCGCCGTCATGTTCGCGAACGTCGCCGTGCCGCCGTAGGAGACGAACGGCAGCGGCACGCCGGTGATCGGCATGATGCCGATGGTCATGCCGACGTTCACGAGCGTCTGGAAGGCGAGCCACGCGATGATGCCGCCGGAGACGAGCCCACTGAACCGGTCGCCGCACATCCGGGCGATCCGCACGCCGCGCAGCAGCACCACGCCGAGCAGGGCCACCACGGTGACCGACCCGACGAAGCCGAGCTCCTCGCCCGCGACGGTGAAGATGAAGTCGGTGTGCTGCTCGGGCACGAAGCGTCCCGTGGTCTGGCCGCCGTGGAACAGGCCCTTGCCGAACACCTCTCCCGACCCGATCGCCACCAGCGCCTGCGTGCTGTTGTAGCCCACGCCGCGCGGGTCGCTCGACGGATCGATGAGCGCGGTGAACCGGGCCACCTGGTAGGGCTTGAGCAGCCCCAGCGACCACACCGCCATCGCCGCGAGGGCCGCGAGCAGCACCCCGGCCCCCACCCAGCGCTTGCGTATCCCGGCGAAGACGATCATCGCGCCGGTCGTCGCCATCAGCACCATCGTGGTGCCGAGGTCGGGCTGCAGCATGACCAGCGCCGCCGCCGCGCCCGCCGCCGCGACGGACAGCGCGAGACCGGAGGCCCTCGGCCGGTCCTTCTTCTTCCCCTTCTCGGACGTCGGTGCCAGCAGCCGCGCCAGCATCACCACCAGCGCCGGCTTCATCAGCTCGGCCGGCTGCAGGGCGAAGCCCCCGCCCAGCAGGATCCACGAGTGGTGGCCGTTGATCGTCGATCCCATCGGGCTGATGACCAGGATCAGCCCGACGACGGCGATGCCGTACAGGACCGGCGCGTACGTGCGCAGCCAGCGGTAGTCGGTGACCGCGACCGCGCTGTAGAGGGCCAGGCCGATGAGCAGGTTGAGCACGTGCTTCTTGGCCATGCCCGTCGGCTCGATCGACGACCACGTCCGGGTGGCCGACCACACCAGCAGCGTGCCGACCGCGCTGAGCGCGACCACCGCGCCGAACAGCAGCCAGTCCATCCGCCAGACGACCGATCCCCGGCCGACCACGCGGCTCGCGAACGACCTCCGCCGTACCCCGATGGCTTCAGTCATGGCAGGTCCGCCTCACTGCGTTTCGCGGCTGATGGCCGGCAGCCGCGTCACCGGTTTGCCGTCCGGAAGCGCCGGCTTGAGCGGCTTGCCGTCGTCCCCCTTGCCGAGGCCGAAGATCCCCTCCCAGATGCGCCGCACGGCGGGCGCGGCGGTCGAGGCGCCGAAGCCGCCCTGCGCCACCATGACCACGGTGACCAGCCGCGGATTGTCCGCGGGCGCGAAGGACGCGAACCACGACGTGTCCTCCTTGCCGTAGACCTCCGCCGTACCGGTCTTGCCGCCGACCTTGACGATGTTCATCGGGAACCCGCGGAACGCGCCCGCGGCCGTGCCGTCCGAGGGCACCTCGCTGAGCGCCTTGCGGATGTAGGTGCGGGTCTCGTCGTTGACCGGCAGGTGCCCCACGATCGGGACCGGGATCTCCTGCTTAAGGGTGCCGTCCGGACGCATCAGCGCCCAGCCGACACGCGGGCTGCGCACGTTGCCGTCGCCCAGCAGCGCCGCGTACGCCCGAGCGAGCTGGAGGGGGGTGACCAGGACGTCGCCCTGGCCGATCGAGAGGTTGACCGCCTCGTAGGCGTGGAAGATCATGCCCTCCAGGCAGTTCTCGTTGGCCAGGCGCTTGGCGAACGCGGCCCGGCTCTGGTCCTTCATATCCGGGTAGCCGATCTTGGCCCGCTTGCACATCTCCGACTTGGTGGAGTTGTACAGGTCGAGCTTCCATGCCCGGGTCGGAATGCGGCCCGCGGACTCGCCGGGCAGGTCGACGCCGGTGCGCTTGCCGAAGCCGTAGGCCTTGGCCATGGTCGGCATCGGCTCCTTGACCTTGGCCTTGGGCGTCTTGCCGCCGTCGCGCAGCCATTCCTCGTACCCGGCCTTGTAGAACACGGTGTCGCACGACTTGACCAGCGCCTCGTGCAACGAGATCGCGCCCAGGCTCATGCCGCCCGCGTTCGGGTAGGACCGGCCCTCGACGTTGTAGGAACTCGGGCACTGGTAGGTGCCGTGCAGGGGCTCTCCGTCGGCGACCATCGCCGACGCCGAGCTGATCTTGAAGGTCGAACCCGGGGCGTACTCGCCGGCGATCGCCCGGGACACCAGCGGCTTGCCCGACTTGTCCGACAGCAGCCGCCGATAGTCCTTCTCCGCGATGCCTCCCGTCCAGACCCTGGGGTCGTACGTCGGCCGGCTGGCCATCGCGATCACGCGGCCGGTCTTGACGTCGAGCACCACGCCGGCGGCGCCGTCCGAGTTCGGCACCTCCCGCATGGCCTGGTCGAGCGACTTCTCGACGACGCGCTGCACGTTGGCGTCGATGCTGGTCACCAGGATGTCGCCGGGGACCGCGTCGGACTGCTGGTTGACCGTGATGACCTTGCCCATCCGATCGACCTGGACGTTGCGCAGGCCGGGCGTGCCGCGCAGGGCGGAGTCGTAGGTGCGCTCCAGTCCGTCGCGGCCGGTGAGGTCGACGCCCGAGTAGTTGGCCTTGAGACCCTCGCGCTTTTCCAGCTCGCTCTGCGTCACCGGCTGCAGGTAGCCGAGGAGCTGGGCGGCGTCCTTGCCGTTGGGATAGTCGCGGATCGCCTGGATGTCGGCTGTGACGCCGGGGAAGTCCTCCTGGCGTTCCAGGATCTGCAGCGCCGCCCGCGGGTTGACGTTGTTGGCGACCGGGATCGGCGTGTACGGCGAGCCGGGCCAGCACGGGCGGCTGATGCCGGGGCCGCACGCCCGGATCTCCTGCTTCAGCTTCGACAGCGGCACCTTCAGCACGGTGGACAGCCGGCGCAGGACGGCGTCGCCGCCGTCCGGCATCCGCTCCAGCCGGCCGCGGTCCACGGAGACCACCAGCGTCGTGCGGTTGCGCACGAGCGGGCGCCCGGAGGAGTCGAGGATCGCCCCTCGCAGGGCGGGGACCCGCACCTCGCGGGTGCGCGTCTCCGTCGCGACCGTGACGAACCGCGACCCCTGCACCACCTGGACCTGCCACAGCCGGACGACAAGCACCACGATCATGGCGATGACCAGCACCTGCAGGACGAGCAGGCGTCCGCGCAAACGTGTCATGCCGTCCCCCGTCTCCAGCTCGGCACGAGCTCGCCACCACCTGCGCGCCTGCGGTGGCCGCCGTGCGTGACCTTGACCGCCCAGAGCACCAGCGGAGCGGCCACGAGATTGCAGATCGCGGCCCGGGGCCATGCCGTGGCCAGCACCGGCCAGGTGACCCCCGGGGCGCCGATCAGCGCGCCCAGACCCGCCAGCATGCCGGGCGCGACCACGGCGCACGCCGCCACCGCGGGCAGCGGCACCCGCTCTCCCACACGCCCGGCCGCGTAGCCGAGGGCGCACAGCACCAGCGCGTACTGGCCCAGGGTGTGGTTGGAGGGGGGCAGCAGGTCGTAGGCGAGCCCTCCGCAGAAGCCGATCACCGCACCCGGCACGGGCCCGCGCCTGGTGGCGAGCGCGGCGACCGTCAACAGCACCAGGTCGGGCGCCCAGGAGAACAACAGCCGGTTGACCACGCTGACCTGGAGCACCAGAGCGACGAAGAGCAGCAACGCGGCGAGGAGGTTGCGGGCCATCGGTCAGTTCCTCCCACCGCGGCCGTCGTCCGCCGCGGCGCCGTCGTGCTGCCGAGGCGCGTTGCGCGGCTCGCCGGCGGCGGGCCGTTCACGGGCGGCGGGCGGCCCCTGGGCGTGCTGTTCCTGGGCGTACTGCTCCTGGGTGTACTGCTCTTGGGCGTACTGCTCCCCGTCCACGGCCTGCGTGCCGTGCCGGCCGCGCCGCTCCCGCGCGGCCTCGGGCCGGGCCTCGCGCGTCTGCCGCTCGGTCGTGGCCCGTGACTCGTCGCCCGCGCCGCGGCCCCGGTCGCCGAGCCCCCACTCGGCCTCCAGCGAGGCGCGCCCCTGTCCGCGGCCGTCGCCGCCGCGCCGCTGGTCCTCACGCGGCGGCTTCGGCGGTGGCGGCTTCGGCGGCAGCACCGCGTCGCGCGGGTCACGCTTCGGCGCCGCGACCACCACGCCGACGACGTCCAGCGAGGAGAAGTCGGTGAAGGGCCGCGCGTAGGCCGTCCTGGTCACCTCACCCGGCGTGTTGTCCACCCGCTCGACCACGCCGATCGGCACCCCCGGCACGTACGGCTTGCTCTGCTGAGAACCGAACGAGACGATCCGGCGGCCCACGCCGATCGGCACGGTGGAGTCGAGCAGGCGGAACCTGACGAGGTTGCCGCCTCCGCCCGCCTCGCCGAGGCCGCTCACGACGCCGAGCTCGTTGCCACCCTCCAGCCTGGCCCCGGCCGACAGGGCCGGGTCGGTCAGCAGGGCCACCGTCGAGCCGGCCGGGCCTGTCTGGACGACGCGGCCGACCAGCCCGGCATCGCTGAGCACCGTCATGTCGGGCCGGATCCCGTCGCCGGTGCCGGCGTCGATCTCGACCGTGTCCTCGAAACCTGCCACCGTACGCCGCGCGACGACCTGGGCCGGCACGATGCGGTAGCGGCCGAGCCCCGCCAGCCCGAGCATGTGGTCCAGCTTCTCGGCCCGCCCCTTGTCGAGCCGCTGCGCCGACACCTCGTCCCGTAGCCGCGCGTTCTCCTTGCGCAGGTCGGCGATGGCGCGCTGCGCGGAGGGCGCGTCACGCAGCATGCCGACAAATCCGGTGATCGGCCGCGTGACGGCGGCGCCGACGCGCTCGACTTTCCCGAACACGGCGCCGGCGAAGTCGCGCACCGGGCCGAGGACGCGGTTGTTCCCGGCCCGGTGATCCACCGTGATGAGGATCAGCGCCACGGCGAGGAGGAGTCCGAGCATGAGACGGGCGCGGCGGGTGTCTCTCATGACGCTCCTTAGTTGCGGGGCTCCGGCACGAGCACCTGCTGGAGGGCTTCAAAGTCCTCCACGCACCGCCCGGAGCCGAGCGCGACCGAGTCGAGCGCGTTCTCGGCCAGGTGGACCGGCATGCCGGTCTCCTCGCGCAACCGGTCGACCATGCCGCGCAACAGGGCGCCGCCACCGGTCACGGCGATCCCCCGGTCCATGAGGTCACCGGAGAGCTCCGGCGGGCACTTGTCCAGCGTCGACTTCACCGCGTCGACGATCGCGTTGACCGGCTCGGCGATCGACCTGCGGATCTCCTCGGCGCTGATGACCACGGTCTTCGGCAGACCGCTGACCAGGTCGCGGCCGCGCACCTCGGCGTGGAAGTCCTCGCCCGTGACGCAGGCGGACCCGACGGCGATCTTGACCTCCTCCGCCGTGCGCTCGCCCAGCATCAGCGAGTACTCCTTCTTGGTGAAGGCGATGACCGCCTGGTCGAGTTCGTCGCCCCCGACGCGGATCGACTGGCTGGTCACGATGCCGCCCATCGAGATGATGGCCACCTCGGTGGTGCCGCCGCCGATGTCGACGACCATGTTCCCGGTCGGCTCGTGGACCGGCAGGCCGGCTCCGATCGCGGCCGCCATCGGTTCCTCGATGATGTACACACGGCGGGCCCCGGCCTGGTAGCCCGCTTCCTTCACAGCGCGTTGCTCCACAGCGGTGATGCCACTCGGCACGGCCACGATGATGCGCGGACGCACGAAGTGCCGCCGTTTGTGGATCTTCTGGATGAAGTACCGCAGCATTCGCTCGGTCACATCGAAATCCGCGATGACACCGTCCCTCAGGGGACGGATCGCGACGATGTTTCCGGGCGTCCGCCCGATCATCCGCTTCGCTTCTATCCCAACTGCCACGATCTTTCCTGTCGTGACGTTGATGGCGACGACGGACGGCTCGTTCAGGACGATGCCGCGCCCTCGGACGTAGACGAGAGTGTTCGCCGTGCCAAGGTCGACAGCCATGTCACGGCCCAGGAATGTCAGCTTGCTGCCCATGCGGAAGGAAGCCTTCCTTCAGGTGGTTAGCGGTTACCGGGTTCAGCGGGAGTGCGGGATGACGCATCGCATTCGAATCGTAACGGCACGTGCTCATGACTGGGCACATCGAGCTCTCAAGCCCCCGGAAAAACCGCTGTCCCCCGACCTAAGCTCGGTCACCACCTGGAAAAACACGAGAGGCCCCGGTTTAAACCGGGGCCTCTCGTGTGGCAAGGACTAGAAACGGTCCGGAAAGAAAATCTTGATTTCCCGGGCGGCGGACTCCGGCGAATCGGAACCGTGGACGACGTTCTCGCCGATCTCCAGGGCGTGGTCGCCGCGGATGGTGCCGGGCGCGGACTTCACCGGGTCGGTCAGGCCGGCCAGGGCGCGGAACGCCTCGACGGCCCGGGGGCCCTCGAGCACCATCGCGACCAGCGGGCCGCCGGTGATGAACTCCACCAGCTCGCCGAAGAACGGGCGCTCGGAGTGCTCGGCGTAGTGGGCCTTGGCCGTCTCGGCGTCGAGCGTGCGCAGGTCCATCGCCACGATCTTGAGGCCCTTGCGCTCGATGCGGCCGATGACGTCCCCGATGAGGCCGCGACGGACCCCGTCGGGCTTGATCAGGACAAGCGTACGCTCGGACACGGTCTTTTCTCCTAAGGTCGTTTGACTCGCCGTACACGGTGGCCCGGCGGATCGCGGGCCCACTCGTCAGCGCCTGGCGAGCTTCAGCTGGGAAGCTCCGACGCAACGGCAGCTTACCGGTCCGGGAACGCCGCTCCGATCGGACGAGTCCGGCGTCGACGGGTCTGCGCCGGCGGATCTGCTGCGGCCGATCTGTGACTGCCGGAGCGGAGCGTCCGGGACGGCGTCCCTGTGCGCGGCGCTATGTGCGGCGGTGTCGATGTGCGGCGCAGTGTCACTGTGCGGCGCAGTGTCACTGTGCGGCGCGGTGTCACTGTGCGGGGCCGGCGTCCCTGGGGATGATGTCGTCCTCCTCCGGCGAGGGGGTCGGCGCGGGGATCACCACCTCACCGTCCGCCGACGCGGCGGCGGCCCGCCGGGTCAGGACGGAGGAAAGCACGATCACTCCGACCACGACGAACCCACCGACGAGCGCCCATATGTGCAGCGCGTCGATGAACCCGTCGACCAGGGCGTTCCCGTCGCCCTGCGCGGTCTCCGCGGCGTCGCGCAGCCGGTTCACCTGGATGCCGGTGCCGAGCAGGAAGCCCGCGAGCACGGCCGGGAAGCACAGCGACAGCCCCAGCATCGCCGATCCGAGGCCCGCCGTGCGGAACGCGCCGACCAGCGCCACCGCCGACCCGGCGGCCAGCAGGACGAACGGCACCACCAGCGGCGTGCCCGACGGCGCCGGGACCAGCAGCCTGATCGCGGCCAGCCCCGCGACGACGGCCGCGAGACCGAGGACCGTCATCCGGGCCGCGAGCGCCTCGGGCGCCCGCCCCGTGAGGACGGCGCCCACGAGCGCGGTCACCGCGGCCACCAGGAACGGCACCCACAGGCCCTTGAGGCCGGGACCGCCCAGAGGGCCGCCGAGCTCGATGTAGGTCATCTGCGCGGCGGTCGGCAGCACCACCAGCCCCACCGCGACGTTGACGAAGGCGAGCGTACGGCCGCCGGGCCCCTCGAACGTGCCGAGCGCCGCGAGGGCCAGCATCGCCACCACCACGACCGCCGCGGCGACGACGACCAGGCGCGGCGGCCAGTCGAAGGTGATCCCGACGCCCAGCACCGCGATGGCCGCGGCGGGCACGATGGCCAGCGCGAGCCGCCCGCGCTCCGCCGACGTCGGCCGGCCCGCGGGCAGGATCTCCCCCTCGGCCCGCGTCCCGCCGTCGCCGGAGATCATCCACAGCACCAGGTATGCCGCGGCGAGGGCCAGCGCCACCCCGGTGAGCAGCGGATACGGCTGGAGGGTGACCTGCCAGGAGGACACGTCGCGGATCGCCCACAGGGCGAGGGCCTGGGCCGACAGCAGCGAGGCGGCGAGCGCGCCCGCCCAGATCGGCAGCAGCACCCGGTGCCGGGGACGCTCGGCGACCGCGACCAGAGTGGCCGGCACGAGCATGCCCGCGCCGATCCCGTGGAGCACCCGCAGCACGCCGACGAGCGCGACGGTGTCGGTGTACCCCCCGGCGACGTCGGCGAGGGCGAGCAGCGTGAGCCCCGCCACGAGGATCGGCGCCGCGCGGAACCTGCGCACCGCGACCGCGGCGAGCGGCACGGTCACCAGCATGGCGGGCAGCGCCAGGCCGTGTGCGCGGATCATGTCGACCTGCGACACGCCCGGCGGCAGCAGCGCCGCCACGACGGAGATCGTGTTCGGGATGGCGACGAGCGCGAGCGGAAGGGCCACCAGGGTGAGCAGCCCGATGACGACGTCGACCAGCAGAGGGACGCGCACGGCACGGACCGGCACGGCGGTCCGTGCCTGCGGTACGGGAGGGACGGCCATGGTTGCCGACTTTAGCGCTTCGTCGTCCCTTCGACACGGCGAGCGACGAAGATGGCCGTTATCCACAGGGCGGCGAAGATCACCCCGAGGAAGAACATGACCGGGACCAGGAATCCTGTGGCGATTGTCAGGATTTCAAGCACAGTGCCCGCAATGTACGCGTACGGGCGCTTCAGCATGCCGGCGACGATCACGCACAGGACGGCCAGGCCGAGTCCGACGGTCAGCGCGAGCGGCGTGGACACGTGGTTGATGGTGATCGCGACCGGGCTGATGAGCGCGACGACGATCGCCTGCATCCCGAGGACGGTCGCGCAGAGCCGGCGCATGCCGGGGGTCACCTCGAACACGACGCTGTTCACTTGGCGGCCTTGAAGAGGATGCGCGCGTCCCCCGCGGTCACGACCGAACCGGTGATGAGGACGCCGGAGCCCAACTCGTCGCCCTGGTCGGCCAGCGCGACGCCCCTGTCGATGGCGTCGTCGAGCCGGTCCTCGATGTGGACGCGATCCTGGCCGAACACGGCCTCCGCCCGGGCCGCGAGGTCGTCCGGGCTCAGCGAGCGAGGAGAGGAGTTGCGGGTGACCACGATCTCCTCGGCCACCGGTTCCAGCAGGTCCAAAATCGTGTCCACGTCCTTGTCCGCCAT
The DNA here is from genome assembly GCF_014161375.1 of Microbispora sp. H10830. Lineage (NCBI taxonomy): Bacteria > Bacillati > Actinomycetota > Actinomycetes > Streptosporangiales > Streptosporangiaceae > Microbispora > Microbispora sp. H10830. The sequence continues at coordinate 198,590 of NZ_JABBWX010000016.1, forward strand.
CACGGCCACCACGGCGACGAGCCGGGTGAACCCGAACGCCTCGGTCAGGGCCTCGACCGTGGCCTCCATGCCCGCGGGATTGTGCGCCGCGTCGATCAGGACGGTCGGGCCCCGCCGTACGATCTCCAGCCGCCCGGGGCTGCTCACCTGGGCGAAGGCCTGCCGTACGACCTCCTCGCCCAACGGGTCGTCGCCGGCCGTCAGCGCCTCCACGGCGGCCAGGGCGCCTGCGGCGTTGCCCGCCTGGTGCGCGCCGTACAACGGCAGGAACACGTCCTCGTACACGCCTTTCAAGCCCCTGAGCTGCAGCATCTGGCCGCCCATGGCGAGCTCGCGATGCAGCACCCCGAACTCCAGCCCCTCGCGGGCGACCACCGCACCGACCTCGGCCGCGCGCCGCATCAGCACCTCGGCAGCAGGCAGCGCCTGCTGTGCCAGCATGGCCATCGCCTTCGGCTTGATGATGCCGGCCTTCTCACCGGCGATCGTCGCGATGTCCGGACCGAGGTAGTCGGTGTGATCGAGCGAAATGGGCGTGATGACGGCAACCGTTCCGTCGGCGACGTTCGTCGCGTCCCAGGTGCCACCCATGCCGGTCTCGACCACGGCGACGTCCACGGGAGCGTCCGCGAACGCGGCGAACGCCATCGCCGTCAGCACCTCGAAGAAACTCAGCTTGCCCACCCTCGCGTCGATCATCTCGAGGTAGGGGGCGATGTCCTGGTACACCTCGACGAACCGCTCCTCCGACAAGGGCTCGCCGTCGATCGAGATGCGCTCGCGCATCGACTGCAGATGAGGGCTCGTGTAGCGGCCCACCCGCAGGTTACGCTCGCGCAGCAGAGCCTCGACCATGCGCGCGGTGCTCGTCTTCCCGTTGGTGCCCGCGATATGAACGACCTTGTACGAGTGCTGGGGGTCGCCGAGGATCTCCATCAGCGCGGTGATCCGGTCAAGAGTGGGGCTGAAATCCCACTCCACTCCCCGTGCCATGATCGCTTGCTCGACGGCTCGATATTCCACGACCCTCAGCGTACGGGAACTCGTAGCCACCCCTTCACGAGGTGGTACGCGGTGCGGGTGATGCGAGCACGGGGTGGTCCACGCACGGGCATCGGGTGGGATGTCGCCGCATCAGTTGACGACGTGTCGCGGTGGGCGTGGTGGCGGTGGGGTTGGTGGGGTTGCGGTTGGCGGCGGGGTTGGGGTCGGTGGGGTGGGGTTGGGGTCGGTGAGGTTGGGGCCGGTGAGGTTGGGACGTCACTGCGCCGGTCGGAAGGTCCGGTCCTCGCGAAGCCCGCTCCGCTGGGCCTTCGCTGCGGTCCTCCCGCCCGCTCCGCTCCTCCCGGGCCGCTGCTCGCGCCCCGGCCAGGTCGGCTCCCCCGGGCTGTTTGCGCTGCCGGAGTGCGGCCCCGCAGCACAATCCCAACCGCATTCCGACGGCGTTCCGGATCGGCGCCGGCCCGCAACCAACCCCTGGACATGCGAAAGCCCCGGCCAACCACAGCCGGGGCACCCACACCACCAACACACCCACACGCGCCAGCACATGCTGTCCGCGACACCCGCACGATCCGGCGCGGGGCACCGGGGGGACGGGGGGGATCCCCCGGGAAATGCGGAAAGGCCACCCCAAACAGGGTGGCCCTCCACAAAGATTGTCCGGCGGTGTCCTACTCTCCCACACCGTCCCCGGTGCAGTACCATCGGCGCTGACAGGCTTAACTTCCGGG